>NZ_JBQUZR010000003.1:0-646054 GCF_056313745.1 Lysobacter sp. DMC97 | reverse complement strand
CCGAGAGCTGGGTCTGGCTCTCCGAAGCCAGAAGGCTGCTCAGGGGGCTGAGCGAGGGGTGATTCGGCAACACCCTCTTTGCACAAGCAAAGAAAAGTCACTCGCTCGCGGCAGCGAGCGAAACAAGAGAACGACAGCAGTTCCTTCAAAGCGGGATCCCGGCGTGACCAGCCATTCGGCTGTTGAAAACCGCCGGGATGACGGGGATGGTGTTGCGGCATAAAGCAGATCCCTCGCCTTCGGCTCGGGATGACTAAAGAGGGGATCACGATCACCCGGAACCCGCATCGCGGCTCGATCCTCTTCGAGGCAAGGTGATGTCACGCAATGGCGGGCTTGAGCCCGCCCTACGGTGGCTTACCCGGGCGACGCAGACATGCGAGGCCTCAGCTCCCGAACTCCGGCCCCCGCGCCAGCGCGCGCTTCACTTCTTCCAGCGCGTTCGGGTCGTCGAGGGTGGACAGGTCGCCGGGGTCGCCACCCTGGGCGAGGGCGAGGAGCGAGCGGCGCAGCAGCTTGCCGGAGCGTGTCTTCGGCAACGCGCCGACGACGTAGATGCGGGCGGGACGGGCGACGGCGCCGAGGCTGTGCTCGACCTGTTTGCGCATGCCGTCGGCGGCGGCGACGCGGGCGTCGCGCTCCGTCGTGGTCTGGCGCAGGGTGGCGAAGACGACGGGCACCTGCCCTTTCAGTTCGTCGGCGACGCCGACGACCGCGGCTTCGGCGACGACGGGGCAGCTGGACACGGCTTCCTCGATCTCGCGGGTGCCCAGGCGATGGCCGGCGACGTTGATGACGTCGTCGGTGCGGCCGAGGATGAAGGTGTAGCCGTCTTCGTCGCGGATCGCCCAGTCGAGCGAGCTGTACAGC
The DNA here is from genome assembly GCF_056313745.1 of Lysobacter sp. DMC97. Classification (NCBI taxonomy): domain Bacteria; kingdom Pseudomonadati; phylum Pseudomonadota; class Gammaproteobacteria; order Lysobacterales; family Lysobacteraceae; genus Lysobacter; species Lysobacter sp. DMC97. The sequence goes on along the minus strand of NZ_JBQUZR010000003.1, from coordinate 645,184 downwards.
AGTTCCTTGAAGTGGCCGAAGTAGCTGCGCAGGAAGCGCGCGTCGTCGTGCCACAGCGTGCTCATGCAGCCCGGCGGCAGCGGCGGTTGCAGCACCAGCACGCCCTTCTCGCCGGGGCCGACTTCCTCGCCGGTGGATTCGTGGATGATCTTCGTGCGGTAGCCGAGGTTGGGGAAACCCGGCGAGCCGAACTTCACCGGCTTCATGTCGAGGCCCGGCAGCAGGCACAGCACCGGCCAGCCGGTCTCGGTCTGCCAGTAGTTGTCGATGACCGGTTTGCCCAGCGCGTCGGTGATCCAGTGCGCGGTGGGTTCGTCCAGCGGTTCGCCGGCGAGGAACAGGTACCGCAGCGACGTCAGGTCGTGGCGGCGGATGTAATCGACGTCGTGCTTCTTCAGCACGCGCGCGGCGGTCGGCGAGGAGAACATCGTGCGCACGCGGTACTTCTCGCACAGCGCCCACCAGATGCCGGGATCCGGATGCACCGGCAGGCCTTCGTACAGCAGCGAGGTCGCGCCGACGATCAGCGGGCCGTAGACGTTGTACGAATGGCCGACGGCCCAGCCCACGTCGGACGTGGAGAACATCGTCTGCCCGGGGCCGACGTCGTAGACGGTGCGCATCGACAGCGCCATCGCGACCGCATGGCCACCGACGTCGCGCTGCACGCCCTTGGGCTTGCCGGTGGTGCCGGAGGTGTAGAGCAGGTAGCTGGGTTCGTTCGACTCCAGCCATTCGACCGGCACCTGCGCATCGCCGACGGCGGTGCGCAGCGTGGCGTAGTCCTCGTCGCGGCCGGCGACCTTCGGCTCGGCCGGGTCGAGCCCGCGCGAGACGATCAGCACCTTCGGCGGCGCGAACTCGGCTTCGGCGCAGGCGGCGTCGACCAGCGCCTTGTACGGGATGACCTTGCCGCCGCGCATGCCGGCGTCGGCGGCGATGAGGAGTTTCGGTTTCGCGTCGTCGATGCGCAGCGCGAGGTTGTGCGCGGCGAAGCCGCCGAACACCACCGAGTGGATCGCGCCGATGCGCGCGCAGGCGAGCATCGCGAACACCGCCTCGGCCATGTTCGGCATGTAGATCACGACGCGATCGCCGCGGCCCACGTCCAGCCGCTTCAGCACGGCGGCGAAGGCATTCACCTCGCGATGCAGTTCGCGGTAGGTGATCTCGCGGGTGGTGTCGGTCTCGGTGGAGATCGCGACGAGCGCGAGCTGGTCGCCGCGCGCCTCCAGGTGCCGGTCGACGGCGTTGTAGCAGAGATTGGTCTCGCCGCCGACGAACCATTTGCGGAACGGCGGCTCGTCGTATTGCAGGATCGTGTGCGGCGGCACGTGCCAGTGGATGGCCTTGGCCTGCTCCGCCCAGAATGCCTCCGTTTCTTCGACCGATCGGCGATATTCGTCTTCGTAGCGCATGGCCCCTCCCGGCGTGGCGCGATGCCGGGAGCATAGTCCCGCGCGGCGACGGCGGCCTTCCGACCTTGGTCGGAGGCGGGGATCATGAAGACGCTCCTCGCTTGGTAGAGCGGCCTTCAGGCCGCTGCTTTTGGAGATGTGCGATGGATCAAGAGCAGCGGCCTGAAGGCCGCTCTACCAAAGCAAGAGATCAATGCCTCGCAAACGAAAATGCCAGCCGGGGGTGAGCCGGCTGGCATTCGGATCGGCAACGGGTGCGCTTACAGCAGGTGCGCGACGCCGGCGCGTTCCTCTTCCAGCTCGGCCAGGGTCTTGTCCATGCGGGCGCGGCTGAACTCGTCGACCGGCAGGCCTTCGACGCGGGTGTATTCGCCGTTGGCGCAGGTCACCGGCACGCCGTACATCACGCCTTCGGGGATGCCGTAGCTGCCGTCGGACGGGATGCCCATCGTCACCCAGTCGCCATCGGTGCCCAGCGCCCAGTCGCGCATGTGGTCGATGGCGGCGTTGGCGGCCGAGGCGGCGGACGACAGGCCGCGGGCCTCGATGATGGCGGCGCCGCGCTTGCCGACGACCGGGATGAACGTGTTGGCGTTCCAGTCGGCGTCGTTGATCTTGTCCTGCAGCGACGCGCCGCCGACGGTGGCGAAGCGGTAGTCGGGGTACATGGTCGGGCTGTGGTTGCCCCACACGACCATCTTCTTGATGTCGGCGACGGCGACGCCGGCCTTGCCGGCCAGCTGCGACAGCGCGCGGTTGTGGTCGAGGCGCAGCATCGCGGTGAAGTTCTTCGCCGGCAGGTCCGGGGCCGACTTCATCGCGATGTAGGCGTTGGTGTTCGCCGGGTTGCCGACGACCAGCACCTTCACGTTGCGCGAGGCGACGTCGTTCAGGGCCTTGCCCTGCACAGTGAAGATCTCGGCGTTCTTCAGCAGCAGGTCCTTGCGCTCCATGCCCGGGCCGCGCGGCATCGCGCCGACCAGCAGGGCGTAGTCGGCGTCCTTGAACGCGACCTTCGGATCGTCGGTGCCGACCATGCCGGCCAGCAGCGGGAACGCGCAGTCTTCCAGCTCCATCATCACGCCCTTGAGCGCGGCCTGGGCCTTCTCCAGCGGCAGTTCCAGCATCTGCAGGATCACCGGCTGGTCCTTGCCCAGCATTTCGCCGGAGGCGATGCGGAACAGCAGGGCGTAACCGATCTGGCCGGCAGCGCCGGTGACGGCGACTCGGACGGGGGTCTTCATGTGCGGTAGCTCCAGAAAGCCTTGAGGAAAGATCGAAGGAAGGAAACGCGATCGGGACGGGTGGCAAGGGTAGACGCGACATGGCCGGGAGGCCATCGCCCGCGGCTACGACTTCCGTCGAAGGCCGCGGAGGCGTCGGGAAATCGTATGCAGCCCCCCGACGAAAAAGGCCGGATCGCGGAGGCGACCCGGCCCGTGGTTCAGGACAGCTCGGCGAAGAACTCGCGGATCCGCGCCATGCCCGGTGCCAGCTGCGGCGTCGGGCAGGTGTAGCTGATGCGCAGCGCGCGCGGCTCGCCGAAGGCCGAGCCCGGGACGCAGGCCACGCCCTTGGCGTCGAGCAGCGCGTTGCACAGGTCGACGTCGTTGGCGATCTTCGCGCCGCTGGGGCCGTGGGTCTTGCCGAAGTAGGCGCTGACGTCGGGGAAGACGTAGAACGCACCCAGCGGCTTCGGGCAGACGATGCCGGGGATCTGCGCCAGCACCGCCATCACCTCGTCGCGCTTGGACTGGAACTCGGCGCACTTCTGCGCCGGCACGTCCTGCGGGCCGTCCAGCGCGGCGATCGCCGCGGCGGTGGTGAGCTCGGGGATGTTGGTGATGTGGTTCGAGTTGAGCGTGACCACGGCCTTCGCGACGGACTCTGGGCCGGCCATGAAACCGACGCGCCAGCCCGGCATGCCGTAGGTCTTCGACAGCGAGTCGAGGAAGATCAGGCGGTCGCGCAGTTCCGGGCGGAAATGCAGGAAGTTGTGGTAGCCGACGCCGTCGAACACCATCGTGTTGTAGATGTCGTCGGTGATGATCCACGTGTCCGGATGCTTCGCGACCACGTCGGCCAGCGCGGCGATCTCGTCCTTCGTGTACGCCATGCCCGTCGGGTTGGACGGGTTGTTGAACAGGAACACCTTCGGCTTCTTCGCCAGCGCGGCGTCGAGCTGCGCGGGGGTGAGCTTGTAGTCCTGTTCCGGCGGGCACGGCAGCAGGTCGATCTTCGCATTCACGATCTCGGCGATGTCGACGTAGCTGGTCCAGTACGGCGTCGGGAAGGCGATGGTGTCGCCCTCGTCCAGCAGCGCCTCGGCCAAGTTGTAGATCATGTGCTTGGCACCGATCGCCGTGACCACGTTGGCGCGGGCGTAGCCGGTCAGGCCGAGCGCCTCGATGTGGCGCAGGAAGGCGTCGAGCAGCGCGTCCGCGCCGCGGTTGCTGCCGTACTGGCCGCTGTCCTTCGCGAGGGCCTCGCGCACCGCCTCGTACACGTGCGGGCCGGGGAGGAAGTTCGGGACGCCGATCGAGAAGCTGATGATGTCGCGGCCTTCGGCCTTGAGCTTCTTGGCCTTTTCGGCGACGACCATGATCGCGCTGGGCTTGGCGCGGCCGATGCGCCGGGCGAGCTGTGGCATGAGGGTTTGACCTGGAGAAGGTATGCACTATTGTAGCCGCGGCGATCCCGCGTCGCAGCATGCGCGGTGCGGCGGAACCGGAACATGCACAGGGCCGCTGCCCGGCGCGACCGGGCGCATGCTCGCCATGAGACCCGTCCTGAGACCCGGAAAGAGGGGAATCGCGTGAAGATGCGTCCGTACGCCCGGTTGCTGTACCCCGCCTGCGCCCTGCTCGTCGCCTGCGTGCTGGCGACCTCCGGCGCCGCGGCCGCCACCCGCTCCCGCACCGCCGTCGACGCCACCGGCAGCCTGGTCAAGGTCGACGGCAGCATCGCGCTGGTCGAGCCGGACATCGAGCTGTCGCTGGTCACCGCCGGCGGCATGCTGGAGCCCCGGCGCGAATGGTCCGAGACCGCGCGCCGGCTGTATCCGGCCGAAGTGCGCCGGCAGCTCGAAGGCCGTCGCGTGGTGATGGTCCCCGACTACGACATCCCCGACGATCTGGCCCCGGCCTCGCAGCTGGGCCAGGTCATCCGCCTGCACCAGGCGGTGGCGATGAGCATCCTGCAGTACACCACCCCCGGCAACGTGCTGGCGACCAAGAAGGACGCCAAGGGCCGCGCGCGGATGGACTGGAGCCTCGGCCCCGGCGTGCAGGCGCTGCGCGAGCAGACCGGCGCCGACTACGCCCTGTTCACCTACCTGCGCGACAGCTACACCAGCAGCGGCCGTGCCGCGCTGCGCATCGTCGGTGCCCTGCTGCTGGGCGGCGACATCGGCGGCGGGGTCCAGGTCGGCGTGGCCACGCTGGTCGACCTGCGCACCGGCCAGGTGGTCTGGTACAACCTGCTGGCCAAGCAGAGCGGCGACCTGCGCGACCAGGAAGGCGCGGCGACCACGGTCCGGCAGATGCTCAGCAAGCTGCCGGTGGAGTGACGCCCATGCGCGCGCCCCGCTCCTTCACCGCCGCCCTGCTCGCCGCCGCGCTGGCGGGCGCGATGACCGGCGCCAAGGCCGCCGCCCCGCTGCCGCACCTCAAGCCGGGCGAGCGCCCGGCCCCGGGCTCGACGGAATCCGAGCTGTGGTACGGCACCGACCAGGCCGAGAAATACCTGCGCCAGGCGCCGATCGTGGTCCACGACCCCGATTTGCAGCGCTACGTCGAGGGCGTGGTCTGCCGCGTCACCGGCGACTACTGCAAGGACCTGCGCGTCTACATCGTCGACTACCCGGTGTTCAACGCCTCGATGGCGCCCAACGGCGCGACGCTGGTGTTCACCGGCGCGCTGCTGCGCATGCGCGACGAATCCGAACTGGCGGTGGTGCTGGGCCACGAATTCGCGCACTACAAGGCGCGGCACTCGCTGGAAAGCTGGGAGACCACCAAGCGCGCCAGCGCCTTCCTCAGCACGTTCGGGCTGGTGAGCTGGGTCGGCGGCATCCCGCTGGCGGGCGAGATCGCCTATCTCGGCGGCATCGGCGGGCTGTCCAAGCAGTCGCGCGACAACGAACGCGAGGCCGACCGCCTCGGCTACGCCGCCACCATCGCGCTCGGCTACGACCCGCAGGGCGGCGTGCGCGTGTGGGAGCGCATGCGCCGAGAGGAACAGGCCGACAAGCACCACCACAGCGGCGGCGTGTTCGCCAGCCACCCGAAGACCGAGGAACGCCTGACCGACATGCGCGCCGCCGCGGCGCAGGTGTCGACCGAGCACCCGGTCACCAACGCCGAGGCCTACCGCGCGGCGATCCGCCCGTTCCTGCAGCGCTGGATGGAAGGCGAACTGTCGCGACGCACCTACGACACCAGCCTGCAGGTGCTGTCCGAGTTCAGGCAGGACGCCACGCCCGACACCGCGGCGCTGGCCACGTTCTACCTCGCCGAAGCGCATCGCCGCCGCAACAAGGGCGACGACATGGCGCAGGCCGGCACGCTGTACGCCGAAGCGCTCGCCCTGCCCGACCCGCCCGCCGCCGCGTGGCGCGAGCAGGGCCTGTACCTGCAGGCGCACGGCGACGAGCCCGGCGCGATCGCGGCGCTGCGCCGTTACCTCGACGCGGCCCCGGAGGCCGGCGACGCCGCGCTGATGCGGCATACCCTCGAACGATGGGAGAAGACGCCATGACCCTGCGCACGATGCGCCCGCTGCTGCAGACGCTGCTGGTCGCCCTGCTGGCGCTGCTGCTGGCGGCCTGCGCCAGCCAGTCGCTGCAGACCGCCGGCAAGGCGTCGGCCTTCGACATGACCTTCGACACCACGCTCGACTGGAGCCGCATCAAGGCCAACCGGCGCGAGATCTGGACGATCGACGGCGTGCTGCTCAACCGCCTGCTGATCTTCTCGAAGATCAAGCCGGGCGAGCACGTGTTCCAGATGGCCCGCGAGCGCAAGTCGCGCCCGGACGGCCCGTGGTACCGCAGCGGCATGCGCCTGGACGAAGTGCAGAAGCTGATTACCGACGGCCTGGTCGACGGCCAGTGGGTAGGCGTGCAGGCGACGAACCTGCGCCCGCACAGCTTCGGCGGCGTGGACGGCATCCGTTTCGACGTCGAGATGGCCGATCCCGACGGCCTGATCTACCGCGGCACCGTCGCCGCCGCCGAACGCAACGGCCTGCTCAACCTGATCGTGTGGGTCGCCCCGAAGGAGTACTACCACGGCCGCGACGTCGCCGCCGTGGACGCGATGCTGGACGGGATGCGGTTCAAGTAATCGCGCAGCCTTGCGCCGCGCGCCCGGAGGTGCGCGGCGTTTCCGGAAAGTCCCGTGGCACTCAGGCCGCGATCTCCAGCGGCACCGCCGGGAAATCCACGACCGTGCCGGCGACGTGGTTGACGTAGTTGGTCAGCGTGTTCAGCGCGACCAGCGCCACCACTTCCAGCACGTGGCCGTCGTCGAAGCCGGCCAGCTTGAACGCAGCCAGCTCGGCGTCGTCGACCACACCACGCGTCTCGGTCAGCCGCCGGGCGAAGGCCGCCAGCGCGGCATCGCCGGCATCGGCGCTGGCACCCGAGCGCGCGGCCCGGATGTCGGCTTCCGACAGGCCGGCGCCCTTGCCGATCAGCGTGTGCGCCGCGAGGCAGTAGCCGCAGCTGTTCGCCTGCGCGACGGCGAGGGCGACGATCTCGCGTCGACCCGCATCGAGGCGGCCGCCGGCCAGCGCGTCCGAGAACGCCAGGTAGCCGTTGAGCGTGGCGGGTGCGCGGGCGAAGGTGCGGAACAGGTTGGGGACGACGCCGAGCTTCGCCTTGACCGCGGCGAGGGTGGCGGCGACGGCGGGATCGGCCGAGGCCGGGTCGAGCGGGGCGATGCGGGGGGACGAGGTGGTCATGGCGGGGCTCCTGTGAAGCCGTGGAAGGAGGCGCCACTGTGGCGGCTCGACCGATACGCATGGCATCATTTCGTCCACGAAAAGCCACGGATCGTCTCGTCATGCAGGATCGCCTCAGCGCACTGCTCGACTGCTTCCGCCTGCGGGCCCGGGTCTTCCACACCGGCAGCCTGTGCGACACCGCCGATTTCGACGCCCGCGAAGGCGTCGGCCACCTGCACGTGCTGCGCGGCGGCACGCTGCGGATCGGCGACGGCGTCGCCGGCGAGACCGTGATCGCCGAGCCCAGCCTGATCTTCTATCCGCGGCCGGCCCCGCACTGGATCCGCGGCGAAGGCGCGCACGGCGCGGAGCTGGTGTGTTCGTCGATCGAACTGGGCGCGGACGCCGGCAATCCGCTGACGCGCAGCCTGCCCGCGCGGCTGGTGCTGCCGCTGCGCGACAACGCGCTGCTGCGCGGCACGCTCGAACTGCTGTTCGAGGAAGCGTTCGCCGGCTACTGCGGGCGCCAGGCAGCGCTGGATCGCCTCAGCGAACTGATGATCCTGCAACTGCTGCGCCACTGCATGACCGCCGGCGTGGTCGCGGACGGCGTGCTCGCCGGCCTCGCCGATCCGCGCCTGGCGAAAGCGCTCAACGCGATGCATGGCGCCCCGGGCGAGGCGTGGACGCTCGACGGTCTGGCGCGGGTCTGCGGCATGTCGCGCGCCCGGTTCGCGGCGCACTTCCACCGCGTCGTCGGCACGCCGCCGGGCGACTACCTGACCGACTGGCGCCTCAGCGTCGCGAAGACGCTGCTCAAGCGCGGGCAACCGGTGAAGACCGTGGCGCTCGACGTCGGCTACGCGAATGCCTCGGCGTTCGCGCGCGCCTTCGCGGCGCGGCATGCGGGCACGTCGCCCACTGACTGGCTGTCGGAGGCCGGCACTGCATCGCCACAGTAACCCCGCAAACGAAAAACGCGCCCGGAGGCGCGTTTTCCATGCGATGCCGCAGCCCGGATCAGGCGGCGAGAATCTTGTTCCACTCCGCCACGCGGTCGGCCTTCGCGTCGAGCGCGGCCTGGGCGTCGCCTTCGATCTTCACCGATTTGATGACGTCGCCCTGGCGGATGGCGTCGACCACGTCCAGGCCTTCCAGCACCTTGCCGAACACGGTGTGCTTGCCGTCCAGCCACGGGGTCGCCACGTGGGTGATGAAGAACTGGCTGCCGTTGGTGTTCGGGCCGGCGTTGGCCATCGACAGCACGCCGCGCTCGTGGCGGACGCCGTTGTTGGCCTCATCCTCGAACTTGTAGCCCGGACCGCCGGTGCCGCGACCCTGCGGGCAGCCGCCCTGGACCATGAAGTCGGCGATCACGCGGTGGAAGACCAGGCCGTTGTAGAAGCCGCGCTGGGCGAGGTTCACGAAGTTGGCGACGGTCAGCGGCGCCTTGTCGGCGAACAGTTCGATGCGGATCGGGCCGCGGTCGGTGTCGAAATGGGCGATCAGGGACATGCCAGAGTCTCCGGGCGACGAAAAAGGGCGCACACCGTACCACGCCCGCCCTCCCCGGCGGGCGTGGCGGTGGCCCCCGTCATTCAGAACACTTCGTCGGCCAGCTGGCCCGGGCGGTAGGTCGAGTAGACGTAGACCGGGATGCCCGCGTCGGCCAGATGTTCGAGGATCAGCGGGCGCACGTCGTCCCACGCCAGACCGCCGACGCCGGTCGCCAGCCGCGGCAGCGCGATGCTGGTCAGGCCCTGTTCCTCGATCTCCGCCCGCAGCGCCTTCAGCGCATGGCGGACGTGCTGCAGGCTGGCCTTGCCCGGCTTGCCGCCGTGGTGGCCTTCGGCGCCGTCCTGGGTGAACAGGTTGACGATGCGGCGACCGTCGGCGCCCGCCCAGGTCCACAGGGTGCCGGGCTTGGGATGGGTGGACTGGCAGTAATGCCGGAAGTCCTTGTAGAGCGCCGGGGCGTACTCGCGCAGCGAGAGCGCCAGACCGGTGTGGAAATCGTCGTTCGGGGCCACGCCGTGGGCGATGGCCTGGGCACGCGTCTTGAGGATGTCGCCGGTGGTTTCCTGAAGCATGGGGCTTCCTTGGGGTGGAAATGGGATGGCGCCAGCCTCCCACGCCTCCGCCCGCATCGCCTTGCCTCCGGGCAGGCGCGCATGACGCGAAAACCGCTAGAATCGTCGATTCGCCGCCGTACTTCCGCAGACCATGGCGTCGCGGCTCAGCCCCGGCGGCTGGCGATCAACGACATCGCCAGACCGGCCCAGCCCAGCAGCACCATCACCCCGCCCAGCGCCAGCAGCGGCACCCGCAGCGTGGCCGGCAACGCCTGTGCGATCGCCGATGCCGGCGAGAACTGCATCCACAGCCCGAGGCCCAGCACCAGCAGGCCCAGGGTGTCCAGCGCCAGCGCCCACAGCGGCGGTTTCCAGGGGGTCGGAGCCATGCGCGGGTCCTTGATGAACGGGGCAATCGAGGCCGATCGAGCCATTGCTCGACCGGGCAGCCTATAATAGTCGGCTTCCTTCACGACAATCCGCGCCCGGCCCACCCGCGGCGCCATTCGCCATGTCCGCACAGAATTCCGTCGAACGCCTCCGCAACATCGCCATCGTCGCCCACGTCGACCATGGCAAGACCACTCTCGTCGATCAGCTGCTGAAGCAGTCCGGCACCCTGAACGAACGCGCCGTGGTCCCCGACCGCGTGATGGACAGCAACGATCTGGAAAAGGAACGCGGCATCACGATCCTCTCCAAGAACACCGCGATCCGCTGGACGAATCCGAAGACCGGCGAACAGTGGCGCATCAACATCGTCGACACCCCCGGCCACGCCGACTTCGGCGGCGAAGTCGAGCGCGTGCTGTCGATGGTGGACTCGGTGCTGATCCTGGTCGACGCGATGGACGGCCCGATGCCGCAGACGCGCTTCGTCACCCAGAAGGCGTTCGCGATGGGCTTCAAGCCGATCGTCGTCGTGAACAAGGTCGACCGCCCCGGCGCGCGCCCGAGCTGGGTGCTGGACCAGACGTTCGACCTGTTCGACCGTCTCGGCGCCACCGACGACCAGCTCGACTTCACCACCGTCTACGCCTCCGGCCTGCAGGGCTTCGCCGGCATGACCGAAGACGTGCGCGGCGGCGACATGACCCCGCTGTTCGAGGCGATCTGCGAGCACGTGCCGGCGCCGCCCGTGGACCCCGATGGCCCGTTCCAGATGCGCGTCACCTCGCTGGACTACAACAACTACGTCGGCATCATCGGCGTCGGCCGCATCCAGCGCGGCAAGGTGAAGACCAACCAGAACGTCACGATCATCGATCGCGAAGGCAAGACCCGCAACGGTCGCGTGCTGCAGGTGCTGGGCTTCATGGGCCTGGAGCGCGTGGAAGTGGCCGAGGCGCAGGCCGGCGACATCATCGCGTTCTCCGGCATCGAGGGCGTCGGCATCTCCGACACGCTGTGCGCGCCCGACGCCGTCGAGCAGCTGCCGGTGCTGGCGGTGGACGAACCCACCATCTCGATGACCTTCCAGGTGAACGATTCACCGTTCGCCGGCGTGAAGGAACGTTCGGGCGGCAAGTTCCTGACCTCGCGCCAGCTGCGTGATCGCCTCACCCGCGAAACGCAGCACAACGTCGCGCTGAAGGTCGAGGACACCGGCGACGCCGACAAGTTCAAGGTCAGCGGCCGCGGCGAACTGCACCTGTCGATCCTGATCGAGACCATGCGCCGTGAAGGCTACGAGCTGGCGGTGTCGCGTCCGGAAGTGATCATCCGCGAAATCGACGGCGTGCTGCAGGAGCCGTACGAAGCGCTGGTCGTCGACATGGAAGAGCAGTTCCAGGGCGGCGTGATGGGCCGCCTCGGCGAGCGCAAGGCGCTGCTGCAGAACATGGAGCCCGACGGCAAGGGCCGCGTGCGCCTCGACTACCTGATCCCGGCGCGCGGCCTGATCGGCTTCCAGACCGAATTCCGCACGCTCACCGCCGGCACCGGCCTGCTGTTCCACGTCTTCGACCATTACGGCCCGAAGACCGACGGCGCCATCGGCCAGCGCCAGAACGGCGTGCTGATCTCCAACGGCACCGGCAGCTCGCCCGCGTACGCGCAGATCGCGATGCAGGAACGCGGCCGCCTCTTCATCGAGCCGGGCGAGGAAATCTACGAAGGCCAGATCGTCGGCATCCACGCCAAGGACAACGACCTCACGGTCAACGCCCTGCGCGGCAAGCAGCTGACCAACTTCCGCGCCTCCGGCAAGGACGACGACGAGGGTCTGATCCCGCCGATCAAGTTCTCGCTGGAGCAGGCGCTGGAGTTCATCGACGACGACGAGCTGGTCGAAGTCACCCCCAAGCAGATCCGCCTGCGCAAGAAGATGCGCACCGAGGTGGATCGCAAACGGGCCTCGCGCGCGGCATAATCCGCACATGCGACCGGATGCGCCTTACAACCCAAGCCCCAAAGCGCATCCGGGGCTGCATGCCATCGCGTTGATCGAACTGGGCAAGAGCCTGTTGGCCCTGCTCGCGGCCAGCGGCCTCGAACTCTTCGGCCCGGTCTCGATCCGGGCCTTCCTGCATCGGCTGGTCGAGATGTTCCAGTTCGATGCGCAGCACAGCGCCCTGTCGGTGCTCGCCCAGAAGGTCAGCCCCGGCGCCGTGCACTGGGCCGCGGGCGTGGTCGCCGCCTACGGGCTGCTGCATCTCGTCGAAGCCTGGGGCCTGTGGCGCGCCAAGGCCTGGGCCTCGTGGCTGGGCTGCCTGGCCGCCGCCATCTACGTGCCGTTCGAACTCTACGAACTGATCCGCAGCCCCGGCTGGATCGCGCTGGGCGTGGTGACGATCAACGTCGCCATCGTCTGGGTGCTGGCGCGCGATCTCTACAAGCGGCGCGGTCCGCACGCCGCGCCAGCCGCCTGAGCGCGGCGCCGCCCGGCCATCGCCGGGTCGCCATTCCTTCGCCCGTCCTCAGATCAGTTGCAGCGCTCGCAGTCTGCGGTAGAGCGTGCGCTCGCTGATGCCGAGGCTCGCGGCCAGGCTGCGCCGATCGCCGCGGTGCGTCGCGAACGCGCTGCGCAACGCATCGGCTTCCAGCGCCTTCAGTGAACCGGGACGCGGCGCATCGCCGCCGATGTCGTCGTCCGTCGACGGGGCGTCGGGCATCGCGGCGCCGCTCCACACCGCGTCATCCATCGCACGCCGCACGTGGCTTTCGCCGATGCGGTCGCCGTCGGCCATCAGCACTGCGCGCTCCAGGATGTTGCGCAGTTCGCGGATGTTGCCGGGATAAGCATGCCGGCGGAGGCGTTCGAGCGCACCGGCGGTCAGCGTGCGCTCGCGCCCTTCCGGGATGCGCTGCAGCAGCGCACGCGCCAGCAGTTCGATGTCTTCCAGCCGATCGCGCAGCGACGGGATGCGCACCGGATAGGTCGCCAACCGGAAGAACAGGTCCTGGCGGAACCCGCCCTCGGCCACCATGCGCCGCAGGTCACGATGCGTGGCCGACACCACGCGCAGGTCGGTGTGGCGCAGGTCGTTGCCGCCCACGCGCCGGTAGCAGCCGGACTCCAGCAGGCGCAGCAGCTTCACCTGCATCGACAGCGGGATGTCGCCCACCTCGTCGAGGAACAGGGTGCCGCCGTCGGCGGATTCGACCAGCCCGGGCTTGGCGCTGCTCGCGCCGGTGAAGGCGCCCTTCTCGTGGCCGAACAGTTCGCTCTCGAACAGGCTCTCGGACAGGCTGGCGCATTCCACCACCACGAATGGCCGCGCGCGGCGCGGGCTCATCTCGTGCAGGGCCTGCGCGACCAGTTCCTTGCCGGTGCCGGATTCGCCCAGCAGCAGCACGCTGGCCTGCGATGGCCCCACGCGGGCCACGGATTCCAGCATCCGCCGGAACGCCGGCGCGCGCCCGACCAAGCGCTGGCCGCGGCCGGCATCGCGCACGGCGCGCAGCGGCAGCATCTTCTCCAGGAAGTAGACGAAACGACCGTCGCCATCCGCCAGCGGTGTCAGCTCCACTTCGATGTATTCCTGCCCGATGGGTAACTGGTGCAGGTGCAGCACCTTCTCGCGCTGCCCGCTGGCGAGCGCGGCCGCCAGCGGACACGACTCGCCGGCGCGGTCGCAGGGCACGTCGACGTGGTGCGACACCGCGTGGCAGGTGCGGCCGACGACGGCACCGTCCCCGAACTGCGCCCGGTACGCGGCATTGGCCGCGAGGATCCGGTAATCGCGATCGAACAGGATGTGCGGCTCGGGCAGGCTGTCGATCAGCGACACCAGCAGCGTCGGAGCGTCGGGACTGTGTTCACCGGCCATGGCGGCGGCTCCGCGGGCGAGGCAGCCATCATGCCACTCTGGCAGCAGCGACTGCCATTTTCGGCAGTTTCCGCGGCGGACGCGTCGACCCGGAGCGAGCAAGCCGTTGATTTCAAAGACCTGCCATGACGGATTCGCGATGGCACGGATGCTGCATTGGAGAGAGTGTGAAGCCCGCCTCGTCCATCGCCCGTCTGGTGCGCCATCACGTCGCGATCGTCGTGGCGAAGCGGGTACTGACGCACGCCCCTCGCGACCGGAGGCCCCGAACACCCGCTTCGACTGCGTCGAAATGCCCAATCGAGACGACGGGGAGGCCCGCCTAGCATGGCCATCCGACGACCGACCGGGCCTACGCGCAGGCGAGGCATCCGGCACACCCTCCGCCCCCCCCCACGCAGGCCCGCATCCGATGACGACCGCATGGCTCCGACGCCACCTGGGCGTCGTGCTCGCAGTGAAGTGCGTCCTCCTCGCCGCCCTCTGGTGGTGCTTCTTCCGCGAGGCACGACCCGCCATCACGGCGGAAGCCGCCGCCTCGCATCTCCTTTCGACCCAGCAGGAACGACCCGAATGATTTCCGAGCACCTCGTCGACCTGTCGCGGCTGCAGTTCGCGGCGACGGCCATGTACCACTTCCTGTTCGTGCCGCTGACGCTCGGCATGACCTGGCTGCTGGTGATCATGGAAAGCGTGTACGTGATGACCGGCAAGGTCGTCTGGAAGGACATGACCCGCTTCTGGGGCAAGCTCTTCGGCATCAACTTCGCGCTGGGCGTGACCACCGGCATCACCCTGGAATTCCAGTTCGGCACGAACTGGGCGTACTACTCGCACTACGTCGGCGACATCTTCGGCGCGCCGCTCGCGATCGAGGGGTTGATGGCGTTCTTCCTCGAATCGACCTTCATCGGCCTGTTCTTCTTCGGCTGGGACCGGCTCACGCGGCCGATGCACCTGCTGGTGACGCTGCTGATGGCGATCGGCACCAACCTGTCCGCGCTGTGGATCCTCATCGCCAACGGCTGGATGCAGAACCCGGTCGGCGCCGAGTTCAGCTACACCACCATGCGCATGGAAATGACCGATTTCTGGGCCGTGGTCTTCAACCCGGATGCGCAGGCGAAGTTCGTGCACACGGTGTCGGCCGGCTACGTCACCGGCGCGATGTTCGTGCTGTCGATCTCGGCGTGGTACCTGCTGAAGGGCCGCAACGTGGAATTCGCCAAGCGCAGCTTCCGCGTCGCCTCGGCGTTCGGCCTGGCCTCGGCGCTGTCGGTGATCGTGCTGGGCGACGAGTCGGGCTACACCGTCGGCGAGGCGCAGCAGACCAAGATGGCGGCGATCGAGGCGATGTGGGAAACGCAGCCGGCGCCGGCAGGCCTCGCGCTGGCGGCGGGCATCGACGAACGCGCCGGCCGCAACACCTGGGAGATGCAGGTGCCGTGGGTGCTGGGCCTGATCGGCACGCGCTCGGTGACGAAGACGATTCCGGGCATCGTCGAGATCAAGGAAAAGAACCGCGAGCGGATCCTGAGCGGCATCGAGGCCGTCGCCGCGCTCGAACAGTTGCGCAGGCACCGCGACGACGCCGACGCGAAGACGCGGTTCGAGGCTCACAAGGCCGACCTCGGCTTCGGCCTGCTGCTGAAGAAATACGTGGTCGACGTACGCCAGGCCACGCCGGCGATGATCCAGCGCGCGGTGGACGACACCGTGCCGCGGGTCACGCCGATGTTCTGGGCGTTCCGGGCGATGGTCGCCGCCGGCTTCGCGATGCTCGCGCTGTTCGTGCTGGCGTTCGTCGAGACCGTGCGCGGCCGCTGCGGCGGCAAGCGCTGGCTGCTGCGCTGGGCGCTGTGGATGCTGCCGGTGCCGTGGATCGCGAGCGAGCTGGGCTGGTTCGTCGCCGAGTACGGCCGCCAGCCGTGGACCATCTACGGCGTGCTGCCGACGCACCTGTCGGTGTCGACGCTGAGCGTGGAAAGCCTGTACGGCTCGCTGGCCGGCTTCATCGGTTTCTACACCCTGCTGCTGATCGTCGAGATGTACCTGATGGTGCGCTTCGCGCGGCAGGGGCCCGGCAGCCTCGGCACGGGGCGCTACGACCAAGAAGTCGCGCCCGTCGCGGCCCACGCCTGAGGAGATCGCACCATGCTCGACTACACGACCCTGAAACTGATCTGGTGGCTGCTGGTCGGCGTGCTCCTCGTGGGCTTCGCCATCATGGACGGCCACGACATGGGCGTCGGCACGCTGCTGCCGTTCGTGGGCAAGAACGACGACGAACGCCGCGTCGTCATCAACACCGTCGGCCCGCACTGGGACGGCAACCAGGTGTGGTTCATCACCGGCGGCGGCGCGATCTTCGCCGCGTGGCCGCTGGTCTACGCCACCGCCTTCAGCGGCTTCTACTGGGCGATGCTGGCGGTGCTGTGGGCGCTGTTCTTCCGGCCGGTGGGCTTCGACTACCGCAGCAAGATCCACAACCCCACGTGGCGGAGCACCTGGGACTGGGGCCTGTTCGTCGGCGGCGCGGTACCGCCGCTGATCTTCGGCGTGGCCTTCGGCAACCTGTTCCAGGGTGTGCCGTTCGGGTTCGACGATGCCCTGGTCTCGACCTACACCGGCAGCTTCTGGGCGTTGCTCAACCCGTTCGCGCTGCTGGTCGGCGTGGTGTCCAGCGCGATGATCACCATGCACGGCGGCATGTATCTCGCGCATCGCACCGAGGGCGACGTGCAGCGCCGCACCATCCGCGCCGCCTCCATCGCGGCGCTGGTGATGGTCGCCGCGTTCGTCGGCGCCGGGCTGTGGCTGCGCTTCGGCGGGATCGAGGGCTATGCGATCACGTCGATGCCCGCCACCGACGCCCTGCCCGACCCGCTGGCCAAGACCGTGGTCCGCAGCGCCGACGCATGGTGGACGAACTACGATCGCCAGCCGCTGATCTGGCTGCTGCCGGCGCTGGGCATCGCCGGCGCGCTGCTCGCCGCTTGGCGGGTGCGCGCGGGCGGGACGCTGGGCGCGTTCGTGCTGTCGTCGCTGTCGATCGTCGGCGTGATCGGCACCGCGGGCGCGGCGCTGTTCCCGTTCGTGATGCCGTCCTCCACCCATCCCGGCGCCAGCCTGACGATCTGGGACAGCACCTCCAGCCACCTGACCCTGGGCCTGATGTTCTGGGCGGTGGTGATCTTCATGCCGATCATCGTCTTCTACACCAGTTGGGCCTACCGGGTGATGCGCGGCAAGGTCACCGTCGCGCAGATCCGCGCCAACGAACATTCGGCGTACTGAGGCGGCCATGGTCACGATCGCCTTCACCACGCAGAACCGCAGCCAGATCACCTCGCACGCCGGACGCTGCCGGCACTTCATGATCCGTCGGATCGATGGCGGCACCGTCGGCGACTGGGAGATGCGCACGCTCGGCAAGGAGGAGACGCTGCACGCCGTCGCCGGCCTGCCGCCCGCGCTGCAGGACGTGGACGTGCTGATCACCGCCGGCGCCGGCCCCGGCCTGCAGGCGCGCATGGCCCGCCACGGCGTGCAGCTGATCGTCACCGACGTGCTGCTGCCCGACCAGGCGATCGCGGCGTGGATGGCCGGCACGCTGCCGGTGTCCGAGCCCACCTGCACGTCGCGTCGCGGCCAGGGCGGCTGCAACTGCGGGACCACCGCCGACCATTCCGATCACTGAAGGAGACCCGCCATGTGGTATTTCGCCTGGATTCTCGGCGTCGGCTTCGCCGTGCTGCTGTCCATCCTCAACGCCATGTGGGGCGAGAACGAGGAGAACCGCCAGCAATCGGAGACGGAGCATGCAGACCGCCATGGACACGGACCGGACGCCTGATGACCCCGCGCACGAGGCGCCCGTCGCCGACGCACGCATGCACTGGCCGGCGCTGCTGGTCGGACTGGCGATCATGGTCGCCGGCACCGCCCTGCCCCCGGTGATGGCGAACGCCGCGGGCAAGGCCGATCACGGTCTGGCCACGCTGCTGCTGTGGGCGATGGCCGCGGGCTTCGTGCGCGGCGTGGGATTCGTGCCGCGGCATCCCGTGCCGCGATGGCTGTTGTCGGGCTGGGCCTGCGCGGTCGGCCTGGTGTCGTACGCGGCGCTGCGTTGGGCCGCGTGACGCCCCGGTCGCCGATGCGACGCCCGGTCATTCATCGAAGAGGAGTCTCGAGATGCGTTCGCAGGTGTCGGTCTGGATCCTCCCGTTCTGCCTGGCGACGGCCGGCCTGGCCGCTGCCGTCTCCGCCGAGACGCCGGCGGCGGCCGATGCACGCATCGCCATCCCGCTGTCGCCGACCGATGCCGCGGCCTTGCGCGCCGAGATGCGCGGCCAGCTCATCAACGTGCAGGGGCTGGTGTCCGCACTGGCTGCGGACGACTGGAACGCGGTCACCGAGCAGGCCGACACGCAGCGCCCGGGTCCGCAGCGCCACCCCGCCGGCCCGCCGGGATTCCGCGCGCATCTGCCGCCGACCTGGTTCGATCTGGCGCGGCCGATGCACCAGGCCTACGGCACCATCGCCGAAGAAGCCCGCGGCGAGCGGCGCAAGGATGTCGCGCTCGGGCACCTGTCCTCGGTGATGGCGCAGTGCACCGCCTGCCACGCGGCGTATCGCATCGAGGAACGCCCCGCGGACTGAGCGCGTGCGCGGTCGGCAATGACGTCGTGGCGCCGCCGACCATCGCCGGCAGATCGCCGTAGCCGCCGGCGACGGCATCGGACCCGAGATCACCGAGGCCGTCCTCCGCACGCGCTGCGGGCCGCGAACCAGCAGGGGCGCCCGGCTTCGATCCGGTGAGCGCCGGCCCGCGCGCCGACGAGGGCCGGCGCACTGTCGGGCTTCGGCCCGGAGGTGAGCATCGCACGGCGACGGCCGCAGAGACGCCGACCCGGCGTCCTGCGACCGCTGCGACCCCCGGCGCAGACCGCCCGTCGGCGGCGTGCGGGACAACCTCAGAGCTTCGACGGGGCGTTGAGCTGTGCCTGCTTGCGGACGATCAGCATCGCGATCTCCAGCGCCTGCTCGTAGTTCAGGCGCGGATCGACCGTGGTGCGGTAGGCGCGCTCCAGGTCGGTCTCGGTCAGCTCGCGCGCACCGCCGGTGCATTCGGTGACGTCCTCGCCGGTCAACTCCAGGTGGGCGCCGCCGAGACGCGTGCCGACCGCGGCGTGGATCTCGAACGCCTGCTCCAGCTCGCTGCGGATGTTGTCGAAGCGGCGGGTCTTGTAGCCGTTCGTGGTCGACTCGGTGTTGCCGTGCATGGGATCGCAGATCCACAGCACGCGGCGGCCGTCGCGCTTGATCGCCTCCAGCAGCGGCGGCAGCTTCTCGCCGATCGAGGCGGCGCTCATGCGGTGGATCAGGCTGAGGCGGCCCGGTTCGTCGTTCGGGTTCAACGCGTCGATCAGGCGCAGCAGCTGGTCCGGCGTGACCGACGGGCCGAGCTTGATCGCGATCGGGTTGCGGATGCCGCGGAAGTATTCGACGTGGGCGCCGTCGACCGCGGCCGTGCGCATGCCGATCCACGGGAAGTGGGTGCCGAGGTTGAACCAGCCCGGCTGGCGCGGCACCTGGCGGGTCACGCCCTCTTCGTACGGCAGCAGCAGCGCTTCGTGCGAGGTGTAGAACTCGACGCTGCGCAGGTTGTGGATGGACTCGCCGGACAGCGTCTCCATGAAGCGCACGGCGTCGCCGATGCCGGCGACCATCGTCTGGTACTCCTCGGCCAGCGGCGAATGGCCAACCCAGCTGAGGTTCCAGTATTCGGGGTGGTGCAGGTCGGCGAAACCGTCGTCGATCAGCGCGCGGATGAAGTTCATCGTCATCGCCGAACGCGCATGACCCTTGATCATGCGGCGCGGGTCGGGCTCGCGGGCGTCGGCGGTGAACTCGGGGCCGTTGACCAGGTCGCCGCGGTAGCTCGGCAGCGTGGCGCCGTCCTTGGTCTCGGTGTCGGCCGAGCGCGGCTTGGCGTACTGGCCGGCGAAACGGCCGACGCGGATCACCGGCAGGCGCAGGCCGTGGACCAGCACCAAGCTCATCTGCAGCAGCACCTTGAGGCGATTGGAGATCACCTCGGGCGTGCAGTCGCTGAAGATCTCGGCGCAGTCGCCGCCCTGCAGCAGGAAGCGCTTGCCTTCCTGGGCTTCGGCGATCTGCTGGCGGAGGTTCATCACCTCGCGCGAAGTGACGAGCGGCGGCAGCGCGTGCAGTTCGTTGAGGACGCCTTCGAGGGCGTCTGCATCGGTGTACCGGGGTTGCTGCAGGGCCTGGCGTTGTCGCCAGGTGGACGGTGACCATCCGGGCGGCGGAGCCGGGATGGCCTGGAGCGGTTCGGGGCGGGTCATGGGGGCGATCCGTGGGGTGATCGTGGGAAGAACGGCGAATCGAAACGGCGAATCGAGGCGGCAATCAGGCCTGGCGCGGGCGGAACGCGGCGTACAGCGCCCACAGCGTGAGCACGATGAACCACAGCAGGCTCCACGCCGGCATCGACAGGCCGAGGAAGGTCCAGTCGACCTTGGCGCATTCACCGGACCCGGTCAACACCTTGCGGATGACGTCCGTCAACGGGTTGGTTTCCATCATGAACTGCAGCGGCGGGCCGCATTCCGGCACCTGGTCGGCCGGCAGGTGGGTCAGCCGGACGTGACGGGCGGCGATCCCGATGCCGATGCCGCCGGGGATCAGCGCCAGCAGGCCGTAGAGCCGGCGGACGAGTTTGCCCTTGGGCGCATGCAGCCCGCCCAGCAGGAAGGCGACGCCCAGCCCGGCGTAGGCGATGCGCTGGAAGATGCACAGCGGACAGGGATTCAGGCCCCACTGGAACTGCGAAAAGATCGCGAAGCCGATGAAGGCCGCACACAGCAGGAACCCCAGCAGGAACTGGAGGCGGAAGGACCAGGCGAAGGGATTCGGGCGCATGCGGGGGCTTCGGCAGGAAAGTGTTCAGGATGGACCGACCGACGCCGGCCCGGGTTCCGGACAATGCGCGGACGCGATCGCGGCACGCGCGACGACCGGCCCGAAGATAGCAAAAACCCCGGCATGGGCCGGGGTTTTCGGGTGACGCATCGGGCTACACCCTGACGCGACGGCCGGCCGTGCGATCGCGCGACCGGCGTGGCGCGATCAGGCCGCGACTTCGGGGCGATCGACCAGCTCGACGTACGCCATCGGCGCGTTGTCGCCGTCGCGGAAGCCGCACTTGAGGATGCGCAGATAGCCGCCCGGACGCTCGCGATAACGCGGGCCCAGCATGGTGAACAGTGTGCCGACGGCTTCCTTGTCGCGCAGACGCGAGAAGGCGAGACGACGGTTGGCGACGCCATCGGTCTTGGCGAGCGTGATGAGCGGCTCGGCGACGCGACGGAGTTCCTTCGCCTTGGGCAGGGTGGTGCGGATCAGGCCGTGCTTGATCAACGACGCCGCCATGTTGCGGAACATCGCTTCGCGGTGGGCGCTGGTGCGGCTGAATTTGCGGCCGGACTTCTGGTGACGCATGGTCGTGGTTCCTGGTTCAGGCCGGCATCGCGTGCCGGCGTCGATTCAATTCGGTACGGGGATCGCTCAGCCCAGCATGCCGTGCGCGGCGATGCCGGCCGGCGGCCAGTTCTCGAGCTTCATGCCGAGCGAGAGACCGCGCTGGGCGAGGACTTCCTTGATCTCGGTCAGCGACTTCTTGCCGAGGTTGGGGGTCTTCAGCAGCTCGACCTCGGTCTTCTGGATCAGATCGCCGACGTAGTAGATGCTCTCGGCCTTGAGGCAGTTGGCCGAACGCACCGTGAGTTCCAGATCGTCGATCGGACGCAGCAGGATCGGGTCCACGCCCGTGGCGGCCGGCTTGGCGGCACCGCGGTCGCGGTGCGTGAAGTCGCCGAACACGGACAGCTGGTCGGTGAGGATGTCGGCCGCGGTGCGGACGGCTTCCTCGGCATCGATCGTGCCGTTGGTCTCGATGTCGAGGACGAGCTTGTCGAGGTCGGTGCGCTGTTCGACGCGCGCGGCTTCGACTTCATACGCCACGCGACGGACCGGCGAGAAGCTGGCATCCAGCATCAGGCGGCCGATGGCGCGGGTTTCCTCGTCGGGACGACGACGGGCGGCGGCCGGCTGGTAGCCGAAACCGCGCTCGATCTTCAGGCGCATGTTCAGCGCCGCGTCCTTGGTGAGGTGGGCGATCACGTGGCCGGGATTGAGGATCTCGACGTTGTGGTCGGTCTTGATGTCGGCGGCGGTCACGGTGCCCGGGCCCTGCTTGGCCAGGCTCAGCGTGGCGGATTCGCCGGTGCCCATGCGGATCGCGACGTCCTTGAGGTTCAGCAGCACTTCCAGCACGTCTTCCTGCAGGCCTTCGACCGTGGTGTACTCATGCAGCACGCCGTCGATCTCGACCTCGGTGATGGCGTAGCCGGGGATCGAGGACAGCAACACGCGGCGCAGCGCGTTGCCCAGCGTATGGCCGTAACCGCGCTCCAGCGGTTCGATCACAACCTTGGCGCGGTTGCCGGCAAGGCGCTCGATCTGCGGAGCGCGCGGACGCAGAACCTGGTTGGCGGATACCGTCATCTTGTGGTGTCTCCTGGAGCCAGCCGATGCCTCGCGGCGCCGGCGGTGTTTCTGTGGGCCTCCCTGACATGGGAGGCGGCCGCCATGCAGAGCACGACGGCCGTGGGGGGCGGAAAACCGCGCCGCCGGGAGGCCCGGAGGCGCATCGCCTAGTCTTACTTCGAGTACAACTCGACGATCAGCGCTTCGTTGATGTCGGCGGGCAGGTCGCCACGATCCGGCACGGCCTTGAAGACGCCGCTGAAGGTCTTGCTGTTGACCTCGATCCAGCCCGGGGTCAGGTCCATCGTCGAAGCGACGTTCAGCGCTTCCTGGACGCGGAGCTGCTTCTGGGCCTTCTCGGACAGGGCGATCGTGTCGCCGGCCTTGATCTGGTACGACGGCAGGTTGACGGACTTGCCGTTGACCAGCACGCCGCGGTGCGAGACCAGCTGGCGGGCGGCCGGACGGGTCACCGCGAAGCCCATGCGGTAGATGACATTGTCGAGACGGGTCTCGAGCATCTGCAGCAGGTTCTCGCCGGTGTTGCCCTTCTTGGTCGAGGCCTTCTTGTAGTAGTTGCGGAACTGGCGTTCCAGCAGGCCGTAGATGCGCTTGACCTTCTGCTTCTCGCGCAGCTGGGTGGCGTAGTCGGACAGCTTGCCCTTGCGGGCGGCGCCGTGCTGGCCGGGCTTCTGCTCGAGCTTGCACTTCGAGTCGAGGGCACGGGCGGGCGACTTGAGACTGAGATCGGCGCCTTCGCGACGAGCCAGTTTGCAGGTGGGACCGATATAACGAGCCATGGTGTTGTCTGCTCCTCAGGCCGCCGCGTCAGACGCGGCGCTTCTTCGGCGGACGGCACCCGTTGTGCGGGATGGGCGTCACGTCGATGATGTTGGTGATCTTGTAGCCGACGGCGTTCAGCGAACGCACGGCCGATTCGCGACCCGGGCCCGGGCCCTTGATGCGCACTTCGAGCGCCTTCAGGCCGTAGTCCAGCGCGGCCTTGCCGGCCTTCTCGGCGGCGACCTGCGCGGCGAACGGGGTCGACTTGCGCGAACCGCGGAAACCCGCGCCGCCCGAGGTCGCCCACGACAGCGCATTGCCCTGGCGGTCGGTGATGGTCACGATCGTGTTGTTGAAGGACGCGTGCACGTGGGCAATGCCGTCGGTGACGACGCGCTTGATCTTCTTCTTGGTCTTGGTGGCAGCCGGCTTGGCCATGGTCTATGCCCCTTACTTCTTGATGGCTTTGCGCGGACCCTTGCGGGTACGGGCATTGGTCCGGGTGCGCTGACCGCGCAGCGGCAGGCCGCGGCGGTGACGGAGGCCGCGGTAGCAGCCGAGGTCCATCAGGCGCTTGATGGCGATGCCGACCTCGCGACGGAGGTCGCCTTCGACCGTGTACTTGCCCACTTCGGCGCGGAGGCGCTCGACTTCGGCTTCGGACAGGTCGCGGATCTTGGTGGTCGAGGCCACGCCAGCGGCCTGGCAGACCAGCTTCGAACGGGTACGGCCGATGCCGTAGATGCTTTGCAGCCCGACCCAGACGTGTTTCTGGGCAGGCAGGTTGACACCTGCAATACGCGCCATGCGCGGATCTCCAACTGATTGGCGGCCGGGTTTCCCCAGCGGATTGGACACTTGACTAAGTGAACTCGAAATTCTAGCAGGGCCTCGATCTACAGGGAAGGGGCGCACAGCCGAAGCCATGCATCGCCTCTGCCCTCGCGGACAGCGGCGACCCTTCCGGCATGGGGAGAGTGCCCATGCTCCGGCGACGGACCCGAAGCTGGCGATGCAGCACGCCTTCCGGCGCCCTGCCCCGCCGTCCGACACTCCTCAGGTGTCAGCACCGGCTCCGGCCCACCCGCGCTCGAGACCGCCGCGCGAGTCGCCCTCGCCCCGGCTTCTGGCCGGGGAAACGCCCCGGCTGTTGACCGGGGCGGAAGGTGCCCGGGCCGGTCACGGCCAGGGACACCGATGCGGGACGGCGAGCCGCCCCTGTGCGGCTTACCGGGTCAGACCCCGGTTGCCACCCTTCAGGTTCGCCTTCTTGAGCAGGCTCTCGTACTGATGCGACATCAGGTGAGCCTGGATCTGGGCGATGAAGTCCATGATGACCACCACCACGATCAGCAGCGAGGTGCCGCCGAAGTAGAAGGAGGCCTTGAGTTCCTGCTGCATGAACGTCGGCAGCAGGCAGACGATGACGAGATACAGGGCACCGGCGCCGGTCAGTCGGGTCAGCACGCCGTCGATGTAATCGGCGGTGGCCTTGCCCGGACGGATGCCGGGGATCAGCGCGCCAGATTTCTTCAGGTTGTCCGCGGTTTCCTGGGAGTTGAAGACCAGCGCGGTGTAGAAGAACGAGAAGCCGATGATCAGCGCCGCGTAGAGGATCATGTACAGCGGTTCGCCCGGCGACAGCATCTGCGCGGCTTTCTGCAGGGCGCTGACGTTGCCGCTGGCGCTGAACCAGGTCGACGCCGTGGCCGGGAACATGATGATCGACGACGCGAAGATCGCCGGAATCACACCGGACATGTTGAGCTTCAGCGGCAGGAACGACGTCTGGTTCATGTACGCGTTGCGGCCGCCCTGGCGACGCGCGTAGTTCACCGTGATGCGGCGCTGGCCGCGTTCGACGAACACCACGAAGTACGTGAAGACCAGCACGATCGCGAGGATCGCGATCACCGCCAGCGGGCTCATGTCGCCGTTGCTGGCCTGTTCGAGCGTGCGATAGCTGGCGCTCGGCAGACCGGCGACGATGCCGGAGAAGATGATCAGCGAGACGCCGTTGCCGACGCCGCGCTCGGTGATCTGCTCGCCGAGCCACATCAGGAACATGGTACCGGCGGTCAGCGAGACCACGGCGGTCAGGACAAAGCTCATCCCTGTCGTGTATGTCGCGCCCTGAGCCTGGATCCAAGTTGCCGTGCCAGCCGCCTGGAAAACCGCCAGCGGGATCGCGCCGATGCGCGACCACTGGTTGATGCGACGGCGACCGGACTCGCCTTCCTTCTGGATCGACTTCAGACTGGGCACGATCTGCACCAGCAACTGCACGATGATCGAGGCCGAGATGTACGGCACGACATTCAATGCGAACAGGCTGAAGCGGTGCAGCGCGCCTCCCGAGAACATGTTGAACATGTCTAGGATGGTGCCCTGTTGGCCTTCCATCAGCTTCTTGAGCGCTTCGGGGCTGACGCCGGGGACCGGGATGTAGCACCCGATCCGGTAGACCAGCAGGGCCCCGAGCACGAACAGCAGACGCTGCCTCAGCTCGGTGAACTTGCCGAGTCCGCCACCGATCCCGCTCATCGCACTCGCGCTGCGCGCCATGCTTCGATCACTCCTCGACGGAGCCGCCGGCGGCTTCAATCGCCGCCTTGGCGCCCGCGGTGGTCGCGATGCCCTTGATCACGAGCTTCTTGGTCAGCTCGCCCTTCTTCACGATCTTGGCCTTCTTCGCGGTGGTCGGCACCAGCTTGGCGGCGCGGAGCGCAGCGAAGTCGATCGTGCCTTCCAGCTTGTCCAGCTGGTACAACAGCACTTCGGCCGTGTCCTTCGCGATCGGCGAACGGAAGCCGATCTTCGGCAGGCGACGCTGCATCGGCATCTGGCCGCCTTCGAAGCCGGCCTTGATCTTGCCCTTGCCGGCGCGCGCGAACGAACCCTTGTGACCGCGACCCGCGGTCTTGCCGAGGCCGGAACCGATGCCGCGACCGACGCGGACGCGGTCCTTGCGGGCGCCGTCGGCGGGCTTGAGAGTGTTGAGACGCATGTGATTACTCCTCGACGCGAACCAGATAGTGCAGCTGGGTGATCAGACCGCGCACCTGCGGGCTGTCCTTGAGTTCGCGCACGTCATTGAGCTTGTTCAGACCGAGCGCCTTCACCGAGAGACGGTGACGCGACTGGGTCCCGCGGAGGCCCTTGACCAGGCGGACCTTGATGGTGCCATTAGCCATTGAGGATCTCCTCCGTCTTCTTGCCGCGCTTGGCCGCGATGCGGGCCGGCGACTGCATGGCTTCCAGGCCCTTCACGGTGGCGCGGACCAGGTTGATCGGGTTGCGCGAACCGGTGGCCTTGGCCAGCACGTTCTTCACGCCGACCGCTTCGAGCACGGCGCGCATCGCGCCGCCGGCGATCACGCCGGTACCTTCGGACGCCGGCTGCATGAACACATGCGCCGCGCCGTGGCCCGACTTCACCGCGTGCCAGAGCGTGCCGTTGTTCAGATCGACGTTGCTCATGTTCTTGCGGGCGTATTCCATCGACTTCTGGATGGCGACCGGCACTTCGCGCGCCTTGCCGTAGCCGAAACCGACCTTGCCGTTGCCGTCGCCCACCACCGTCAGCGCGGTGAAGGTGAACTGGCGACCGCCCTTGACGGTCTTGCTGACGCGGTTGACCGCGATCAGCTTCTCGATCATGCCATCGTCGACTTCTTCGCGGTTGCGATCGCGATCGCGGCCCCGCGGTTCACGTTGTTCTGCCATTTCGATTCTCGGTTGTGTATGGGATTTGCGGCTGGGCCGCTTATGGTTGTGATGCGAATCGGGTGAATCGCGCAATCCGGAACCGGAAGGCGCGCCCGGCACAGACCGTGCCGGCGGCTGGGAACCCGTCTAGACCATGCGATCCAGTCGGAGTTCCGCGGGGCGGGACGAGGCCCGCCCTGGGAAGATCAGAACTGCAGACCGCCTTCGCGGGCCGCTTCGGCAAGCGCCTTGATGCGACCGTGGTAGCGGTAGCCCGAGCGGTCGAACGCGACCTTCTCGACGCCGGCGGCCTTGGCCTTCTCGGCGATCAGGCGACCGACCTTGGCGGCAGCATCGGCGTTCTTGCCGTTCTTCAGGCCGTCGCGCACGTCGGCCTGCTGGGTGTTGGCCGCAGCCAGCACCTTCGAACCGTCGGCGGTGAAGACCTGGGCGTAGATGTGCTGGCCGGTGCGCAGCACCGACAGGCGCGGCACGCCGAGTTCGCGGATGTGCGCACGGGTCGACTTGGCGCGACGCAGGCGGGCGATTTTCTTTTCCATTGCGGTGTCCTCGGAAGCTGAAGGATGCGACGTGGCGCCATCGGCGCCGCCGGGCATTAGGCCTTCTTGGCTTCCTTGCGAATGATGGTTTCGTCGGAGTACTTCACGCCCTTGCCCTTGTAGGGTTCCGGCGGACGGAACGCGCGGATCTTGGCGGCGACCTCACCGACGCGCTGCTTGTCGGCACCCGAGACCAGGATTTCGGTCTGGGTCGGCGTGGCGATGGTGATGCCTTCCGGCGCCGGGAACACGACCGGGTGCGAGAAACCGAGCGCGAGGCTCAGGTCCTTGCCCTGCATCGAGGCGCGGTAACCGACGCCGACGAGCTCGAGCTTGCGCTCGAAGCCCTGGCTGACGCCGTGGACCATGTTCGAGAGGATGGCGCGCAGGGTGCCGGTCAGCGGGACCAGCTGCGCATCGTTGGCCGACAGCTGGGCGGTGCCGTTCTCGACGGAGATTTCGATGCCGGCGGGCTTGGCGATCGACAGGGTGCCCTTGGGGCCCTTGACGCTCACGCTGTCGGCATTGATGGTGAATTCGACGCCCTTGGGCAGGGCGATAGGCTTCTTGGCGACGCGGGACATGGGTCTGTTCTCCTTACGCCACGAAGCACAGGACCTCGCCGCCGACGCCCTGTTGCCGCGCCTGCGCATCGGTCATGATGCCCTTGGAGGTGGAAATGATGGCGACGCCGAGGCCACCGAGGACCTTCGGCAGCGCGTCCTTGCCGCGGTACTGGCGCAGGCCGGAACGCGACACGCGGTGCAGGCGCTCGATGACGGGCTTGCCTTCAAAATACTTCAGGACGATCTCGAGTTCGGCCTTGGCGCCGTTCTCGGTCACGCGCAGCTCGCCGATGTAGCCTTCGTCCTTCAGGACCTTGGCGATGGCGACCTTGATCTTGGACGACGGCATCTTCACCGTCTGCTTGCCGACCGCGGCCGCATTCTTGATGCGGACCAGCATGTCGGCGATGGGATCAGTCATGCTCATTGCAATTCACCTATGAGTAGCACCGATATCCGCTTTCGCGAAATCTGTCTTGGGTTGTGACGTCGGGCCCGGGGACCCGGCGGGCGTCCCTTGCGGGACATGCAGCGTTGGAGCATGCCGTCGGAGACGGCGGCAGGCCGGACGAGCCGGCCTGCGGTGGCGTTGCCTTTCAGCAGCCGCCTAGTCTAGCAGCCCGGACGGGCTGCTTACCAGCTGGCCTTGCGCAGGCCCGGCACGTCGCCGCGCATGGTGGCTTCGCGCAGCTTGTTGCGGCCCAGGCCGAACTTGCGGTAGACACCGCGCGGACGGCCGGTCAGGGCGCAGCGCAGGGTCTGGCGGCTCGGCGAGGAGTCGCGCGGCAGCTTCTGGAGCTTGGCGGCAGCCGCCATCTTCTCGTCGAAGTCGCCGTCCTGGCTGTTGATGATCTTCTTCAGCGCTTCGCGCTTGGCAGCGAACTTCTTCGCCAGCTTGGCCCGCTTCGTTTCGCGGTTCACCATCGAGGTCTTGGCCATTGCGTCGTGTCCCGGGATCAGTTGCGGAAGGGGAAGCGGAAGGCTTCGAGGAGCGCCTTGGCCTCGGCATCGGTCTTGGCCGTGGTCGTGATGGCGATGTCCATGCCGCGGAGCGCGTCGACCTGATCGAAGTCGATTTCCGGGAAGATGATCTGTTCCTTCACGCCCATGTTGTAGTTGCCGCGGCCGTCGAACGCGCGACCCGACACGCCGCGGAAGTCGCGGACGCGGGGCAGCGAGATGTTGATCAGGCGGTCGAGGAACTCGAACATCTTGGCGCGACGCAGGGTGACCTTGCAGCCGATCGGCCAGCCGTCGCGGATCTTGAACGACGCCACCGAGACGCGCGCCTTGGTGACCACCGGCTTCTGGCCGGAGATCTTGGCCATGTCGGCCACGGCGTTCTCGAGCACCTTCTTGTTCGCCGCGGCTTCGCCCACGCCCATGTTCAGCGTGATCTTGACCAGCTTCGGCACCTGCATCGGATTGGTGTAGCCGAACTGCTTCATCAGCTTCGGCACCACTTCTTCCTTGTAGAACTGTTCCAGACGAGTCGTCATTTCTGCATTCCTCAGGCGTCAACCGCCTCACCGCTGGAGCGGAACACACGCAGTTTGCGTCCATCCTCCAGCTTCTTGATACCGATGCGCTCGCCCTTGCCGGAGGCAGGGTTGAACAGCATGACGTTGGAAATGTGGATCGAGCCTTCGCGCTCGATCACGCCGCCGGGCTGGCCAGCCTGGGGGTTGGGCTTGGTGTGGCGCTTGACCATGTTGATGTTGGCCACCACCACGCGGTCGCCGTGGATGCTCACCACGTCGCCCTGCTTGCCCTTGTCCTTGCCGGCGATGACGACCACGCGGTCGCCCTTC
Organism: Lysobacter sp. DMC97; assembly: GCF_056313745.1. NCBI lineage: Bacteria > Pseudomonadati > Pseudomonadota > Gammaproteobacteria > Lysobacterales > Lysobacteraceae > Lysobacter > Lysobacter sp. DMC97. The sequence goes on along the minus strand of NZ_JBQUZR010000003.1, from coordinate 615,475 downwards.
TTGATGCGATTCATGTGGGCTCCTCCGCTCAGAGCACTTCAGGCGCGAGCGAAACGATCTTCATGAACTTCTCGGAGCGCAGCTCGCGAGTGACCGGCCCGAAGATACGGGTGCCGATCGGCTCATGCTTGTTGTTCAACAGCACGGCGGCATTGGCGTCGAAGCGGATCAGCGAACCGTCGGCGCGACGCACACCCTTGCGGGTACGCACCACGACGGCGTTGTAGACCTCGCCCTTCTTGACCTTGCCGCGGGGAATGGCGTCCTTGATGGACACCTTGATGATGTCGCCGATGCCGGCGTAGCGGCGCTTCGAGCCGCCCAGCACCTTGATGCACATCACTTCCTTCGCACCGGAATTGTCGGCCACTTCGAGGTGGCTCTGCATCTGGATCATGATTCAGCCTCCTCGGTTATTCGGCCGCGCGTTCGACGATTTCGACGACGCGCCAGTTCTTGGTCTTGGAAAGCGGGGCACATTCGGCCACCCGCACGATGTCGCCTTCGTTGCAGCTGTTGTCCGCGTCGTGCGCGTGCAGCTTGGTCGAGCGGCGGATGTACTTGCCGTACAGCTCGTGCTTGACCTGACGTTCCACCAGCACGGTGACCGTCTTGTCCATCTTGTTGCTGACGACGCGGCCCTGGACCGTGCGCTGCTTCTTTTCGTTGGTGTTCATGGCGTCGGTTCCTTACTTCTGCTGACCGAGCAACATGTTGACGCGAGCGATTTCACGGCGCACGCGACGGATGTCGTGGGTCTTGGCGAGCTGGCCGGTGGCCTTCTGCATGCGAAGCGAGAACTGCTCCTTCTGCAGGTCGGTCAGATGGGCCTTCAGCTCGTCGGCCGACTTGGCTTTGAGTTGCTTGAGTTCCATCAGCGCACCGTCCGGGTCACGAAAGTGGTGGTGACCGAGAGCTTGGCGGCGGCCAGGCGGAACGCCTCGCGCGCGGTCGCCTCGTCGACGCCCTCGATTTCATAGATCATGCGGCCGGGCTGGATCTGCGCGACCCAGTATTCGACGTTGCCCTTGCCGGAGCCCATTCGGACTTCGATCGGCTTCTGCGTGATCGGCTTGTCGGGGAACACGCGGATCCACATCTTGCCACCACGCTTCACGTAGCGGCTGATCGTGCGGCGCGCGGCCTCGATCTGGCGGGCGGTGAGGCGGCCGGTCATGGTCGCCTTCAGGCCGTACTCGCCGAAGCTGACCTGGTTGGCGTTCCAGCTCAGGCCTTCGTTGCGGCCCTTGAAGACCTTGCGGTATTTGGTTCGCTTGGGTTGCAGCATGGTTTAGTCCCTCGCTTCGCTGCGGTCACCGCGCTCGCGGCGCGGGCCACGCGGACGGTCGGCGCGATCGTTACGGTCGCCACGGTCACCGCGCTCGTTGCGCGGGGAGTCGTCCTGCTTCTCCTGGCCCACCTGGGAGAAATCGAAGATCTCGCCCTTGTAGATCCAGGTCTTGATGCCGATGACGCCGTAGGTGGTGTGGGCTTCGGCGAAGCCGTAGTCGACGTCCGCACGCAGGGTGTGCAGCGGCACGCGACCTTCGCGGTACCACTCCGAGCGGGCGATTTCGGCGCCGTTGAGGCGGCCGGCGACGTTGACCTTGATGCCGAGGGCGCCGAGGCGCATCGCGTTGCCGACGGCGCGCTTCATGGCGCGGCGGAACATGATGCGGCGCTCGAGCTGCTGGGCGATCGACTCGGCGACGAGCTGGGCGTCGAGTTCCGGCTTGCGGACTTCAGTGACATTGATGTGCGCGGGCACGCCCATCAGGTCGCTGATCTCCTTGCGCAGCTTCTCGATGTCCTCGCCGCGCTTGCCGATCACGACGCCCGGGCGGGCGGTGTGGACGGTGACGCGGGCGGTCTTCGCCGGGCGCTCGATCAGGATCTTGCTGATCCCGGCCGCGGCCAGCTTCTTGCGCAGCATCTCGCGGACCTTGAGGTCGGCGGCGAGGTACTCGGCGTATTCCTTCTTGCCGGCGTACCACTTGGAGTTCCAGTCCTTGGCGATGCCGAGGCGGATACCGGTGGGATGAACTTTGTGACCCATCTTATTTGCCCTCGCCCACGACCACGGTGATGTGGCTGGTACGCTTCAGAATGCGGGTGCCGCGGCCCTTGGCGCGCGCCATGAAGCGCTTCAGCGCCGGACCCTCGTCCACGGTGATGGCCTTGACCTTGAGCTCGTCGGCGTCGGCGCCGAGGTTGTTCTCGGCGTTGGAGGCGGCGGAGTACACGACCTTGTAGATCATGGCCGCGGCCTTCTTGTCCGAGAACTTGAGCAGGTTCAGCGCCCGGGCGAGCGGCAGGCCGCGCACCTGGTCGGCGACCAGACGGGCCTTCTGCGGGGAGATGCGCGCAGTGCGCAGGATTGCTTTCGCTTCCATCATGATCTCCTTACTTGCCCTTCTTGTCGCCGCCGTGACCCTTGAACGTCCGGGTCAGAGCGAACTCGCCGAGCTTGTGGCCGACCATGTTCTCGTTGACGAGCACCGGGATGTGGTTCTTCCCGTTGTGCACGGCGATCGTGAACCCGATCATTTCCGGCAGGATGGTGGAACGACGCGACCAGGTCTTGATCGGCTTCTTGCTGGAGCCGGCCGTCTCCACCTTCTTGAGCAGGTGGTGGTCGACGAACGGACCCTTCTTGAGTGAACGTGCCATGGTCGGTTAGCTCCTGCGATCGCGCACGATGAACTTCTGGGTGCGCTTGTTCTTGCGCGTCTTGTAACCCTTGGTCGGGACGCCCCACGGGGTGACCGGATGCGGGTTGCCCTGGCCGGCCTTCGCCTCGCCACCGCCGTGCGGGTGGTCGACCGGGTTCATGGCGGCGCCGCGGACGGTCGGCTTGACGCCGCGCCAGCGAGCGGCGCCGGCCTTGCCCAGCTTCTCGAGGTTGTGCTCGTCGTTGCCGACTTCGCCGATGGTGGCGCGGCACTCGGACGGGACCTTGCGCATTTCGCCCGAACGCAGGCGGAGCATCGCGTAGGTGCCTTCGCGGGCGACCAGCTGCACGCCAGCGCCGGCGGCGCGGGCGATCTGGGCACCCTTGCCGGGTTTCATCTCGATGCAATGCACGGTCGAACCGACCGGGATGTTGCGCAGCGGCAGGGTGTTGCCTGCCTTGATCGGCGCATCGTTGCCCGCGATCACCTGGTCGCCGGCCTTCAGGCCCTTCGGCGCGATGATGTAGCGGCGCTCACCGTCGGCGTAGCACAGCAGCGCGATGTGCGCGGTGCGGTTCGGATCGTATTCGATCCGCTCGACCTTCGCCGGAATGCCTTCCTTGTCGCGCTTGAAGTCGATGATGCGGTAGTGCTGCTTGTGGCCACCGCCGATGTGGCGGGTGGTGATGCGGCCGTGGTGGTTGCGGCCGCCGGTCTTGCCCTGCTTCTCGACGAGAGCAGCGTGCGGGGCGCCCTTGTGGAGGCCCGGCGTCACCACGCGGACCGCGCTGCGGCGGCCGGCGGAGGTGGGCTTGAAAGTCATCAATGGCATCGTCGGTTCCTCAGAGCTTGACCGCGGTGACGTCGATCGACTGGCCGTCGGCCAGCGTCACGTACGCCTTGCGCGAGTCGGCGCGGCGACCGTTGCGGTAGCGGAAGGCCTTGGTCTTGCCCTTCACGTTCACCACGTTGACCGACTTGACCTGCACGTCGAAGAGCTTCTCGATGGCGGTCTTGATGTCGGCCTTGGTGGCGTCGGTGGCGACCTCGAAGGCGTACTGGTTCATTTCCTGGGCGCGAACGGTCTTTTCGGACACGCGCGGCGCACGGATCACGCTGTAGAGCTTGGCGTCGTTCATGCCAGCCACTCCTCGATCTTCTTCACCGCATCGGCGGTCATGAGCACGCTGTCGGCGCCGACGAGGGCGACCGGGTCCAGGCCCTGCACGTCGCGGACCTGCACGTACGGCAGGTTGCGCGCGGACAGGAACAGGTTCTCCGAGGCGTCCTCGGTGACGATCAGCGGACGCTGACCGAGTTCGTAGCCGGCGAGCTTGGCGACGAGACCGCTGGTCTTCGGCGCGTCGACCTCGAAGGCCTCGACGATCTTGATGCGGCCCTGGCGGTTCAGTTCCGACAGGATCGCGGCGATCGCGGCGCGGTACATCTTGCGATTGACCTTCTGGGCGAAGCTGCGCGGCTTCGCGGCGAAGGCGCGGCCACCACCGACGAAGATCGGCGCGGTCAGGGCGCCGTGGCGAGCGCCGCCGCCCTTCTGCTTCTTCGACTTCTTGGTGGTGCCGTTGACTTCGGCGCGGGTCTTCTGCGCCTTGGTGCCGGCGCGACCGGCGTTGCGATAGGCGACGACGACCTGGTGGACCAGATCCTCGTTGAAATCGCGGCCGAAGATCGCGTCGGAGACGTTCAGCTTGTTGTTGCTACCAGTGATGGCGAGTTCCATTGTCGTCTCCCTTACTTCGTGGTCGGACGGACAATGACGTCGCCGCCCGGCGCGCCGGGGACCGCGCCCTTGATCGCGATCAGGCCGCGCTCGGCGTCGACCTTGACCACTTCCAGGCGCTGCGTCGTCTGCGTCTCGGCACCCATGTGGCCGGACATCTTCTTGCCCGGGAACACGCGGCCCGGCGTCTGGCGCTGGCCGATCGAACCCGGCGAGCGGTGCGACAGCGAGTTGCCGTGCGTGGCGTCGCCCATGGTGAAGTTCCAGCGCTTGATCGTGCCCTGGAAGCCCTTGCCCTTGGTCACGCCCTGGACGTCGACGATCTGGCCGGCCTGGAAGATGTCGGCCTTGATCTCGCCGCCCACTTCGAAACCGCCGATCTGGTCGGCTTCCACACGCAGCTCCCACAGGCCGCGACCGGCTTCGACCTTCGCCTTGGCGAGGTGACCGGCTTCCGGCTTGTTGATCAGCGACGCGCGCTTGACGCCTGCGGTGACCTGCACGGCGCTGTAGCCGTCGGTGTCGGGGGTCTTGATCTGGACGATGCGGTTCGGCGTCGCCTCGATCAGGGTCACCGGGATCGACTTGCCGTCCTCGGTGAACATGCGGCTCATGCCGGCCTTGCGGCCGACGATGCCCAACGAATATTTCTTCGCGGTCATGGTCCGAAGCCTCAGGTCAGCTTGATCTGGACGTCGACGCCAGCCGCGAGTTCGAGCTTCATCAGCGCGTCCACGGTCTTGTCGTTGGGGTCGACGATGTCGAGCACGCGCTTGTGCGTGCGGGTCTCGTACTGGTCGCGCGCGTCCTTGTCGACGTGCGGCGACACCAGGACGGTGTAGCGTTCGATCTTGGTCGGCAGCGGGATCGGGCCGCGCACCTGGGCGCCCGTCCGCTTAGCCGTCTCGACGATCTCGCTGGCCGAGCGGTCGATCAGTCGATGATCGAACGCTTTCAGCCGGATCCGGATTTTCTGATCCGCCATGACGGAAATTCCTCGTAGAAAGAGCGACAGGCTCGACGGCTGGGTGCGCCGAACCCCCTTTTGTACTGCTGGTGACGCCTAACTCGGTGTTGCCAATGGCCTTCCGGAAAGAGTCAGACCCCGGAAAGACGCCCCGAAGGGCAAGTGAACCCCAAAAACAAAGGCAGGCCGGTTGCCCGGCCCGCCAGACGGAGATGCGCGAACGTGGCAATCCGCCCCTGCCATGAGTGCCCCGAAGCATTTCGGAGCGGGCGGGGCGAAGCCGTCGCGACAGATCCCTGTCCGGCGAAGACGAGGCGCATCCTGTGCCTCATTTCGCTTGTCTCGCTGCCCCGAGGGGCCGCGAAGGTCGTGCATTATAGGGAGCGCCCGCGGACCGCGCAAGCGCACCCTGCTTTCCCCGCCGGGACGGCCTGACGACCATCCCGGAACCGGTCCCGGGTCACCCCGCCTGGCGAGGCGGCCCGGGGAATCGATCGCCCGGAGGCGACCATGGATCTTCAAGCCGGATCCCGGCCTTCGCCGGGATGATCGATCGCCCGAAGGCGATCGATCACTTGATGATCTTGGCGACGACGCCGGCGCCGACCGTACGACCGCCTTCGCGGATCGCGAAGCGCAGGCCTTCGTCCATCGCCACCGGGTTGATCAGCGACACCACCATCTTGATATTGTCGCCCGGCATGACCATCTCCACGCCTTCCGGCAGCGTCACCGCACCGGTGATGTCCGTCGTGCGGAAGTAGAACTGCGGGCGGTAGCCCTTGAAGAACGGCGTGTGACGGCCACCCTCGTCCTTCGACAGCACGTACACCTCGGCCTCGAAGTCCGTGTGCGGCGTGATCGTGCCCGGCTTGCACAGCACCTGGCCGCGCTCCACGTCGTCACGCTTCGTGCCGCGCAGCAGCAGGCCCGCGTTGTCGCCCGCCTGGCCCTGGTCCAGCAGCTTGCGGAACATTTCCACGCCCGTGACCGTCGTCTTCGTCGTCGGACGAATGCCCACGATCTCGATTTCGTCACCCACCTTGATGATGCCGCGCTCGATGCGGCCCGTCACCACCGTGCCGCGACCCGAGATCGAGAACACGTCTTCCACCGGCATCAGGAACGTCTTGTCGATGTCGCGCTGCGGCTCCGGAATGAACGTGTCCAGCGCGTCCACCAGCTTGATGATCGCAGGCACGCCGATCTCCGACTGGTCGCCTTCCAGCGCCAGACGCGCCGAACCGTGGATGATCGGGGTGTCGTCGCCCGGGAAGTCGTACTTCGACAGCAGCTCGCGCACTTCCATCTCCACCAGCTCGAGCAGCTCGGCGTCGTCCACCATGTCCGCCTTGTTCAGGAAGACCACGATGTACGGCACGCCCACCTGGCGCGACAGCAGGATGTGCTCGCGCGTCTGCGGCATCGGGCCGTCGGCGGCCGAGCACACCAGGATCGCACCGTCCATCTGCGCCGCACCCGTGATCATGTTCTTCACGTAGTCGGCGTGGCCCGGGCAGTCCACGTGCGCGTAATGGCGGATCGGGCTTTCGTATTCCACGTGCGCCGTCGAAATCGTGATCCCGCGCGCCTTCTCTTCCGGCGCCGCGTCGATCGCGTCGTATGCCTTGAACTCGCCACCGAAACGCTCAGCGCCGATCTTCGTCAGCGCCGCCGTCAGCGTCGTCTTGCCGTGGTCCACGTGACCGATCGTCCCCACGTTCACGTGAGGCTTGGTGCGCTCGAACTTACCCTTGGCCATGATCTGTATCTCTCTTGGATTGAATGCGTGAAACGATGGTGCGGGCCGGCCGGAGCCGGCCACGCATCAGTTCTTCTTGATGACCGCTTCGGCGATGTTGGTCGGCGCTTCGGCGTAATGGTCGAATTCCATCGTGAACGTCGCGCGCCCCTGGGTCAGCGAGCGGATCGTGGTGGCGTAACCGAACATTTCGCCCAGCGGCACCATCGCGTTGATGGTCTTGCCCGACGGCGTGTCGTCCTGGCCCTGCAGCAGGCCGCGACGACGGCTCAGGTCGCCCATCACGTCGCCGACGTACTCTTCCGGCGTCACGACCTCGACCTTCATCATCGGCTCCAGCAGGACCGGATCGGCCTTGCGGAAGCCTTCCTTGAAGGCCATCGACGCGGCGAGCTTGAACGCCATTTCCGACGAGTCGACGTCGTGGTACGAACCGAACACGAGCTTGACCTTCACGCCCACGACCGGGAAGCCGGCCAGCGGACCGCTGGTGATGGTCTCGCGCAGGCCCTTCTCGACCGCCGGGATGAATTCCTTCGGAATCACGCCGCCGGTGATGTCGTTGATGAACAGGAAATCGTTCTCGACATCCTCGTTGGCGCGATCAGCCTCGTTCATCGGCGACAGCTCGATCACGACGTGACCGTACTGGCCCTTACCACCGGACTGCTTGGCGTGCTTGTAGTCCGACTTCACGTCCGACTTGCGGATGGTCTCGCGGTACGCCACCTGCGGCTTGCCGACGTTCGCCTCGACGTTGAACTCGCGGCGCATGCGGTCGACGATGATGTCGAGGTGCAGCTCGCCCATGCCGGCGATGATGGTCTGGCCGGATTCCTCGTCGGTGCGGACGCGGAACGAGGGATCTTCCTGCGCCAGGCGGCCCAGGGCGATGCCCATCTTTTCCTGGTCCGACTTGGTCTTCGGCTCGACCGCCATCGAGATCACGGGCTCCGGGAACGTCATGCGCTCGAGCGTGATCAGGTGATCCTGCGCGCACAGCGTGTCGCCGGTGGTGACGTCCTTCAGGCCGACCGCCGCGGCGATGTCGCCGGCGCGGACTTCCTTGATCTCTTCGCGGTTGTTCGCGTGCATCTGCAGGATGCGACCGATGCGCTCCTTCTTCGACTTGACCGGGTTGTAGACCTGGTCGCCGGAGTTGAGCGTGCCCGAGTAGACGCGGAAGAACGTGAGCGAGCCCACGAACGGGTCGGTCATGATCTTGAACGCCAGCGCCGAGAACGGCGCATTGTCGTCGGCGGTGCGGCTGTCTTCCTTGTCGTTCTCGTCGATGCCCTTCACCGGCGGACGATCGGCCGGCGACGGCAGCAGCTGGACGACGGCGTCGAGCATGGCCTGCACGCCCTTGTTCTTGAACGCGGTGCCGCAGAAGACCGGGACGATCTCGGTCTTGAGGGTGCGCGCGCGGATGCCGGCGATGATCTCTTCCTCGGACAGCTCGCCCTCGTTGAGATACTTGTCCATCAGCTCTTCGCTGGCTTCGGCGGCGGCCTCGACCATGAAGTTGCGGGCTTCCTTGGACTTCTCGACCAGGTCGGCCGGGATGTCGCCGTAGACGAAGGTGGCGCCCTTGTCTTCCATGTTCCAGATGATGGACTTCATCTTGAGCAGGTCGACCACGCCCTCGAAGCCTTCCTCGGCGCCGATCGGCACCTGCATCGGGACCGCGTACGCGCCGAGGCGCGCCTTCAGCTGGTCCACGACCTTGTCGAAGTTCGCGCCGGTGCGGTCCATCTTGTTGACGAACGCCATGCGCGGGACCTGGTACTTGTTGGCCTGGCGCCACACCGTCTCCGACTGCGGCTGCACGCCGCCCACGGCGCACAGCACGAACACCGCGCCGTCGAGCACGCGCAGCGAACGCTCGACTTCGATGGTGAAGTCGACGTGCCCGGGGGTGTCGATGATGTTGAAGCGGTGCTCGGGGAACGACTTGTCCATGCCCTTCCAGAACGCCGTGGTGGCGGCGGAAGTGATGGTGATGCCGCGCTCCTGCTCCTGCTCCATCCAGTCCATCGTCGCGGCACCTTCGTGCACTTCGCCGATCTTGTGGTTGACGCCGGTGTAGAACAGGATGCGCTCGGTCGTCGTCGTCTTGCCGGCATCGATGTGCGCCATGATGCCGAAGTTGCGGTAACGCTCGATGGGAGTGGTACGGGCCACTGGAAACCTCTCGTTTCTCGAAGTTCAATTGACCGAACGCCGCCCTGAGGCGGCTTCCGGTGCAGATCGCTGGTGGTGCACGCCTGGGCGCGCACCCGTGCGTGGATCGCTTACCAGCGGTAGTGCGCGAAGGCCTTGTTGGCCTCGGCCATGCGGTGCGTCTCTTCGCGCTTCTTGATGGCGCCGCCGCGGTTTTCCGAGGCATCCATCAGTTCGGCGGCGAGCTTGCGCGGCATCGAGTTCTCGCCACGCTTGCGGGCCGACTCGATGATCCAGCGCATCGCCAGCGCCATGCGGCGCGAGGCGCGGACTTCGACCGGCACCTGGTAGGTGGCGCCGCCGACGCGGCGGGACTTCACCTCGACCGCGGGGGCCACGTTGCCGAGCGCCTTCTCGACCAGCTCGAGCGAGTTGGGGTTCTTCTCGTTGATGACGTCCATCGCGCCGTAGACGATCTTTTCGGCGATGGACTTCTTGCCGCTCTGCATCACCATGTTGATGAAGCGGGCGATGGTCTCGCTGCCGTGCTTGGGATCGGGCAGGACGGTGCGCTGGGGTGCGGAACCTTTACGGGACATGTTGATTACCGGTGTCTGTTGGACGGGCCAGGGCCCGTCGCATGGATCGGGCGGCGGGGGATTCCCCCGCCGGAGACGAAGATCGACCCGCGCCTGCGCGGGCCGGGATCCGCCTTACTTCTTCGGACGCTTCGCGCCGTACTTGGAGCGGCTCTGGCGACGCTTCGCCACGCCGGCGGCGTCGAGCGAGCCGCGGACGGTGTGGTAGCGCACGCCCGGCAGGTCCTTGACGCGACCGCCGCGGATGAGCACCACCGAGTGCTCCTGCAGGTTGTGGCCTTCGCCGCCGATGTACGAAATGACTTCGTAACCGTTGGTCAGGCGCACCTTGGCGACCTTGCGGAGGGCCGAGTTCGGCTTCTTCGGGGTCGTGGTGTACACACGGGTGCACACGCCGCGACGCTGCGGGCACTTGTTCAGCGCCGGGGAAGCGCTCTTGTAGGTCTCGGGGCTGCGCGGTTTGCGCACGAGCTGATTGATCGTTGCCATCCGTCTGGGTCTGCTTGATTGGGCCTGGACAACGCCGGGATGCGCGAACGCATCACGACGACAAAAAACGCCGGCAGACCGGATCGCTCCGCTCTGCCGACACGCATTCTTCGCCCGCCCCGGTCTGGTGGACCGACGCGGTCCCGGAACCTCGCCGCTGCCGCCCGTTCAGGCGCAACTGCCGCGGTGTTCCGGACTTTCCCGCCCTGCCGTGGGCCGAATACGAGGCACGTCCTGTGACCTCATTTCGTGATCTGGGCGACCAAGGTCGCCGAAAGAGGGGCGCATCATACAGCAGCCGACGCGCCCGTGCCACCCTGCCCCGCGTGACGCCCTCGGCCGGCCACGCGGGCCGGCCTGGGAGTCGCCGACGTCACTCGGCGGAATCGCCTTCGATCATGTCGGGGACGGGATTGCCGGCGGCCGGCGGCGGAACGTCTTCCAGCATGACCGGCTCGGCGGCCGCGACCGGCGCCGGCGTCGGGGCCGACAGGGCCTCGAACTCCGAGTCGGTCAGGCCACCGCCGCGACGGCGCTGGCTGTGGTACGCCAGACCGGTACCGGCCGGGATCAGGCGACCGACGATCACGTTCTCCTTCAGGCCGCGCAGCGTGTCGCGGGTGCCGCGGACGGCCGCCTCGGTGAGCACGCGGGTGGTTTCCTGGAACGAAGCCGCCGAGATGAACGACTCGGTCGCCAGCGACGCCTTGGTGATGCCGAGCAGCACCGGGTCGTAACCGGCCACGATCTCGTTCCTAGCCAGCAGGCGCGCGTTCTCCTCGATCAGGCGCTGGCGCTCGACCTGTTCGCCGTTCAGGAACTTGCTGTCGCCCTGGTCGGTGATCTCGACCTTGCGCAGCATCTGGCGAACGATCACCTCGATGTGCTTGTCGTTGATCTTCACGCCCTGCAGGCGGTAGACGTCCTGGATTTCCTTGGTCAGGTACGAGGCCAGCGGCTCGACGCCGAGCAGGCGCAGGATGTCCTGCGGGCTGGGCTCGCCGTCGACGATGGTTTCGCCCTTCTGGACGTGCTCGCCTTCGAACACGATGACCTGGCGGTACTTCGGGATCAGCTCTTCGTGCTCGTTGCCATCGGTGTCCTTGATGATCAGGCGCTGCTTGCCCTTGGTGTCCTTGCCGAACGAAACGATGCCCGAACGCTCCGCGAGGATCGCCGGATCCTTCGGCTTGCGCGCTTCGAACAGGTCGGCCACGCGCGGCAGACCGCCGGTGATGTCGCGGGTCTTCGAGGCTTCCTGCGGGATCTTGGCGATCACGTCGCCCACGCCCACCGGCGCGCCGTCCTGCAGGTTGACGTTCGACTTCGGCGGCAGCATGTACTGGGCGGGGAGATCAGTGCCCGGGATGGTCAGGTCCTTGCCGTTGGCGTCGACGATGCGCACCAGCGGACGCAGGTCCTTGCCCTGCGAGCCGCGACGCTTCGGATCGGTGATCTCGCGCGACGACAGGCCGGTCTGGTCGTCCATCTTCTCGACCACCGTCACGCCGTCGACGAAGTCGATGAAGCGCACGAAACCGGCGACTTCGGACATGATCGGATGGCTGTGCGGATCCCAGTTCGCGACGGTCTGACCGGCCTTCACCTCGCCGCCGTCCTGCACCAGGATGGTGGCGCCGTACGGCAGCTTGTAGCGCTCGCGCTCGCGGCCGTGGGCGTCCAGCACCGAGATCGCGCCCGAGCGCGACACCGCGACCAGGTGGCCGGCGGCGTGTTCGACGTGCTTGAGGTTGTTGAACTTCACCGTACCGGTGGTCTTCACCGTCACGTTGTCGATCGACGCCGCACCGGAGAACGTACCGCCGATGTGGAAGGTACGCATGGTCAGCTGGGTGCCCGGCTCGCCGATCGACTGCGCGGCGATGACGCCGACCGCTTCGCCGATGTTGACGACGTGGCCACGCGCGAGGTCGCGGCCGTAGCAGAAGCTGCAAACGCCGAACGACGATTCGCAGGTGATGGTCGAACGGACCTTCACCGACTGCACGCCGGCGTCCTCGAGCTTCTGCACCCAGGCTTCGTCGAGCAGCGTGTTGCGGGTGACGAACGGATCCTCGTCGTTGCCCGGCAGGAACACGTCGTCGACCACGATGCGGCCGAGCACGCGGTCGCGCAGCGGTTCGACCACGTCGCCGCCTTCGACGATCGGGGTCATCATCAGGCCTTCGGTCGTGCCGCAGTCGACCTCGGTGATCACCACGTCCTGGGCCACGTCGACGAGGCGGCGGGTCAGGTAACCGGAGTTCGCGGTCTTCAGCGCGGTATCCGCGAGGCCCTTTCGGGCGCCGTGGGTCGAGATGAAGTACTGGAGGACGTTCAGGCCTTCGCGGAAGTTCGCCGTGATCGGCGTTTCGATGATCGAGCCGTCCGGCTTGGCCATCAGGCCGCGCATGCCGGCCAGCTGGCGGATCTGCGCCTGCGAACCACGCGCACCGGAGTCGGCCATGATGTAGATCGAGTTCATCGACTTCTGCGCGACCCGCTCGCCCTTGGCGTTGGTCACGGTGTCGATGCCGATCGCGTCCATCATCGCCTTCGCGACGCGTTCGTTGGTGCGCGACCAGATGTCGACCACCTTGTTGTAGCGCTCGCCGGCCGTGACCAGACCGCCCTGGTACTGCTGCTGGATTTCCAGCACCTCGGCTTCGGCCTCGGCGAGGATCGCCTTCTTCTCGTCCGGGATGGTCATGTCGTTGATGCCGACCGAGATGCCGGCGCGGGTCGCGAACCCGAAGCCGGTGTACATCAGCTTGTCGGCGAACACGACCGTGTCCTTCAGGCCGAGCTGGCGGTAGCAGCTGTTGATCAGGCGGCTGATCGCCTTCTTGGTCAGCTCGGTGTTCACCAGCGCGAATGGCAGGCCTTCCGGCAGGATTTCCTGCAGCAGGGCGCGGCCGACGGTGGTGTCGACGATCGCGGTCTTCTTCTCGCGGGTGCCGTCCTCGGCGATCACGGTCTCGGCGATGCGCACCTTGACCTTGGCGTGCAGCTCGACGACGCGGTTGTCGTACGCGCGCTTCACCTCGGCGATGTTGGCGAACACCATGCCCTCGCCCGCCTTGTTCTCCAGGGCGCGGGTCATGTAGTACAGGCCGAGCACGACGTCCTGCGACGGCACGATGATCGGCTCGCCGTTCGCCGGCGAGAGGATGTTGTTCGACGACATCATCAGCGCGCGCGCTTCGAGCTGGGCTTCCAGCGACAGCGGCACGTGGACGGCCATCTGGTCACCGTCGAAGTCGGCGTTGAACGCGGTGCAGACCAGCGGATGCAGCTGGATCGCCTTGCCTTCGATCAGCACCGGCTCGAACGCCTGGATGCCGAGGCGGTGCAGGGTCGGGGCGCGGTTCAGCAGCACGGGATGCTCGCGGATCACCTCTTCGAGGATGTCCCACACGATCGGCTCTTCGCGCTCGACCAGCTTCTTCGCCGCCTTGATGGTGGTGGCGAGGCCGCGGCGCTGCAGCTTGGCGAAGATGAAGGGCTTGAACAGTTCCAGCGCCATCTTCTTCGGCAGGCCGCACTGGTGCAGCTTGAGGTACGGGCCGACCACGATGACCGAACGGCCCGAGTAGTCGACGCGCTTGCCGAGCAGGTTCTGGCGGAAACGACCCTGCTTGCCCTTGATCATGTCGGCGAGCGACTTCAAAGGACGCTTGTTCGTGCCGGTGATGGCGCGACCGCGACGGCCGTTGTCCATCAGCGCATCCACCGACTCCTGCAGCATGCGCTTCTCGTTGCGCACGATGATGTCGGGCGCGTTGAGCTCAAGCAGGCGCTTCAGTCGGTTGTTGCGGTTGATGACGCGGCGGTACAGGTCGTTGAGGTCGGAGGTCGCGAAGCGGCCGCCGTCCAGCGGAACCAGCGGGCGCAGGTCCGGCGGCAGCACCGGCAGCACGGTCATGACCATCCACTCCGGACGGTTGCCGGATTCCAGGAAGGCCTCGACCAGCTTGATGCGCTTGGTGAGGCGCTTGAGCTTGGTCTCCGAACCGGTGCTGGCGATCTCCTCGCGCAGGGTCACCATCTCCGACTGCAGGTCGATCGTGCGCAGCAGCTCGTACACGGCTTCGGCACCCATCGCGGCCTCGAAGTCGTCGCCGTGCTCCTGGCGCGCGGTCATGAACTGCTCTTCGGTCAGCAGCGAACCGCGCTCGAGCGGGGTCAGGCCCGGCTCGGTCACGACGTAGGCTTCGAAGTACAGGATGCGCTCGATGTCGCGCAGGGTCATGTCGAGCATCAGGCCGATGCGCGACGGCAGCGACTTCAGGAACCAGATGTGCGCGACCGGCGAGGCCAGGTCGATGTGGCCCATGCGCTCGCGGCGGACGCGCGCGAGCGTGACTTCGGTGCCGCACTTCTCGCAGACCACGCCGCGGTGCTTCATGCGCTTGTACTTGCCGCACAGGCACTCGTAGTCCTTGATCGGACCGAAGATCGCGGCGCAGAACAGGCCATCGCGTTCCGGCTTGAAGGTCCGGTAGTTGATGGTCTCGGGCTTCTTCACTTCGCCGTACGACCACGAACGGATCATGTCCGGCGACGCCAGCGCGATCTTGATCGCGTCGAAGTCGAGGGTCTGGCGCTGCTGGTTGAAGAGGTTGAGCAAATCTTTCATTTGATTTCTCCGGGAATCTGGAAGCGGGGGCTGGGCGGTGGCGGGCCGTCATGCGGCCCGCGGTCGGCTCAGGTTTCTTCCAGCTCCATGTTGATGGCCAGCGAGCGGATTTCCTTCACCAGGACGTTGAAGGATTCCGGCATGCCGGCGACCATCTCGTACTCGCCGTCGACGATGTTCTTGTACATCTGGTTGCGGCCCTGCACGTCGTCGGACTTCACCGTCAGCATTTCCTGCAGGGTGTAGGCCGCGCCGTAGGCTTCCAGCGCCCAGACTTCCATTTCGCCGAAACGCTGGCCGCCGAACTGCGCCTTGCCGCCCAGCGGCTGCTGGGTGACGAGCGAGTACGGACCGGTCGAACGCGCGTGCATCTTGTCGTCGACGAGGTGGTTCAGCTTCAGCATGTGCATGTAGCCGACGGTGGTCTTGCGGTCGAACGCCTCACCGGTGCGGCCGTCGTACAGCTGGGTCTGGCCGCTCTCCGGCAGGTCGGCGAGTTCGAGCATGCGCTTGATCTCGGATTCCGCCGCACCGTCGAACACCGGCGTCGCCATCGGCACGCCGTCGGTCAGGTTCTGCGCCAGACGCAGCAGCTCGGCATCGCTGAACTGGGTGAGGTCGACGCGCTGGCCGTGGAACTTCTCGTCGTGGTTGTAGATGTCGTCGAGGAACTTGCGCAGGTCGGCGAGCTTGGCCTGTGCGTCCAGCATGCGCTGGATCTTCTGACCCAGGCCCTTCGCGGCCCAGCCCAGGTGCACTTCGAGGATCTGGCCGATGTTCATTCGGCTCGGCACGCCCAGCGGGTTCAGCACGATGTCGACGGTCTGGCCATCGGCCATGTACGGCATGTCCTGGATCGGCACGATGTTGGACACCACGCCCTTGTTGCCGTGGCGGCCGGCCATCTTGTCGCCCGGCTGGATGCGGCGCTTCACCGCCAGGAACACCTTCACCATCTTCAGCACGCCCGGAGCGAGGTCGTCGCCCTGGGTGATCTTGCCGCGCTTGTCGGCGAAGCGGCGCTCGAATTCCTTCTGGTGCGCGTCGATCTGCTTCTGGGCGCGCTCGATCGCGTCGGCCGCGTCGTCGTCCTTCATGCGGATCGAGAACCAGTCCTTCTTGCTCAGGCCGTCGAGGACGAGGCTGCTGACCGTGTCGCCCTTCTTCAGGCCGGGACCGCCGTTGGCGATCTTGCCGAGGAGCTGGTCGCGCAGGCGCGCGTAGATCGCCGATTCCAGGATGCGGAACTGGTCGTCGAAGTCCTTCTTGACCCGGCGGATTTCCTCTTCCTCGATCTGGCGGGCGCGCTTGTCCTTCTCGATGCCGTCGCGGGTGAACACCTGCACGTCGATGACCACGCCGTCCATGCCCGGGGGCACGCGCAGCGAACTGTCCTTCACGTCGGAGGCCTTCTCGCCGAAGATCGCGCGCAGCAGCTTCTCTTCCGGGGTCAGCTGGCTCTCGCCCTTGGGCGTAACCTTGCCGACCAGGATGTCGCCGGCGCGGACCTCGGCACCGATGTACACCACGCCCGACTCGTCGAGGCGCGACAGCGCCTGCTCGGAGACGTTCGGGATGTCGGCGGTGATCTCTTCCGGACCCAGCTTGGTGTCGCGGGCCTGGCAGGTCAGCTCTTCGATGTGGATCGTGGTGTAGCGGTCTTCCTTCACCACGCGCTCGGACAGCAGGATCGAGTCTTCGAAGTTGTAGCCGTTCCACGGCATGAACGCGACCAGCATGTTCTGGCCGAGCGCCAGCTCGCCGATGTCGGTCGAGGGACCGTCGGCCAGCACGTCGCCCTTCGCGACCACGTCGCCCACGTTCACCAGCGGACGCTGGTTGATGCAGGTGTTCTGGTTGGAACGGGTGTACTTGATGAGCGTATAGATGTCGACGCCGGCGTCGGTGGCCTCGGTGATCTCGACCTCGTTGACCTTGACCACGATGCGGCCGGCGTCGATCTGCTCGATCACGCCGCCACGGCGGGCGTTCACGGTCACGCCCGAGTCGCGCGCCACGGCGCGCTCGATGCCGGTGCCCACGAGCGGCTTCTGCGAACGCAGCGTCGGCACGGCCTGGCGCTGCATGTTCGCGCCCATCAGCGCGCGGTTCGCGTCGTCGTGCTCGAGGAACGGCACCAGCGCCGCCGCGACCGACACGGTCTGCATCGGCGAGACGTCCATGAAGTGGATTTCACTCGGCGGACGCAGCATCGACTCGCCCTGGAAGCGGCAGGCCACGAACGGGGCGGTGATCAGGCCCTTGTCGTCGCGCTGGGCGTTGGCCTGGGCGATGACGTACTCGTTCTCCTCGATCGCCGACAGGTACTCGATGTCGTCGGTGACGCGGCCGTCCACGACCTTGCGGTACGGCGTCTCGAGGAAGCCGTACTGGTTGGTGCGCGCGAACACGGCGAGCGAGTTGATCAGGCCGATGTTCGGGCCTTCAGGCGTCTCGATGGTGCAGACGCGGCCGTAGTGGGTCGGGTGCACGTCGCGCACTTCGAAGCCGGCGCGCTCGCGGGTCAGGCCGCCCGGGCCCAGCGCCGAGACGCGACGCTTGTGCGTCACTTCCGACAGCGGGTTGTTCTGGTCCATGAACTGCGACAGCTGCGAGGAGCCGAAGAACTCCTTGATGGCGGCCGCGACCGGCTTGGCGTTGATGAGTTCCTGCGGCGTCAGGCCTTCGGACTCGGCCATCGTCAGGCGCTCCTTCACGGCGCGCTCGACGCGGACCAGGCCCACGCGGAAGACGTTCTCGGCCATTTCGCCGACCGAACGCACGCGGCGGTTGCCGAGGTGGTCGATGTCGTCCACGCCGGTGCCTTCGTTGCGGATCTGGCACAGCACGCGGATGACGTCGAGGATGTCCGACATCTCCGGGCCGCAGGCCTCGCGCAGGCGCGCGGACTCGTCGTCCTTGCGGTCGGCGAAGTACTTGTAGTCGTACAGCACGGGGCTGCCTTCCACTTCCTTGCGGCCGATGCGGCGGTTGAACTTCATGCGGCCCACGGCCGAGAGGTCGTAGCGCTCGAAGGTGAAGAACAGGTTGTGGAACAGGTTCTGCGCGGCGTCCTTGGTCGGCGGCTCGCCCGGACGCATCATGCGGTAGATCTCGACCAGCGCTTCCAGCTGGGTGCGGGTCGGGTCGATGCGCAGGGTGTTCGAGATGTACGGACCGCGGTCGAGGTCGTTCACCCACAGGGTGCCGACGCTGTCGATGCCGTGCTTGCGGAACTTCTGCAGGTGGTCGTCACCCAGTTCGTCGTTGGCGCTGGCGATCAGCTCGCCGGTGTTCCCGTCGATGACGTCGTGCGACAGGATGCGGCCCACGAGGTAGCTGTCCGGCACGGCCAGCGCGGCGATGCCCGACTGTTCCAGCTGCTTGATGTGGCGCGCGGTGATGCGCTTGCCAGCCTCGACGATGACACGGTCGCCATCGGCGAGGTCGAAGTCCAGGGTCTCGCCGCGCAGGCGCTCGGGGATCAGTTCGAGCTGCACGCCTTCCGGCAGGATGTGGAAGGTGTTGACCTCGAAGAACTGCGCCAGGATCTCCTCGTTGTTGTAGCCGAGGGCGCGCAGCAGGATCGTCACCGGCAGCTTGCGGCGACGGTCGATGCGGGTGAACACCGCGTCCTTCGGGTCGAACTCGAAGTCC
The DNA here is from genome assembly GCF_056313745.1 of Lysobacter sp. DMC97. Taxonomy (NCBI): domain Bacteria; kingdom Pseudomonadati; phylum Pseudomonadota; class Gammaproteobacteria; order Lysobacterales; family Lysobacteraceae; genus Lysobacter; species Lysobacter sp. DMC97. Next base: position 596,786 of record NZ_JBQUZR010000003.1, on the reverse strand, counting down.
AGCCACGAGCCGCGGTAGGGGATGATGCGCGCGCTGTACAGCAGCTTGCCCGAGCTGTGGGTCTTGCCGCGGTCGTGGTCGAAGAACACGCCCGGCGAGCGGTGCAGCTGCGAGACGATGACGCGCTCGGTGCCGTTGACGATGAAGGTGCCGTTGTCGGTCATGAGCGGGATCTCGCCCATGTACACCTCCTGCTCCTTCACGTACTTCACGGCCTTGCTCGACGACTCCTTGTCGTAGATCACCAGGCGCACGGTCACGCGCAGCGGGGCGCCGTAGCTGAGGCCGCGGTTGCGGCACTCGCGCTCGTCGAACACCGGGTCGCCGAGCTTGTAGCCGACGTATTCGAGGGCGGCGTAGCCGTTGTAGCTGGTGATCGGGAACACCGACTTCAGCGCGGCATGCAGGCCGCGATCATCGCGCTTGGCGGGATCGGCGTCGGCCTGGAGGAATTCGCGGTAGGAATCGACCTGGATCGCGAGCAGGAACGGCACTTCCAGAATCGAACGGCGCTTGCCGAAGTTCTTGCGGATGCGCTTCTTCTCGGTGAACGAATAGGTCGTCGAGTGAGCTGTGGTCATGGGAGAAAGGCCTCTCAGCTTTGGATTGCGTTGTCGCCGGCGCGCCTGTGTCGGCTGCGGCCGGGTGGGGCGGCTCCGGTGGAACCGGTGCCCCGGGGAATCGACAGTCGGAAGTCGCTGGTATTGCCGGCACCAGCACGCCCTCTCCCGCTACTTCCGATTGTCGACTTGCTTCGGTGACGCCTGGGACTGCAACGAACGAACGGCCGGTGAAGCACGAACGTCGCGATGCGCGCGGTGCCCGTCAGAACGGCCAAAGGCCGGGGGCTTCCGCCCCCAGCCTTGGTCGCCGTCATCCCCGCGGAAGCGAGGATCCGGTGACGGAATACGACCGTGTCACCGGATCCCGGGGCACCGCGCTGTCGCGCGCCGCCCGGGACGACCCATCGCGGAAATTACTTCAGCTCGACCTGGGCGCCGGCGGCTTCCAGATCCTTCTTGAACTTCTCGGCGTCTTCCTTCGAGACCGCTTCCTTCACGGTCTGCGGAGCGCCTTCGACCAGGTCCTTCGCTTCCTTCAGGCCCAGGCCGGTGATGGCGCGGACGGCCTTGATGACCTCGACCTTCTTCTCGCCGGCGGCCTTCAGGATGACGTTGAACTCGGTCTGCTCTTCGACCACGGCGGCCGGGCCGGCGGCGACGGCCACGGCGACCGGGGCAGCGGCGGTGACGCCGAACTTCTCTTCGATGGCCTTGACCAGCTCCATCACTTCCATCAGGGTCTTGCCGGCAACGGCTTCGACGATCTGTTCGTTGGTAAGGGACATTGTGTTGACCTCTGGATTTGATTGGTTAGCGATCACGCGGCACGCGCCGTGCGATCGTCAAAGACGTTGGACTCAGGCTTCCGCCGGGGCGGCCTCGGCAGGCGCGGCATCGCCGCCACCCTGCTTGTCGGCCACGGCCTTGATGGCGCGGGCGAACATCGAAGCCGGCTCGGCCAGCACGCGGGCCAGCATGGCCAGCGCCTGATCGCGGGTCGGCAGCGAGGCCAGGACGTCGACGTGGCTGGCCGGATAGACCTGGCCACCGACGGAGACGACCTTCGGCTGCAGCTTGTCGTTGCCCTTCGAGAATTCCTTGATCAGGCGGCCGGCGGCGCCCGGTTCTTCCAGCGAGAATGCGTAGAGCAGCGGACCGACGAGCTTGTCCTGGACAGCTTCGTATTCGGTGCCCGCCACGGCGCGCGAGGCCAGCGTGTTCTTGACGACTTTCAAGTACACGCCGGTTTCGCGGGCCTTCTTGCGCATTGCGGTCATCTGGGAGACCGTGGTGCCTGCGTATTCGGCAGCGACCAGGGAGTGGGCCTTCGCGGCGATTTCCGCCACTTCGGCCACGACGTCTTGCTTCTGGGTGAGATTCAGAGCCATGTGCACTCCTCTTGTGAACTCCGCTCGCGGCTCCTGCCGCTTGCGGTCCCGGGCGACGTTCATCCTGAACATCGGGGACGCGGACGCGTCCCGGTGGCGGCCCATCCAGAAAATTCCAGAGGGGGCGGCACCATCTGCGCAGGCAGCACCCTTGCGGATGCGATTAAGCGATCCCGCTTGCGACGTGACGACTCCTTGCCATACCGGACGCTTCCGTGCCCGTGCGCGTCGCGCGCGAACCGCACCTGCGGTCTTTGACGGCGATCGCGTCGGAGCGGACTCCTCGGCGATGCCCTCAAATTTGCTTGCACGATGTCGGGCGCAAGCCCGACGCCGTTGAACCGTCATCCCGGCGGAGGCCAAGACCCGGCTCTTTGTTTGTTTCCAGCCTTCAATGCAGGTTGGCACTGCCTGGAAGCTGGATCCCGACTTGCGTCGGGATGACGCAACGGCAAAGGCGCTCGCGCATTGCGCGAGCGCGCCGTTACATCACTTCAGCGCGAGCGACGACTGGTCGACGGTCACGCCCGGGCCCATCGTCGAGCTGATCGACACCTTCTGCAGGTACGTGCCCTTCGCGGTGGCCGGCTTCGCCTTGATCAGGTCGTGCAGCAGCGCTTCGAGGTTGCCCTTCAGGTCGGCGTCCTGGAAGCTCGCCTTGCCGATGGTGCAGTGGATGATGCCGGCCTTGTCGGTGCGATAGCGGACCTGGCCGCCCTTCGCGTTCTTCACCGCTTCCGCCGGGTTCGGCGAGACGGTACCGACCTTCGGGTTCGGCATCAGGCCGCGCGGGCCCAGCACCTGGCCGAGTTTGCCGACGACGCGCATGGCGTCCGGCGTCGCGATCACGACGTCGTAGTTCAGGTCGCCGCCGAGCATCTTCTCGGCGAGGTCGTCCATGCCGACGATGTCGGCGCCGGCGGCCAGGGCTTCATCGGCCTTGGCGCCCGCGGGCACGAACACCGCGACGCGCACGGTCTTGCCGGTGCCGGCCGGCAGCACGGTCGAACCGCGCACCTGCTGGTCGGACTTCTTGGCATCGACGCCGAGGCGCACGGCCACGTCGACGGACTCGACGAACTTGGCCTTGGTCGCGGTCTTGATGATCTTGATCGCGTCGTCGAAGGCGTAGGCCTTGCCCGGCTCGACCGCGTTGAGGATCGCTTTCTGTCGCTTGTTCATCGCCATGGGATCAGCCCTCCACTACGAGACCCATCGAACGGGCCGAGCCCGCGATGGTCTTCACTGCCGCGTCGAGATCGGCCGCGGTCAGATCCGCTTCCTTCATCTTCGCGATGTCTTCCAGCTGCTTGCGCGTGACCTTGCCCACCTTTTCGGTGTTCGGACGCTTCGAGCCGGACTGGATGCCCGCGGCCTTCTTCAGCAGCACCGAAGCCGGGGTCGACTTGGTGACGAAGGTGAAGGTACGGTCCGAGTAGGCGGTGATGATGACCGGAGTCGGCAGGCCGGGCTCCAGCTTGGAGGTCGCCGCATTGAACTGCTTGCAGAACTCCATGATGTTGAGGCCGCGCTGACCGAGCGCGGGACCGACCGGCGGCGAGGGGTTGGCCTGACCGGCCTTCACCTGCAGCTTGATGTAACCGACGACTTTCTTTGCCATTGGGGATCTCCCGGAGTCTTAGCGCCTGCACGCCTTGCGGCTGCGAGGCTCCTCCATCGTTGCGGCCCGTCGCGGGATGCGGCGGGCGGATGAGGCCGGATCGAGTGGCTTATGCCTTCTCGACCTGGCCGAATTCCAGCTCGACCGGCGTGGCGCGACCGAAGATCAGCACCGAGACGCGCAGGCGGCTCTTTTCGTAATTGACTTCCTCGACCACGCCGTTGAAGTCGTTGAACGGGCCATCGGTGACGCGGACCATCTGGCCCGGCTCGAACAGCACCTTGGGACGCGGCTTCTCGACGCCTTCCTGCACGCGCTGCAGGATCGCGTCGGCCTCGGAATCGCGGATCGGCAGCGGGCGGTCGGCGGTGCCGCCGATGAACCCCATCACCTTCGGCGTTTCCTTGACCAGGTGCCAGCTCTCGTTGTCCATGCGCGGGATGCCCGCTTCTTCATGGGTCGCGATCTGCACGAGCACGTAGCCCGGGAAGAACTTGCGCTCGGAACGGCGCTTCTGGCCGGAGCGCATCTCCACGACTTCTTCGGTCGGGACCAGCACTTCGCCGAACTTGTCCTGCATGCCGGTGCGTGCGATGCGGTCGCGCAGCGCCTGGGCCACGGACTTCTCGAAGCCAGAGTAGGCGTGCACCACGTACCAGCGCTTGGGGATCTCGGTATTGCTCACAACGTTCTCCATCAGGCCCCCAGCAGCAGTTCCACGCTCTTCTGCACGATCAGATCGAACACGGCGAGGATCAGACTCATGACGATGACGGCGATGATGACGACCCAGGTGGTGCGCGTCGCTTCCTGACGGGTCGGCCACACGACCTTGCGCAGTTCGAAACGCGATTCACCGAGGTAATCGCGGGTTTGCGCACCCTTGGGCGTGACCATGAAGACGAGGGCGCCGGCAATCAGGCCGACGATGACCGACATGACCCGGGCCACGGTCGGCCACTGGCCATCGAACCAGTAGAACGCGAACAGACCGCCCGCAGCCAAGAGCAGCGCCAGGGCGTACTTGACGATATCGCCCGCGGAACCGCCGGCCTTGGGTTGTTCGACTCTGCTGTTCAAGTACGTGTCGCCTGCATCGCGGGGCGTCGTCGCGCCAACTCGCCCGGAGGCGGGGCCGCGAGGGGCCCGGACGCGGAACGATCCGCCTGAGTGGCACGCCAGGAGGGACTCGAACCCCCAACCTGCGGTTTTGGAGACCGCTGCTCTGCCAATTGAGCTACTGGCGTGTAGTTGTGTTGACCGGTGTTCTGATACGGCGACGGCGAGCCGTTTCCGACTCGCCTGTCGCCTGCCTTTCAAGTTTGGACTGCCACACCCAAAAACAAGTTCCGGGGGAAGTGGACCTCATGCCCCGGCGCTCGCCGGGGCGAAGGCCCGCCCCTGCAGGCGAATCCTTACTTGATGATCTTGGCGACGACGCCGGCGCCGACCGTACGACCGCCTTCGCGGATCGCGAAGCGCAGGCCTTCGTCCATCGCCACCGGGTTGATCAGCGACACCACCATCTTGATATTGTCGCCCGGCATGACCATCTCCACGCCTTCCGGCAGCGTCACCGCACCGGTGATGTCCGTCGTGCGGAAGTAGAACTGCGGACGGTAGCCCTTGAAGAACGGCGTGTGACGGCCACCCTCGTCCTTCGACAGCACGTACACCTCGGCCTCGAAGTCCGTGTGCGGCGTGATCGTGCCCGGCTTGCACAGCACCTGGCCGCGCTCCACGTCGTCACGCTTCGTGCCGCGCAGCAGCAGGCCCGCGTTGTCGCCCGCCTGGCCCTGGTCCAGCAGCTTGCGGAACATCTCGACGCCCGTGACCGTCGTCTTCGTCGTCGGACGAATGCCCACGATCTCGATTTCGTCACCCACCTTGATGATGCCGCGCTCGATGCGGCCCGTCACCACCGTGCCGCGACCCGAGATCGAGAACACGTCTTCCACCGGCATCAGGAACGTCTTGTCGATGTCGCGCTGCGGCTCCGGAATGAACGTGTCCAGCGCGTCCACCAGCTTGATGATCGCAGGCACGCCGATCTCCGACTGGTCGCCTTCCAGCGCCAGACGCGCCGAACCGTGGATGATCGGGGTGTCGTCGCCCGGGAAGTCGTACTTCGACAGCAGCTCGCGCACTTCCATCTCGACCAGCTCGAGCAGCTCGGCGTCGTCCACCATGTCCGCCTTGTTCAGGAAGACCACGATGTACGGCACGCCCACCTGGCGCGACAGCAGGATGTGCTCGCGCGTCTGCGGCATCGGGCCGTCCGCGGCCGAGCACACCAGGATCGCACCGTCCATCTGCGCCGCACCCGTGATCATGTTCTTCACGTAGTCGGCGTGGCCCGGGCAGTCCACGTGCGCGTAATGGCGGATCGGGCTTTCGTATTCCACGTGCGCCGTCGAAATCGTGATCCCGCGCGCCTTCTCTTCCGGCGCCGCGTCGATCGCGTCGTATGCCTTGAACTCGCCACCGAAACGCTCAGCGCCGATCTTCGTCAGCGCCGCCGTCAGCGTCGTCTTGCCGTGGTCCACGTGACCGATCGTCCCCACGTTCACGTGAGGCTTGGTGCGCTCGAACTTACCCTTGGCCATGATTGCTTCTCTTTGAACTCAACTGGGTTGACGATGGGGTGGTGCTCACGAAAGGAATCGAACCTTCGACCTCCTCCTTACCAAGGAGGTGCTCTACCGACTGAGCTACGTGAGCAACGATGTGGTGACCGGGTGACCCGTCCGGAACGGACCGCGTCGACCGGGGTGTCCATGGCACCGCCCTGGAGCGGGAGACGGGAATCGAACCCGCACCATCAGCTTGGAAGGCTGAGGTTCTACCATTGAACTACTCCCGCTTCGTGCGGAACGGCGTGGCCAGCGTGGTGGAGGGAGGTGGATTCGAACCACCGAAGGCGTAAGCCAGCAGATTTACAGTCTGCCCCCGTTGGCCGCTTGGGTATCCCTCCAGCTGAACAACTCCGGAAAAACGGTACACGGTGAAAACAGCCCGCAATTCTGACGGTAGAGCGGGCAGGTGTCAACGCTTGAAGCAGTCGCTCGATGCGACTTCCGCGACGACCCGGGTCAGGGCGCCGGCGGGGTGGGCATTGTAAGCGCTTCGCTGGCAAAAACGGCAACATGCGGCACGCCGTCTTCGCCGATCCAGCCCCGGTACATGCCTTCGGTGTTGAACGGCATGGCCACGCTGCCGTCGGCGGCCAGCACGATCGCGCCGCCGTCGCCGCCCATCGCGGGGATGTCGCGGTTGATGACGGCCTGCCCGGCCGCGGCCGCGGATTCGTGCAGGTAGGTCATCCGTGCGCAGATGTCGTGGGCGGCGGCGGTGCGGATGTAGAACTCGCCCCAGCCGGTGCCCGAGACCGCGCAGACCGCGTTTGCATAGGTGCCGGCACCGATGATCGGCGAGTCGCCGACCCGACCGTAGCGCTTGTCGGTCATGCCGCCGGTGGAGGTGCCGGCGGCCAGCCCGCCCTGCCCGTCCAGCGCCACGGCGCCCACGGTGCCGGTGTAGCGGCGGCCCGGGTGCGGGTCGAGGGCGGCCTGCTTCGCGGCGTCCTCGCGCAGGCGCTGCTGGAGCTGCTGCCAGCGCTTCTCGGTGCGGAACCAGGCCGGGTCGACCAGCTCGACGCCCTGCTCCTTCGCGAAGGCCTCGGCGCCGTCGCCGACCATCATCACGTGGGGCGAGCGCTCCATCACCGCGCGGGCCAGCAGGATCGGGTTCTTCACGCGGTGCACGCCGGCGACCGCGCCGGCACGGCGGGTGGTGCCGTCCATCAGCGAGGCATCCAGTTCGTTGCGGCCGTCATGCGTGAACACGGCGCCGCGGCCGGCATTGAAGTGCGGATCATCCTCCAGCACGGTGATCGCGGCGGTGACGGCCTCCAGCGCCGGCTTGCCGGCGTGCAGCACCTCGTAGCCGCGGCGCAGGGCCAGTTCCAGCGCGGCGCGGGCATCGCGCTCTTCGTCGGCGGTGAGGTCGGCGCGCTCGACGCCGGCGCCGCCATGGACCACGAGGATCATGGGTGCGACCTCCTGCAGGCGGCCATTGTCCACCCGATAGTGCTTGCGGAACGTCGGCGCGTCGACGCTGCCGGCCGGCAGGTGCAGGGTCGAGCCCGCGCCGACGCCGGTCACCTCGACCCGCGCCAATTGCAGCGGCTTGCCGGCAATCTGCGTTTCGGGGAAGCCGCCGCGGACCACCCAGGCGCTGCCGTGCGGGTCGGTGGCGAAGATGCGGGCGTTGCCCTCGCCGTCCACCGCCAGCGCGGCGCTCTCATCGACGCCCACGCCGACCAGCGGACGATGCGGGGTGCCGGTCAGGGTCTCGGCCTTGGCGACGAAAGCGAACAGGCGGCCGAGGCGGTCGCGCTCCTTGAAGTGGGTGTCGGTGACCACGCCGTGGAGGGTGGCGATGTGCAGGAAATCCTGCTCGATCGTCACCGCCGGACCCATCGGGTCGGCCAGCGCCTCGGGGCTGACGATGCTGCCGCCGTCCATCGCGCCGTAGAGGTATTCGCCGAGGATGGCGAGGCCGGCGCTGGTGCCGCCCAGCGGCTTGCCGGCGCGGACGTGGGCGTCCAGCGCGGCGGCGACGGGCGTGCCCTTCCAGTAGCGGACGTAGCGGGCCTGGTCGCCGCCGGCGATGAAGATGCCGTCGGCGTGCGCCAGCGCTTCGAGGATCTTCGGGTCGGTCGCCGGCTTGCCGTTGGCGAAGACGAAGGTCTCCACCGAGGCCGCGCCGCCGACGTCCTTGTAGAACTCGTCGGCGATCTCGTGCGTGTACGAAGCGCTGAGCACGACGATGTGGCCGTTGCCGGCGCGACCGAGGAACCAGCGCACCGCGTCGCGGTTGCGGTCGCCGCCGCCGGCCAGCAGCAGGCCCGGCTGGACCCGGCCCGGCGTCGGCAGGCCGCGATCGCCGATGATCAGGCGCTGGTAGTCGCGGGCGAACGCCGGCAGCGCGACCAGGCACAGCAGGGAGGCCAGGCACAGCGCGCGGAACAGGCGACGCAGCGGTGCGGCGGCACGGGAGGCGGAACGGGGCATGGCGATCTCCGGCAAGGGGCGATGCAGGCGGTCGGCGCGCGGCGCGGATTCGCGACGCGCAGGGCCGATCCGCATTCAGACGAACGGACGCCGATCTTCCCTCCCGGCGCGCCCGCCGGGCCGCAACGACGCCCGGGGCCGCCGATCATCGGCTATCGTGCGGTGATGCGCACTCCCCTCGACGACTGGTTCGTCCGCGAGATCCTCGTCCACGAGGAGGCGCTCGCGCGCTACCTGCGCCGTTGCGCGCCCGCCGGCGAGGACCTGCACGACCTGCGCCAGGAGGTCTACGTCCGCGTCTACGAGGCCGCCGGGCGGTCGCTGCCGGCCTCGCCCAAGTCCTTCCTGTTCACCAGCGCGCGCAACCTCGTCACCGACCGCCTGCGCCGCGGGCGCGTCGTGTCGATCGAGACACTGGGTGATCCGGACACGTTGAACGTCTTGATCGACGAGGTGTCCCCGGAACGTCGGTTCGGCGGGCGCCAGGCCCTGCGCCGGCTGGCGGAGGCGTTCGACCGGCTGCCGAACCGCTGCCGGGAGGTGGTATGGCTGCGGCGGGTGGAAGAACTGCCGCAGAAGGTCGTGGCCGCCAAACTGGGAATCAGCGAGAAAACGGTGGAAAAACATCTGGCCCACGGCGTGCGGTTGATCGCCGGGCATTACTACGGCGGCGAACGGCCGCACGCGGACGCCGATGGCGCCGCGTGGCCTGCGGGAGCGCGCGGTGTCCGCGGACAGCAGGCAGATTGAACGCGTCGCCGCCGACTGGCTGGCGCAGCGCGATGGCGACGGCTGGACCGCCGCGGACGACGCGCGCCTGTCGGCCTGGCTGGCGGCCGCGACCGCGCACCGGGTGGCGTTCCTGCGTCTGGAAGCGGCCTGGGAAGAGAGCGGCCGGCTGAAGGCGCTGGCCGCGGGCCGCGAGGCCATGGGCCCGCCCGAGCGCAGCTTCTGGCCGGCCCCGCCGGAGGCGGACACCACCGACACCGACGACGCCCCGCCCGATCCGCACTGGCAGGCGGTGCGCCGCCGTGCCGCCCGCCCGCAGGCGCCGCGCTCGCGTCTCCGTGCGTACGCGGCCGCGGCTGTCGTGCTGCTGGCACTGGGGACGGCGGGCACGTTCGGCTGGAAGCGGTGGACCAGCACGGCCGTCCCGGTCGAGTACGCCACCACGCTGGGCCGGCTCGACACCGTGCGGCTGAGCGACGGCTCGCACGCGACGCTGAGCAGCGACAGCCGGATCGCGCTGGCGATGTCGCCCGGCGAGCGGCACATCGACCTGCTCGACGGCGAAGCCTTCTTCGAAGTGGCGAAGGACCGGTCGCGGCCGTTCGTGGTCGCCGCCGACGGCCGCCGCGCCATCGCCGTGGGCACCCGGTTCTCGGTGCGCCGCGACGGCGAGGCGCTGCGCGTGGTGGTGACCGAGGGCGTGGTGCGCCTGGAGGCCCCGGCCCAGCCGGGCCGGATCGGCGCCGAACCGGTGCTGCTGCCGGCGGGCAGCATCGCCATCGCCACCCGCAGCGGCGTGACCGTCCACCGCGGCACCCTGGCCGAAGCCGAGCGCGCCGTGGAATGGCGCGGCGGCCGGCTGTACTTCGACGACACCCCGCTGTCGGTCGCGGCCGAGGAATTCAACCGCTACAACACGCAGAAGCTGGTGATGGGCGACGCCGACGTGGCGGCGCTGCGGATCGGCGGGAATTTCCGCTGGTCCAACCCCGAGGGCTTCGTCCGCCTGCTGGAGCAGGGCTTCGGCGTGCGCGCCGAGACCCGCGGGACGCTGATCGTCCTGCACACGCGCTGACGACCCGGGCCGGGGCCACGCGGCATGCGACTTTCGTCGAAGTCCGGCCGGCGGAGGGATTCATCGCAGCCGTTCGTCCCGACAATTCGGGCTGGCGCATGCCGCGCCGCCATATGCATTCCGGGGACCAAGGGGAAACCATGTCCAGACCGTTCCGACTGTTGCTGCTGACCGCAGCCTGCAGCCTCGCGCTGCAGGCCCATGCCCAGGGCTCGACCGCCCCCGGTGCGCCGATCACCATTCCGGCAGGCGACCTCGCCTCCGCGCTGGACACCCTGGCCCGACAGTCGGGGACGCAGCTGGTCTACCGCAGCGACCAGCTGCGCGGCGCCCGCACCTCGGGCGTGCAGTCGGCACCCGACGCCGACACTGCGCTGCAGCGCCTGCTGCGCAACAGCGGCTTCGCCTCCCGCCGCGACGACACCTCCGGTGCCGTGGTAATCGTCCGCAACGACACCCCCAAGCGCGCTCCGGAGCCGGCCCCGCAGTCGGAACCTTCCAGCGGGGGCGCCGCCGCGACGACGCCCCCGCAGCCGCAGCAGCTGGAAAGCGTGCAGGTCACCGGTTCGCGCATCCCGCGCGCGAAGATCGAGGGCCCGGCGCCGGTGACGGTGCTGAACGCCCGCGACATCCGCGCCGGCGGTTTCACCACCGTGCCGGAAGTGCTGCGCAGCCTGACCCAGAACTCCGGTGAGACCCAGAGCCAGCAGTCGGCCAGCGGCGCCGACTTCTCGCCGGGCGCGCAGCAGGTCGACCTCCGCGGCCTCGGCCCGAACCACACCCTGGTGCTGGTCAACGGCCGCCGCATCGCCGACTTCCCGATGCCGTTCCAGGGCCGCAGCAACTTCACCGACATCTCCAGCATCCCGCTGGGCATGGTCGACCGGGTCGAGGTGCTGACCGGCAGCGCGTCCGCGGTGTACGGCTCGGACGCGATCTCCGGCGTGGTCAACTTCATCCTGAAGAAGCAGGCCGACGGCACCACCGTCGACGTGCGCTACGGCGACACCACCCGCGGCGGCGGCGAGTCCTACGACGTGTCGCTGTCCACGGGCTTCGAACGCGGCGGCCTGGACGCGGTGATCGGCGCCGAACTGCAGGTCCAGCGCCCGCTGTGGGCCTACGACCGCGCGATCCAGGATTCCACCCAGGACGGCCCGACCGCGCGTTCGCAGGCGGCGCGCCGCGCGTTCCTGCGCACCAACTACGACGACGAATACCTCGATCCGGGCCAGGCCGCGTGCGACGCGCTGTCGTCGCTCAACCGCGGCTCGACCTACTACGCCTCCCGCCCCGGCTTCGGCCCGTACGACCCGATCCTCGATGACTACGGCCCGGGCTACTACTGCGGCAGCGACAAGGCGATCGGCTACGGCACCATCCTCAGCGAGCGCAAGGGCCTCAACGCCTACGGCGCGTTCAACTACACGCTGGGCAACGGCCACCAGTGGTTCGCGGACGTGCAGTTGGGCTACCACAAGATCGGGCTGTTCCGCGACGTGACCTCGTGGAGCTACCAGGCGCCCGACGGCAACGAGGACGGCTACTTCTTCAACCAGGCCACCGGCCAGGTCGAATACTGGCAGCGCCAGTTCAGCCCCGAGGAAATGGGCGGGCTGAACCGCGGGATGATCCGCAGCACGCAGAAGACCTTCGGCATCGCCACCGGCTTCACCGGCCCGCTGGGCGGCAACTGGGACTACGAGGCCACGCTCAGCCATTCGCAGTACCACGCCACCATCGGCTGGCCGCAGATCGTCGCCGCGTCGGCGAACGCGCTGTTCCTCGGCCCGCAGCTGGGCACCGATCCGGACGGCTTCCCGATCTTCGACGCCGACCCGGCGCGCCTGTACACGCCGCTGACCCGCGCGCAGTACGACGCGATCTCCGGCCGCAGCACCTACCACCCGACCTCGCGCACCGACACGGTGTCGCTGACGCTGACCAACGCCGATCTCTTCCAGTTGCCGGCCGGTCCGGTCGGCTTCGCCGGCGTCGTCGAATTCGGCAACCAGGCCTACGACCTGCATCCCGACGCCAAGGCCACCGAGTTCTACTACTACAGCTGGAAGGACTCCGACGGCCACGGCAGCCGCAACCGCTGGGCACTGGCCGGCGAGCTGCGTGCACCGCTGCACGAGACGGTGAACGCCAGCGTCGCCGCCCGCTACGACCAGTACCGCTATTCCGGCCACAGCATCGGCAAGCTGACCTGGAGCAGCGGTCTGGAGTGGCGCCCGGTCGAGTCGCTGCTGGTCCGCGGCTCGTACGGCACCGCGTTCCGCGCCGCCGACCTGCACTACCTCTACGCCGGCGTCGGCAACGACGAGACCTCGGGCATCGACTACTACGGCTGCTTCAGCGACGACCCGGGCGCGAACGACTGCTCGGACTACGACGAACACCTGATCCGCACCCGTCAGGGCAACCGCAAGCTCGACCCGGAGACCAGCACGTCGTGGACGGCCGGCCTGGTGTGGTCGCCGTCGCCTGCCTTCGACGTGTCGCTGGACTACTTCGACATCCGCATGCGCGACCAGGTGCAGGACATGAGCGTCGACGAGATCCTGCGCAACGAGGCCAGCTGCCGCCTCGGCTCGCTGGATCCGGCGTCGCCGACCTGCGTCGACGCGCTCGGCCGCATCACCCGCGTCAACGGCAGCCTGTACGGCGTGTTCGTCAACCCGATCAACGTCGCCCGCGAGAACACCAGCGGCGTCGACCTGAGCGCGCACTACAAGCTCGAAACCGCGGCCGGCGACTTCCGCTTCGGCCTCGACCACAGCTGGGTCCGCAGCCACGACTTCCAGCGCTACAGCGGCGATCCGGTCGAGAACGAGCTGGCGGTCAACAGCGGCTTCGACATCCCGCGCACCAAGACCAGCCTCTCGGTCGCCTGGACCCGCGCGCAGTGGTCCGCCGGCGTGCACGGCACGCGCCTGGGCAAGCTGCCGACCTCGGACTCGTACGACCAGGTCTACGACCCGGCCGACGGCAACAGCGCATGGATCGGGTCGACCTGGCGCTGGAACCTCACCGCCGGCTATCGCATCAACGACGCGATGCGCGTCGGCCTGGCGGTCGACAACGTGTTCGACAAAATGCCGCCGAAGGACCGCACCTACACCTCGTATCCCTACTACGACGTGTCGTGGTTCGACTCGATCGGCCGCACGGTCTACCTCGATTTCACCTGGAAGTTCGGCGGCAACGGAAGCCTCTGACCTTCGGGTGACCTCCCCCGCGCAGCATGCACCGCAAGGAAGTGGACAGGCCCCTCCGGATGGAGGGGCTTTTTTTTCGCCCGCGATCGGCGGATCGCAGCCGCTGCGGCTCAGTCCATCCGCGCACGCGCGGCGAGTATCTCCGCATGGTGTTCGTCGGCCCAGCGCACCAGGCCCGACAGCGGCACCAGCAAGGAGTCGCCCAGCGGCGTGAGCGCGTATTCCACGCTCGGCGGCTTGGTCGGGTGCACGGTGCGCGACAGCAGGCCGTCGCGTTCGAGGTCGCGCAGGGTCTGGGTGAGCATGCGCTGCGAAATGTCCGGCACCGCGCGCCGCAAGGCACCGAACCGGTGCGGGGCGCCGGCCAGCGTGAGCACGATCAGGACGCTCCACTTGTCGCCGATGCGGTCGAGCACATTGCGGACGGGGCAGGCCTCGCTCGGCTGGCCGCCCTCGCGCCAGTCTTCCCAGCCGGCGACGAGATGATCGGCCGCGCTGCGGGGGTCGGGGTGGGCGGGCGGGACGGAAACGACGTCGGACGGCATGGGGTGGTTCCCTGAAGGTGACCAGCGGCGGCGGAAGTGCCTGCTTGTCGAGGCGATTCCGGTCCCTATTATGCACATGGTCTCGATTTGAGACTTACTCTCGAAACATCCCCATGTCCAAGCTTATCGTCACCGGCGCCGGCGGCCATCTCGGCCAGCGCGTGCTCGCGCACCTGCTCGATACCCTGCGCGTCCCCGCCGGCGACATCATCGCCACCACCCGCAAGCCCGACAGCCTGGCCGCCTGGGCCGCCCGTGGCGTCACCGTCCGGGCCGCCGACTTCGACGACGCCGCCTCGTTGGCGACGGCGTTCGCCGGCGGCGACCGCCTGCTGCTGATCAGCACCGACGCCCTCGATCGCCCCGGCCGCCGCCTGGCGCAGCATCGCGCGGCCATTGCCGCGGCCGAGGCCGCCGGCGTGCGCCACGTCGTCTACACCTCGATGCCCGAGCCCGAGGATTCCCCACTGCTGATCGCGCCCGACCACCTGGGCACCGAACAGGCGCTGGCCGCCAGCGCCCTGCCCGGCTGGACCGTGCTGCGCAACCACTGGTACTTCGAGAACCTGTTCCTGTGGCTGCCGTCGGCGCTGCCGAACGGGCAGTGGTACAGCGCCGCCGGCCAGGGTGGCATCGCCCACATCGCCCGCGACGATCTGGCCCGGGCCGCGGCCACCGCGTTGGCCGACGGCCGCAACGGCAAGCGCGTCTTCACCCTCAGTGGCGACCGCGCCTGGATCACGGGCGAGATCGCCGCCGCGGTCGCGCAGGCGACCGGCAAGCCGCTGGCCGTGGTGCCGGTGCCGGTCGAGGCGCTGGTGCAGGGCATGGTCGGCGCCGGCCTGCCGGAACCGCTGGCGCAGGTGTTCGCCTCGTTCGACACCAACACCGCCGCCGGCCGCGTGGCCACGGTCACCGGCGACTACCGCGCGCTGACCGGGCAGGACCCGCGGCCGTTCGAGGACTGGCTGGCCGAGCAGGCACCGGCGCTCGCTGCGCTGGCGGGCTGAGCCGGGAATGCCATCGACACCGCGCCGCGTCGACTCAAGGCGCGGCGCCGGTATCCTGGCCGATCCACAGCCGGTTGCCGTCGGGATCGTCGATGCGGAATTCGGTCATGCCGTAGAACGTCGTGTGCAGTTCCGGCACGTCGAGGCCGCGTTCCCGCGCCGTGCGGTGGTACGCGACGATGTCGTCGGGATACAGGTACAGCACCGCCGCGCGATACGCAGGCGAACCTGTGTTGATCGACTGGTCCAGCATGATCCGGCTGTCGCCGCAGGACAGCAGCGCCCAGCCCCAGTCGTCGTTGCGGTCGGCGACGGTGAAGCCGAGGCATTCGTAGAAGTCGATGGCTCTCGCCAGATGGGCGACGGGTTGCATCGGGATGACGCGATCGATCCGCATGGAGACCTCGCAGTCGCGCCGACGGTCGTCGGCACCGGCATTCTCGGCGCACGCGAACGACGGGCGCAAGCGCGCAGCAAGCCCCGAAACGACACGCCCCGCGCGAGGCGGGGCGTGTGCGGAACGCGTAGAGCGGCGGCGTCAGACGTTGAAGCGGAAATGCAGCACGTCGCCTTCCTGCACGCGGTATTCCTTGCCTTCCAGGCGCAGGCGACCCGCGTCGCGCGCACCGGATTCGCCGCGATACTTGATGTAGTCGTCGTAGGCGATGGTTTCGGCGCGGATGAAGCCCTTCTCGAAATCGGTGTGGATCACCGCGGCGGCCTGCGGCGCGGTCGCGCCGGCCTTCACCGTCCACGCGCGCACTTCCTTCACGCCGGCGGTGAAATAGGTCTGCAGGCCGAGCAGCTTGTACGCGGCGCGGATCACGCGGTTCAGGCCCGGCTCGTCCAGGCCGAGGTCGGCCAGGAACGTGTCGCGGTCGGCGTCGTCGAGCTGGCTCAGCTCTTCCTCGATCGCCGCCGACACCGGCACCACCTCGGCGCCCTCGCCCACGGCGCGCGCGCGCACGGCGTCGAGGTGCGGATTGTTCTCGAAGCCGTCCTCCAGCACGTTCGCGACGTACATCACCGGCTTCAGCGTGAGCAGGAACAGGTCGCGCACCGCCAGCCGGTCGTCGTCGGACAGGCCCAGCGCGCGCGCCGGCGTGCCCTGGTCGAGGCCGGCGCGGATGCGCGCCAGCACTTCGACCCGCGCCTTCGCGTCCTTGTCGCCGGTCTTGGCCGAACGCTCGGCGCGCTGCAGCGCCTTCTCGACCGATTCCAGGTCGGCCAGCGCCAGCTCGGTGTCGATCGTCTCGATGTCGGCGATCGGGTCGACCTTGTTGTTCACGTGGATGACGTCCGGATTCTCGAAGCAGCGCACCACGTGGGTGATCGCGTCGACCTCGCGGATGTGCGCCAGGAACTTGTTGCCCAGGCCTTCACCGCTGGCCGCGCCGGCGACCAGGCCGGCGATGTCGACGAACTCCACCGCCGTCGGCAGCACGCGCTCCGGCTTCACGATCTCGGCCAGCGCGCCCAGGCGCGGATCCGGCACCGGCACCACGCCGACGTTCGGCTCGATGGTGCAGAACGGGAAGTTGGCCGCGGCGATGCCCGCCTTGGTCAGCGCGTTGAAAAGCGTCGACTTGCCGACGTTCGGCAGGCCGACGATGCCGCATTTGATGCCCATGTGCTGTGTTCGTCCGGTTCGGAATGCAGACGTCGGCGGCCGGATTCGCGCCCGGCCGCCGACGTCTGGATTCAGTCACGCATTCATTTCGGGGTGTGCAGCTTCGTCATCGCGTCCATGACGTTGCCCTGCACCGCCAGCGGCAGTGCGGACAGCGCGTCGTCGATCGCGCGCAGGATCAGCGCCTCGTCGTCCTTGCCCGGGCGCCCCAGCACCCACGGCGTGACCTTGTCCTTGTGGCCGGGATGGCCGATGGCGACGCGCAGGCGATGGAACTTGCCGTGGCCCAGCAGCTTGATGATGTCGCGCAGGCCGTTCTGGCCGCCGTGGCCGCCGTCGAACTTGAAGCGCGCGACGCCCGGCGGGAGGTCCAGCTCGTCGTGGGCGACCAGCATCTCCTCGGGCTCGATCTTCCAGTAGCGCAGCGCGGCGGTGACCGACTTGCCGCTGAGGTTCATGAACGTGGCCGGCTTGAGCAGCCACACGGTCTGCCCGGCGATCTCGACCTTCGCAGTCTCGCCGAAGAGCTTGCTCTCCAGCCCGAACCGCGCCCCGCACTGCTGCGCGAGGGCGTCCACAAACCAGAACCCGGCGTTGTGCCGGGTTCTGGCGTGTTCGGGACCGGGATTGCCCAGCCCGACGATGAGGCGGAGGCCTGCCATCGGATCGGTCCGGTAGAGCGGCCTTCAGGCCGCTGCCCCGCCTCCGGAGGAGACGAAGCGGGCTGAAGCCCGCTCTACCGTCGAAGTCATCGTCGCGAGGCGACGATTACTTCTGGTCCTTCTTGGTGACCTTGGCAGCCGGCACTTCGGCGGCGGCCGGGGCATCGGCGGACTCGGCCTCTTCCTTGCCGTGCTTGGCGATCACGACCGCGAGATCGTGTTCCTTGCCCAGCTTCAGTTCCGGGATCGACACGCCGGTCGGCAGGTTCAGGTCCGACATGTGGATGATCTGGCCGACGGCCAGCTCCGACAGGTCGACCGCGATGAACTCCGGCAGGTCCTTCGGCAGGCACTCGATCACGACTTCGTTCAGCTCGTGGGTGACGACCACTTCGGCCGACTTGCCGGCCGGGGACTTGTCTTCGTTGAGGAAGTGCAGCGGCACCGCGGTGCGCAGCGCTTCGTTCTCGTTCACGCGCTGGAAGTCCAGGTGCATGATCTGCTGCTTGAACGGATGGCGCTGCATGTCACGCAGCAGCACCTTCTGCACGTCGCCGCCGAGGCTCAGGTCGAGGATCGAGGAGTAGAACCACTCGTGCTGGCTGGCGAGCCAGATGGCTTCGTGGTCGATCTGGATGCTGACCGGCTTGAGTTCGCCGCCGTAGACGATGGCGGGGATCTTGGCGGCATGGCGAAGGCGGCGGCTCGCACCCTTCCCTTCGTCCGTGCGGCGTTCGACCTTGATTTCGTGGGTAATGGCCATTGGACAACTCTCTTGCTTGCGATTGAACCGCCTCGCGGCGGCGATGCGACTCCCCCGCGACCAGGGGAGCCGGGTTCCGGCCGGAGCCGGGGAATGCGGCAGGTCAGTCCACGTAGAGCGAACTGACCGATTCGCCGAACGCGACCCGGCGGATCGTCTCGGCGAGCAGCTCGGCGACGCTGAGCTGGCGGATGCGGGGGCAGGCGCGCGCCGCGTCCGACAGCGGGATGGTGTCGGTCACCACCAGTTCGTCCAGCTGCGACTTGGTGACGTTGTCGATCGCCGGCCCCGACAGCACCGGGTGGGTGCAGTAGGCGATCACGCGCTGCGCGCCCTGCGCCTTCAGCGCCGCCGCGGCGGCGCAGAGGGTGCCGGCGGTGTCGACGATGTCGTCGACCAGCACGCAGGTCTTGCCGTTCACGTCGCCGATGATGTTCATCACCGTGGCGACGTTGGCGCGCGGCCGGCGCTTGTCGATGATCGCGAGGTCCGCGTCGTCGAGGCGCTTGGCGATGGCGCGGGCGCGGACCACGCCGCCCACGTCCGGCGACACCACGATCAGGTTGTCCGTGCCGTAGGCGCGCCAGATGTCGGCGAGCAGCAGCGGCGACGAGTACACGTTGTCGACCGGGATGTCGAAGAAGCCCTGGATCTGGTCGGCGTGCAGGTCGACGGTCAGCACGCCGTCGGCGCCGGCGGCGGTGAACATCTTGGCCGCGACCTTGGCGGTGATCGGCACGCGCGAGGAGCGCGGGCGGCGATCCTGGCGGGCGTAGCCGAAGTACGGCACCACCGCGGTGACGCTGGCGGCCGACGCACGCTTGAGCGCGTCGATGATCACCAGCAGCTCCATCAGGTTCTCGCCGCTGGGCGCGCACGTGGGCTGGACCACGAACACTTCCTGCCGGCGCACGTTCTCCTCGATCTCGACCTGCACTTCGCCGTCCGAGAAATGCGAGACCAGGGCCTTGCCCGGGCGCACCCCGAGTTCCTTGCACACGGCATCGGCCAGCGGCCGGTTGGCATTACCGGAAAAGATCAACAACTGACGATCGTCCTGCATGGGGGCTCCGCTTCGCTCTGACCTTGGCGGTGGAAGGGGCGGACACCGGACCTCCGGTCCGACTTCCGCTTCGCGTCGCGGGAAACCCCGCGTTCGGCGCTGTGCGCCTCGCATCCGCGCTTCCTGCCGCGGACGACCGACAACCTGACAACCGACGACGAACGACTGCGGAAAACTGGATGGAACGAGTACGTTGGAACGAACTGCGTTTGAACGACTGCGTTGAAGCGGACTGCGCAAGACCGGGATGGCAGGGGCGGAAGGATTCGAACCTACGAGTGCCGGGATCAAAACCCGGTGCCTTAACCACTTGGCGACGCCCCTCCGGAAGGTCTCGCGACGGCCGCCCGGCCCGTCCTCGCGGACACGCCGAACGGCATCGCGCACCGCCATGCCGAGGAAGCCATGGCCGCCCCCGTGTCAGCGGACGTTCGATGCTTGCGTGTCGAGCGCATCCAGCAGCGGCGAGCGCGGCGCACCGGCGGCGATCCAGGCGCGTTGCCCCGGCGACAGCCGTGGCGTCAGCGCGTCCAGCGCGTTTTCGGCGGATCCGCGGTCGGCGAATTCGACGAAGCACACACTGCCGGAGCCGGTCAGACGCGGCGTGCCGACGCTGCGCAGCAGCACGAACGCAGCCTCGACGGCGGGTTCGCGGCGACGCAGGACGGGCTCGAACGCGTTGCCGAGCGCCTGCCCTTGCAGGAATGGGTCCGAAACGAAGTCCGATATTGTCGCGGGCGCCGCATTGCGCGTCAATTCAGGGGCTTGGAACAGACCGGCGGTGGCAGCGTGGACGCCGGGCGCCAGCAGCAGATACCAGGCCGGCGGCAGGTCCAGCGGGGTCAGGCGTTCGCCGAGGCCTTCGGCCCAGGCGTTGCGGCCACGGACGAAGACCGGCACGTCGGCGCCGAGGGCCAGACCGAGGTCGGCCAGGGCGTCTTCGCCCAGAGCGCAGCCCCACAACCGGCCCAGCGCCCGCAGCACGGTCGCGGCGTCGCTGGAACCGCCGCCCATGCCGGCGCCGGTCGGCGTACGCTTTTCGACGATGATGTCCGCACCCAGCGACGTGTTCGCTGCCGATTGCAGGGACTTGGCGGCACGCACGGTCAGGTCGTCGTCGGCCGCGACGCCCGGCACCGACGGGCCGTGGCGGACGATCCGGCCATCGTCGCGGACCCGCAGGCGCAGGGTGTCGCCGTCGTCCAGCAGCCGGAACACGGTCTGCAGCAGGTGGTAGCCGTCGTCGCGGCGCCCCACGATCCGGAGAAAGAGGTTCAGCTTGGCGGGGGCCGGCCACACCGACCAGCCGTCGGCATCGGGGGCCAGGGACAGATCGTCGGACATCGGGCTCACGGCGCAGCGAAGGTCCAGTCCTCGATCACCAGCCGGACCCGCGCGACGGCGGCGCCGTCGCGGCGCTCGGCCTCGATCTTCGCCGGCAGGTCGGGCCCGCCGGCGGCGCCGGGACGCCAGCCGGTGTAGCGCACGGTCCAGCCGGCCTGCTCGAAACGCGCCGGCCGCCCGTCGGCGTCGTGGACCAACCCGGCCACCGGCATCGCATCCGCGGGCATGCCGCGGACCCAGTCGCCGATCTGCTGTAGCGGCACCTGCCAGCCGGTCGTCTCCAGCAGCAGGGCTTCGGCGTCCTCGCCATCGCGCGGACCGCCTTCGAGGCCGTCGATCCGCCCGGCTTCGGAATGCAGGTCGCCGCTGAGCCGCCAGCTCTGGCGGGTGATCGGCGCGCTCAGCGCGATCTCGTAGCGGCGGGCGTCGTGCTGCTGCCATTCGATGCGGCCGTTGCCGCCGCGACCGCCGCTTTCGATCGCGGCGCGACCGGAGAACGCCCAGGCCGGGTACGCGGCCCACCACGCCTGCCGCGTCGCATCGGCGGCGGTGATCGCTTCCGCCGCCGGCGGCGTGCGGACCGTCTCCGCCGTGGTCGCGCAGCCGGCGAGCGCCAGCACGAGCAGCGCGCCGGCGGCACGGAGCGTCCGGAGGCGTGCGCCGCTCATGCCGCGGGCTTGGCCGGTGCCGGCGGCAGCGTCGCGCCGGTCGCTTCCAGCGCGCGCTGCAGCGAGCGGCTTTCGGGGTCAATGTCGCGCGCTTCGACGAAATACTTCATCGCCTCGTCCTTGCGGCCGAGTTTCCACAGCACTTCGGCCACGTGCGCGGCGATCTCCGCGTCCTTCTGCTTGGTGAAGGCGCGGCGCAGTTCGGTCAGCGCTTCCTCCGGCTTGCCCAGCCGGTACAGCACCCAGCCATGGCTGTCGATGATCGCCGCGTTGTCCGGCTGCGCGGCCAGCGCGCGCGAGATCAGCTCCAGCGCCTCGCGGTAGCGGTCGGTACGATCGGCCAGCGTGTAGCCCAGCGCGTTGAGCGCGCTGACGTCGTCGGCGTCGGTCGCGAGCACGCGGCGCAGGTCGGCCTCGGCGCGGGCGATGTCGTCGCGGCGTTCCCACATCAGCGCGCGGGCGTACAGCAGTTGCACTTCGTCCGGGAACGCGGCGAGGCCGCGGGTGAAGGCGTCGAGTTCGCCGGCGGCGTCGTTGTCGTCCTTGCGCAGTTCGGATTCGACGAGATACGCGTCGCGCTGCGTTTCCTCGGCGGCGGAGGCGTCCGACTGGAGTTCGTGCAGGCGGGCGTAGGCCTCGTCTTGGCGCTTGAGCTTGTGCAGCACGCTCGCGCTGCGCAGGCGCGCCTGCCAGCGCTGCGGGCCGCCGGGGACGCTGGCGTACCAGTCCAGCGCCTGCGGGTACTGTTCCATGTATTCGGCGATCTGGCCCAGCAGCAGGCGCCGATCGGGATCGGGCGCCGCGGAGTCGCGCTTCAGTTCCTCGTACACCTTCGCGATGCCGGCCTTGTCCTCGGCCTGGGCGAGGTAGGCGGCGCGCAGGGTGTAGCTGCGGTCGCTCTGCGGGCCTTCGGCCAGCACCGCGGCGGCGCGCGGGTTGTCGCCCATCGCACCGTATTCACGGGCGACGGCGGCGCGCAGTTCGGGGGTGGCCCGCGGCGCGGCCAGCAGCGTGTCCAGCACCTTGCGGGCCTCGTCGTCCTTGCCCGCTTCGCGCAGTTGGCTGGCCTGGAGCAGGCCCACCGCCGGTTCGTCGGGAAAGCGCGCGATCACCCGGTCGACGATCTTCGCCGCCAGGTCGTCGCGCTGCAGCTGCTGCGAGAACTCGCCGAACGCCAGCCACGCGTCGAGGCGATCGGGCACGGCGTCGAGCAGGCGGCCAAGCAGCCGGCCGGCGAGTTCGGGATCGCCGGAGCCGGCGTCCAGCGCCAGCAGCGCGTGCCGCCAGCCGTCGGGATCGGGCTTGGCACCGCGCTCGCCGCGCATCAGGCCGTCGAGCAGGCGGAAGGCGGTCTTCTCGTCCTTGCGGCGCAGCGCCAGGCCGGCTTCGGCGGCGCGGATCGCGGAGGTCGGCGTGGCCACGCGGGCACGCCACAGTTTCAGCGCGGCTGCGGCGCTGGCGTCGTCCTTCGCGAGCATGGCGATGCGGGTGGCGCGCTCGGCCAGCACGGCGTCGCCGTCGGCGGCGCGGGCGGCCTGCAGGTACCAGTGCGCGGCTTCGTCGAGCTTGCCGGCCTGCAGCGCGTATTCGCCGGCCATCGCCGGCGTCAGCGGATCGGGCGCGGCCGCCGGCGGCTTCGCCGGGACGGCCCCCGCCGCCAGCGCGAACGCCAGGCCCAACCCCGGGAGCAGCGACGCCGGACGCGGGCGACGCGACGAAAGTGGCAGGCGGAAACGTGGGGGCATCGGCGGTAGGGCCGTACAATACGAGGAATCGCCAGCTTACCCGAACCGCCTGAACGGACCTGCCCCGGCTGTCTGGCCCCAGTCGTCCTGCCCCAAGTCGTCCTGCCCCAGTCTTCATGTCGCATCTCGTCGCCCTCGGACTCAACCACCAGACCGCGCCGGTGTCCCTGCGCGAGCGGGTGGCGTTCTCCGAACACACCCTGCCGGCCACCCTCGCCGCGCTGCGCGCGCTGCCGGGGGTGGAGGAAGTGGCGCTGCTGTCGACCTGCAACCGGACCGAGATCTACGCCCTCACCGGCGGCGACGGCGACGCCCTCGTCGACTGGCTGGCGGCGCATCCGCAGGACGGCGGTGGCACCCGCGCCCCGCTGGCACTGCACGATTACCTGTACCGGCACCGCGACGACGCGGCCGTGCGCCACCTGTTCCGGGTCGCGACCGGCCTCGACTCGCTGGTGCTGGGCGAACCGCAGATCCTCGGCCAGGTGAAGCAGGCCTGGTCGGCCGCGCGCGGCGCCGGCACGCTGGGCAACCGGCTGGACCGGCTGTTCCAGCAGGCCTTCGTCACCGCCAAGCGCGCCCGCACCGACACCCGCATCGGCGCCAACCCGGTGTCGGTGGCCTCCGCGGCCGTGCGCATGGCCGAGGAGACCTTCGCCCGGCCGGCCGAGAGCACGATCCTGCTGATCGGCGCCGGCGAGACCATCGAACTCACCGCGCTGCACCTGGTGCAGGCGAAGGCGAAGCGGCTGCTGTTCGCCAACCGCACCCTCGCCCACGCGCAGGAGCTGGCGACCCGCCACGGCGGCGTCGCGCTGCCGCTGACCGAACTCGACAAGCACCTGTCCGAAGCCGACATCGTCTTCTCCGCGACCGCGGCGCGCGATCCGATCCTGCACCGCGCCGAAGTCGCCGCGGCGCTGAAGCAGCGCCGGCACCGGCCGATGCTGCTGCTCGACCTCGCCGTGCCGCGCGACATCGCGCCCGACGTCGCGGAACTGCAGGACGTGTTCCTCTACACCGTCGACGACCTCGAACGCGTGATCGAGGACAACCGCCGCAGCCGCCGCGAAGCCGCCGACGCCGCCGAGGCCATCGTCGAATTGCAGGTCGCGCGGTTCGTCGAGACGCTGGCCGCCAGCGCGCACCACGGCACGCTGAAGTCGCTGCGTGCGCACGGCGAAGCCGCGCGCGACGAATCGCTGGCGAAGGCGCGGCAGTTGCTCGCCGCCGGCCGCGACCCGGCCGAAGTGCTGGAACAGCTCGCGCACACGCTCACCAATCGCCTGCTGCACGCACCCACCACGGCCGTGCGCGAGGCCGCCCTCAACGGCGACGTCGACGTCGTCCGCGCCGCCGAGCGGCTGTTCCCGCATCGCGCGCCGTCGCACACGGCGCTGTCCGACGCGGTCGACCACCAACTGCACCCCGACCACGCCCGCCAAGCCCGCGATGACGCCGACCCTGCGCCGCAAGCTTGAAGCGCTGGCCGAGCGCCGCGAGGAAATCGAACGCCTGCTCGCCGATCCGGCGACGGTCGCCGATGCCGCGCGCTACCGCGGGCTGATGCGCGAATTCGCGCAGCTCGAACCGATCGCGACCGGTCTGACCGAAGAACGCCGCGCCCGCGCCGACCTCGCGTCCGCCGAAGCGATGCGCAGCGACGCCGAACTCGCGGAACTGGCCGAGGAAGAGATCGCCGCCGCACAGGCGCGCCTCGCCGCGCTCGACGACGCGCTGATGGCGCAGCTCGTGCCGAAGGATGTCCGCGACGACGGCGGCCTGTACCTCGAAGTGCGCGCCGGCACCGGCGGCGACGAGGCCGCGATCTTCGCCGGCGACCTGTTCCGCATGTACGCGCGCTACGCGGAGCGACAGGGCTGGAAGGTCGAGGTCGAGTCCGCGAATCCCGGCGAGCACGGCGGCTTCCGCGAGATCATCGCCCGCGTCGACGGCCGCGGCGCGTACTCGAAACTGAAGTTCGAGTCCGGCACGCACCGCGTGCAGCGCGTGCCCGAGACCGAATCGCAGGGCCGCATCCACACCTCCGCCGCGACCGTGGCGATCATCGCCGAGGACACCGGCGAGGTCGACATCGAGATCAATCCCGCCGACCTGAAGGTCGACACCTTCCGCTCCTCCGGCGCCGGCGGCCAGCACGTCAACAAGACCGAATCGGCGATCCGCATCACCCACGTGCCGAGCGGCGTGGTCGTGGAATCGCAGACCGAGCGCAGCCAGCACGCCAACCGCGACAAGGCGATGAAGCGGCTGAAGGCGATGCTGGTGGAAGCCGAAGCCGAGAAGCGCGAGGCCGCGCAGGCGCAGGAACGCAAACTGCAGGTCGGCAGCGGCGACCGCAGCCAGCGCATCCGCACCTACAACTTCCCGCAGGGCCGCATCACCGACCACCGCGTCGAAGGCCTGACCCTGTACGACCTGCCGAACATCATGGAAGGCGGCATCGACCCGTTGATCGAACGCCTGTCGCGCGAACACCAGGCCGACGCGCTGGCACAGCTGACCGCGCAGGGCGTCTGATCGCGGCATTGCATTTGCCTTTGCAGGAGCGACGTGAGTCGCGACAGGCAACCGCAGCGCTTTCCGCAGCCTGTCGCGACTCACGTCGCTCCTACAGAAAAGCAGAGCCGAGCGGCGCAGGCTGAACGCTTCCCGCGTGCGCGGCATGCAGGATGCGTGATCGCGTCGTGCGCATCCGCGCGTCGCGCACGACGCCGCGGCGCAATCTGAGCGTACTCCGAACGAAACCGGGCTTTCGCGGCATTCGCGCGCACCGGACCGCATTCCCGAGGCGCGGCATGCGCAGAATGCGGCCCCACCCGCCCCGCCACGGAGATGCCCGATGTCAGCACAGCCGAACGATCTCGCGCCGCTGCGCGCAATGCTGAAGTCCCTGCCGATCGCGATGTTCAACACCGTGGCCCACGACGGCAGCGTGGTCGCCCGCCCACTGCAGGCGCTGGACTTCGACGAAGCCGGCGTGCTTTGGTTCGCCACCGGCCTCGACAGCGAGAAGGCCACCGAAATCCGCGCCCGTCCGCACGTCGGCCTGTCCTTCGCCGACCATCACGCCAACAGCTTCGTATCGGTCTCCGGCCCCGCACGCCTGGTGCAGGACCGCGAGAAGATCGACGCGCTGTGGTCGCCGGCGATGTCGATCTTCTTCCCGCAGGGCAAGGATGATCCCAATCTCACGCTGATCCGCGTCGAAGTCGAACGCGCCGAGTACTGGAACGGCCCGGGCACGCTGGTCGGCAAACTCATCTACCTCGCCGCGGCCGCGATCACCGGCAACCCCGGCGTGATGAACGAGAACGAGATCATCGTGCCGAGCGCGGCGGCTTGACTGCGTCAAAGTCCTTTCGCAATGAAATTCTAGAACCCGAAAATCTGATCGCGGAGATCTGAAATTTCACCGGAATACCTAGGAAACAACTCAGGCGTCAACTCAACATTGAACACAGGCGGCATCCTTCCCGGCGCTGGAATCCATACATTCAATGCCCTCCAGAACCCAGCAAGCCCACGATCTGCAGTACACAGACTTATTCCCCCCAACCCATAAGCCTGAGACATAGCTAAAAATTCCAAAGCCCTAAGGTCTGAGATTGCGTTATGCGCCATCTCTTTCCCGTAGGCTTTTTTTGGCTTTAGCACCAGACGACCATATGATTTTTCTGAATTTCTTTTATCCTCATACAAACAAGAAATCACCGCAATAACACTCAAGGATCTTGAAACCAGATCAAAGCTTCTTGCCAATTTAATTATTTCATCAAACTTTCCGTTCAACTTTGAATCAGAGCATTTCTCTGCAAGCAGCGGACAAGCCTCAAGCAAGAAATCAACCTCATTTGATTGCCTTGACTGCAAATCCAAAACAACAGAATAGATGCCAGACAAATCCTCGTCTTTGTGCTGAATCAACTTTGCACCGGGAAGAAATTTCGATATTTTTTCTGAAGCCAAAGAAAGCTCATCAATAAATTCATTAAAATTCGGAACTCTCCTCAAATTTCCCTCGTACGCACAGAGAATGGGATTTATTAAGAATTTATCCGAATTAAGAAATCCAATCCAATATTCGTCTGCCTTTGAGATTTTATTTCCAGATATTTTTGACAAGATGTTTCTATCAATAGCAACAACCCCATCCTCAAACAAGAGAGGAAATACACCCCCGACTTTTATCAGGAAAATTGTCAAAGGGTGTTTTAGCTTTATCTTCGCGGAGATTCGCATCGTCCACCCTCAGCGCCGCTTCGCCACCGCGATCGCCGCGTAGTGCGCGAAGTACCACGCCGAGCGCACGCGCCCCAACTGTTCGACGTTGCGGTAGATGTTCCATTGCCACTGCGCGGCCTTGCGCTTGTCGGCCGACAGCGAACCGTCGCGGACGAGGTAGTCGGCGAGCGGTTCGTCGGTCGGCACGCGATGCGCGCGGCCGGCCTTGCGCACCATCGCCAGCCAGAACACGTAGTCCTCGTGGCCGATCTTCTCGAAGCGGCCGTCGCCGATCGCGCGGTCGTAGAGCCCGGTGAGGTTGCCGATGCGGTTGCTCTTGAGCATGTCGGCATACCCGACTTCGGCGGGCGGCCGCACGATCGAGAGCGTCGCATCGCGTGCATCGAAGCGGCGGTAGGCGGTGTAGCCGATCATCGCGCCGGTGGCGCGCAGGTGCGCGAGCTGCATCCTGAGTTTCTCGGGACGCCAGCGGTCGTCGCTGTCGAGGAACGCGATGTGCGTGCCGGTCGCGGCTTCCAGCCCGGCGTTGCGCGCGGCGGCGACGCCGGCGTTGCGCGGCTGCCGGATCGGCACGACGCGCGGATCGCGCGCCGCCGCCTCGGCGATCATCTCCGGCGTGGCGTCGGCGGACGCATCGTCGATGACCAGCAGTTCGAGGTCGGCGTGGCTCTGCGCCAGCACCGAGACCATGGAGGCGTACAGCGTGGCCGCGGCGTTGTACGCCGGCATGACGACGCTGACCTTCGCCGTGCTCATGCCGAGGTCGTCCGTGCGGCGCGGCCGCCCGCCCACGAGGCGCGCGGCGGCGGCAGCAGGTAGTCGCGATACTGCCCCGGATCGCCGGTCTCGCCGGCTTCGGCCGCCTTCACGATGTTGTAGATCTCGCGCGCATTGACGTAATGCAGCACGTAGCGTTTGCCGTCGTTGTAGGCGCGTTCGAGGTAGTCGTGCATGGCGTCGACCGGTGCGCCCAGCAGCGTGTCCATGTCGTGCTCCTGCGTGCCGTGGGTGTGGATCTTCACGAACACCCACTCCGGCCGCCCCTCGACGTGGATGCCGGTCTTCACCCACAGGTCGACGCGCGCCTCGGTCGGCGGGCAGTTGCGGCGGATGTCGGCGTTCTCGATCGCCGGCACCAGGCCCTTCTTGCGTTCGCGCCAGTTCAGGCCCAGCGGCCCCTGCACGATCATCAGGTCGCCCTGCGTGCCGCCACCGACCTTCACCGGTGCGCCGGTGTCGTGCGACTTCGGTGCGTCGGGATCGTCGGTGGCGTAGTAGATGCGGTTGGCGGTCGCGGTCTGCGTGTCGCTGGGCGCGGACGGCAGCGTGAAGTCGGCATAGCAGCCGAGTTCGCGCAGCAGGATCAGCTCGTTGTCGAGTCCGCACCAGCGGCCGTCGGCGCGCGAATTGTCCAGGCACCAGTTGCCGTGGATGAAGCCGAAGCGCAGTTGCCCGGTCTCGGGATCGCGCGGCAGCGCGCCGTGGCGCTCGTGCAGCACCTTGCAGAAGCGGCCGAGCGAGGCGCGGAAGTTCGCCTCGGTGTCGTTATCGTGATGCAGGTGCACCTCGATCTCGCCGTAACCGTCGCTGCACAGCGCGGCGATCTTGTCGAGGTGCTCCTCGGCGTATTCCTCTTCCGGATAGAAGAAGCCGTGCTGCGGCGGACGGCCGTCGGCATCGCGATGCTTCTCCGCCATCGCGCGGTATTCGGTGCACCAGCGATCGACGCGGCGGCGCTGTGTCTCCAGATCGCCACCCTTCCACATCGGCTCGAAGTGGTCGACGAAACAGAACAGCACGTGCACCGGACCATCCGCGGGCGCCGCGGGGCGCGGGCGCAAATAGTCGCGCAGCCACAGGTGCATGTTGCGCCGGCGCATGCCGCGCAGGACCAGCAGCACCGCGAACGCGGCGGCACAGGCGGCAGCGGATATCGCGAGGAGCCAGGCCGGGGTCATGTCCGCCTCCGCATCGTGTCGGTATCGATCATGGGGTGCCCTTCCGCGACCGCTCCGCGCGGTCTTCGCGCGGACACGGCGGCAACGATTTGAACGTGAAGCCCGCCGCCTTCCACTCGGGCAGCATCGTCTCCAGCAGGCACAGCGACGCTTCGGCGTCGTCATGCATCAGCAGGATGTCGCCCGGCCGCGGCGGATGCCGGCGCGCGGACGCGATCAGCTCCGCCACCGGACGCCGACTGTAGTCGAGCGTGTCGTACGACCAGTAGGCGATGCGCGTGCCGTGGCGCAGGCAGTCCAGCATCAGGCCGCGCGGCAGCAGTCCGCGCGGCGGGCGGAAATCGTGGCGCGTGCGTCCATCGAAGCGCGCCAGCAGCGCATCGGTGCGGTCGATCTCGGCGCGCTGCGCGGCCGGCGGCTGTGCATCGAAGTGGCGGTGGTGCCACGAATGATTGCCGAGGGCATGGCCTTCGCGCACCAGCCGTTCGACGAGTTGCGGCGACTGCTCGGCGCGATCGCCGATCAGGAAGAAGTCGGCGCGCGCGTCGTGCGCGGCCAGCAGGTCCAGCAGCGGCGGCGTGTGCGTCTCGTTCGGGCCGTCGTCGAAGGTGAGATGCAGCACGCGCCGGCCCGTTTCGCCGCGGGTCAGGACCCAGCGATCGGGCAGCCAGCGCAGCAGCTGGAGTTTCCTGGGTCTCGGATTCACGGCAGGCGTCCTTCGTACAGCGCGTCGTAACGACGCATCATCGCGTCCACCGACGCTTCGCGCAGCGCCCAGTCGCGGCCGGCGCGGCCCATCGCCGCCGCGGCGTCGCCATCGCGCAGCAGCGACGCGATCGCCTCGGCCAGCACGACGTCACTGCCGCCCGTCACCACGCGGCCGTTGACGCCGTCGCGCACGATCTCGCGGTTGCCGCCGACATCGGTCGCGACGATCGGCAAGCCCGCGGCACAGGCTTCGAGCAGCGCCATCGAATAGCCTTCGCTGCGCGAGGACAGCACGAAGATGTCGAAGCCCGGCAACAACGCATCGACGTCGCCGCGATCGCCGAGGAAGCGCACCGCATCGCCGATGCCGAGCGCCGCCGCTTCCGTCGCCAGCGTCTCGCGCAGCGGGCCGTCGCCGACCAGCACCAGCGCGGTGTCCGCCATGCCGCCGTGCACGCGCGCGAAGGCGCGCAGCAGCATCGACTGATCCTTGACCGGATTGAGCCGGCCGACGGTACCGACGATGCGCGTGTCTTCCGACAATCCCAGCGCGGCGCGGAGGGCGGCGCGGTGCGTCGGCGTCGACGCCTCGAAGCGTTCGATGCGGATGCCGTTCGGCACCGCGAGCAGCGCACCGCGCGGGTTCACGCCGTGCGCAGCGAACAGGGCGCGCGCGGCCTCGCAGACCGCGGCCACGGCATCGGTGCGACGCATCGCGCGGCGATACAGCCACTCCAGTCGGCCGCGCGTTTGCGACGCGCCCATGCCGTGCCGGGTGTTCACGATGCGCGACAGCGGCAGCCCGGTCGCGGCGAGCACGGCGTGGTAGTGCGCGTTCGCGTTGTGGGTGTGCAGCACCGCCCCGGGTGCCGCGCGCAGCCAGTGGAGCAGGCGACGCAGGGCGCGCACGTCGAAGCCGCTGCGCTTGCCGCAATCGTGCAGCGGAATGCCCAGCGCCGGCAGCTCCGCGGCCAGCAGGCCGGGACGGTACAGGCAGATCACCTGCGGCCGATGCCCTGCGGCGCGCTGCGCGGCGGCGAGATCGACGACCATGCGTTCGAGGCCGCCGCGCTCCAGCGTCTCGACCACATGGACGATGTCCAGCGTGCCGGGGGCGATGTGCGTACCACTCACGACGGCAGCTCGCAGAGGGTGACGCGGTGCTTGCCGCTGGCGGTGAGCGCGATCCGGTCGACCTGCTCGAACTCGATCGCGATGCTGTCGCCGACCAGCTTGCGCAGTTCCGTGCGGATCGCATCCTCGACGTGCGGGCCGTAATCCGGCTCGGGCACGAGGCGCACGACCAGCGCATCGATCCGGCGCTGCACCACCTGGTACTTGCTGAAGCCGCGGAGGTTCATCAGCGTGTGCACGAAGTATTCGCCGGGCAGCAGGCGGCCGTCGGCGGTGCGCAGCGCGTCGAGCTTGCGGCCGTCGACCTTCGCCAGCTTGGGCAGGCCGCGGCCGCAGGCGCAGGTGGTCTTGCCCGGTGTGCCGAGATCGCCGTTTAGATAGCGCATCAGCGGCATGCCGTCGTTCGACAGGTCGGTGATCACCAGTTCGCGCGGGCCGTCGACGTCGGCGCCGGCATGAGCGCCGACGTATTCGACGTGCAGATGGTCGGTGTTGATGTGCAGACCATCGCGGGCCTCGCATTCGGCGGCGATCAGCATGACCTCGCGGCAGCCGTAGGTGTCGTAGGCCGGCGCACCGAACACGCGCTCGATCGTCTCGCGCTGGTGCGGCAGCAGCGCCTCGGCCGCGCCGAGCACGCGTTTCGGCCGATGCGGCGTACGGCCATGGCGCTCGATCCAGCGCGCCAGTTCGTACAGCGGCCCGACGTAACCGATGATGGTTTCCGGGCGGAAACGGTCGATGACGTCGGCGTACTCCGCCATGCGCCGTTCGTCCATGTCGAAGGCGTTGAGCATCCGCCGGTTGAACGCCGCGTGGTACAGCCGGTCCTTGAACAGCCCGAAGCCGGCCGGCGCCGCCACCGGCGCGCCCCACAGGTAGACCGTGCGCTGGCCGAGGTGCGCGCCGCTCCAGCCATAGCCGCGGTACATCACCGCGACCCGGCGCTCGTAGCTCTCGCGGGTGTAGCCGAAGCGCATCGGCTCGCCGGTGGAACCGCCGGTCGCCTTGAAATACAGGCCGTCGCGGCGCGACGGTGCGATCAGCGATTCGAAATGTTCCCGGATCGTTGCCTTCGTCAGCACCGGCAGGCGCGCGTAGTCGTCGCGATCGCGGATGTCCGCGGCGGCGGTCACGCCCGCGTCGCCCCACCACTGCCGGTAGAACGGCACATGCTCCCAGCAGTGCGCGATCAGGGCCTGCAGCCGTTGCCACTGCAGCGCCTGCAACTCGTCGGGCGAGCGCCACTGGTCACGTTCGTACCGCGCGAGGTGGGCGAACGTGTCGCGCCGACGCAGTCCGGACTCGTAGGCCGGGTACAGCACGCGGCGGAACAGCGGTGCGTACAGACTCATGCGGTGATCTCCATGCGCGCATCGCCCCACGCGAACAGGCGCGCGAGGAAGCGCGGGTGGCCGCGCATCAGCCGCGCGTGCAGTTGCAGCATGTGCGCGATGTCATTGCGCGACCAGCAGCGCAGCGCCAGCGTCCACGGCAGGTAGGTCGCCGCGCACGCCGCGCCCGCCAGCAACGCGGCGAGCGGCGGCAGCCACACCGCCAGCAGCGCCGCCGGCGCGGAGGCGCAGAGGCCGGCCAGCAGGATGCGGCCGAGCCGCGCCCAGTCCGGCGACACGCCGCACTCGCGGATCGCCAGCGTGAAGTTGGCGACGACATTGAACGCCGCGACGACGGCGAAGGCGATCAGCGCGCCGCGCAGGCCGTCGGCGTGGATCAGCCAAGCATCCAGCGCGAGCTTCGACAGCCCGCAGGTCACGATCAGGATCAGCACCAGGCGCTGGCGATCGGCGCTGATCAACAGACTCGTGGCCCCCTGCGCCGTGGCCAGCAGCGCGCTGCCGGCGAGGCAGAGCGCGAACACCGACGCCGCGCTGTCGTAACGCGCGCCGTACAACACGTGGACCAGCGCGCCCGACAGCGCGATGCCGAACGTCGTCAGCGGCGCGGCCAGCAGCGTGAGATAGACCGTCGACGCGGCGAAGCGGCTGCCGGCGACGGCACGGCCCTGGGTCAGCGCGCTGGCCATCATCGGCAGCAGCAGCGCGGCGAACACGCCCGGCACCAGCGTGGCCGCGCCGCTGGCCAGCTGGTAACCGACCTTGAACTGGCCGGCGTCGTGCGCCAGGCCACCGGCGTTGAGGAACATCACCTCGACCTCGCTGGCGACGACGAAGCCGACGGTGACGATCATCGTCGCGTACAGCATCTGCCGGCGGATGCGCGGCACGAGGTCGGCGGGCAGCGCGGGCCGGCCTTCGCCCGGCGGCAGCAGCGCCTGCACCTGCGTCCACGACATCGCGAAGAACACCGCGCCGGACACCAGGAACACGCCGAGCTGCCATTCCACCGGCTTGTCCAGCCACGCCACCAACGCCGCCAGCACCAGATTCAATGGCGCAGCCACCAGCGCGACCCGCGCGTTGATGCGGAAATCCTCCAGCCCCTTGGCCACGCCGATGTTGAACATGTAGCTGGAGCGCAGCGCGATCGAGACCACGAGGAAGCCGAACAGCAGGCGATGGTCGAAGCCCGGCGCGACCTTCGACCCCGCCAGCCACAGCGCCAGCGCGCCGATCGCGAGCACCGCCGCCAGGAACGTGCGCTGCACGCGGCGCAGGTAGGCCACCAGTGGCCGCACCAGCTCCTCGCGCCCGGCGCCGCGCAGTTCGGCCACGAAGCGGATCGCGGTGGTGGCGGTGCCGGAGTTGGTCGCGGCCACGCCCATGCCCACCAGCCAGATCGCGGCCCCGTAGGCGCCGAAGCCCTCGGGCCCGAGATGGCGGGCAATGACTATGGACGTGACCATGCCCAGCACGTACTCGGTGTACATCGCCACCGAGGAGAACATCGTGTTGCGCAGGGTCCGTGCGCGCAGGCTCATTGCATCACCAGCAGGATCTTGACCACGATGTAGAGGCCGATCGCGCTGCATACGCCGACCACCGGCCACAGCAGCAGATCGTCGCCCAGCACGAAGACCGGCAATCCCGGGTCCCCGCGCCGCTGGTCGGTGTATTGCGCCACCACCAGCGCCGACAGCAGGTACAGCACGATCACGTAGCTGCGGCTGAGGAAGAACGACGCGGTGAAGAACCCGACGAGCGACAGCAGCAGGGTCATCGAGATCGCGCGGCCTTCGGCCATGTCGGCCTCGATCGCGTCGAGTTCGGCCAGCGCGCTCTCGGCGTCGCCGTCGGCTGCAGGCGCGGCGTCGCTTTCCCAGGTCAGTTCGCCCAGCGGGCGCGAGCCGGTCCACATCATGCGGAAGCCGTAGATCACGAACGCCAGCCAGATCGTGAAACCGATGATGCCGGTCTCGGCCAGCACCAGCACGAAGGAATTGTGCGCGGTCAGCGGGTTGTAGTCGGTGTACTGGTCGGGGCCGACGCCGAACAGCGGATGCTCGCGGAACATCTGCAGCCCCTCGAACCACGATTCGACGCGGCCCTGCGCCGATTCCTCCTCGGGATCGATCTCGCTGAACCGCGACGGCAGCGCCAGCAGCACGCCGACCGCCATCGCCCCCAGCGCGCCGGCGGTCATCAGGCCACGACGCTGCCAGATGTAAACGCCCATCACCGCCAGCAGCGCGAGCAGCGCGCCGCGCGAATCGGTGAGATACACGCCGTAGACCAGCACGCCCAGCGCGATCGTCCAGAACAGCCGGCGCAGGCCCATCAGGCCGCCGCGACTGCCCAGGTACGCCGCCATCGGCACGCAGGCCACGAACAGCATGCCGAGGTCGTTGGGATCGTTGAAGATGCCGACGTACTGGATGCGCGTGCCCTGCGACAGTTCGATCCCGGTCCAGCTCTGGCCGGTGGTCGCCAGCTCGATGCCGTGCACCGCGAGCACCGCGCCGCAGAAGGCGAACACCGCCATGACCTTCAGGATCCGGCTGCGCCGGTCCAGTCCGTTCGCGAACACCACGTAGGCCAGCACGATCGGCGCGAACTTGCCGAACTGCTCGATCGCGCCGCCGACCCAGCCGTTGAACACGTGCGAGGCCAGCATCGCCATGAAGAAGCAGGCCAGCAGCACGTACTGCGGCGCCTCGAAGCGCTTGTTCGGCGAGAACATCCAGAACCCGGCCGCGATCAGCAGTACCACCGGCTGCAGCGGCAGGGTGGCGTAGTCCGCCAGCGCCGGATAGTCCTGGGGCCGGATCAGCACCAGCAGCAGATACAGCAGCAGCGCGACGAACATGCGCCTACCCCGTCCTGCTGCGCGAGCGGTAGCAGAAGATCTCGGGCAGGGACAGCATCGCCTCGAACCAGGCCGGGTCGGTGGCGCGCTCCACGGGGATGCGCCGCCAGTCGTGGCGCGCGCCGCAGCGCAGCGGCTGCGCGCCGGCGAGGTAACTGCAGCCCACGCCGTAGCCGACCGATCGCGCGGCCTCCAGCACCGCGGTGTCGTAGGCATCGACGCCGCCGACCGGGTACGACACCGCCAGCGGCGCGACGCCGATCCCGCGCTCGATCGCCTGCCGCGAGGCCTCCAGCTCCGCGCGCATCTCCTCGCGCGGCATCTTCGCCAGCATGCGGTGGCGCACGCCGTGCGACCCGATCTCCATGCCGCCCTCGCGCATCTCGCGCAGTTGCGCCCAGGTCATCGGCCGGCAATCGGGATGGCCCGCGGTGTCGGGCATGTCCCAGTCCGCCTGCAGGCGGTCGACCAGTGCCTGCTGCGCCTCCGCCGACAGCCGCTTGAGGCGATCGAGCACGTGCGCCGCCAGCGCCCGCCGCGCCGCCAGCGTTTCCGGCAACCGCAGGTCGAGCCCCAGCTCCGGCGCATGCAGGTGGGCGTCCTGCACGCTGCACAGCATGTGCACCAGCCAGTCGTAGGCGAAGGGACGTCCGGAATCGATGTGGCCGGTGGAGACGAAGAACATCGCCGACAACCCGGCCTCGCGCAGCAGCGGATAGGCGACGCGGTGGTTGTCGTCGTAGCCGTCGTCGAAGCTGATCAGCACCGCGCGGCGCGGCAGCCGGCGGCCACGGTCGAGCCGCGCCAGCAGTTCGTCGAAGCGCATCGGCGAGAACCGCCGGCGGACGATGCGCAGTTGTTCGCGGAAACCTTCCGCGGAAGCGCTGACCAGATCGGGATCGAAGCGGAAATCGTCCGGCACCGCCGTCTCCAGCACGCGATGGTAGGCGAGGATGCGCACATCGCCGCGCAGCGCGCCACGAAGACGCCCTGCCAGCGGCAATGTCCCGATGCGGTGCAGCGCGCGCGCCAGCCGCGGCCTGAGACCGGCCGACGGCTCGCCGCCGTTCTCCGCCTGCACCTGCGCCCCCTGTTCCGGATCCCCCATCACCTCTGCCTTACGTCATTTCCCGTCCCCACCGGCCGCCGTCCACGGCATCCGACCGCGCTTGCAAAGCCCGGCCGGACGCGGTCCACTGCGCGTTTGATCGGCACGGCGGCAACGGGGACGCACGCGCATGGGCGAACAGGACCGCGGTACGCCGCCCGATGCTGCACCGCCGGATTTCGCGGCGATGTACCGAGAACTCGGGCTCGATGCGACCTGCTCGCTCGCCGAACTGCGCCTCGCCCGGCGACGTCGCGTCGCCCGGCTGCACCCCGATCTCGGCGGGACTGCGGAGGATACCGGACGATTGCAGCATTTGAACCGGGCCTACACCGCAGCGGTCGCGTTCCATGCCCGTTTCGGACGCCTGCCGGGCGCACCGGCGCCGGGATTGCGGCTCGTGCGCCCCGCGGCGGAACGCGCCTCGCCGATGGCGGAACCGGCAGCGCCGACCGCCGCCGAAACGCCGACGTGGCGACGCGCGGATGCCGCGGCCGCATCGCATCCCGCGGCCGGATTCGGCAGAATGTCGCGTTATCCGCTGGCGACCATCGCCGTCATGGCGGTGGCGCTCGTCGTCGCGCTGGCCGCTGCCGTGGGGAGCGGTGCGGTCCGGAACGCGATCGGAGACGCCGCCCCGGCCCCGTCCAACTGGCTCGCGACGGGACAGGACAAAGACACGGTGCGCAAGCGCCTGGGGGAACCGCTCGAGATGCATGCGCTGCGCTGGCACTACGGCCCGTCCTGGGTGGATTTCCGCTGCGACCGCGTCGCCGGCTGGCACAGTGCGGCCGAGCGGACGCTGCCGGTGGACGTCGCCGACGTGACGCCGTCGTCCGACGCCGAAGGCCCCTGCGAATGACCGAGCCCGCGCCGCCTGCGCTCGCGGGCCACGGCATCGTGTATTTCGGCAACGACTGGTTCGCCGAGAACCGCACCAGCAGCCACCACGTCGCGACCCGGCTCGCGCAGCGGCTGCCGGTGCTGTACGTCGATTCGCCCGGCATGCGCGCGCCGAACGCCTCCGGCCGCGATCTCAAGCGCGCGGCGCGCAAGCTGCTCGCCGCATTCAGGCGGCCCACGCGCGTCGCCGACGGCCTCTGGCACTGCACGGTGCCGCAACTGCCGTTCCGCCGCCTGCCCGGCGTCGACGCCTTCAATCGCCTGTTCGGCCGCTGGGCGGTGCGCCGCGCGCTGCGCCTCGCCGGCATCCGCAAGCGCATCTCGTGGTTCGTCGTGCCGCATCCGGGCGTGCATGCGGGGCGGCTCGGCGAGGACCTCGTCGTCTACTACTGCATCGACGATTACGCCGCGCATCCGGGCGTCGACGCCGCGCTGATCGCGCAGCGCGACGAGGCCCTGAGCCGTCGCGCCGACCTGCTCTGCGTCGCGCCGCCGGCGCTGCTCGACGCCAAGCGCGCGCTCAACGCGCACACGGTCTTTTCGCCGCACGGCGTCGACGTCGCCCTGTTCGCGCAGGCGCAGGATCCGGCGACGCCGGTGCCCGCGCTGGCGCGCGACCTGCCGCGGCCGGTCGTCGGTTACATCGGCTCGATCCACGAATGGATCGACGTGCCGCTGATCCAGTGGTTAGCGCAGCAGCGCCCGCAGTGGACCTTCCTGCTGGTCGGCCACGCCCACGTGAACGTCGACGACCTGCGCGCGCTGCCGAACGTGCGCCTCGCGGGCGCGCAGCCGTACGCGAGCCTGCCGCAGTGGTCGAAGGCGTTCGACGCCGCGATCATCCCGTACCGCCTGAACCGCCAGGTCGCCAACGCGAATCCGCTGAAGCTGCGCGAATACCTCGCCGCCGGCAAGGCCGTGGTCAGCGTGCGCAATCCCGAGATCGAGAAGTTCGCGCATGTGGTGCGCCTGGTCGACGGTCGCGAACAGTTCCTCGCCGCGCTCGATGCCGCCGTCGCCGACGATGCGCCCGAGGCCGTCGCCGCGCGCATGGCCGCCGTCGCCGACCAGACCTGGGACGCGCGCGTCGACGCCGTCCTCGCCGAAGTCGCCGCGCGGCTTTCCCCGAATCCTCCTTCCGCAGTCCGTTCATGACCCTGTCGTCCACCAGCACGTCCCCGCCCGCCCGTCTCCGCGTCGCCATCATCGGCGCGGGCTACGTCGCCACGCACCATCTCGCCGCGCTGTCGCGGCTGGACTTCGTCGACCTCGTCGGCCTCTGCGACAGCAATCTCGACGCCGCGCAGGCGCTCGCGAAGCGCTTCGGCATCGCGCGCGTCGCCGCCACGCTGGGCGAACTGGCCGATGCGACGCCCAACGTCGTCTACGTGCTCACGCCGCCGGCCTCGCACGCGACGCTGGCGATCCAGGCGATGGACATGGGCTGCCACGTGCTGGTCGAGAAGCCGATGGCCGACAGCGCCGCCGACTGCGAAGCCATGCTCGCGAAGGCCAAGGCCACCGGGCTGACGCTCGGCGTGAACCATTCCGATCTCTTCGACCCGGTGCTGATGCAGGCGCTGGCCACCGTCCGCAGCGGCGCGATCGGCGACGTGCGCTCGGTCGACATCATGCGCAACTCCGACTATCCGCCCTACGCCGGCGGCCCGCTGCCGGGGCTGGTCGCACAGGGTTCGTATGCGTTCCGCGACCTCGGCGTCCATGGCCTGTACACGCTGGAGGCGTTCCTCGGCCCGATCGCGCAGGCCGAGGTGCAGTACCAGTCGCGCGGCGACAACCCCCAGATCGCGTTCGACGAATGGCAGGCGCAGGCGCTGACCGCCACCGGTGTCGGCCGGCTGCTGCTGTCGTGGAACGCGCGGCCGATGGAGAACCGGCTGACCGTGCGCGGCAAGCGCGGCCGGATCGAGGTCGATCGGTTCACCCAGACCTGCCGCGTGCATCGCGAACTGCCGGGGCCGAAGTTCATCGGCATCCTGCTCAACGGCTTCTTCGCCGCGGTGAAGGACAGCGTGCGCATCCCGATGAACGTGCTGCGCTTCGCGACCGGCCGGCTGAAGCCGTCGCCGGGCATCCGCGCCGGCGCGGAAGCGTTCGCGCGCGCCGTGCATCGCGGCGAGGCGCCGCCCTTCCCCGCCGAGGACGGTTTGCGGATCGCGCGCCTGCTCGATCCGCTGTGCGCCGCGCCCGATCGCGAACGCACGCAGCAGCTGGCATCGCGTTACGTCGCGCTGCCGCCGGCCGATGCGCTGGTCACCGGCGCCGCCGGTTTCCTCGGCAAGGCCGTGGTCGCCGCGCTGCGCGAACGCGGCCAGACCGTGCGCGTGCTGGTGCGTCGCCCGGTCGCCGCGTTCCGCGACGACGCCGGCGTGCAGCAGGTCATCGGCGATCTCGGCGATCCGCGGATCGTCGACCACGCCGTCGCCGGCGCGGGCATCGTCTACCACGTCGGCGCGGCGATGCGCGGCGGCCCGCGCGATTTCGAATCCGGCACGGTGTGGGGCACGCGCAACGTGCTCGATGCGTGCCGCAAGCACGGCAGCCCGCGGCTGGTGTACGTGAGTTCGATGAGCGTGTTCGACCACGCCGGTCGCCGCGAAAACGAAACGCTGACCGAGGACTACCGCTTCGAGCCGTACCCGCAATGGCGCGGCGCCTACACCCAGACCAAGCTGACCGCCGAGGACGCGGTGCATCGCGCGATCGTCGACGACGGCCTGCCGGCGGTGATCCTGCGTCCCGGCCAGATCTTCGGCCCCGGCGCGGAGCAGGTCACGCCCAACGGCACCATCGCGCTGGCCGGCCGCTGGGTCGCGATCGGCAGCGGTCGCCGCCCGCTGCCGCTGGTGTATCGCGACGACGTGGTCGACGCGCTGCTGCTCGCTGCCGAAAACCCGAAGGCGCTGGGCCGCACCTTCAACCTCGTCGCCACCGACACCGTCGATCGCACCACCTACCTGCGCCGCTGCCAGGCGAAACTCGGCGCGTCGCTGAAAAAGCTGTGGGTGCCGCAATGGGTGTTCATGTGCCTGGCGATCGGCGTCGAGCTGCTCGGCAAGGTGCTGAAGCGCGACGTTCCGCTGACCCGCTACCGCGTGCGCTCGCTGCGGCCGCTGGCGAATTTCGACGTGTCGGCGGCGCGCGACGTGCTCGGCTGGACGCCGCGCGTGGGCGTGAAGCGCGGACTCGACATCACCTTCGGCGCCGAGAAGCGCTGACGGTCGCCGCATGCGCCTGCTGATCGTCACCTCGCAGTTCCCGATCGCTGGCGAGCCCAACCGCGGCCGGCCGATCCTGCAGACCGTGCGCGCGCTGTCGCGGCTGGCCGACGTGCGCGTGCTCAGCCCGATCGCGACCTATCCGCGCTGGGCGCGGCCGCGCAGTTACCTGTTCCGTGCCGCCGATCCCGCGCACGTCGTGCCCGGGATCGACGTGCAGTACGTCGAATACCCGGCGCTGCCCGCGATCAGCCGGCCGTTCAACGGCGCGCTCTGCGCGCACGCGCTGCACGCGCCGCTGCGCGCATTCGCGCCCGACGTGGTGCTGTCGTACTGGCTGTATCCCGACGCCTACGGCGCGATGCGCGCGGCGCGGCACGCGAATGTGCCGCTGGTCGCCGGTGCGCGCGGCTCGGACCTGCGCGTGCGCGACGCGATCAGCCGCCGGCTGACGGAGCCGGTGGTGCAGTCCGCGCGGCGCCTGCTGGTGGTCAGCGAGGACCTCGGCCGCGTCGCGGTGCGCGATTACGGCGCCGATCCGGCGCGCATCCGCGCGATCCCCAACGGCTGCGATGCCTCGATCTTCCATCCGCAGGATCGCGCCGCCGCGCGCGCCGCGCTGGGGCTGGATGCCGATGCCGAACTGGTGGTCTACGTCGGCCGGCTCGTGCCGGAAAAGGGATTGCGCGAACTGCTCGACGCGACCGCCTCGCTGGCGTCGTCGCGGCCGCGACTGCAGTTCGCGCTGGTCGGCGATGGCCCGATGCGCGCCGAACTCGATGCACGCGTCGCCGCGGCACCGCATCGGCTGCACCTGCCCGGCGCGCAGGACGCGCAGGCCGTCGCGCGCTGGATGGCGGCGGCGGATGTCGTCACGCTGCCGAGCTATTCCGAAGGCCATCCCAACGTGCTGGTCGAGGCGCTGGCGTGCGGCCGGCCGGTGGTGGCGACGCCGGTCGGCGGCATTCCGGAAGTCGTCGACGCCGCGTCGGGCCTGCTGGTGCCGGCACGCGATGCGACGGCGCTCGCGGGCGGGCTGCGCGATGCGCTCGATCGCAGCTGGGACACCGATGCGCTGGCGCGACGCTTCTCGCGCGACTGGGACGCGGTCGCGGCGGACACGCTGCTCGCCTGCGAGGAAGCCCTCGCCGAAGCGCGCCGCTGACCGTGCGCAGGACCCGCGGCGCGATCAGCGCGCGCCGCGTCCGAACAGCACCACTTCGACCGTCTGCAGCATGATCATCAGGTCGAAGATCATGCCGTGGTTCTTCACATAGAACAGGTCGTACTTCAGCTTCTCGTTGGCGTCGCGGACCGACGCGCCGTACGGATAGCGCAGCTGCGCCCAGCCGGTCAGGCCCGGCTTCACCGAATGGCGCACGTCGTAGTAGCGGATTTCCTGCGCCAGCATCTCAACGAACTGCGGGCGCTCCGGGCGCGGGCCGACGAAGCTCATCTCGCCGGTGATGACGAGCAGCAGCTGCGGCAACTCGTCGAGCCGGGTCTTGCGGATGAACTTGCCGACGCGCGTGCTGCGGTCGTCGCCGGGCTGCGCCCAGCGCGCCACGCCGTCGCTCTCGGCGTCCACGCGCATGCTGCGGAACTTCACGATCTCGAAATGGCGGCCGTGTTCGCCCACGCGCACCTGCCGGTAGATCGCCGGCCCCTTCGATTCCAGCTTCACCGCGATCGCCGTCAGCAGCATCGCCGGCCAGGCCACCGCCAGCAGCGCACCGGCGGCCAGCAGGTCGAAGAAGCGCTTGGTCAGCCGTCGCGGCGTGGAGTAGTCGAAGCCGCCGGAGAACACCAGCCACGACGGATCGACCACGTTGAGCTGGACCATGCCGGCCTCGCGCTCGAAGAAGGTCGACAGGTCGGTGATCAGCACGCCCTGCTGCACGCACTTGAGCATCTGTTCCATCGGCATGCCGCCGCGGCGCTCGTCCGGCGCGATGACGATCTCGTCCACGTCCAGCCGGTCGGCCAGCGTGCACAGCGTCTCGTCGGTGTGGATCACGTGCTCGGGATCGACGTGGATCGGCTGGTTCGGCGCCGGCACGAAACCGAGGACGTTGAACGACTGGCGATCGCTCTTCCGGCGCAGCCGGGTGTTGATCAGGTTCGCGTTGTTGCCCGCGCCGTAGATCAGCACACGCTGCTTCAGCATCTGCGCGGCCGACAGCCGCGACACCAGCCAGCGGATCGCCATCACCGCGCACGCGCCGGTCGCCAGCGCGATCGCGAGCACGCCGCGGCCGATGTAGGTGCCCGGCACCACGTAGTAGATCGTCAGCAGCGCCACGCCGCCCAGCACGAACGACAGCGCGATGCGCAGCAGCAGGTCGATCCGCCGGTGGCGGACGTAGCTCTGGTACAGGCCGAAGGTGAACATCGCCCCGGTGACGCACAGCGCGACCAGCAGCGCGCGCGGCGCGATGCCGACGGCAAACGATTGCATCCCCAAGGGATCGCCGTGGAAGCGCAGGCGCGCGGCCATGAGCACCGCCAGCATCAACGCGCAGGTTTCGGTACACCACAGCACGCGGATGGCGTGCTGCTTCCGACTCGATCGAACGGTCTTCAATCCTGTCCCCCTGAAAGACGTGAACGGGGACGGCGGACAGGCGCGCGACGAACGAGTCCCTCCGTCGCGATGGACGGACGGCTTCGATCGTCCCGCACATTCCCCCTGTGCAGACCACCCCCTGTCGTCGGGCAAGGCGGTGCGTTTTCCACGCCACGCGGCATCCTGCCCCCGTCACAGTATCGATCAACGTCACAAATCGTGAAACCAGGCCACGACAGGCGGCCCGCATCGTTCCATCCATGCAGGCAAGACGAGGCCCTGCCGCGAACGAATCCGATCGACGGAAACAATCGTTCGAAATCTTCAACAGACTCGCATCGGAAAATCGAACGCCTCGCCGGCCCCGCTCCCGATGCCGCGCGGGCACTCAGCCCAGTTCGGTGCGGTCGCGCCCCTCGCGCTTGGCGCGGTACAGCGCATCGTCGGCCCGGCGCAGCAGGGTCTCGCTGCGCTCGTCGGCCTGCGCCCCGGCGACACCGAGACTGATGGTCACGCGGGTCGCGTCGTCCGGCAGGCCGAGACCGGCGCCCGCGGATACCGCTTCGCGCAACGCCTCGGCCACCCGGCATGCGGCAGTCGCGTCCATGCCGGGCAGGACCATCAGGAACTCCTCGCCGCCCAGCCGGCCGACGCTGCCGCCCTCGGGCGTCCGCGCGCGCGCGACCGCGGCGATGCTCTCCAGCACGCGATCGCCGCCATGGTGGCCGTGGGCATCGTTGATGTGCTTGAAGTGGTCGATGTCGAACACCGCGATGGACAGCGGCCGGCCGTCTTCGCGATGCGCCGACAGCCCGCGCTCGAGCG
Organism: Lysobacter sp. DMC97; assembly: GCF_056313745.1. Classification (NCBI taxonomy): domain Bacteria; kingdom Pseudomonadati; phylum Pseudomonadota; class Gammaproteobacteria; order Lysobacterales; family Lysobacteraceae; genus Lysobacter; species Lysobacter sp. DMC97. Next base: position 552,750 of record NZ_JBQUZR010000003.1, on the reverse strand, counting down.
CATCGAGGATGCCGCGCCGGTTCGGCAGGCCGGTGAGGTCGTCGGTCATCGCCAGCAGGCGCAGCCGATGCCCCTTCTGCAGCTGCTGCAGCGCCATCATGCCGAGCAGCAGCAGCAGGGCCGCGCCGAGCATGATCGTCACCCGCTGCAGCGTGCGCATGCGTTCCGCCGATCGCAGCGCCTCGCCGCGATGGGCGTTCTCGATCAGCAGCGCGCGGTTCTCCTGTTCCTTCTTGGCGGTGTCGAACTGCACGCGCAGTCGAGAGGTCTGTTCCTCGCGGGCGCGGCGATCGAGCTGCGCCTGCGCGTTGCGATACGCCACCGAGGCCTCGTACGCCTTGCGCCAGTCGCCGGCGGCGGCGTGCAGCTCGGCCATCTCCGCATAGATCCTGGCGAGGAAGCGCGGATTTTGGCTGCTGCGGAAATGGCGCTCGGCCAGATCGAGCTCGGCGCCGGCCTCGCGCAGGCGGCCCAGCGCACGCAGCGCCCGTGCGTGCGGCAGGCGGCAGCGTTCGAAGCTCTCCTCGTCGCCGAGGTCCGCAAAACGGCCCTGCGCCCGCTCGATCCACGGCAGCGCCTCCTCCGCCTTGCCCTGCCGTACCAGCAGCGAACCGATCGCGCGCTCGGTCTCGGCGGTCGAACTGCGGTCGCCCGCGGCGGTGTAGGTCTCCAGCGCCTGCCGGTATTCCGTCAATGCCTGCGCGTAGGCGCCCTTCTTCTCCAGCGCGGACGCGATGTTGTAGCGGGTCGTCGCTTCGCCCAGGCGCGCGTTGGCGGCGCGATCCTGTTCGAGCAGCTGCCGGTAGTAGCTGATGGCCTTGTCGTACTCGCCGACGTTCTCGTCGCTGTAGACGTTGGCGATGGCGTTGAGCGCATAGCGCTGCTCGCTGACCAGGCCCAGTTCGACGCTGATCGCGTAGGCGCGATCGAGGTCGGCGATGGCTTCGTCGTAGCGGCCCTGGTAGTGGCGGCTCTCGCCGCGCACGGCGAGCGCGTCGGCCAGGACATCGCGGCTCTCGGCGCGTTCGGCCTGCATCACCGCGGCTTCGTATTCGACCGCCGCCTCCACCGGATGCCCCTGGTGATCCAGCGCCGCGCCGCGACAGGCGTGGAAACCGGCGGCCGCCTTGCCGTCTTTCGCCGTCCACGCGGCGCGCAATCCGGCCTCGGCCTGGGCCTGCGCGGCCACAGGCGCGAGCACGCCGCGCGCGTCGCAGGCGTCGACCTCGACCTCGCGGCGCAGCGCGGCATCGCCCAGGCGATCGGCCATGTCGATCGCGCGAGCGAGGATGCGCAGCGCGGCATCGGGATCGCGCTCGACTTCCTCGTCGGCCTGCGCCATCAGCGCACGCACCTGCGCGGTCGACGCCGGCGCGGAGGCCGGGGCCGGCGCGGCGGACAGGGCGAAGCTGGCCGCCCAGGCCAGCAGCAGCCACCATCGGCGCAGGGAACGGGGATTCCGGATCGGCATGCCGTCTCAGTCTGGCACGCAGCGGCGCGATCGCGGAGGACGCAGCGTGCGGTGGCTGCCACCGCACGCCACGCCACGGGCGACCCGGAGGCGGGTCATGGGCTCTCGATGCATGTTCCGCCCCCTGCGGCCGATCGATCGTCGTGCCTCCCGGAGGAACCCCGGGAGGCGCATGGGGCGATTCTAGGGGCGCAACCACCGGAAATTTGCGGCCTGGATCGCGTTCCGGCCGCGGATTTGCCTCCGGAGGGGGCCGCGATTCATGTCGCCGCCGCGGCCCGTGCCCGCGAAACCGGGCAACACGGGCCGCGGCGGCACCGGTTCAGCGCAGCCACATCCGCGCGCTGCGGGCCGGCAGGCTGAAGGTGTAGCTGGCGCTGCCGATGTTGACGACGCTGCCCGAGCCCAGCGTGTCGGTGTAGTTGGCGTACCACCACAGGACGCTGTTGTTCATGTTGATCGTCGTGTTGACCGTGCTGCCGCACTTGTTGATGCCGACGATGCCCAGGCTGCCACGGCGGAACAGCAGGTGGCAGCTGCTCGACGACAGCACCTGCATGTCGGTGCCCTGCACGGCGTTGTGGAAGCGGACCATGCCCTTGATGTCGTTGCGCAGGTAGGCGTTGACCCAGCGGTTGTCGCCGCTTTCGTTGTGGTCGGAGAACACCATCGGCTTGCCGCCGTTGCGGCCGAACAGGTAGCTGTAGGCCAGCGTCTCGTCGGTCGGGTCCATCAGCATGAAGCGGAAGCCGCTGTTGTTCGGGATGTCGTGCGTGATCGTGAAGGTCAGCGCGCGGTTGCCCTGCAGCGCCTGCCCGACGGAGGCGGGATCCGACAGCGTCGCCAGATTGCCGCCGAGGCCGAACGCGCTGCGCAGCTGCGCCTGCAGCGGGAAATCGTAGGCGGCGTGATCGGTGTTCTGCAGGTACGGCTGCAGGAACTGGTTGTACTCGCTGTTGCCGACACCGCCGCCGGTGATGATCTCGCCGAACACGTACATGCCGCTCTTGATGTCGGCGGTCAGCACGCCGTTGATGTGCGAGAACGGCATGTGCTTGGCCGCGTCGATGCGGAAGCCCTTCACGCCCAGCGCCTTCAGCTGACGCAGGTATTCCTGCTGCTGCCCGATGACGTAGCTGCTGCCCGTCAGGTCCGGCAGGCCCGCATCGCCGGCGCCGCCGCACAGGCGCCAGTTCTGCACCTGCCACACGTCGCTGTAGTTGCTGATGCAGTTGGCGGGCCCGAAGTCGCTGCCGCTGAGGTAATTGAAACTCAGGTTGCCGAACATCCGCAGGCCGCCGTAGTACGCCGAATTGCCGGCGTAGATGCCGAGCACGCGGCTGCCCGGGTAGTTCAGGTCGCTGCGCTGCGCGGATTCGTTGGCCATGTGGTTGAGCACCACGTCGGCGTAGACGTCGATGCCCTTCGCGCGCAGCGCGGTGACCATGTTGCGGAAACTGGTGGTGTCGCCCAGCGGATTGTGGATCAGCCGGTAATCCTGCGGCTGGTAGCGCGCCCACCACGCACTGCCTTCGGAGCGATAGGCCGGCGCGACGAGCACCGCCTTGTAGCCGGCGGACTGGATGTCCGCGGCGTGCGCCTGCACGTCGGCGTAGGTCCAGTTGAAGGCATGGAGCACGGCATCGGCGCGGGCCTGGCCGACGGCGGAGGCCGCGAGCAGGGCGACGGTGCAGGCGCGGAGCGTGGCGGAACGGGCGACGGACTTCGATTCGGACGACATGCGGTTTCTCCCTGTGACCGGGCATGGCCACGCCGTGGCGATTGAACGCGTCCCTGCGCCGTCGCGGCGATGGCGACGGTGGCGGCGGCATGGCGATCCCGCATGCAGGCGACGCATCGCGGCTCCCTGCCGCGATGCCGACGCATGCTAGGACCGCATCGCGCCGCAGCACGCGCAGGTGCATACGTTTTCAGGGAAAAGCTCGTCGACGACGATCACGAATGCGCGCATGAATACGATTCACGCGCATGCGCAGGCGGAGCGGTGCGATCGTCGCGATGTGCCTCGATGCGCATCGAGGCACATGCGCGGTGCGCGGATCAGGCCTTGCGCAGGAAGCAGGTCTTCAGCACCAGGCCCTTGATCTTGTCGGAGTTGCCTTCGATGTGCTCGGCGTCGCCGTCGACCAGGCGGATGTGCTTGATCACCGTGCCCTGCTTCAGCGGGATCGACGAGCCCTTCACCTTCAGGTCCTTGATCACCACCACGGTGTCGCCATCGGCGAGCAGGTTGCCGTTGCTGTCGCGCACCGTCGTCGCTTCGCCCGATGCCTCGCCGGCACCACCGGCGATCGGCCACTCGTGCCCGCAGTCGGCGCAGACGAAGTTGTCGCCGTCCTCGTAGGTGTTGGGCATGGCGCAGAGCGGGCAGTTCGGCAGGGCGGTCATCGCGGTGTCCGTGGGAGGGAAACCGCGATTATCGCCGATCGCGCCACCGACCGGCCGAGTGCCGGCTCACTCCAGCGCGGGCCAGGCGGCGGCGTCCAGCGTCTCGCGATACCCGTGCCAGGCCGCGTAGGCCAGCCACGGCATCAGCAGCGCCAGCCCGAGCAGGCCGGTCGCGAAGCCCGCCGCGGTCAGCACGACGATGATCCCCGCCCACAGCGCCATCACACCCTTGTTGCGCAGCACCGCGTTGATGCTGGAGACGCAGGCGGTGACCATGTCGACGTCGCGGTCGGCGATCATCGGCAGCGAGAACGCGGCCACGGCGAAGGTCAGCGCGGCGAAGATCGAACCGACCGCCGAGCCGATCGCGAGGAACTGCCACACCGTGTCGGCGTTGCTCTCGTCGATCGGGAAGAACGCGCCGACCATCATGCCGGCGCGCGACCACAGCAGCACGATCACGCCCTGCGCCAGCGCGAACACGCCCGCCTGCCCGGCCACGCGCTTCGCGAGCACGAACGATTCCGCCAGCAGCGGCGTGCGCCCGCGTTCCAGCGCGCGGCTGACGCAATACAGGCCGACGCAGATCAGCGGCGCGACGTAGACGAAGCCCGACAGCAGCGTCGCCAGCAGCGCGAAACGGCCGAGTTTCCACGCCAGCAGCGAGATGCCTGCGCTGACCAGCAGGATGACCACGCCGAAGACCGACGTCAGCGCAGGCGCGGCGCGCAGGTCGCGCCAGCCCGCGCGCAGCCAGCGCCAGGGCGCATCGAAGCCGAGCGTCGCGCAGGGCACGACGAAGGGGCGGACGGGCGCGTCGTCTTGTTGCGACGCTGCCGCGTCGCCGTCGCGAGGCGACGGCGGTTGGCCGGACTGCTCTTCCATGACGCCCTCCCGCGTCTGGAACGCATCGCATCACCCTACAACCGCCGGCGCCGCGGCGGAAGCCCCGCGACGCCGGGCCACGGGCGATTACCATGCCGTGATGACCGACCCATCTTCCACACACGCCACGACACCGCTCCGGACCCGCGTCGCGCTGCCCGACGCCCCGACACTCTGGCGCATGACCCGCCCGGCCTTCCTCACCGCCACCGTCGTCGCGGTCGCGATCGGCCTGGCATCGGCGCACGCCTCGGGCGTTCGCCTCTCGCCGCCGCTGGCACTCGCGACGCTGCTGCTGGCGGTGCTCGCGCACGCCGCGGCCAACGTGCTCAACGATTACGCCGATGCGGTCAACGGCGCGGACGCGGCGAACACCGGCGGCATCGCACCCTTCACCGGCGGCGCGGGCCTGATCGCGCGCGGCGAGGTCGATGCCGCGCAGACGCGGCGGTTCGCGCTGGCGCTGCTCGGTGCGTGCGCGCTCGGCGGCATCGCGCTGGCGCTGTGGTTGCGCATGCCGGCGGTGTGGGCGATCGGCGGCGTCGGGCTCGGCCTCGGCTGGGCCTATTCGATGCCGCCGCTGCGGCTGATGACGCGGCAGCTGGGCGAGGCGACGGTGGCGGCGGCATGGTGGCTGGTCGCGATCGGCGCTGACCTGGTGCAACGCGGCCATGTCGACCTGCTGCCGATCGCCGCCACCGCGGGCTATGCGCTGCTGGTCGCCGACCTGCTGCTGGTCAACGGCCTGCCCGATGCCGACGGCGACGCGCGTGCGGGCAAGCGCACGCTGGCGGTCGCGCTCGGGCCGCGCGGGGCCGCGCGCCTGTACGCGGCGATCGCGCTGCTCGCACATGCGGCGGTCGTCGCCGGCGTGGCCCTCGATGCGCTGCCGACGACGGCGCTGTGGTCGCTGGCGACGCTGCCGCTGGCGCTGTTCGCCGCCCGCGAGGTCGCGCGCCATGCCGCGACGCCGCAGCGGCTGCGGCCCGCGATCGTCGCCACGCTCGCGACCCTGCACCTGCACGGCGCGCTGATGGCGGCGGCCCTGTTCGCCGCGCCGCGCTGACAGGCTGTCGAAAAGCAGCCTGTCAGCGCGACCAGGGATGGCCGCGACGACAAAGCAAGCGCTTGATTCGTCGCGAGCCAGTCCGGGCCTGTACCGGACTGGCGAGATGAAAAACGATCTGGATGATCGTTTTTCAATGACCTGCCGAGCGCCCGCTTTGCGCACTGGTACGGGAATGGCAGGATGGCCGCTGGCCTCCGGGGATCGCCCATGACCGCGCCCGTGACCCAGCCCGATGCCGGCACCGCGCGTGCGCTCGACGACGACGCCGTCGCGCCTCTCGCGGCGCGCGCCCGTGCCGCCTTCGACGCCGGCGACCTGCCCGCGGCGCGCGCGGCCTTCGAGGCGCTGCTCGCGGGCAATCCCGCGCACGCCGCGTCGCACGACATGCTCGGGCGGATCGCGAAGTACCAGCGCGACTGGCCGGCATCGCGGCACCACAGCCTGTGCGCGCTGGCGCTGCACGAGGATCCCGCGGACGCCGAAACGGCACGGTGGAACGCCGCGCTCGCCGCGACCGCACTGGGCGACCGCGAGGACGCGTGGCGGCACTGGTCGGCCTGCGGCATCGAGGTGGCGACGGGCGACGGCGCGATCGAGCGGCCCTTCGGCGTCGCCGCGCTGCGGCTGGAGGCCTGGGGCCGCAGCGAAACGGTGTTCGCGCGACGCCTCGATCCGGTGCGCGCGAGCCTCATCAACGTGCCGTTGCCGGACAGCGGTTACCGCTATGGCGACGTGGTGCTGCACGATGTCGCACCGGCCGGGGAACGCCTGTTCCACCAGAGCCGCGTGCCGGTCTACAACGCGCTGCAACGCTTGCAGACTTCCGGATTCCGCACGTTCGCGGTGTCCGTGCGCTGCATGGAACGCGCGGCCGTCGAAGCGCTGTGCGACCTGCGCGTGCCCGGGATCGGCAGCGTCGAGGACTGGACCGATGGCAGGCCGCGCGGCAGCCTCGGCGTGGCCGCGCAGAGCCGATCCTCGGTGCAGCGCCTGATCGAGCGCTGGAAGGCCGTGGGCCCGGGGCGCTGGCTGGATGCGATCGAAGGCACCGACCGCACGCCGTCCGACCCGCCGGCGAGCGGCACCGCGTGGTGGCGATCGCCGGAGGATCGCGCCGGCGCGTGAGCGATGCGGTCGCGCATCACGCTTTGCGCTTGTCGCACTGCGCATGCTGCGGCGCAGCTTGCCCCATCGACCAATGTCCGCGAACAGCGGCGTGTGGCCCACTGCGCGCGTCTCCCGCAGAGGATCCGCCGATGTCGATCGTCGCCGCACACGCCGTGCCCCGTTCCGTCGCCCGACTCCATCGGCGACTCCTGCTCCTGATGCTGTTCTGCCTCGCCGCGTTCGCAGGCCCCGCGTTCGCACAGACCGAAGTCACCGGATTCGGCACGAATCCCGGCAACCTGCGCATGTTCAAGTACGTGCCGAGCGGCTTGCCCGCCGGCGCGCCGATGGTCGTCGCGCTGCACGGCTGCGCGCAGACCGCCGCGAACTACGATGCCGAAACCGGCTGGCAACTGTTCGCCGACCGCTACCGCTTCGCGTTGCTGCTGCCGCAGCAGCAGAGCGCGAACAACAGCAGCAGCTGCTTCAACTGGTTCGAGGCCGGCGACACCGCGCGCGGCCAGGGCGAGGCGCTGTCGATCAAGCAGATGGTCGATCGCATGGTCGCCGACCACAGCGTCGCGACCTCGCGCATCTACGTCACCGGGCTGTCGGCCGGCGGCGCGATGACCTCGGTGCTGCTGGCGACGTATCCCGACGTCTTCGCCGGCGGCGCGATCCTCTCCGGCCTGCCGTATCGCTGCGCGACGTCGCAGAGCGCGGCCTTCAGCTGCATGAATCCCGGCAGCGACCTCACGCCGGCGCAGTGGGGCGACAAGGTGCGCGCGGCGTCGACGTGGACCGGGCCGTGGCCGATCGTGTCGATCTGGCACGGCGATTCCGATTTCACCGTGCGGCCGATGAACCTGACCGAGAGCATGGAGCAGTGGACCAACGTCCACGGCATCGACCAGACCGCGGACGTCAGCGACACCGTCGCCGGCTATCCGCACAAGGTCTACAAGACCGCGGCCGGCGTCGCCCGCGTCGAGACGTACACCATCACCGGCATGGGCCACGGCACGCCGGTCGACCCGGGCACCGGCGAAAGCCAGTGCGGCACCGCGGGCGCATACATCCTCGACGTGAACATCTGTTCGAGCTACTACATCGCGCGCTTCTTCGGCCTGGACAACCTCGACGGCGTGCCGCCGACGGCGACGATCACCGCGCCCGCGAACGGCGCCGGCGTGTCGGGCACGGTCAATATCACGGCGACCGCCAGCGACAACATCGGCGTGGATCGCGTGGAATTCCTGCTCGACGGCGCGCTGCTCGGCAGCGACACCACCTCGCCCTACGCCTACGCCTGGAACAGCACCACCGCGACCAACGGCGCGCACGTGCTGACCGCACGCGCCGTCGACCTGGCCGGCAACACCGGCAGCTCGCCGCAGGTGAACGTCACCGTCAGCGGCGGCACCGGCGGCGGTGGCGGCGGCACGCCGGTCACCGTCACCTTCACCAACGAGGACGCCAACGACGGCTACGTGAAGGCTGCCGCCAACGGCACCTCGCCGGCGGTGGGCACGCTGGAATCCAGCCTGGGCCTGGCGATCGGCCGCGGCACCGACGGCAAGTTCAACCGCAGCGTGCTGTCGTTCGACACGTCGTCGATCCCCGACACCGCGACCGTGCTGTCGGCGAAGGTCACCGTGACCTACCGCAGCGCCTCGGGCGACCCGTGGAGCGATCCCGCGGGCAACACGCTCGTGATCGACGTCAACAACGGCTGCATCGACGTGTGCACCATCGGCACGCCCGACTGGGGCGCGGCCGTCACCGCCAGCGCCGCCGCCCAGCTCACGCCGTTCACCGGCGGCACCCAGACCAGCAACCTGTTCTCCGCGGCCGGCCTGTCCGCCGTCAACCGCACCGGCCGCACCCAACTGCGCCTGCGCTTCAGCGCCAACCAGGCGGCCACCAACTACCTGTGGATCGGCAACGCCGCCAGCGCGACGCTGACGGTGACGTACCAGCCCTGATGTTCCTCAATGCGCCGGCGCCGTCACAGGCGCCGGCGCGTTGCCGAGATGGGCGCGGAGGAAGCCGGCGACGGCGCTCCAGACCCGGGTCTTGTCGGCGTCGGCGTCGAAGCCGTGGCCTTCGTGGTCCAGCGCGATCAGCGCCGGCGGCCGGCCGGCGAGATTGAGCATCCGCACCAGCCGTCGCGTGTGTTCGTAGTCCACCCGCAGGTCCTCGCGGCCGTGGACCAGCAGGATCGGCAGCGTCAGTTCCTTGTAGCGATACAGCGGCGAGTTGCGCTGCATGTCGTCCATCTCGGTATTGGGATCGCCGATCACGCGCTCCATCAGCTTGCGTCCCTCTTCGCTGCGGGCGCTGTCGCTGGCGGTGAAGAACAGGGCGCGATCGCTGATGCCGGCCATCGACACCACGCACTTGAGCCGCCCCGGCCAGCGGATCGCGGTCACCATCGCCGAATAGCCGCCGTAGCTGGCGCCGACCGCGCAGATGCGATCGGGATCGAGCGGATACTGCGCCAGGGCCGCGGCCAGCGCCGCGTCGATGTCGTCCTCGATCGCGGTGCCGTAGCTGCGCTCGCCGGCCTTGCGGAACGCGGTGCCGAAGCCTTCCGAGCCGCGGAAGTTGACCTGCAGCACCGCGTAGCCGAGCGAGGCGATGATCTGCACTTCCGGATCGAAGTAGCGGTCGTCGCGCACGCCGATCGGACCGCCGTGCGGGAACAGCACCAGCGGCACCTTGCCTTTCGCGCCCGGCGGCAGGGTCAGGTAGGCCTCGATCTCGAAACCGTCGCGGCTCTTCGTGCGCAGCGCGGTCGCCGGCGCGAACGTGCGCGAGGCCAGCCACGGCATGGTCTCGCTGACCAGCGACGCCGTGTTGGCGTCGGCGTCGAAGAAATAGACGTCCATCGGCTTGTCGCTGCCGCCGACGCCGACCAGGAATTTCCGCCGCTCCGGGGTCGCCTGCAGGATCGTCGCGGAACGGCCGGGGAAGGCCGCGTTTAGCCGCCGGTAGAGCGTGGCGTCGGCGTCGCGGAAATACTGGGTGTAGAGCAGGCCGTTCTCGTAGTAACTGGCGCCGATCAGTTCGCCCTTCACCGACATGATCGGCCGGATCACGTCGCGTCCCGGCTTCGAGAACACGGTGCGGGTGATCTGCGCGGTGGCGGGATCGAATTCGACGAGTTCGCGCTGGCCGCGATCGCGCTCGGCCGTGCCGTAGACCAGCGCGCCGTCGGCCGACAGCGCCATCGGCTCGAAATCGGTGTCCTCGTCGAGCGTCAGCACCTTGCGGAACACGCCGTCGCCGCCATGCACGAGCACGCGCTTGCCGGCCTTGTCGACGGTGATCGCCAGGCGGATGCGGCCGGCGGCATCGGCGAAGAAGGCGCGGCCGTCGGTGATGCCGCGGTCGTAGCGCGGCGACGTGGTGAAGTCGAACCGCTTCATCGCCGCCTGTGTGCGGATGTCGAGCTTGTGCACCGCGACGCTGCTGCCGCTGACCGAGGCGAACAGGATGTGCCCGGGCTCGTTGTCGAGCACCTTCACCAGCGCGCCGACGCGCGGCACGATGACCTTGTCGTAGCGCCGCCCCTGCGCGTCGTCGATGACATTGGCGACGACCAGCGCGTCCGGTTCGTTGGCACCGCCGATGCTCATGATCAGCGAGCGGTCGTCGGCCCAGTCCAGGCGCGACACCGGCTTGGGCGATTCGAACAGCCGCACGACCTTGTCCTGCCGGAGGTCGACGAGGTCGATCGCCCAGCGCCAGTCGGGTTCGTCCTCGGCCTTGGCTTCGCTGCCCCGCTCTCCGGCGCCGTTCTTCTCCTTCCGCGCGGCGGGCTTGCGGAACAGCACGGCTTCCGCGAACAGGTCGCCACGCGGATTCAACTCGATCATCTGCACGCGGCTGGGCCACCACAGCTCGCGCAGCGACAGCGGCAGCGTGCCGGGTTCGGGCGGATCCACCGTCCCGTCTTCCGCAGGACGCCCCGCAGTGGCGATCGCCTGCCGGTAGAACTCGGGGAACGGATCGGGGTAATGGCCGGTGAAGGCGAAGCGCTGCGTGGCGAACAGTGCCGCATGGTCCGGCGCCAGCGCGTCCATCGCGCGCAGGCCCCGGTTGCTGACGTGGACGATCGCGCTCAGCCAGCCCGTGGAGCGGAACACGAGATCGCCCGGGTAGTTGATCACGCCGGGCTTCACCTCGAAACCGAATTCCGGATCCTTCGAGAGGCGGAATTCGCCCACGTAGTCGACCGACGCCCAGCGGTAACGGCCGGCGGGCACGGCATACAGGCGCTGGCTGCGACCGATCTTCACGCCGCGCAGCGTGCGCATGTCGAGATTGATGCCCTGCCGCGAGATCCGCACCGCCGTCAGTTCGACGTCGGTGTCGACGGCGATCAGCAGCAATCCTTCGGCGGCACCGAGCCGCGGCGTTTCGCCCGGATCGACCTCGCGCATGATCGCCTGCGCCGGCGCTACGCAGGCCAACAGGCACACCAGCACCAGCCACACCATCCTGCGGACCCGCGCCACGATCCGGCAATGCCGCCTGTCGATGCTGCCCATTGCGTTCCCCTGCGATCCCCGGCCTCGGCGGCCGCAGGATAGCCGATCGCCCGCGCGGACCGGGACGACCTCGATCGTCCCGGTCCGCATGGCGGCGACGGACGCGCACCTGGCGGGGCGCGTCACGCCGTCGTCATGGCACGGTCTTCAAGGCACGATCGCGCAGCACGGCTGCTGGTTCGGCAGCGGGATGCGGGTCGGCACCGACAGCTGGTTGAACGTCTTCGCGAGGATCGTCACGGCGTAGACGTTGCTCGACAGCGGCAGCGCGTTCGCGGGCGGGTTCCAGTCGACCGAGCACACGGTCTTGAACGAACTGGCATCGGGGCGCACGGTCAGCGCGTGCAGCGGGTCGCCGTTCGCCAGCCAGTCGGTGCTGGACGCACCGGCGAAGTAGGCGCCGTTGCTCCCGGCCGACACCGCGTAGGCCTTCTCGGCCAGCGGGCCCTGCGTGCCGTAGCGCTTGCCGATGACCGGGGCGCCGCTCGGCAGCACGTACGGCAGCAGCGACTGCGGATGGGCGAGGTGGGTGAAGGCGTCCTGGCTGTTGAGCACCGTGCCGTAGGGGCCGTTGACCTCGCCCGCGATCACCAGCACGCCCGCCGGCGCGCCGGTGTAGGTCGTGGCGAGGGTGAGGTCGTTGCTCCAGCCGATCTGCCGGTCCGTGCTGCTGCCCCAGACGGTGTGCACGCGGAGCAGGCAGTTGGGCACGTAGCGCGCGAGGTAGACCTGCTGCGTGCCGCCGGCGGTCGGCATCGTCTCGCCGATCGCCAGCACTTCCGGGCCGCCGGCCGTCTTCACGCCGACCACGTCGTGGTACTGGGCGGTGCCGAGGCCGACGGTCCGCGCGGTGCAGACCACGCTGCCGTTGTTGCCGTTGACCTGCATCAGCGCGGTCTCGCCGTTGATCCTCCCGACCGCGACGAGGTCGCCGGTGAGGCTGGGCGCGACCGGCGGCAGTTCGGCGATGGCCTGCAGTTCGAAATCGCCGGCGATCGCGGCCTGGTAATCGCGGACCCAGATCGCCGCGCCGGTCGAACGGGTGCGCGCGATCCGCGGCCGGTAGACCGCCGGCAGGCCGCCCGCCGCGGGCTTGTAGTACTTGCCCAGCGCGACGAGATCGCCGACGGCGGTGCCGGCCGCGGCGTCGCCGGAGGTGGTCTGCAGGATGTCGAAGCCGCTGTTGTAGTCGACGTTGTCGCCGTAATAGAAGCGCCACACCGGGTTGCCGTTGCAGTCGAACTTGGCGATGGTGAAGTACGAGTTCAGCGCACCGCCGGGGACGGGATCGAGGCTGCCGACCACGGCGAAACCGGTGCCGTCGCGGAACTCCGCGACCTTGGCCGCCCGCTCGGGGCGCCCGGCGGTGTCGTACTGGTTGCGCCAGATCAGGCCGGCCGAGACGTTCAGCCGCTCGATCAGGATGTCGGTGTTGCCGCCGGCCTGGGTGGCCGTGCCCACGCTGACCGAGCCCCCGCCGGCGCAGGCGCGCACCTCGCGGTTGCCGGTGTGGAGTTCCTTCTGGGTCGCGAGGCCCGAGGTCATTTCCCAGTTCGAGGCCATCGCGGCGGCGGGCAGCAGCGACAGGCAGGCCAGCGTCAGTGCCGTTCTTCTGGATGCGTTCATGTGGCGTCTTCCTTTTCGAGAGGATCCAGGAAGACGGTTCGCGGACGCGAGGTCCCGGCGTGCATCGTGGCGGCGTCTCCGGCCGGGCCACGACGCGATGCCTGCGCGCCTTGCGCGCGTCGGGCGCTCCTTCCGATGAACCGCCTGGCGATCGGCGATCGCCATCCGGTCCAACGCCCCGGGCCGCCGGCGACGGCCAGCGGAAACGGCGAAACAGGACGCCGGTCACATCGACCGGCGACGGACGGTCCCCGGCACGCCGCACGCTTGCGGGATCGATCGACGCCGGCTTCCGGAGGCGCCGGCGCGATGCGGGGCGCCGATGCCGTCGCGCCCACGCCACCGTTCAGCGCAACTGGCTGTCCTTGCTGCCGCGGCGGTTGTAGCCGGCATGGCCGGCCTCCTCGCGATCGTGCGCTTCCTGGCAGGGCACGCACAGGCGCACGCCCGGGATCGCCCGGCGGCGCGCTTCGGGGATCACCGCGTCGCAGTCCTCGCAACGCTCCAGGCCCGGCCCCTCGCGCAGGCGGCTGCGCGCCCGCGCGATGCCGTCCTTCACGGTTGCGTCGATCTGGTCCTGCACGGCGCCGTCGCCGGCCCAACCGGTGGCCATGGGAGTCTCCTTCGCACGGGAAAACGGGGCGAGTCCGGATGGTAGTCCGGTCGCGTCGGACCTGCACCGGGAAGGCGCGCGGGGCCGGTTTGTTACCCTGTCGCGATGCCTGCCGCCCCCCTCGCCACCCGCCGCCTCGACGCCGCGCGCGACGCCGATGTCGCCGAGGCCGTGCGCCTGCTGCGCGCGGGTCGGCTGGTCGCGGTGCCGACGGAGACCGTCTACGGGCTGGCCGCCGACGCGATGAACCCGGAGGCCGTGCGCGGGATCTTCGCCGCCAAGGGTCGGCCGGCGAACCATCCGCTGATCGTGCACCTCGGCGACGCGGCGTGGCTCGGCGACTGGGCCCGCGACGTGCCGGAGGCCGCGCGGCGGCTGGCCGCGGCGTTCTGGCCCGGCCCGCTGACCCTGCTGCTGCACCGCGCCGACCACGTGCCGGACACCGCCACCGGCGGCCGCCCCAGCATCGGCCTGCGCATGCCAGACCACCCGGTGCTGCTGCGGGTGCTGCGCGCGCTCGGCAGCGGCGTGGCCGCGCCGTCGGCCAATCCCTACCAGCGGCTGAGCCCGACCACCGCCGACCAGGTGCTGGCCGGCCTCGGCGGCCGCATCGACGCCGTGCTCGACGGCGGCCCGTGCGCGGTGGGGCTGGAATCGACGATCGTTGATCTGAGCGGCGACCTGACCGGCGACGCGCCGCGGATCGTGCGCGCGGGGCCGATCACGCGCCGCCAGCTCGAAGACGTGCTCGGCGTCGCCGTCGCCTTCCCCGAGGCCCACGACACCGCAGTGCCGGGCAACGTCGCCGTGCACTACCGGCCGCATGCGCCGCTGCACGTGTTCGCCACCGAGGCCCTGCGCGCGCGGCTGGCGAGGCTGCCCGCGGATGCGCGCATCGCGCTGCTCGCGCAGACGCCTGACCTGCCCGCGACCGGCGTGGCGCTGCGCATCGCCATGCCGACCGACAAGGCCGGCTACGCCCGCCTGCTGTACGACGCGCTGCACACCGCCGACGCCGCGGGCGTCGACGCGATCTGGCTGGAGCGTCCGCCCGCGGACGAGGACTGGCGCGACGTGCACGACCGTCTCGCCCGCGCGGCCAGCGCCGCACCCGGCGACATCGCCTGACGACGCGAACGCGCGCCGGGGCGTGATCCGGTCCGGCACCGGATTCCGCTGGAGGAAGGGAACCCGCCCCGCGGGTCCGCGGCCGCCCCGGGCGCCGCGCCAGACGATCCCCTTCAGGAGCTCCGTTCCATGACGCGCAAGATGTCTTCGCTCGCCACCGCCTGCGCCACCCTGCTGCTCGCCGGCAACGCCTTCGCCGGTCCGGCGACCGCCCCGAACGGCTTCCGCATCGAAAGCGAAGCCCAGTTCCTCCGCGACTACGGCGACCAGGTCGAAGCGGCCGCCCCCGGCGTCTACCAGGTCGTCCGCGGCCCGCTCGCAGGCAAGACCGTCGCCCTCGGCGAAGCCGGCCTGCGCTACGACCTCGCCGCGCTGCGCGCCCGGGTCGGCGACGATGCGCGCACCGAGATGAAGACGCGGACGCTGGTGCGCCGGCTCGAAGCGACGCAGGCGCGGCTCGCCACCGCTCGTGCCGGCACCGGCACGGACAACGCCAAGCTGAGTACCAGCGGCCTGCTCTTCTGCCGCTATTTCAACGGCACGCGCACCATCACCTACACCGCGCAGGCATGGATCGACGCGACCACCGGCTACTACCTCGACAACGGCGGCGGCGGGCTCAACTACTACTACGCGCGCGCCCTCGCCAACGCCACCGGCATCGTCAGCCGCCCCGTCGGCGTGCCGTCGCGGGTGTCGCTGTACGCGGATGCCTACGCCGCCAACCGGATCAGCGGCCAGACCGTCTTCCGCACCGGCGCCGGCGTGAGCGGCGCGTCCGCCGGCACCGGCTACGTCTACAGCGGCCCGGATTTCGCGCACGACCTGTATGCACTCGCGATGGTCAGCGGCACCGGCGACTGCAACGGCTACATTTCGATCACCGACAGCCTGCACTGAGTCCGGCCCGCGCCCGCCGCCCCGTACGGCCGGCGTGACCGCGGTGACGGCGGTGACGCCATCGCACCGCCTTCCCGCCACCCGCGCCCGCGGCTACAGTCGCGGGCGATGACCGCCCCGACCCCGTTCCGCGCGCGCCGCGTCGCGTTCTGCCTCTCCCTCGCCTTCCTGTTCGCCGGCTGCGCCGACGACGAATCGTCGAGCCCGGAACAGGTGCGCGCCCGCCTCCAGCGACTGATACCGGCGAACGCCCAGGATCGCCCCGGCTGGGCCGCGGACCTGCAGTCCGCGTTCACGGCACTGGACATCGAACCCTCGTCCGCGAACCTCTGCACCGCGATCGCGGTGATCGAACAGGAATCGGGGTTCGTCGCCGACCCGACCGTGCCGGGGCTGGGTGCGATCGCGCTGAAGGAAATCGAGGCCCGCGCCGCGCGCCACCACATCCCGGCGTTCGTGGTCCGTGGCGCCTTGCAACTGAAATCGCCCGGCGGCGACACCTGGGAAACGCGCATCACCGATGCGAAGACCGAAAAGCAGCTCAGCGACCTGTTCGAGGAAATGATCGCGCAGGTGCCGATGGGCTCGCGGCTGCTGGCGCGGCTCAATCCCGTGCACACCGGCGGACCGATGCAGGTCTCGATCGGCTTCGCCGAGGATCACGCGAAGCGGCATCCGTATCCGTATGCCTTCGCCGGCTCGGTGCGGCACGAGGTGTTCTCGCGTCGCGGCGGCGTGTACTTCGGCATCGCGCACCTGCTGGGCTACGACGCGCCGTACGACAAGCCGCTGTATCGCTTCGCGGACTTCAACGCCGGCCACTACGCCAGCCGCAACGCGGCGTTCCAGAACGCGCTGCGCGTGGTCGGCGGCACCAAGCTGCAGCTCGACGGCGATCTCGTCCGCTACGGCAAGGGCGACGACGGCAGCACGCAGGGCGCGACCGAAACCGCCGCGCTCGCGCTGGCCGGCAAGCTCGGCATGACGCCGGCACAGATCCGCAGCGATCTGGAGGACGGCACCGACGCGTCGTTCGCCGACACCGCGCTGTACACCAAGACCTTCGCGCTGGCGGACAAGCGCGCGGGCAAGCCGCTGCCGCGCGCGCTGCTGCCGAAGATCGACCTGCACAGCCCGAAGATCACCCGCCACCTCACGACCGAATGGTTCGCCAAGCGCGTCGACGGCCGCTACCGCCGCTGCATGGGGCGCGCGAAGAAGGGTTGAGTGCGACGCCGGCGCCGGTTACATCTCCGGCGTCGACTGCTCGATGATCCGCATCGCTTCCCGGTTGCGCCGCTCCCGTTCACGGCGATCCAACGCTGCACGGGGATTGTCGGCGCGATGCTGGGCCTGCACGTCCGCCGGCACGACGTCGACGACGCGCTGCGACTGAAGCAATGCACGCTCGCCGGGCGCCAGCTGGCAATTCCGGCTGAGGATGCCGAGATCGTCGACGTCGACGGCCGCGCCACTCTGCAGATGCACGACGACGCCAAGCGTATCCCCGAGCGGTTCGAGCGCGAGGCAGATGGCGTCGATCGTCGCGTAGGAACGCGCTTCGTTGCTCGACACGATCACGAGCAGGTTCTCGCGGTCGATCCAGGCCAACGAGCGCACGCCCGCGATCTGTCGCGCGGCACGGCGCGCGGCCTCGTGATCGACCACGCGTGTGGCGTCCGCGAGCTTGATCGCCTGCATGTAATCGCGGGTGAGCGCTTCCATCTGCTCGCGCGAAGCCTCGCGATCGCCGAGGACGGCGGCGCCTTCGATCACCGCCATGCGCCCGGTGGTCGTCACCGGGTCCATCGGCCGACCGGCCTGCTGCGGCCGAGACTCCGTCGCGTCTTCAGCGGCGGGTCCGCATCCCGCAAGCAGAACGGCCGTCATGCCGAAGACGATGCACATCCGGTTCATCATGTCCTCCCGCCCCCTGCGGTCCGACGACATCTTACGAGCGCGATCCGGGCGACCCCGGCCATCCGTCGGAAAGTGACCGCCGGCTACATCTCCGGCGTTGTGTCCTCGATCGTGCGCATCGCTTCGTCGGCCTTGCGCTGCGATTCGCGGATCTCGGCCGCGGTGGGCGGCGGCGGCGCTTCGACGGGTGGCGGCGCCGGTGCGATGGCCGGCGTCGCGACGACGACCGGCGTCGTGCGCGCTTCGACGGCAGGTGGCTCGCCTGCGGTCGACGCAGTGCGCGCCAGCATCTCGCGCACCACGAGCACGAAGCCGATCGCGCAGAGCAGCGCGACGATCGGGAGCAACAGCCGCAGGCTCGCGCCCGGGCGCGGCGATGTGCGTCGCGGCGACACCTCCGGCGCGGTGTCGGGCGGCGCGAACGCGTCGTCGCCGAGCATGTCGCGCACGCCGCGGCCGTCGATGAGTTTCAGTTTGTCGGTGCGCTGCGCGGCGGCGATCGCGGCGTCGGTGAATTCGCCGCTGGTGATCAGGATCGCGCCGGTCGCGCCCTCGGTGACGAGAATGCCGAGCAGTTCGTGCACCGCGTTGTGCGTCACCTGCTTCGCGTTCCAGTGCTTGCACTGCACCAGCACCACCTGCGCATCGCGACGCAGGCGCAAGTCGACGCCGCCGTCGAACGTCGCGCCCGTGCCGCCGGTGCCGACGTGCTCGACCCACCAGCCGACGTCGCGGTAGTACGCGGCGAGCACGCGTTCAAATTCCTCCCAGCCGATCCGGCTGAGGGCGTCGTCGTGACGCGTGCGGACGTTCTTCAATCGCGACATGCCGGCCTCCCTGGCTGCATCGTACGTCGCGTGGCGGGAGCGCGCCGCCCGCCGAGACCGGCGGGCGACGTCATGCGGGTTCCCCGATCAGGCCATCGCCCGCATCGCGCGGGCGAAGAAGCTGCGGCTCTGCGACAGCGCCAGCGTCTCGCCCGCGGCGCGCAGGCCGGACAGCGCGGCGCCTTCCATGAAGCCCTGCCACTCGTAGAAGCTGCTGGTGTGGTCGCCGGCGAACAGCACGTTGTCGACGGCCTTGGCTTCGTTGTGGGCGATCATCGTGAAGTAGCCCGGGCGATGGCAGGTGTACGCGCCCTTGCTGTACGGGTTGTTCGACCAGTGCTGCGCGAACGACACCGGGTCGCCGCTGGCGCTGCGCTGCACCGCCTGGAACGCGCCCGGCATCACCGTGTTGAGCTCGGTGAGGAAGCGCGAGGTCTCGGCGGTCAGGTTGCGTGGATCGAAGCTGCGCGCGGCCGCGCCGCCGATCAGGCCGGTCAGCACCGCACGCGTCTCGCTGCCGTTGGCCGGGTTGGTTTCCCACGTGGCCTGCACGCGCGAGCGGTCGCTGTAGGTGGTGCCGTTGGTGCCGTGCTTGATGTACCAGTACGGCTGGTTGAAGCCGACCATCAGCTTGGCGCTGTCGCCCATCGCCGACTGCTGGATCGCGAAGCGCTTCCAGTCCGGCAAGCC
Organism: Lysobacter sp. DMC97; assembly: GCF_056313745.1. Lineage (NCBI taxonomy): Bacteria > Pseudomonadati > Pseudomonadota > Gammaproteobacteria > Lysobacterales > Lysobacteraceae > Lysobacter > Lysobacter sp. DMC97. The sequence continues at coordinate 533,549 of NZ_JBQUZR010000003.1, read as the reverse complement.
GACGCTGGCGTCGATCTGCACGTCGCGCAGCACGCTGAAGGGCAGCGCCAGCACCACCACGTCGTGGTCGCGCTGGAACGTGCGGCCGTTGGCGTCGAAGGTCAGGCGCACGCGGCCGCCGGCGAGCTTGTTCACCGCGACCAGGCGATGGCCGGTCTGCACCGGCGACGGCAGGCGCGCGGCCAGCTCGGTGGCGATGCGGTCGTTGCCGTCGACGACGTGGAAGCCGTCGCCGCCGAACGCGCCGACCTGCGCGAACTTGCCGCGCTTGTCGCCGTGCAGGAAGCGCAGGAAACCGATCGCGCTGAGTTCGTCGATGCCGGCGCCGTACTCGGCGGCGTAGGCCGCGCCGATCACCTTGCGCAGCAGGCCGCCGGCGCCGTTGAGGGTCAGGTAGTCGTCGAGACTCATCAGGTCGAAGGTCTCGTCGGCGACGTTGTGGCGCTCGGCGGTGGGCGTGCCGATCAGCGCGAGGTCCTCGCGCATGGCGCCGACGAAGCCGCGGAATTCGTCGACCACCTGCGCCTCGGAATAGACGCGGCCGTCGAAGTGGTAGCGGGTGGAACCGGGCAGCATCGAGAAATCCTCGAGCTGCAGGCCGAACATGCGGGCGTAGCCCAGCATGGTGTGGTGCGAGCCGCCGATGAACTCGGCGCCGCGCTCGGCAACCTGGGGACCGAACGCACCGCGCAGGCTGAAGCAGCGGCCGCCGACGCGGCCGGAGGCCTCGTAGACCTGGGCGGCGACGCCGTTGCGGCCCAGTTCGAACGCACAGCTCAGGCCGGCGATGCCGGCGCCGACCACCGCCACGCCGCCGTTGCCCGTCACCAGCGCCTTGCGCAGCTTCGCCGCGCCGGCCATCGCCATCGGGCTCATCGCCCCGGCGCCGGCGGCCGCGGCCACCGCACCGGCCATCGCGCCCGTCGTGAACCGGCGGCGACCGGCGTCGCGCGGACCGTCCAGATGCTCGATCGCTTCCTGCGCACTCGCGCCCGTGGCTTCGCAATGCGCCGCCAGGCCTGCCAGGCGCTGCAGACGCGCCATCATCGAACTTCCGCTCATGTGGTTCCCCCCGATGTCTTCACAATATGTTCGGCCATGACGAAGGCCGGGTCGCCTCACGGCGACACCCGTCCCTGGTCCGTCCGTCGTACCCCTTGCCCGCGGCGCGTTTCCCCCGGCGCGCGGGCCCGTGGGGAGTGTGCCATAACCGGCGGCGATGGTGCCGCCGCGGATGCCCGCCGGATCGACGGGGTCGCCCGCCGCTTCGGCCGGACGCCCATCGCCGCCCGGCTCAGGCCGGGGCCAGTTCGTCCGCGAACCGCTTGCGCAGCTGCTTCAGGCGCTTCAGCGCGGCGTCGGTCTGGTGCTTGGTCTCGCACATCGCCCGGTAGATCGCCAGCGCGTCCTCGACCTCCTCGCGGCAGCGGGTCTCGATCGCCGCATGGTCGCCGCGGTCGTACAGGTCCCACACCGACCGGCCGGGGTCGATGCGCTTGCCGCCGGCGTATTTCTCGTAGAGCTGGCGCTTGGTCTTGGGATACGCGAAGTACGGGTGGTTGAGCGCGAACTGGCCGAAGCTGGCCACGCCCAGGTCCAGCTGGCGGCAGCCGTACAGCAGATCGTGGGCCTGCACCGCGTCCAGGATCCCGTGCTGCGCGATCCGCGTCACGAGGCAGGGCACGTCGCTGTGGCCGATGCCGATGCCGGCGAGGATCGGCGACCCTTCCTGGCGCGCGTCGGCGTAGGGCTTCCACTCGGCCTGCAGGTGCGCGGTCAGCGCGCGCAGCATCGCGGTCTCGTCGTCGTGCGACCACACCCAGAACTCGGTGCGCCGGGTCACCCGGTCGAGCATCGGCAGGTAGGTCAGGAAGGCGCCGCCCAGCAGTTTGTGGTCCGGGAGGTGCGGCGAGAAGCGCATGCCGCTGCGGGTGTGCCGCGCGCGATCCGGCGCCGGGACGTAGTACTCGAGATCGAAGAACAGGATCCGGGTCCTGTCCGGGAAAAAACGGCGCTCCACGCGCATGGGCTCTCCTGAGCGAAGGGACGTCCTCGCTCGGCGCGGGGGGTCGCGCCGACTGCCGGCGACGCTAAGGGCCGGCCGGCGGCCGGTCAATGCGCGACGTCACAGCCCGGGCGACCGGACGGCCACGATTCAGACAGGCGGCAGGCTTCGCCCGACCGGGGGTACGGCGAGCGCGAAATCGATTGCGGCACACACCGCCGCGGCCTGCGCGGCATCGCACTGCCCGGGCGTGGCGCGGGGACTGTCGGGGTAGACCTCGGTCGTGGTGCGGTACGGCGCGTCGGTGAGGCCGGCGCACAGGCCGAGTTCGCGCAGCGGATAGCGGATCACGCCCGGCGCCACCACCGGCGAGCCGATGATCTCGCCCTGCGCGTCCGCTGGCGCGATGTGGGTGACCTGCGCCACGGCGGCGATCACCGCGGCCTGGAAGTCCGGCTGCGGCGCCTCGGTGTCGTCGACCAGATAGAAGCCGTCGGGGATGGTGCCGGGCTCGAACGGCTTGCCGTCGCGCGCGGCCAGCGCGGGCCGGAATTCGGATTCGTCCGAATCGGTGGTCTCGTGCAGGTCGATGTGCAGCGCGAAGCGGTCGCGCCACGGCGCGACGAAGCGCATCAGCGCGGCCGACTCCGGCGCCGGGCTGTCCTCGCGGAACGAGCGGTTGGGGTCGATCGCCTGCGCGTTCCAGCGCTGGATGTGTTCGTAGGCCCACGGGCTGACGCAGGGCGCCACCAGCAGGTTCACGCGATCGGCATAAGCCGCCGCATGGTGGTCGAGGAAGCGCAGCGCGCCGTGCACGCCGCTGGTCTCGTAGCCGTGCACGCCGCCGGTGACCAGCACGCAAGGCCGTGCGTCGTCCCAGCCGCGGCTGCGCACCGCGAACAGCGGATGCCGCCCGCCGTCGCCATCGTCGATCTCGCCATAGCGCTCGACGTCGAACCGGTCGCGCAGGCGCTCGATCGCGGCCAGCACGTCGTCGGCGTAGCTGCGGCGGCGACGCTGGCGCGACCGCCATTCGGCGATCTCCGCCGCGCCCCAGGGCTGACCGGGCGTGCCGATGGCGGGAAAGGTCTGAGTCATGGCGTGTCGTCGGCGGCGGTCGGGACGCAGAGTGTAGTGCCGGGCAGCCGGCCTCGCGTCACGGAACGCGCATGCTGCGCCGCGTCATGCCCTTTCGGGCAATAGGCCGGGGCGATGCCGCGGATCACTATCGGTCGGATCGGTCGTCATCATCGTCGTACCGACCCAGCGGAGAGGATGCCCATGTCGCGCAGCACGTCGAAGTTCCCCGTCACGTCGTCCGCGAGCATGCCGCTCGCCGGCACGCCGCTTTCCCGCATGTTCGCTTCCGCCGCCGCGTCCGCGCTGCTGGCCCTTGCCCTGCCGATGGTCGGCGCCACCGCCCTGTTGCTGCCCGGCCGCGCGCAGGCGCTGGACTGCGGCACCAACAACGGCTTCACCTGCACCGGCACCGCCACCCAGTACGCCGGCGGCTTCAACCCGGGCGTCGGCAGCGGCGGCTTCGGCGGCACGTCCGGCTGCACCGCCACGCGCACGCCGGTGGTGTTCATCCCCGGCAACGGCGACAGCGCGATCAGCTTCGACATGCCACCGGGCGCGGTGAGCGGCTACACCACGCCGGCCAATTCGATGTACGACGAGTTCAAGGCGCGCGGCTACAGCGACTGCGAACTGTTCGGCATCACCTACCTGTCGTCGAGCGAGCGCGGATCGCCGCAGAACAACTACCACAGCCCGACGAAGTACCAGATCCTCAAGACCTTCATCGACGCGGTGAAGGCCTACACCGGCCGCAGCCAGGTCGACATCGTCGCCCACTCGATGGGTTCGAGCATGGCGCTGGCGACGGTCAAGTACTACGGCATCCAGGGCAGCGTGCGCCGCTTCGTCAACATCGGCGGCGGCCTGCGCGGCCTGAACACGTGCTACTCGACCGGCTACCAGTCGCCGCTGGCGCCGACGTGCAACGCCGAAGCGTACGTGTATCCGTACAACTACTACACGTTCGGCTACTACCCCAGCACCGGCGTCACCTTCTACGGCTACAACCGCTGGACCGGCAGCGGCAGCGACAGCCTGCGCGCGATGCCGACGGCGTATCCGTCGATCAGCTTCTACACCATCACCGCCGGCCTCTACGACCAGGTCCACTGCTTCACCACCAGCTACGCCGGCGGATGCAGCAGCGGCGCGCTGTTCAACGCGACCAGCAACGTGAAGGCGCAGGTCGACATCGGCATCGGCAGCAGCGCCTACGCCTACGACTGGAACTGGAACGACGGCAGCCCGTACAACGCCGGCGGCGGCGACACCAGCAACGGCGTCGGCCATTTCCGCTCGAAGACCAACGCCGGCCGCATCGCCTACAACATGCTGGCGACCACCTGCACCACCGGCTGCGCCAACGGCTATGCCGGCGTGAACGGGCCCGCGTTCAACCGCTGATCCTGCGGTCCCGATGCGGGCATCGGGCGACATGCGGGAGGCGTGACGGGTATCCTGCCCGCCCCTCCCGCGGAACGTCCCCGTGCCGAAGTACGCCGGCCCCCTGCTCACCCGCGCGCTCGCCGAGGCGCTGGTCGCTGCGCGCGACGCCAGCGCCGAGGTGTGGACCGGTTCGCTCGACCTCGGCCGCAGCACCGACACGTCGCGGCTCGACGCGGACGGCTGGACCTGGCGCGACCTGCGCTACCCGTGGCCCGGCAAGCTGAAGGACCGCACGATCCACGCCTGGGACGGCGACGACTTCGCGCCGGTCTCGCGTTTCTCCGGCGGCCTGATCAAGCTCGTGCCCACCGACTGGGGCGCGCCGACGTTCGAGATCGACGGCATCAAGATGCTGCCCACGGCGAAGACCTCGCCGGTCGAGGACGCGCGGCGCAAGGTCGCGCTGGTGCGGCCGCAGGGCCGGGCGGTGCTCGACACCTGCGGCGGTCTCGGCTATTTCGCCGCCTGCGCGCTGGAGGCGGGCGCCGCGCGCATCGTCTCGTTCGAGAAGAACGCCGACGTGCTGTGGCTGCGCACGCTCAACCCGTGGTCGCCCGATCCCGACGCACCGGAACACGGCGGTCGGCTGTCGCTCACGCACGGCGACGTGTCGCAGGCGATCACGCAGCTGCCCGACGCCGCATTCGACGCCCTGCTGCACGATCCGCCGCGCTTCGGCATCGCCGGCGAGCTGTATTCGCAGGCGTTCTACGACCAGCTCGCGCGCGTGGCGCGGCGCGATGCGCGGCTGTTCCACTACACCGGCACGCCCAACGCGCTGACCAGCGGCCGCGACGTGCCGCGCGAAGTGGCGAAGCGGCTGGAGAAGGCCGGGTTCCGGACCGAACTCGCGCTCGACGGCGTGCTTGGCGTGCGCCGCTGACTCAGTCCGCGGTCGCGGCGGCGGCGGTCGCGGGCACCGGCGGCAGGTCGGGTTCGCCCAGCAGGCGCGCGATCTCCGCGTCCTTGTCCTGCCAGATCCCGTTGAGCCAGCGCTGGAACTGCACGCGGTAGGCGGCATCGGCCTGGTAGTCGCCGCCGACCAGCGCCGGCGGGATCGGCCGCTCGCGCACCGCCACGCGCACTTCGGGAATGCGGTCGCCCATCAGGTCCAGCATCGTCGGCCGGCCGCCGGGATAGACGATGGTGACGTCGAGCACCGAGTGCAGGCTGTCGCCCATGGCGTCGATCACGAACGCCACGCCCCCGGACTTCGGCTTCAGCAGATGCCGGTACGGCGACAGCTGCCGCGCGTGCTTCTCCGGCGTGAAGCGGGTGCCCTCGACGAAGTTCATCACCGACACCGGGATGCTGCGGAATTTCTCGCAGGCGCGGCGGGTGACTTCGCGGTCGCGATGGCCGAGTTCCGGGCGCTTCGCGATCTGCTTCTTGGTGTAGCGGCCCATGAACGGGAAATCCAGCGCCCACCACGCCAGCCCCAGCATCGGCACCCAGAACAGCTGCCGCTTCAGGAAGAAGCGCAGCAGCGGGATGCGCCGGTTGAACAGCTTCTGCAGGACGAGGATGTCGACCCAGCTCTGGTGGTTGGCCAGTACCAGGTAATGGCCGTCCATCCGCGGCGACACCGCTTCCTCGACGTGGAAGCGGGTGCGGGTGAAGCGGTCGATCATCGCGCTGTTGACCGCGATCCAGCTCGCCGCCAGCCCGGTCAGCACGGGATTGCAGGCCAGCCGGACCTTCTCGAACGGCAGCAGCGCCTTGAACACCGCCACCACCATCAGCGGCGGGACGTGCAGCATGGTGTTCGCCGCGATGAGCAGCAGGATCGGAACCACGCGCAGCCAGAGCATGAAGGACACCGGTCGTCGACAGCCAAGGAGAAGGCGGGCCATTGTCCTACGTCGACGATGACGGCAATAGGGCCCCGATCGCGGCATTTCGGGTACCGGTCACACCCGCGGGCCCGGCCGCGGCCTGATCGGCAGGAGATCGGGCCGGCGATCGGGCCTGTCATCGGGGCCGGCAAGGCTACCGCGACGGACCGGGGCGGCGCGGTGCGCTGCCCCGGCCGGGGACGTCACCAGATCTTCACCCGGTCTTCCGGCTTGCGCCACATCGGCTGGCCGGGCTTGACGCCGAACGCCTCGTAGAACTCCGGGATGTTCGACATCGGCGCCAGCACGCGCCACTTCGCCGGGGCGTGCACGTCCGACAGCAGGCGGCTGCGCAGCACCTGTTCACGCTGCTGCATCATCCAGCCCAGCGCATAGCCCAGGAAGTAGCGCTGGGTCGGGGTGAGGCCGCCGATCTTCTCGCCCTTGCGGTACTGCTCGGTCTTCTGGAACGCCTCCAGCCCCAGCAGCACGCCGCCGTAGTCGGCGATGTTCTCGCCCAGGCTGGCCTTGCCGTTGATGTGCAGGCCCGGCAGCGGCTCGTAGGCATCGAACTGCGCCACCATCTTCTGCGCGGCGGCGTTGAAGCGGTCCTCGTCTTCCTTCGACCACCAGCCAGACAGGTTGCCCTGCTGGTCGTACTGGCGGCCCTGGTCGTCGAAACCGTGGGTGATCTCGTGGCCGATGGTGCTGGCCGCGACGTAGCCGTAGGCGACCGCGTCGTCCACCTGCGCATCGGTCGTGCCCGGGATCATCAGGATCGCCGCCGGCAGCACGATCTCGTTGTTCGACGGGTTGTAGTAGGCGTTGTAGGTCTGCGGGGTCATGCCCCACTCGGTGCGGTCCACCGGCTTGCCGAACTTCGACAGGTTGTCGCGGAACTGCCAGCGCGCCGCCGCCATCACGTTCGCGGCATACGAATCGCGACCGATCTGCAGCGTCGAAAAATCCTTCCACGTGTCCGGATAGCCGACCTTGGGCGTGACCGCGGCCAGCTTCGCCAGCGCCTTGGCCTTGGTCGCGTCGCTCATCCAGTCCAGGCGCTGGATGCGGTCGTGGAAGGTGCCGCGGATCGCCTCGACCATCGCGGTGTAGCGACGCTTCGAGGTTTCCGGGAAATAGTCCTTCACGAAGATCCGGCCCAGCACCATGCCCAGCGCGTCGTTCTCTTCGTCGACCACGCGCTTCCAGCGCGGGCGCTGCTCTTCCTGACCCGACATCGCCTTGCCGTGGAAGCGGAAATGCTCGGCATCGAACGTGGTCGACAGGTACGGCGCGTAGGCGTCGGCGAGGTGGTAGCGCAGGTAATCCTTCAGCGTGGACACCGGCGTCGCGTGCAGCAACTTCTCCTCGGCCGCAAAGAACTCCGGCTGGCCGACGAGCAGGTAGTCGGGCTGCAGGCCCCACTCGGCGAAGCGCGCGCGCCAGTCGATCGACGGCGTGTACTTCGCGGTCAGTTCCGCCGGCGACATCTTGTTGTAGTTCTTCTCCGGGTCGCGCAGGTCCTCGAGCTTGCGCGAGGCCTTCGCCAGTGCGGTCTCGAACGCCATCACCCGCTGCGCCGCCGCCTTCGCGTCCGCGGGCTTGCGGCCCAGCAGTTCAAAGGTGCGCGCGATGTGGGCCACGTACTCGGTGCGGATCTTCGCGACGCCGGCTTCCTTGTTGAAGTAGAAGTCGCGCTCGGGCAGGCCAAGGCCGCCCTGGTACGCCTGCACCGCCATCGTCGCGCTGTCCTTGTCGTCCTGCGCGACGAACAGGCTGAACAGGCCGGGCACGCCGATCTGCTTCCACGCGAACACGGTGTCGACGACGCCGGCCGGCGTCGTGATCGCGTCGACCCGCGCCAGTTCGTCGCGCAGCGGCGCGATGCCGAGGCGATCGGCCCGCGCCGTGTCCATCGCCGTCGACCAGAAATCGCCGATCTTCTGCTGGTCGCTGCCCGTCGCGGCCTGCGACGTCGCGGCGTTCTCGCTGATCGTCCGCAGCCGCGCGTACAACTCTTCCTCGACCTCGTTGCCGATGCCCCACGCCGCTTCCGACGCCGGGATCGGGTGCGCCTTCAGCCATCCGCCGTTCGCGTACTGGAAGAAGTCCACGCCCGGATCGACCGAGGTGTCGAGGTGCGCGGCGAGGAAATCCTGCGGCGCGTCGGCGGCAAAGGCGGTGCCGGAGGCGAACGCCAGCGCGGCCGTGAGCAGCGCGACGCGGAACGGGGCAAGCGACGGGGTCATGGCGGTCTCGCTCGGGAAGAAAGCGCGCACTGTGCCGACGGCGCCCTCCCCGGGCAAGCGCCGGAGGTCATGCGGCGCGCTCAGTAGCCGGGCTGCACCGGGCATTCGACCTTGGCGGCAGGTTTGATCTCCACGGCGTGCAGACTGCCGTCGAGCACCCACGCACCGGCGCGTCGGTACGACATCGGCTTGTCGCCGTGCGCGCTCGCGATGCTGACCACGACGACGTCCTCGATCTTCCCGCTCGTGCATTCGATCTCGAATGCGAGCCCCTGGCCCGGGCCGGTCGCGGGCAGCGGGATCTCCACGAGCGCGAGCGGCGGACGCGCCATCTCCGCGCGCGACAGCGACGCGTAATCGCTGGTCGTGTCGATGACGAACACCGCCCGGGAGAAACGTTCGAGGGCGGCGTCCTCCGATCCGCCCGCGACGGGCCTGGCCATCACCATCACGGTCTTGCCGGCCATGCTGCCGACATCCAGCGTCGACCACGCATCGTTCAATTCCCTGCGCGACGGGAGCCCGGCGCCGCCGGGCACTGCCGGCGACGCCGCAGGCGCAGGCGGTGCGACCGGCGCCGCGCCCTGCAGCACGTACTTGCCATCGAACGGCACGTCGCCCCACTCTCCGGCGCAGCCGTCGACATGCAGTTGCATGCCGCCCGCTGCGCGGCGCAGGGCCATGCTGCAGCGTCCTTCGGCGTAGCGCCAACCGCCGGGCGCGTCCGCGAGGCGGCCTTCGCCCGCGCCGCTGCGCAGGTTGCCCGGTCGTCCTTTCTGCATGACCTCCAGCGTGAAGCTGCCGTCGCGGCGTACCGTCAGCTGGCGCTCGAATGCGGCGTCGCTGGCGTCGTAGGTGCCGGCGGGCGGATAGGGGCTGTACGCCTGCGCCGCGAAGGCGGTCGTCGCAGGCAGGGCATTCGCGCACGACAGGCACAGCGCGGCGGAGAGGATCGATCGTTTCATGGAGGATTTCCGAAGAGGGGGACGCGACACGAGCCCCGAATCGGGAATCGATCCTGCACTGCACCGCATTTCAGGAGACGCATGGCGACCGACGCCCCCTGCCATGACCTTCATCACTTGCCGCGCGCCGCGACGTCAGGGCATCAAGGCATCCAGCCGCGCGCGCGGTCGCGCAGGCGCGGGATCAGCGCCAGCGCGCCGTCCTGGTCACGGCTGTGCGCACGCGGTGCGAGCGCGAGGATCGCCGCCTCGGTCTCGTCGAGCATGCCGCGCAGGCGCGGATGCTTCGCCATCTCGGCGGCCAGCAACGCGGGATAGGGATCGTGCGGCAGGAACAGCGGCGACGCCGACATCGGCCGGGTGCCGTGGGCCAGCGCCAGTCCGTCGATGCCGTCCAGGCTGCGCAGCAACGGCAGCACGAAGGTCTTCACGCGCGCGGCCAGCCAGGCCAGCAGCGGCGCGAGGTCGTCCTCGCGGAAGAGCCAGAAGCCCGACTGGTCGCGGCGATAGTCCTGCACCGCCCCCGCCCAGCCGTCGGCGAGCCGTGCGAACGGGACTTCGGCCGAATTCTGCAGCGAGGTGACGACGCCCTGGTCTTCGGTCTTCTCGCGCAGGATGGCGTCGTACAGCGCCGGCACGTGCAGCGTGCATTCCAGTCGCACGCCGTGGAACCACTCGGGATCGTCGACAGCGTACAGATTCACGGACTGCACGGCATCGCCGACCTTGCGCTCGAAGGTCGCGACGTCGGCGATCTGGCTCCAGACCGATGGCGGCATGCGCTGGAACCGCGCGGCGTCGAGGACCGGCTGCAGCGCGTCGACCAGCCGTTCCAGCACGTCGGCGCGTGCCGGAAAACCGAAGCCCCGGCGCCACTCGGCGTAGCGCCGGTCCAGTTGCCACAGCACGCGTGCATGCCGCTGCGGCGTGAGGTCGGCGCCGAAGATGGCGTCGACGCCGGCATCGGGCGCACAGTTCATCGCCTCGATGAAGTCGTTGAGCACGAAGCGCTCGTAGCAAGCGGCGGCGAAGGCGTTGCCTTCCTCGTTCAGATCGTCGTCGAGCAGCTTGCCGTCGCAGTGTTCGAACAGCAGGTCGAGCCCGGTCGTCGTCCCGGCCCGCAGCGCGTCGGCCTCGTCGGCAAAGGTGTCGCCCGCCAGCCCGCGCAGGATCGCCCACTCCAGGAACAATCCGATGTGGCGGCCGCCGTTCTCGTTGGGCAGGTCGGTCTCGAACTCGAGGAAGTAGTACTCGGCGTCGTCGTATTTCATCGCGGGCGGCGGTTCGGCGGACCGCAGAGTATAGGCAGGCGCCCGGACGGCCACCGCCGGGATGCGTCGTGACCGGCGGCACGGGTCCCGCACGGTGCCGCCTGCTAGCGTGTGCGCCATTCCACCCCACCGAAGGATCGCACGATGAACCACTGGTATTTCCACGCCGCCGGCGGCGACCGCATCGGCCCGCTCGACGACGCCGCCGCGCAGGCGTACGCACGGCAGCATCCGGCCACGCAGTGCTGGCGCGAGGGCTTCACCGCGTGGCGCCCGGTCGCCGAAGTCGCCGAACTGCGTGCGACCGGCCCGCAGGCCCCGCTGCCGCCGCCGCTGCCGACCGCAGCCGGCGCGCGCGGCACGCTGCGCAACGACGACATCGACTACCGCATCGTCGGCAACGACATGCAGTTCGTCGAAGTGGAACTCGACCCCGGCGAAAGCGCGATCGCCGAAGCCGGCGCGCTGATGTACAAGCACGCCGACGTCGAGATGAACACCGTCTTCGGCAACGGCTCGCATTCCGGCCAGGGCGGCGGCTTCCTCGACAAGCTGATGGCCGCCGGCAAGCGCGTCGTCACCGGCGAGAGCCTGTTCACCACGGTCTACACGCACACCGGCACCGGCAAGGCGCACGTCGCGTTCGCCGCGCCCTACCCCGGCACCGTGCTGGCGATGAAGCTGGACGAACACAACGGCCGCCTGATCTGCCAGAAGGACAGCTTCCTCGCCGGCGCGCGCGGTGTGCAGGTCGGCATCCACTTCCAGCGCAAGATCCTCACCGGCCTGTTCGGCGGCGAAGGTTTCATCATGCAGAAGCTGGAAGGCGACGGCTGGGTGTTCGTGCACGCCGGCGGCACCGTGATCGAGCGCGAACTGCGCGCGGGCGAACGCCTGGACGTCGACACCGGCTGCGTCATGGCTTTCCACGACACCGTGAACATGGACGTGCGCGCGGTCGGCGGCATCAAGAGCATGCTGTTCGGCGGCGAAGGCGTGTTCCTCGCCACGCTGACCGGCCCGGGCAAGGTGTGGCTGCAGTCGCTGCCGTTCTCGCGCATGGCCGGCCGCATGCTGGCCGCGGCCCCGCAGCGCGGCGGCGGTCGCGACGAGGGCTCGGTGCTCGGCGGGCTGGGGCGTCTGCTGGACGGCGACAACGGGTTCTGAACGGGCCAGCCCCGGACAGGCATGCCCGGAACCGGCAGACCCTGAATCGACCCACCTGAACCGGGCAGGCCGCACCTGCGGATTGCCCGGTTTCCGCCATGGCCTGCCGCGGGCCTGCTATGATCCCGCGGCAGGTCGTCTCCTGCCACTGCGCGTCCCGCGCGACCTTCGTCGCCGCTTCGCTTCCTTCCATGCGTCATCGCCCGCACACCGGGCGACGCTTCCAGGGGAGCGACTTGCCCGGCTTCACCACACGCAATCTCACCGTCCAGATCGGCGGGCACGCCTACCGTCTGCGGGTCCTGAGCGACCGCCAGCAATTCGCCGACCCCGACGGCCACGGCGCCCGACTCGGCATTTCCTCCGCACAATGGAGCCTGTTCGGCCAGCTGTGGCCCTCGGAACGCCTCCTCGCCCGGGCGATGGCGCTGGCCGAGGTCACCGGCAAGCGGGTGCTCGAACTCGGCTGCGGCATCGGCCTGGCCAGTCTGGTCCTGCAACGGCGCGGCGCCGAGGTCGTGGCCTCCGACATCCATCCGCTGGCCGAGCCGTTCCTCGCCTACAACGCCGCGCTGAACGCGCTGCCGGCGCTGCACTACCGGCAACTGCGCTGGGACCAGCCGCTGCCGACGCTGGGCGCTTTCGACATGATCATCGCCAGCGACGTGCTGTACGAGCGCGGGCACGCCGACCTGCTGTCGCGCGTGGTCGAGCGCCACGCACGCCCGGCCTGCGAAGTGCTGATCACCGATCCCGGACGCGGCCAGAGCGCGGCGTTCACGCGCCACCTCGAGACGCAGGGATTCGGTGTCGAGGAGGAACGCTGCGCCATGGACGACGAGGACATCGCGAAGCGCGGTCGATTGCTGCATTACCGTCGCGGGCTGGCAGCATGAGCCTCGTCTCCTGCCGCAACTGCGACGCCGTGTGCTGCCGCCTGACCGTGGTCCTGCAGCCGGAAGACCGCGTCCCCGGGCACCTCACCACCCACACCGCCGCCGGGCTGCACGTGATGGCGCGCGACGAGGACGGCTGGTGCGTGGCCGTGGAGGGATCGAGCGGCCTGTGCTCGATCTACGAGACGCGCCCCGATGTGTGCCGGCGCTTCGTCGAAGCCGGTCCGTATTGCCGATCGGTCCGCAGCGAACACGCGGATCGGCTCGCACGCGGCATTCCCCTCGTCCTCTACTGATCGAACCCGACCGAACCCAGGAGCATCGACATGCCCCGCGTCAAAACGCCTGACCCCATCGCCGCGTCGCCGTCCAAGGCTCGCCCGCCCTTCGCACCGCAGAAGACAGGCGAACGCGGCAGTCGCAACACCGGACTCACCAGCGAACGCATCGCCGAAGACCTGGCCGCCTTCCGCCGCGCCGGCGGTCGCATCGAGGTGCTGGGCGTGACACGCACGCTGACGCGCATCGAAGGCGAGGCCCCGTCCGTCGCGCCGACGCCCGCCGGCAAGCGCCGTCGCTGAACACCTTTCCCCTTCATTTCCAGACAGGAGCCCGTCTTGGCCACACCCAACTATTCGTTCGAGAAACGCCAGCGCGAGCTGGCCAAGAAAAAGAAACAGGAAGCCAAGGATGCGCGCCGCCGCGAAGCGCGTGCGGCCGAAGCCAACGCCGCCGGCAGCGATGCCGCACCCTCGCCTGCGCCGACCGAGCCTGCCGAGCCGGCGGCCCCGGCAGCCCCCGCGCCGCGCGTGCATCTGCGGAAGCCCGCCGGCGAGTGACGCACACGCCGCAGCGCGCGACGCGCGCTAGCGGCCCATGCCGCAGACGGCACCGAGGCAGCGCCCGGAGTTCATGTCGTAGATCGGCGAGTGGCCGGGATCGCCGGTCGGCAGCGGCACGCCTTCGGCGACGTAGAAGACCGCAAGGTGCGCGCCGTACAGCCCGGCCGGGATGCGGAAGGGCTTGAGCACGACGTACGCGCGATCCTGCATCACTGCAGGCGCGCGCATGTCGTCCGTCATCCCCGCGGGCAACTGCCGGCGATGGGCCTCGCGCCATGCAGCAACGTCCGCATCGGTGGCCAGGCGCAGCACGCCTGCCTGCAGCGCCGCCTGCAACCCGGCATCGCCGGCGGGCGGTGCATCCTTCAGCGCGAAGCTCGCGGCATCGCGCGCCGACGCATCGGTGACGAGCGCCGCATCCGCCACGGCGCCACCGATCAGTGCATGCCCGTCGCGCGCAACGTACGTGGCCTCGGGCAGGCGCCCGAACGCACGCTGCGCGAGGGCCTCGACGGCGCCCGCGCTGTCGTCGCCGACATGGGCGTAGCCGCAGGCACCGCGGTTGTCGTAGGTGCTCACGATCACCGGCACGTTCGCCGGCACGCCCGACACCCGCTGCGCGTGATAGCCGCTGACCAGCACCGCGACGACCCGCGTCCGCGGCGACCAGCCCACGCTCCACACCGTCGGCTCGTACGCCCCCAGCAGCAGCGCGACCGATTCGCCCGGCTTGTTCACCGCCACCCGGATCGTCGTCGCCTCGTGCCCGCTCTCGTCGATCTGGAAATCCGCCTTCGCGCCGCCGTATGCACCCGCGGCGTAAAGGTGCGCATCGGCCGGCAGCGCCGGAAAGCCGCAGGCCGTCGCCGGTCCGGCCGACGGCGGTGCGCCGAAATCGAAAGGCTTGGTCGGCATCGGTTTCGGCGGCGTTGCCGCATTCGGCGCTTGCGCATCGGCAGGCGCCTGCGCATCGACAGGCGGCGTCCGCCCCATGCGCGGCGGCGACCCGTTCGGCCACTCGCAGCCGGCGACGGCGAGCGACAGCAAGGGCACGAGCAAGAGCTTCGACAGGGACGTGCGGACGATCATGGCGAATCCGTGGACGACGGCAGGCAAGCCGACAGGATACCGCCGCCTAGGTGCTTGCCCTGTCTTTCAGATGGACATCGAGTCGCCAGCGCACGGCGGTCTCGTCGAGGTCGAACGCTTCCAGGAAGTGCGCGATCGCGGCGGCGATCGGCGTGCCCTGATCGACACGCAGGATGTAGCACTGTCCTTCGTAATACTCGTAGAAGATCAGCTCCATGACCTCGCCGGTGGACAGCCGGAACCCCTCGGCCCGCCACGGCCCCATGCCGTCCTGCACGCCGCGGAGCAGCGGACGCGCGAGCCGGCCCACGATCGCCTCGTCCGTCAGATCGATCTCGGCGATCTCGTCGTAGTCCCCGCTGGGCCAGTGCCTCTCGCGATTCCACGGCGTGCTGGTGACAGGACGGCCGAACGACGCGATGCGCCACCACCACCGCGCGGCGAATCTCGCGAATCGCGCCCATCGTCCCGTCCGATGCCGCATCGGCCGCCTCCCCTCCGATCGCGACGTGCGACCGGCCCTCGGCGCAGCATACCGCCCGCCCGACCGGTTCCCGCTCACGTGCACCACATGACGATCGACATGTCCCGTCCGCCGTGGATCCGCCGTTATAGTGCGCTGCACGGCGGACATGTCGTCCGGCCAGAAATTGCGGAGAGCGGTCATGGGTCTCGTACAGGCGGTGGTGGGTGCGGTCGGCGGCACGCTCGCGGACCAGTGGAAGGACTTCTACACGGTGCCGGCCGGTCTGCCGTCGACGGCGGCGCTGTTCGCGGCCGTGCCGCAGGGCACCAACGCCGGGCGCGGGTCCAACACCCACGGCTCCTCCAACATCATCACCAACGGTTCGAAGATCATCGTGCCCGAGGGCTACGGCCTGCTGCTGTTCCAGGACGGCAAGGTCACGGCGTTCGTCGCCGAGCCGGGCGGCTACGAGTGGCGCTCGGACGACCTGAACTCCAAGTCGATCTTCGCCGGCGACGGCCTCGTGTCGTCGCTGATCACCCAGAGCTGGGAGCGCTTCAAGTTCGGCGGCCAGCCGGGCTCGCAGCAGGCGGCGTTCTTCGTCTCCCTGAAGGAACTGCCGGACAACCGCTTCGGCACGCAGTCCGAGATCTACTGGGACGACGCCTTCCTCAACACCCAGGTCGGCGCGATCACGCGCGGCTCGTACACGCTGAAGATCGTCGACCCGATCCTGTTCGTGAAGAACTTCGTGCCCGCCAGCTACCTGCAGCCGGGCAAGGTGTTCGACTTCACCGACCTCGACAACGCGGCCGCCAGCCAGTTGTTCAACGAAGTCGTCGGTTCGCTCGCGCCGGCCTTCAGCCTGTACACGAACGACCCGAGCAAGGGCAACCGCATCACCAAGATCCAGCAGGATTCGGTGGGTTTCGCGAAGAGCCTCTCCGACGCCGTCGAGCAGGGCTACCAGTGGAAGTCCGACCGCGGCCTGGCGATCGTCAAGACCGCCATCGTCTCGATCGAGTACGACGCCAACACCCGCGAGCTGTTGAAGACCGTGCAGCGCGCCGACGCGCTGTCCGGCGCGCGCGGCAATGCGAACCTGCAGGCCAGCGTGGCGCAGGGCATCCAGTCCGCCGGCGAGACCGGCGGCGCCGCGGGCCTGATGGGCATCGGCATGGCCACCGGCATGACCGGCGGCTTCGCCGGCCTGCAGCAGCCGGTCGCACCGCCCGCGCCGGCGGCCGACGACCCGGTCGCCAAGCTGAAGAAGGCGAAGGAGATGCTCGACCTCGGCCTGATCACCCAGTCCGACTACGACGCGCTCAAGGCCAAGGCGCTCGGTCTGTAAGCCGCAGGCGCAGCGACCATGACCGACCCGAGAGTCCCGCCACCGCTGCCGCCGTCCTCGCCGCCCCCGCTGCCGCCGCGCGTCGACGGCCCGGGGTCGCCGCGGGACGTGCCGCCGCTCCCCGGCACCCTGCCCGTCGACCCGGCCACCCTGCCCGACCCGATCCGCAAGGAACTGGAGGCGCCGGACCCGGTCGCGATCGACACCGCGTCGACGGAACTCGCCGACGGCATGAACCGCTGCCCCAAGTGCGGTTCGACCGACATCCGCCACAAGCCAGGCACCGATCTGCTGGTCTGCCTCTACTGCCGCCACGAGTGGGACGGCGCGCGGGTCGAAGAGCTGTTCGGGCTCGGCGACGGCATCGACCAGCTCAGGGGCACCGTCATCGCCTCGGGCGCGCGCGACATCGCCGCCGATGCCAAGGTGATGATGAGCTTCAAGTGCAGCGGCTGCGGCGCCGAGGTCACGGTCAACACCGAGAACGCGATGACCGCGCGCTGCCACTGGTGCCGCCACGTCTTCGGCGTGAACGAACAGGTGGCCAACGGCGCCGTCCCCGACGCCGTGCTGCCCTTCCACATCAAGAAGGACGACGCGGTCGCGCGCATCCGCCAGTTCGTCGACAAGCGACGGCTGTTCGCGCTGAAGGCATTCAAGGAACAGTTCACGCCCGAGAACGTCATCGGCGTCTACCTGCCGTACATGATCGTCGACGGCAACGCCAGCGCCGACCTCTTCGGCGAGGGCGAGATCAAGACGCGCGAATACACCCGCGGCAGCGACAACAACAAGAAGACCTACTACGACGCCGACGTCTACCGCGTCGGGCGCCATGTCGACTTCACCGTCGACGACCTGCCGCTAGAATCGTCCAGCGAACGCGGCAACCTCGATACCAAGGTCAACACCAACAACATCATCAACACCATCCTGCCGTTCGACACCAAGAACGCGGTGAAGTGGAACGCGTCCTACCTCGCCGGCTTCAGCTCGGAGAAGCGCAACAGCAACGTCGAGCAGCTCAAGCCGCGGCTGGAAGACCAGTTGCTGTCGATCGCGCGCGCGCAGGTCGAAGCGTCGGTGAACCGCTACGACCGCGGCGTGCGCTGGGAGCAGGAACGCCTCGAAGTGCACGGCACGCGCTGGGTGTCGATGTACCTGCCGGTGTGGCTGTACTCGTACCACCAGCCCGGCGCGAATGGCGGCATGCTGCACTACATCGCGGTCAACGGCCGCACCGGCGAAACCATGGGCAGCGTGCCCGTGCAGCAGTGGAAACTGCTGCTGGCCGCGCTCGCCACCGGCACCATCCTCGAAACCATCGCGATCGCGATCGTGGCAGGTTCCCAATGAGCGACGACGGCGGACTCTGGATCCTGCTGGCCGGCCCGGCCGGCGCCACCGCGCTGTACTGGACCCTGTACCGGTACTACCGCAACACCGACAAGTCGCACGGTTTCGAGCGCGAGACCCGCATCGACGCCAAGCCCGTCGAACGCCTCGACGACGACAAGATCGGCGAGAACAACGGCACGCGCGAGCGCCGCATCGACGGCGACAACGTCAGGGCGTACCGGCAGCGCGTGCAGCGATTGCAGGACGGATAAGCGCCCCGATCGCGCACGTCGGCTGCCGTTCGCCTCAGCCGACCTGCAATGTGACGTAACCGAACTTCAGGTCGCTCGTGTCGGCGATGGCGGTGATCGTCGCGTCGGGATCGGTGGTGGTCACCGTGTCGGTCGTGACGCCGTTGATGACCGCGAAGATGCTGTAGGTGTCGCCGATGTTCAGCGTCACCATCTGGAAGCTGTTGGCGACCACCACGGTCTGCAACATGACCCCGTTCCTGGCGATGGTGAAGGTGACCGGAGACAGGCTGGTCTTCCGGAACTGCAACTCGTCGGGCCGCGTGCTGGCCATCTGCACCGCTTCGAACTGGTACGTGCCCTGCGCGGCATGCTGCCGCACCTGGGCGAGGAAGCCGGCGGCACCGGTCACCTCCAGCGGCGCCGACGTGTACGTGTTGCCCTCGATCACCGTCGTGGCGACGACCTGGTAAACCGCCGCGGTCGGCACCTGCAATTGCGCGCCGGGCGCGAGACCCGGAATGCGCGCGATCACCTGCTGGCCGCGGGACACCACGAACTGGGCGATGTAGGCAGTGTTGTTGCGCAGGGTCAGAAAGCTCATGGGGCGTCCTTGTCGGAGGGGTGCGGGCAGCTTACGGCGAATGCGGCCCGGTTGGTTTCCGGATCCGGCAACCATGCGAAGCCGCCGGAGCGCATGAATTCGCAGAGATGGAAGCGGGTGCGTGCGGATCGATCGATGTCGACGGGCTGCGTGCGCTGCACGCGCACGCGGGGCCCTTACCCCCGCGACAACGCATACCCCGTCCACATCGATCCCGTGACCACGAGCGTGTCGCCGGGCAGTACATCGATCCGGGTCATGCTGATCTCCTCCTGCACCAGTCGCCCGCCGGCGACCGCGAACTGCGACACGACGGCGACGTGGATCGCGCCGCGAAGGTCCTCCATCAGCATGCCGCCGGGCCACAGCACCTGCGACGCATGGATCGGGTCGCCGCCCTTGAGGATCGAGAGCTCGACGCCGATCGGATAGTGGTTCACGACCCGCACCTCGTTCATCACCAGATCGGTGAACAACTGGCGGATGACCGCGCCGGTGGCCTGCCCGTCTCCGGATGCTTCGCCCTCGATGGCGAAGCTCGCCGTGTACTCCGTGAACGCAACGGCCGCCGTCTCGGTGTCGAGACGCGAGGGATTGGCGGGATCGCTGGAATAACGCGCCTGCACCGCGAAATCGTCGGGAATCTCGATCGTGGTCGAACCGCCGGGCGGCGGCGACGCGATTTTCCAGGCGATGCTGCCGAGGTTGGGGTTGAGCACCGGGGCCATGAACAAGGCCAGGCGCACCATCTCGTTCGTCCTGTTGATCAGCGTGACATGGGCCATGCGCGATGCTCCTTGGTGGCCAGGGGAATATTGCCTTGCTGCGAGGCCATGGCGATTGCGCCGAACGGCCGCCACGCGAGGATCGCACGGCATGAGGCATTGCGTCTGCCGCCGGCGTCGCGGGCGTGGCGAATCCGGGCCTGACGTCATCTGCCAGCACGGTTCCGCGCCATGGCCGCCGGCACCGCTTCCGCGCGACAATGCCCGCGGCACGCCGGGTGCCGTGCACGACCAGACAGCGGGAACACGCATGCGGACCTTCGTACTCCGGGCACGCGCCGCCCCCACCGAGAGCCAGGCCCTGTGGGCATCGGTGG
Organism: Lysobacter sp. DMC97; assembly: GCF_056313745.1. NCBI lineage: Bacteria > Pseudomonadati > Pseudomonadota > Gammaproteobacteria > Lysobacterales > Lysobacteraceae > Lysobacter > Lysobacter sp. DMC97. The sequence continues at coordinate 513,592 of NZ_JBQUZR010000003.1, read as the reverse complement.
GCGGGGATGCGCACACCGAGATCCTCGCGCATACGCTGATGAACGCGCTGTTCGTGGCGCAATCGCACCGACCCGACGTCATCGTCTACCTGGTACTGGAAAGCACCCGCGACTTCTCCCGCACCGTGCGCTTCGACATCAACGCCATGCACGACATCGGCGGCTTCGACGAACGCTCGCTGCTGACCAAGGTCGCCAAGGCACTGGACGCATCGCGCGGCATGGCCAAGGAAGAAACCCGCCCCGTCGAATCCGGCGTCACCGTGCAGACGATCAGCTTCGAGAAACTGGTGCAGGCGCTGTCCGCGGACCACCAGCTGTTCCTCATGGACCGCAAGGGCACGCCGATCCGCGAACAGGCGTTCACCGACAACCCCTGCTTCCTGCTCACCGACCACATCCCCATGCCGAAGAAGACCATCCCCGGCCTCGAACGCATGGGCGCGAAACCGATCGCACTCGGACCGACCATGCTGTTCGCCTCGCAGTGCGTGACCCTGATCCATCACGAGTTGGATCAGCGGCATTAGCTCGGCCCGAGCGCGCGACTGTCGGCAGGACGTCCGCCGCAGCATCCACGGTTGCGGACATGTCTATGCGCTTGGCGCGATGCCGGCTTCACGCCCGATCGCCGCGTCGTCCAAGTGATGGGACCGTGTCGCCACGCGCCCGCCGACCTGACCGAGTGCCGGCAATGCGCCGGAACAGGTTCCGCAGACAGCGCCTCCACTCGAACAAGATCAGCAACGCTCCGCCGCAATCGCCATCGCCCCGCGCCCAGCCAGCCCGGTCGTTTCCGGGTACCATCGCCAGCGGGGAGTTCGGGGAGTCGAGGAATGGATTCGGCAGGCAGGAAACGGGCGATCGGCTGGGTGCCGATCGTGTTGTGGCTGTACGGCGGCATCGTGGTCTTCTCGGGAATCATGCGATTCCTGATCACCGGCCATTCCATGGCCACGGGTCAACCGGTCGCCGACCCGGTCTTCCAGGTGTATGTGGAGCAGCCCTGGATGCCGGCGATCCACATCCTGTCCGGCACGGTGTTCATGCTGCTGGGCCCGCTGCAGTTCATCCCGTGGATCCGTCGCGACCGGCCCAAGCTCCATCGGGTGACGGGACGCGTCTTCCTCGTCTGCGGATTGATCGCCGCAGCGACCGGACTGGGCGTGGAGTTCGTGTTTCCGCTGCGCGGCGGCTATTTCAAACGCGCGGCGATGGTGCTGTTTTCGCTGGCGATGCTCGCCACCCTGGTGCTCGCCTGGCGCGCCGCGGTGCAGCGCCGGATCGATCGGCATCGCGCGTGGGTGGTCCGTGGCTATGCGATCGGCCTGTCGCTGTCGACGACACGCCTGTATTTCATTCCCGCCTACCTGATCAACGGCAATCCCACCGAGTTCGAAGCGGCCACGGTGACCTGGCTCGGGTTCTGCATCAACTGCCTCGTGGCCGAATGGATCGTCCGGCGTTCGCGCCGCGCGCAGGGGACACCGGGGCCAGCACAGACGTTTCCTGCGGCGCATCGCGAGTACGGTTGACGGCATCGCGTCGGGTCATCGCTCGCCCGAAGCAGAAAGCAGGTCTCACGGCTCGCCCAGCAGCAGACTGTCGAGCAGACGACGCAGGCACCATCGCAGCAGCAAGGCGTCGAAGCGGTTCAGCGGGGACCGCGGCTGGTCTGACGTCGCCACACAGCCTCGTAGGGTGGGCCCCTGGCCCACCATCCCGGCATGCCCCGGCAATAGACGCCCGGCAAAGCACCGCACCCCAACCCGTCCTCGACCTCGCGGCACCGCAACCACCAGCCCCTGCCTTGTCGCTTTCACCCGCACCGCCGCCGTTCAAAGCGCCATCAGCGACGAAAAAAGCGCCATCGCTACCGCTCCGAGGGCCATCGTCGGCACTTTCAGGGGGCAACAATGCCCCGAAAAGGGGCACGCGTGCCGGTGAAAGCGCCGACGTTGCACCCAAAAGGGGCATGCATGCCGCTCCGAGCGGCAACGTTGCCCCGAAAAGGGGCACGCGTGGCGAAAAAAGCGGCATCGATGGCCCTCGAAGTGCCGACGCCGACTCTTCGGAAGGGCAATGGTGGCGAAAAAAGCGGCATCGTTGCCGGTAAAAGGGGCAACGCCGGCCCTTCGAGGGGCAGCGACGCACCAAAATGGGGCAAAGGTGCGAGTCCGAAGGGCAACGCGGCGATCCGGCGGCGGGCGCCGGGGGTGTCAGATTTTTTGTGTGCCCGGGGCGGACGTCTCGCGACTGACCGCGGTTCGTAGCCCGGGTAAGCGCAACGCGCGCACCCGGGAAGAAGGAATGCATGCCTCACCGGAATTCCCGAGTGCGGCCTTTGGCCTTACCCGGGCAACTTGCTATCTGGTGCCACAGCGCCAGCCACCATCTGCCCCAGAGCCTGATCGACCACATCCAGCACGTCGATCAGCGCATCACGATAGTCAGCGAGATCGGTTCGACAGGCTTCCGCAGCCAACAACCAATGACCTCGCGCGACGCGTTGCAGGCACGCACGCCTGAGAGATGGGTCAGACGCCGAGTCGCCAGCGATGATGAACCGAAGCACTTCGACGGCCCACGGCCGCGGGAAGTCCGGAGGCGGGTCGGCGAGCACGGCCAGCATCACGTCCACGACCGGCACCGCAGCACCGCAAATCGTGTTCTGCGCGAAGGCGACGCCCTCGAGCGTTTCCCACAGGACAGCGGCTTCATCTGCAGAGCCGACGCGAACAAACTTCCTGAGCGAATCCGCGAGGTCATCGCCATGGCCACGCAGCACCTCGATTTCGTTCCACTGGACGGAATCAATCACCTGCTCGGCAAGTCGCATTGTCGCCCTCGTGGAGTGGCAGGATCCGCCATGACATTCGGAAAGAACATGGATGCGCGTATCGAGCCGGCACTGATGAAACCCGCAAGCCGGGTGCTACGCATCCGAGCATTTCCGGCCCGGAAAGCGCTGGGTCGATGACCCGGCCTACGGCCCGTCACCAGCGATGAAGCCGGCGCCACCTCGAAGGTCGCGAAGCTTCTCGCTCATCACGCGCGCGGTGATTGTCCGCAGCGTCGCACCGCCTTGGTATGGCCGCCCGGTGGCCAGTCGCTGCGATGCCAGCGGTAGGTATTCTCGTCGAAGAGGACCAGATCCCAGGTCACGGGCAGTCCGTCTTCGCCCTTTTCATCCCCATCCATTCGCAGGTGCAAGCGATCGGGCGATCCGCCAAGAACGGTGTAGGACGTCTCGACCCGCGGCAACTGCTTGCTGCCATCCGGCGCTTCGGTCAAGTGAGACAGATGCATCCGTCGGGATGCATCGGTGAAGCGGAACCTGATCGGCCCTTTCGTGCATTCATCGAGACCGGTCCATCCCCAATCGCCTTGAAGCGTCTGGATCGGGAAGACGTTCTCCGCGGACGGGTCCCGGGGAAGCGAGCACGCAACAGACAAGCCACACACGCACGCCAGAAGGAGGAAGCGACATTTCATCGTCATCACGCGGAGGGTGGATTCGGCCCCGCGATTCTCGCATCGATTCGACGCAGGGACTCCGTCATCGGGAAGAACGCCAGGCGCGGGATTGCCTGCGCCCGGCGAAGCTTACGCGGCCGCACCTTCCAGCGGCACCAGGCGGTTGTCGTCGTCGTAGCGCAGGCCGCAGACCATGGCGGCCATGCCGCGCAGGGCGGCTTGCGGGCGGGTGCCGCTGGCTTCGCACAGGGCGATGAACTGGGGCGGGACTTCGACCAGCAGGACGTTCGACACCGCGGCGCGGGACGCGGGCGGCGACTTGGGCTTGGACATGACGGCACTCCGTTTCGCCCGGCAGCCACTGTGGCCGCCGTTGGCGAGTCCAACCCGCATCGCGCGCAGGCGCGTCAAGGTTTGCGCAGCAACTCGCCTTGACCTTGACGCGCCGAGCACGGTGCGATGCTGGGACGACAACGGCGGGCAAACGTATCATGCTACCAGTCTTCCGCCTTTAAACTCGGCGCACCTGCCGTTATGTCCGCTTCGGCATCCGCGGGCCAAAGGCCCGCCCTACGAAAAAATATCATTCTGCCAAGCGTAGGGCTGACTGAAGCCCGCTTCACGAGTTTGCACATACCTTTCAAGAATCAAGAAGCCTCGACATTCCCTTAGAACCAAGTATGGCCACCCTGCGTACAATGTGGGTCGGCACGCCGGCCTCCTCTGCAACTTGCTCGATTTTTTTATTTCTCAAATCCTGAGGGAGATAAAGAAGAACATCAGCCTCTTCAAGTCCGAAAGCATACAAAAGCACAAGGCCACGCCCAGAAATTCCTTCGATAAGAAAATCGCGATCCGCGCGCCTGTCTCCGTCGATATCTGATTCATTTATCTGACGATATATATTAAACAATCGCCTCATCTCCGCTGGAGAAAGAGCATCGAAAACCTCATCAACTTTTTCGCAAATAGCCGCCGAAGACCAAACGCCGGCAATCTTATCGGTCATCTTTATAGAACGACCCCACTGATATGGAGAAGAATGAAAAAAACTATTCACGCAACTCCATATCTCTCGCCGCAGGTTATCCTTCGTTTTTCTGACCCCATCCTTATATATGTTAATCTTATGTAGGCACGAGGAATCATCAAGCTGACAGAAATATTCATTTACTGCCAACTGCAAGCGCGGCGACCCTTCATGTATATCCGCCTGCTCATCAAGATATTTCCGAGACACATCAATTTCACGAGCCAAGTGAGCCCCGCTATTATAAAAATCTTCAGGCGCAGTCAACACAATCTCTATGTCCGGCCTTGCCAAGCGATGGACATCAAATTCTAGCCACTCCAGCATCTCTCCAAGCCTCTTTTTTCGCGCAAAATCCGAAATTTTCGCTCCTTGAAACGCAATATTTGATCTTACAAAGCGATCACAAAGAACCACATCGCCTTGGTCAAGGTGCCGCAAAATAAATTCGGACGAGACGAGCCTATCTGTCGCGAACGCCAAACTCAGGAATTCTGGAGAAACCTCCCCATGTTCGCCTCGCAAATACTCTCCAATTAGTCGACCTATGGGGGTACCTTGCTTATTTGGGAAATCGAGCAGCATCACTCGAAACCCCATTGCATCTAGCTGTTCCTTCAACAATCTAACTTGGGTAGACTTGCCAAGGCCATCCCCTCCTTCCACAACAATCAACAGCCCAGATGAGCCTACTGCCATGACTAAAACCTCTTTGCGTTACAAGATTGCTGATGCGCGAAAGGCTATTGCTACTACTACTGGGGCCACTGTCGCTATTTTCGCCTTTTTTATGACCCTAGGGATCATTCTTGTCTTCATAGGCAACGATTTAACTTTGTCACTAGGAACCTCCCTTATAGCGACCGCAGTAGTGTCTATCACCCTGCTTGCAATAGAAAGTATTAAAGATGGAGAGCAACTTCGCGTCAATGACCTGATATCAACAGGAATTCAAGCTGCATACAAAAAAAGAAACCTTGACGAGTACCATGAATTGGTTAAGTGCGCGAAAACAATAGATGTCACCGGCTATTCTCTCCGTTACTTCAGCGAGCAGAATGAACAAATTTTCATCGATCGCTCCGCGAGCGGCAACCCAATCAACGCCAGAATACTTCTAGTAGATCCAGAATCCAATGCCTCATTGATAATGGAACGCGCAGAAAAGCAATCTCCAGGGCAATATAAAGCCGCGCTCGTCGCTCTAATGCGCAAACTTGGCCCAATTGAAGGTGTCTCTATCCGCATCATCAATAGGCACCTGTCGATGATGGTGTATAGAATTGATGACATAATGTATACGGGCCCATATCCGCAATCAGGAGGAAGCGCAACCGCACTCACATTCAAATTAGGTCCAGGCTGGGTTTTTGATAGACAACTCCAAGACTTTGAAGTCCTATGGGATCATGCCACTCCAGTCACCCATGAAACACCTTAATATCATATGTTTGACGAAAATTTAATAATGCGCTATCGCTTTCTTCTCTATAAGAGATCAAAATCGGATCACCCCTACTCACTTGCTTACCATCTTCAACCAATATCTCAACTCCACCCCTACCAACCTCTCCGCCCCCCGCCGACGCTGCCCTGTGAAAATTAATATTATTATTAACTAAATCAGCCAAATCAATCGCGCGCCAACTAATCTCCCCAGTCTCCGGAGCTCGCTCAACAGAGGCATGCAAGTCACCGACAAGGGCATCGCTTGGATTCTTCTGAATGCACTGCAGAAAAGCCTTGTCAATATGATGATCCAACCACAGATCACACAATGAATTAAATGCATCTCCTGATGAAATCAATTGCTCAACTTTTTTTTCTACAGAAAAATTTCTTTTGCCTGTATCCGCCAAAAAATGCGCAATAAATCTCTTTGAGACTTCAATCTCTGTACGTGCCGAAGAATAATCCCTCTCACCTCTTAATATTTGGACGGCCTCAAGAATCTCCGTGCTTGAACCCACAGCACGCCCGAGCATTTGGCGACTGGGACGCACAACAGGCGTTACAGCCAAGCCATGCGAAGCTCCGATTTCACGGCACCACCGTGAAAAATCGATTGCACACTCTTGAGTAGGCAAGAAAGCAGATTCGCCATATAAAATGTCAAGAATGACAATATCAGCAGGCGCTGATATGTGCTTCGACATTATGCTGGCAGCCATCAAACCAAAATCAGCAACCGTTCCAGTCTCTGATCTGATACGGTACATGACAGCATCTCTAGGGCAAAAATCTGCATCTGCGGAAAAATACTTCACCGGGGATCGCAACTGATCCCATTCACGAAGTGAATTTATCGAACTGAGCCTTAGACCCGGCAAAACAGCCAATTTGTCGCGTGTCCCCCCTGTGTGAGCCAGCTTCCTTGCGACCAAGAACGAAGAACACCACCCGCATTCCGCAGACAATGCCCTAAGAAGAGGAGGAAGCAAGAGAGCCTGCTTTTCTGAAATTCCTCCGCTTGGATAACGGCGCACATTTACAAGATTGGTTCTAGGCGATGACACCTTACCACTCGCCAAAAATATGGTTAGCGCAACAGACTCATCAAAGCTCACTTCTCGCAGATATGCATCTGCAAGCCAATAGCCTGCAAGCGCCTCGCCACTTCGCCCACTCGCCCCATCAAACCATGCCGCACAAATTCGAGCAAATTGTAATGGATCAGGAGTTCGACCCACGACTTCAGACGCATAACCATGGGTCCCAAAAGCATTTTCGAGCGTTTCTTTGAACTCAAAAACGCTTTGGGCAGCAATCAGATCAAGCTCCGCCAAACCCTCTCGGATCAATCTAAACGCACATCCTGATTGGGATGGCAGAAGATGACCACAAAGCAGGACCACTTCCATTTGGCCTTGTTTGATTCGCAAGAGACCCCGCGAAAGAGTTAGAGCAACCGAGCTATGCATCAAAAGTCACTTCAAAGCTGGCCAAGATAGATTTCAAGACTCGCTCAGCCGTTTCCTCTGGAGCTGATGCGCGTTGCTCGACAACAATGATTTTCCCACCATGCTCCTCCACTGCTCGCCTGCATGCACTCAATATTTTTCCCTGCATGTCAAAAAAATGATTCAAACCTGCAGAGCGATCAAAATTTCGGTCGCGACGCCTCATGAATTCAACCCACGTGGACTCGTCCATGCTCAAGAAAACAATGACATCCGCTTTTGGCAAGAGCACCCAATCATTTCTCGCCATTAAATCTGCCACAGAAAAATAGGGGTCTTGTGGATCGATGAGCCAATGAAAAGCAGGATGACCAAGATAATCTGCGGCCAACACATCGTAATAACTATCAACAATTGCGCACTTTCCTGAAGCTCTAATACTATTGGCCGCATACAAATGAGGTATTCGGGCCGATCGAAACCACGTTAGAGCCGTAAAAAATCCGACTTCATTTCGCTGGCGAACCAAGTCCGGCCAAACCGATTCCTCTGGCTCAAGAAAAGTCTCCGAGCCCGTGAGCACACCTAGGGCCTTCGCTGTAGATGACTTGCCAGAGCTCGGAAGACCTGCAAATGCAATTACACTCTTCTTGAAAATAGACTCAGCGGGATTCAGACAGTCATGAGATATCACTACATATTCCTCCGGTACTCTCCACCCACATCATAGAGCGCATGTGAGATCTGCCCCAGACTGTAAGATTTGACAGCTTCCATCAGCGCCGCGAACACATTGGCGCGATCCCGGGCGGTCTTCTGCAGGTAGCCCAGTCCTTCCTGCGTGTTGCGCAGGGCCTGATACCCCGCCACATTCGCGATCTGCTGCCCCTTCTCCGCCTCGGTGCTGCGGATCAGTTCGATCTCGGTGACGATGTCGCCGCCGTGGTCCTTGGGCAGGAAGGTGTTGACGCCGATCAGGGGCAGGCTGCCGTCGTGCTTCTTGTGTTCGTAGTACAGCGACTCTTCCTGGATCTTGCCGCGCTGGTACATGGTGTCCATGGCGCCGAGCACGCCGCCGCGTTCGCTGATGGCTTCGAACTCCTTGTAGACGGCTTCCTCGACGAGGTCGGTGAGCTTGTCGACGATGAAGCTGCCCTGCCAGGGGTTCTCGCAGAAGTTGAGGCCCAGTTCCTTGTTGATGATCATCTGGATGGCCACGGCGCGGCGCACGCTCTCTTCGGTCGGCGTGGTGATGGCTTCGTCGTAGGCGTTGGTGTGCAGGCTGTTGCAGTTGTCGAACAGCGCGTACAGGGCCTGCAGCGTGGTGCGGATGTCGTTGAACTGGATCTCCTGCGCGTGCAGGCTGCGGCCGCTGGTCTGGATGTGGTACTTCATCATCTGGCTGCGGGCGCTGGCGCCGTAGCGTTCGCGCATGGCGCGTGCCCAGATGCGGCGGGCGACGCGGCCGATGACGGTGTATTCCGGGTCCATGCCGTTGCTGAAGAAGAATGACAGGTTGGGCGCGAAGTCGTCGATCTTCATGCCGCGGGCGAGGTAGTACTCGACGATGGTGAAGCCGTTCGACAGGGTGAAGGCGAGCTGGCTGATCGGGTTCGCGCCGGCTTCGGCGATGTGGTAGCCGCTGATCGACACCGAGTAGAAGTTGCGGACGTTCTTCTCGACGAAGTACTGCTGGATGTCGCCCATCATCCGCATCGCGAATTCGGTGCTGAAGATGCAGGTGTTCTGGGCCTGGTCTTCCTTGAGGATGTCGGCCTGCACCGTGCCGCGCACGGTCGACAGCGTCTGCGCCTTGATGTTGGCGTAGGTCTCGGCGTCGACGATCTGGTCGCCGGTCACGCCCAGCAGGCCGAGGCCGAGGCCGTCGTTGGTCTCGGGCAGCAGGCCGCCATATTCGGGGCGCTGGCGACCGTCGAACATCGCCTCGATCTTCGCGTGCGCGGCGTCCCAGCGCGATTGATCCGCACGCAGGTATTTCTCGACCTGCTGGTCGATCGCGGTGTTCATGAACATCGCGAGGATGATCGGCGCCGGGCCGTTGATGGTCATCGACACCGAGGTGCTGGGAGCGCAGAGGTCGAAGCCGGAGTACAGCTTCTTCATGTCGTCCAGCGTGGCGATGTTGACGCCGGAGTTGCCGATCTTGCCGTAGATGTCGGGGCGCGGCGCCGGGTCTTCGCCGTACAGCGTCACGCTGTCGAACGCGGTGGACAGCCGCGCGGCCGGCTGGCCGACGCTGAGGTAGTGGAAGCGGCGGTTGGTGCGCTCGGGCGTGCCCTCGCCCGCGAACATGCGGATCGGGTCTTCGCCGGTGCGGCGGTACGGGTACACGCCGCCGGTGTACGGGTAGTAGCCGGGCAGGTTTTCCTTCTGCAGGAAGGTCAGCAGTTCGCCCCAGCTCTTGTAGGTGGGCGCGGCGATCTTCGGGATCTTCTGGTGCGAGAGGGATTCGCGGTAGTTCTCGACGCGGATGGTCTTGTCGCGGACCTGGTATTCGTTGACCTCCTCGACGATGGACTTCAGGCGCGCGGGCCATTCGCGCAGCAGCTTGAGCGCTTCGCTGTCGAGCGACTGGACGGCGTCGTTGTAGCGCTGACGGAGGGTGAGGAGGGTGCGGTCGACGGCTTGAGCCCCTCTCCCCTCGGGAGAGGGGTTGGGGAGAGGGTTCGGCGCAGCGGATGCGTCACCGGCCGCCGTACCCTCTCCCTCGGTCCCTCTCCCGGGGGGAGAGGGAAGCAGAGCATCGGGGGCGTACAGCTCCAGCATCTTCGGCAGCGCCGGGTCGCCGAGGCTTTCCAGCGACTGCCAGTACGCCTGCGCGCGGTCGGCGATCTCGGCCTGCGATTCGATGCGGCGGTTGATGCCGCGACCCTGTTCGGCGATCTCGGCGAGGTAGCGCACGCGCTGGCCGGGGATGAGGACGGTGGCGCGGGGCTCCTTGAGGGCGGTGTCGACTTGCGGATGCCAGTCGCAGCGGGACGCAACCCCATCCCCACCCTGCCCTCCCCTTGAAGGGGAGGGTTCAAGATGCAGCTTCTCGCGCAGCAGCCGGCACAGGTTCGCGAACATCCAGCTGATGCCGGGGTCGTTGAACTGGCTGGCGATGGTCGGGTAGACCGGCACGTCCTCGTCGGCGACGTTGAAGGCGACGCGGTTGCGCTTCCACTGCTTGCGCACGTCGCGCAGGGCATCCTCGGCACCGCGCTTGTCGAACTTGTTCAGCACGACCAGTTCGGCGAAGTCGAGCATGTCGATCTTCTCGAGCTGGCTGGGCGCGCCGAAGTCGCTGGTCATGACGTACATCGGGAAGTCGACGAGGTCGACGATCTCCGAATCGCTCTGGCCGATGCCGGCGGTCTCGACGATGACGAGGTCGTAGCCCAGCGACTTGAGGAAGCCGATGCAGTCCTTCAGCACGACGTTCGTCGCCATGTGCTGGCGGCGGGTCGCCATCGAGCGCATGAACACGCGCTTCGACCGCAGCGAGTTCATGCGGATGCGGTCGCCCAGCAGCGCGCCGCCGGTGCGGCGGCGGGTGGGGTCGACCGAGATCACGGCGATGCGCATTTCCGGAAAGTTGGCGAGGAAGCGATTGAGCAGTTCATCGGTGACCGACGACTTGCCGGCGCCGCCGGTGCCGGTGATGCCGACGACCGGCGTCTTGCCACCGGCGAGCTGCCATTCCTTGCGCAGGTGGGCGAGTTCGGATTCGTCGAGGGCGCTTTCCTCGATCGCCGACAGCATGCGGCCGATCTCGATCTCGTCGTCGAAGCCGACGCGATGCGGCTTCTCGACCGGCAGGCGGGCCGCGCCGGCGCGGCGCACCACGTCCTCGATCATCGCGACCAGGCCCATGTGCATGCCGTCGTTCGGGTGGTAGATGCGCTCCACGCCGTAGGCCTGGAGTTCGCGGATCTCCTCCGGCGTGATGGTGCCGCCGCCGCCGCCGAAGACCTTGATGTGGCCGGCGCCGCGCTCCTTCAGCATGTCGACCATGTACTTGAAGTATTCGACGTGGCCACCCTGGTAGCTGGACAGCGCGATGGCGTCGGCGTCTTCCTGCAGCGCGGCGCGGACGACGTCCTCGACGCTGCGGTTGTGGCCGAGGTGGATGACCTCGGCGCCCTGCGCCTGGATCAGCCGGCGCATGATGTTGATCGCGGCGTCGTGGCCGTCGAACAGGCTGGCCGCGGTGACGAAGCGCAGCGGTGCGGCTTCGGTGCGGGAGGCGGGGACGTGCCCTTCGGCGGTGTGGGCGACTGGCGTGCTCATGCGCGCTCCGTGCTGGAATCGAATGATGCCCATTCTAGCGTGCCGGTCCGGGTCGGCCCCGTGCCGACGGTCCCGCTGCGCCGGGGTCGCCTTGCCGGCGGCCGGCGGCGGCGTGGATACTCCCGCGCACGGTTCGGGCGCGAGGTGGCGGATGGCGGCGATGACGATGCGGCGGGCGCTGCGGATCCTCGGCTGGGGCGCCTTCTCGCTGGCGGCGCTGGCGTTCAGCGGGCTGCTGCTGGCCGACCACCTGACCCCGCCCGCCACCGGCAAGCCGTCCGCTGCGCTGCCGCCTCAGGCGGAGGCGACCGCGCTCGATCGCGAACTGACCCCGCTGCTGGCGGCCCATCCAGGCCAGACCGGGGCGCTGCTGGTGAACGACGGCGTGGACGCCTTCGCCGCCCGCGCGCTGTCGGCACAGCGCGCCGGGCGCAGCCTCGACCTGCAGTACTACATCTGGCACGACGACCTCGCCGGCCGGCTGCTGGCGCGCGAGGTCTGGCGCGCGGCCGAGCGCGGCGTGCGCGTGCGCATGCTGCTCGACGACATGAACGCGAAGGGCATGGACTCGAAGCTGCTGCTGCTCGACGGCCATCCCAACATCGAGATCCGGCTCTACAACCCGTTCCGCAACCGCACCGGGCTGGCGCGCGTGGTCGAGCTGGCGCAGCGCTTCTTCAGCGTGAACCACCGCATGCACAACAAGGCGTGGATCGCCGACAACCGCGTGGCGGTGGTGGGCGGGCGCAACATCGGCGTGGAGTATTTCGGCGCCGGCGAGGACGTGAACTTCCGCGACCTCGACATGGTGCTGTTCGGTCCGGCCGTGCAGGAAACGAGCGCGATCTTCGATCGCTACTGGAACAGCCCCGCGGTGGTGCCGCTGTCGGCGCTGGCCGACGCGCCGAAGGCCGGCTTCGACAGCCTGGCGCAGGAGATCGAGACCGAAGCCGCCGGCCCCGACGCGAAGCGCTACCTGCGCCGGCTGGACAGCTCGGCGCGCGTGCAGGATTACGCGCGCCAGCAGCTGGTGCCGTTCTGGAGCGCCGGCATCCACCTGCAGGCCGATCCGCCGCTGAAGGGGCGCGACGACGCCACCGGCGGCTGGCTGGTGGATCGCATCGCCCGCGACATCGCCGGCGCGAAGCAGCAGGCGCTGCTGATCTCGCCCTACTTCGTGCCCGGCGACGACGGCGCCGCCGCGCTGACGGAACTGGCGCGCACCGGCAAGTCGATCGGCGTGATCACCAATTCGCTGGCGGCCAACGACGTGCCCGCGGTGTACGGCGGCTACCGCAACTACCGCGAAGCGCTGCTGCGCGGCGGCGTGCACGTGTACGAGATCCGCGCGCAGGGCACGCCGGAGAGCAGCCTGTTCGGCAGCAGCGGCGCCAGCCTGCACACCAAGGCCTACGTCGTCGACGACGCGCGCGGGTTCATCGGCTCGTTCAACCTCGATGCGCGCTCGGCCTACCTCAACACCGAGATGGGCGTGCTGTTCGAGGACGCCGGACTGGCGCGCGCGCTGCGCCAGGAATACCTGCGCCTGTCCGGGCCGGAGCTGAGCTATCGGGTCACGCTCGGCGCGGACGGCGAAACCCGCTGGGTGGACCGCACGCATCGTCCGCCGCAGATCATCGATGTCCCGCCGGACACGACGACGACGCAGCGCGTCCTCGCGCGCGTCGTGTCCTGGCTTCCCGTGGAGTCGCAATTGTGAACGTCGCTGCCATCGCTTCCCTCGACACCCTGCAACGCGCCGCCGAATCGGGCGGACCCGACGACGCGCTGCGACTCGCGATGGCGCTGATCGACGCCCAGCGCATGCCCGAGGCGCAGGCGTGGCTGCTGCGCGCGGCCGAGGCCGGGCACCCGCACGCGCAGCTCGAATACGCGCGGATGCGCCTCTACGGCATGGCCGGCGCGCCGGCGCCGGAGGCCGCGGCACAATGGCTCCAGCGCGCCGAGCAGGCCGGACATCCGGCCGCGAGCGAACTGCTGGCGAACATCGCGATCGGCGGTGCCGTGCTGCCGCGCGACGGGCGCATCAACGAACGCATCCTGCGCGCGGTGCAGGCGGATTTCCCGCCGGCGCTGCTGACCGCGGCGATCCACTTCGGACGCAAGGCGCATCCCGAGGACCAGGCACTGTGCCTGCAACTGCTGCAGCGCGCCGCCGCCCGCGGCAGCGCAGTCGCTGCGGCGCTGTTCGCGGAACGCCTGGCGCACGGCGAAGGCTGCGAAGCCGATCCCGCCGCCGCCGCGGACCTGTGGACGCAGCTCGAAGCGAACGGTCTGCGTCGCCTGCCCGCTTTTATGCTGCCGCCGCCGGAACCCGCGAGCGGCGCGCCACGCCAGCTCGCGCTGGAAGATGCGCTGCATCCGCCGCCGGCGCAGCCGCTGAGCGCCTTGCCGCGCGTGTCGGTGATCGACCGCTTCTTTTCCGCCGACGAATGCCGGCTGTACATCGCCAGCGCACAGCCGCACCTGCATGCATCGCAGACCGCCGATCCGATCACCGGCGTGCCGCACACGCTGCAACTGCGCACCAGCAGCGAAACCTGCTTCGATCCGCTGCTGGAGAACAGCGCGCTGCGCCTCGCGCAATTGCGCATGGCGGCGGCCGCGGGCATCGATCTGCCCAACGCCGAACAGCTCACCGTGCTGCGCTACGAGCCGGGCCAGCAGTACCGCCCGCATCGCGATTACCTGCCGCCGGGCACGATCCAGATGGACCGTCCGCATGCCGGCAACCGCACGCGCACGGTGATCGTCTATCTCAACGCGGTCGAAGCCGGCGGCGCCACCGAATTCCCGGTGCCGGGCCTGCGCGTGGAACCGTTTCCAGGTCGCGCGGTGGTGTTCGACAACCTGCATGCCGACGGCTCGCCCGATCCGGATTCGCTGCATGCCGGCACGCCGGTGGAAACAGGCGAGAAATGGCTGGCGACGCTGTGGATCCGCCAGGGTCGCTATCGCGTCTGCTGAACATGACGGCTGAACAGGCCTGCTGAACACGTCCGCCGACGACGTTTCCGCGCATTTCGCATGACCGGATGACGCGCGTTTGCACGTGCCGAAAGACCGATGCCGCAGCGCCACACGACCGGATGGTGCGGTTGCATTACACTTGCGCGCCTGCGGCCACCCCCTGCCGCATGAACACGACGCTGACTTCCATCAATTCAACGACTTGCAACGTACCGAGCCGTATCTTCGAGCCCGGCCACCGGCGCAAGGGAGCTTCCGATGATCTTCGAACACATCGAAAACAACGGCCATGAGCAGGTCGTGTTCTGCCACAACAAGGACGCCGGCCTGAAGGCCATCATCGCGATCCACAACACCGTGCTCGGCCCCGCCCTTGGCGGCCTGCGCATGTGGCCGTACAAGACCGAGCAGGACGCGCTGAACGACGTGCTCCGCCTCTCGCGCGGCATGACCTACAAGAACGCGGTGGCCGGCCTCAACATCGGCGGCGGCAAGGCGGTGATCATCGGCGATCCGTCGAAGGACAAGTCCGAAGCGCTGTTCCGCGCGTTCGGCAAGTTCGTCGATTCGCTGGGCGGCCGCTACATCACCGCCGAGGACGTCGGCATCGACGTCAACGACATGGAATACGTCTACCGCGAGACCGAATTCGTCACCGGCGTGCACCAGGTCCATGGCGGTTCGGGCGATCCCTCGCCGTTCACTGCCTACGGCACGCTGCAGGGCCTGATGGCCACACTCAACAAGAAGTACGGCGACGAGGAAGTCGGTCGCCACAGCTACGCGGTGCAGGGCCTCGGCCACGTCGGCATGGAGTTCGTGAAGCTGCTCAAGGAGCGCGGCGCGAAGATCTTCGTCACCGACATCAACAAGGACCTGATCGCGCACGCGGTCGAGGAATACGGCGTCGAGGCCGTGGCTCCGGACGAGATCTACGACGTCCCGGCCGACGTCTACTCGCCGTGCGCGCTGGGCGGCACCATCAACGAACACACGCTGCCGCGCCTGAAGGCCAAGATCATCTGCGGCGCCGCGAATAACCAGCTCGCCAACAACGCGATCGGCGACGAAGTGATGAAGCGCGGCATCGTCTATGCGCCGGACTACGCCGTGAACGCCGGCGGCGTGATGAACGTGTCGCTGGAGATCGACGGCTACAACCGCGAACGCGCGATGCGCATGATGCGCACGATCTACCACAACCTCGCGCGCATCTACGAGATCTCGGACCGCGATGGCATCCCGACCTACCGCGCCGCCGACCGCCTCGCCGAGGAGCGCATCGCCGCGATCGGCAAGCTGAAGCTCCCGATGGGCCGCGCCGCCCCGCGTTTCCTCGGGCGCATGCGCGGTCATTAGATCGCGCCTTTCCGGTAGAGCGGCCTTCAGGCCGCTCATGCCGTGCAGGGCACGCGACAGCGGCCTGGTATTCAACAGCCGAATGGCTGGTCAGGCCGCTCTACCGGGTTTTTCCTCACTTCGTCGACAAGGTTGTGCCGATGCGTCCGTTTCCCCTGGATGAAGAACTGGATGCGCTCCGCGAGGCGGTGCGTCGTTTCGCCGAAAGCGAGATCGCGCCGCGTGCCGCGCAGATCGACGAAGAGAACACGTTCCCGCAGGACCTGTGGCCGAAGCTCGGCGAACTCGGCCTGCTGGGCATCACCGTGCCGGCGGAGTTCGGCGGCAGCGAGATGGGCTACCTGGCGCACCTGGTCGCGATGGAGGAAATCTCCCGCGCGTCCGGCTCGGTCGGCCTGAGCTACGGCGCGCACTCCAACCTCTGCGTCAACAACCTGTACGCCAACGGCAACGACGCCCAGCGCCGCAAGTACCTGCCGAAGCTGTGCAGCGGCGAGTGGAAGGGCGCGCTGGCGATGAGCGAGCCCGGCGCCGGCTCCGACGTGGTCGGCTCGATGAGCTGCCGCGCCGAGCTGAAGGGCGACACGTGGATCGCCAACGGCAACAAGATGTGGATCACCAACGGCCCCGAGGCCGACGTGCTGGTGGTCTACATGCGTACCGCCAGCCGCGAGCTGGGCTCCAAGTGCATGACCGCGTTCATCGTGGAAAAGGGCATGAAGGGCTTCCGCACCGCGCAGAAGCTCGACAAGCTGGGCATGCGCGGCAGCAACACCTGCGAACTGGTGTTCGAGCACTGCGAGATCCCCGCGGAGAACGTGCTCGGCGAGGTCAACAACGGCGTGAAGGTGCTGATGAGCGGCCTGAACACCGAGCGTCTCGTGCTGACCGGCGGCCCGATCGGGCTGATGCAGGCCGCGCTCGACGTCGCCCTGCCCTACGTCCGCGACCGCCGCCAGTTCGGCCAGGCCATCGGCACGTTCGGGATCATGCAGGCGAAGATCGCCGACATGTACACCGCACTGCAGTCCAGCCGCGCCTTCGCCTACCAGGTGGCACGCGACTACGACGCCGGCTACAAGTCGCGCATCGACGCCGCCAGCTGCCTACTGCACGCCTCCGAGGCCGCGGTGCAGGTCACGCTGGAGGCGATCCAGACGCTCGGCGGCAACGGCTACATCAACGAATACCCGACCGGCCGCCTGCTGCGCGACGCCAAGCTCTACGCAATCGGCGCCGGCACGAACGAGATCCGGCGCATGCTGATCGGCCGCGAGCTGTTCAACGGCAATTTCTGAGGCTTTCGCGGTCGCGGCCGATGCGACCGCCGGTCGCGTCGCGCGCGACCGGCGCACCATGACGCATCGCGCGCCGGACATCCGGCGCCCCGCACGCTACAGTGCACGCAGTCTCCATCGCGTCCCGTCATGCCGTCCCCACTGCCCCGCCCGCTGCGTCTTCTCGGCACCGGTCTTTCGACGCCGGCATCGTGGCTGGACAGCACGGCGCTCGACGCGCGGCTCGGCCTCGCACCCGGCACCGTGGAAGCCCGCACCGGCGTACGTCGCCGCGGCGTGGAACCGGATCGCAACGCCGCGCAGGTCTCCGCCGAGGCCGCGCGCGTCGCCCTCGACGCCGCGGGCCTGACGATCGACGCGCTCGATGCCGTCGTCTGCGCCAATGCCAGCCACGATCAGGCCATGCCCTGCAACGCCGCACTGCTGCATCGCGAACTCGGGCTGCGCGGCGCAGCCGCCTTCGACATCAACGCAAGCTGCATCGGGTTCCTGATGGGGCTCGACGTGATCGCGTCGCTGTTCGCGACCGGACGCCATCGCCGCGTGCTTCTGGTGTCCTGCGACCTCGCCTCGCGCGCGCTCGATCCGCGCGACCTCGACACCTTCGGCCTGTTCGGCGACGGTGCAGCAGCGGCGATACTCGAAGCGGGCGATGCGAACAGCGGCCCGGCGCTGCTCGCCGCACGCTTCGAGACCTGGTCCGAAGGCGCGCACGCCTGCGAGATTCCCGGCGGCGGTTCGCGGCTGCCGCCCTCGCGCCACGACGGCGACTATCGCGACGTCTGCACGTTCCGCATGGACGGCAAGCGGCTGTACCGCATCGCGGCCGAGCATTTCGAGGGCTTCGTCGACGGCCTGCTCGCCGATGCGGGACGCGATCTTGCGACGATCGACCGCGTGATCCCGCACCAGGCATCGCGCCTGGGCATGGAGCACGTGTTCAAGCGCCTCGGGTTGCCGCGCGATCGCATCGAGGATCTGTTCGCGACGCATGGCAACCAGGTCTCGGCCTCGCTGCCGACGGCGCTGCACCATGCGCTCGCCGGTGGCCGATTGAAGCCGGGCGACACCGCGCTGCTGATCGGCACCGCGGCCGGCGTCACCCTAGGCGGCGCGGTGCTGCGGCTGTGACGGTGGCGACGGTGCCATCGTCGAACACCGCCTTCCCGCGCACGTCGCTGACCGTGCTGCGCGTCGGCCACTGCACGCATCCCGAATGCCTCGCGCTGCGCGGGGGTGGT
Source organism: Lysobacter sp. DMC97 (assembly GCF_056313745.1). Lineage (NCBI taxonomy): Bacteria > Pseudomonadati > Pseudomonadota > Gammaproteobacteria > Lysobacterales > Lysobacteraceae > Lysobacter > Lysobacter sp. DMC97. Next base: position 495,003 of record NZ_JBQUZR010000003.1, on the reverse strand, counting down.
CTGCGCAGCGCGACCTTTCCCGCGCTGGTCGGCCTGATCCGCCATCCCGACGCCGGCGCACTGCTGTTCGACACCGGTTACGCCGAGCACTTCCTGCGCGCCACCGATGCCTTCCCCGAACGCCTGTATCGCTGGGCGACGCCGGTGACGCTGCCGCCGGAGGAATGCCTGCTGCCGCAGCTCGCGCGCCACGGCCTCGCCGCGCACGAAATCGCCGGCGTGTTCGCGTCGCACCTGCATGCCGACCACATCGCCGGATTGCGCGATCTGCCGCGCGCCCGCCTCTGGTGCGGCGACGCGGCGCTGCGCTTCGCGCGCACGACCGGACGCATCGCGCGCCTGCGCAAGGCGACGCTGCAGGCGCTGCTGCCGGACGACTTCGACCGCCGCCACGTCGCCATCGACACGCTGCCGCGCATTCCGCTGCCGACCGGCTGGCAGGCGCTGGGCGACGGCCTCGACCTGCTCGGCGACGGCAGCCTGCGCGCAGTGCCGCTGCCGGGCCACGCGCGCGGCCACTTCGGCCTGCTGCTGCGCCACGAGGACGACCGCGAAGTCCTGCTCGCCGGCGATGCGACGTGGCGCATCGACGACGCGCGGCATGCGCATGCGCCATCGGCCGCGACTCGCTCGCTCAGCGACGACTGGACACTGCAGCACGCGACGCTGGCGAAGCTGCAGGCAGTGCTCGATCACGGCGACGACAGTCACTGTCTCCTGCCGTCGCACTGCGAAGCCAGTTACGCACGACTGCCCGCCGCGATGCGGGGCACGCCATGAAGGGCCGGCCATGAAACTGCTGCTCACCGGCGCCTCGGGCTTCATCGGCGGCCGCTTCATGCAGCGCTTCCGCGGCACGCCCGGACTGGAGCTGCTCGGCGTCGGTCGCCGCACGTTGTCCGATGCGGACTACCGCGCGATCGACCTGTCGAAGCCGTTCGACCTCGATTTCACCCCCGATGTCGTCATCCACGCCGCGGCGCTGTCGTCGCCGTTCGCGCCGCGCCGCGAGTACCTGCGCCACAACGTCGACGCGACCCGCCACGTCGTCGACTGGTGCCGCGCGCATGGCCGGCCGAAGCTCGTCTACATCTCGTCGAGTTCCGTGCACTACCAGCCGCGCGACCAGTTCGGCATCCGCGAGGACGATCCGATCGGCCCGCGCTTCGCCAACACCTACGCCGAGACCAAGGCCGCCGGCGAGACGCTGGTGCGCGACTACGAGGGCGCGTGGACGATCCTGCGCCCGCGCGCGGTGTTCGGGCCCGGCGACACCGTGCTGTTCCCGCGCCTGCTCGCCGCGGCGAAGCGCGGCAAGTTGCCGATCATCGTGCGCGGCGATACGCCCGCAGTCGGCGATCTCATCGGCGTCGACGCGCTGGTCGACTACATGCTGCGCGCGGCGCAGCGGCCCGAGGCGATCGGTGCGTTCAACCTCAGCCAGGGCGAACCGGTGGTGATGCAGGACTTCCTCGCCGAGGTGTTCCGCCGCCTCGACCTGCCGCCGCCGACGCGCGTCGTGCCGTATCGCGCCGCGCGAATCGCGGCGCACGCGGCCGAACTCGCGTGGACCGTCCTGCCGCTGCGCGGCGAGCCACCGGTGACGCGCTTCGGCGTCGACGTGCTGGCCTTCGGCAAGACCTTCGACATCGCGAAGGCCGTCGCGGTGCTGGGCCCACCGTCGCGCACGCTGGCGCAGGGCGTGGACGACTTCGTCGCGTGGCAGAGGACGCAGCCGTGACGCCGGCCGCGCTCGTCGCCACCGCGCTGTGCGTGGCCTGGCCGCTGGTCGAAGCGCTGCGGCAGGCCTTGGCGTGGCATTCGCTCCGCGGCGATCGTGCGTTGCCCTCGCGCGACGATGTGCCCGATCGCTTCGCGCAGGTCGACGTGCTGCAACCGATCCGCAGCGGCGATCCCACGCTCGGCGAAGCGCTCGGCGCGAGCCTGCGCACGCTGGGTGCGCGCGGCGCGACGCTGCACTGGCTGATCGACGAGGACGATCCTGCCGCCGCGGGCATCGTGCGCGGCGTGCTGGCGCGCGAGGCCGCGCATGCGGCGCGCGTGCGGGTCACGCTGCATCCGCCCTGCCCCGCCGGCCTCAATCCGAAGCTGTTCAAGCTCGATCGCGCGCTCGTCGAATGCGCCGGTGGCATCGTGCTCGTGCTCGACGATGATGCGCGGCTGCCGGCGGCGACGCTCGACGCGCTGCTCGCCGCACTGGTGCGCAGCGCCGCCACCTGCGATGCGCCCGCGATCGCGACCGCACTGCCCGCCTACCTGCCGGCACCGGGACGCGGATCACGTCTGCTGGCGCGCTTCGTCAACGACCACGCGCCGATCACCTACCTGCCGGCGCGCCTCGGCGACCGTTCGCCCACGATCAACGGCATGTGCTGGGCGATGCGTCGCGACGCGCTGGACGCGATCGGCGGCTTCGCGCCGCGACTGCGCCATCTCACCGACGATCTGGCGATGGCGCAGGCCGTGCTCGCCGCCGGCGGCCGCATCGCGCAGTGCCGCGAACCGGTGTGGATGCGCACCGCACTGCCCGATCTCGCGGCCTACACGCGGCAGATGCATCGCTGGATGCTGTTCGCGCACCTGTTGATGCAGTCCCAGCCGATGTCGCAGCAATTGCGCATCCTCTTCGGCCAGGGCCTGCCGTCGCTGCTGCCGCTGGCGGCGTTCGTCGCGTTCGCCTGCGCACCGACGTGGGCGGGCGCCGTCGCGCTCGTCGTCGGCGCCGCCACACACGAGCTCGGGCGACGCGCGCTGCAGCGCGCCTGCGCGGGCACGACGACGAAGGCCGAGCCCGCGCTGTCGCTGCTGATCGCGCTGCTGCTGCCGCTGCACCTGCTGCACGCGCTGCTCGATCGCCGCATCCGCTGGCGTTCGCATCGCTATCGGGTGCTCGCGAACGATCGCTTCGAGGAACTGCCGTGACCATGGCGCCGCGGCCGCGGATCGCCTTCCTCACCGGGCAGAGCGATCCGGGGCGCTGCGCGCTGTCGCCGGCGCAGCGGCGCACGCTCGATGCGCTCGCGACCGACGCCGACGGCATCGACCCCGTCGCGCTGAATTTCCCGTGGAATGTCGGCACGGCGCCTTGGCGCCCGGTGCCGCTGCTGCGTGCCAGCGTCGCGAACGGCCGCCAGTACCTGGCCGCACGCCGCGGCGCGCTGTCGCCGTTCGCATCGCATGACATCGTTGCCGCGCGCGCATGGCTGGATTCGACGCCGCGCACGCTGCTGCTGGTCGGCAGTTGCGGACTGGGTCTGCTCGATCTGCTGCTCGCACCGATGGAAGCGGGAGTGCGCGCACGGCTGCGCGTCGTCGCGTACGGCAGTGTCGCACCGCGCTGGCCGAGCGGCATCGCCGGCGTGCAGTTGCGCGGCGACCGCGACCGCATCGCGCGCTGGTTCGGTCCCGCCGATGGTCCCGCGCCGCAGGCATTGCCCTGCGGACACATGGACTACCTCGATCACGAGGCCGTCGTCCACGCCGCGCGTGCGCAGTTCGGCTGGCTGCGGGGCACGACATGAGCCGCCCGCGCATCGACCTGCTCGCGCCGCCGTTCGCCGGGCACCTGCATCCGATCCTCGCGATCGGGCGCGCGCTGCGCGACATCGCCGATGTCACCGTGGTCAGCACCGACGGCGCGCAGGCGCGGATCCGCGCGGCCGGACTCGACGGCGTGGCCGTGGTGCCCGGCGCGGACGCGGCACTGCATGCGATCACCGATCCGCCGCATCCGGTCGGCAGCCATCCGCTGCGGCTGCATGCGCAGTTCCGGCGCAGCCTCGATCTGCTCGACGCCTTCGCGGCCGCGCTCGACGCGCGCTACGCGACGCAGCGACCCGAGCTACTGATCGCCGACTTCACGCTGCCCGTGGCCGGTGCGGTCGCGCGGCGGCGCGGCATCCCGTGGTGGACCTCGCATCCGTCGCCCTGCGTGATCGAAGCGCCCGGCGGGCCGCCGGCGTATCTCGGCGGCTGGTTGCCCGGCACCGGTGCGTTCGGCCGCGCGCGCGATGCCGTCGCCGCGCGCGCCGTGCGCACGTTCAAGCGCGGCGTGCATCGCCTGCATGGCCGGCGACTGGCGGCGCTCGGATTCCCGTCGCTGTATCGCGACGACGGCAGCGAGGCCGCCTATTCCGACGAGTGCATCCTCGCGCTGGGTCTGCGCGAACTCGAATTCGAGCGCGCGTGGCCGGCGTCGCTGCAGTTCGTCGGGCCGATGCTGTGGAGCCCGCCCGATCGTGGTGCGCCGCCGCCGGACAACGCTTGCCCGGACGATCGCCGGCTCGTGCTGGCGACACTGGGCACGCATCTCGGCTTCGCGAAGGATGCGCTCGCGATGACGCTCGAATCCGTCGCGCAGACGCAGCCGGACATCGCACTGCATTTCAGCGACGGCCGCCTCGACGACGGCGCATCCGGCACACATGTCGCACTGCATCGGCATCGCTGGGTGGATTACCCGACGTGGATTCCGCGGATGCGTGCGGTGCTGCATCACGGCGGCGCCGGCGTGCTGTGGGAATGCCTGCGCGCCGGCGTGCCGGCGCTGGTGCTGCCGCGCGATTACGACCAGTTCGACCATGCCGCGCGGCTCGATGCCGCGGGCGTCGCGCTCCGCCTGCGCCACCCGCGCGAGATCGGGCCGGCACTACGGCGCGTGCTCGACGGCAATCACGACCTGCGACCGGACCGCTTCGTCGACGCCCTGCGGCCGGGCCTGGCCGAAGCGCGCGTGGTCGCGCTGGTGCGCGCGCGGCTGGGCTGCTGATCCCGCAGCCGGTGCTATGCTCCGGCTCGCAGGGGGCACCCGTGGCCAATGCCACGCTTCAAGGAGCCGAAGATGGAACGCACGAGGAAGCGCCTCACTCGCAAGACCCTGCTGTGCTTCGCCGCGACGCTGCTGTTCGCGTCGTCGTTCGCCCAATCGCAGGACGGCTGTGCCTTCTGCGAATACCAGTACCGCCAGTGCGTGCGCAGCGGCACGAGCATCGATGTCTGCTGGGAACAGCGCGAAGCGTGTTACGCGATGAACGGCTGCATGGTGGCCCGCTGACGGCATCGCGGTACCGGAACGCGACCGCCCCGCGATCGGCGGGGCGGTCGTCCGGCGGCGCGGATTCAGGCGCTTGCTGTCACCGACGCGCCGGGCGCACGCTTCGGAAAGTACTTCCGGTTGAGCCGGATGCCGACCACGATCGACAGCGCCAGCGGCAGGAACCACGCGACCATCCCGAACCACGATGGCGCCTGCAGGCCCGCGGCCTCGATCAGCCGGCCCAGGCCGATCGAGAGGAACGCGACGTGGGTGGCGACGCCGCAGCCGATCATCGCGCCGAAGTGTTCGCGCAGCCACCAGCGCGTTTCCGCCAGCGGCCGCAGGCGGCGCGCCAGCATCTGCACGCCGCCGATGACGCCGACCATGCTGAAACCGGAGAGCAGCGCGTTGCCGATCTCGAGGCCTGTCGCCAGCACCACCGCGGCCGCCAGCAGGTTCAGCACTGCCACGGTGACATAGGCAACGCCGCGGAATCCGGTCTGGTCCCGCTTGCGCTTGACCGCGCGCCAGCCCAGCCACACGCCGGTCGACGTGATGATCGCCAGGTAGCCGAGGAAGAGCGCGTTCACCAGGTGGCCGCGCAGGCCGATGATGGCCGCCATCGGCGTCGCGGTGACGATGATGCCGATCATCGCGACCATGTAGACCTTGCCGGTGCGGACGTGCAGCGGTGAGCCCTTCTTCGCGGCCGCCGCGATCCAGAAGGTGACGAGGGCGACGAGACCGACGAGACCGTGCGCGGCGACCAGAAGGCGGTAGAACGTGTCCATGGCGAACTCCTGCGGGAATGCGGACAGTCTCCGGATCGGCCGTCGTGGCCGGTACCTGCCCGAGGTCACCCGCAGGGGGTGAGAAAAGTCACCTCGTGCCTCCGCGGACTTCCGGCGTGCCGTCGCGGCTGCCATGCTGGCGCCATGCCGACCGCTCCTTCCGCCGACGCTTCGCCCGGTTTCATCCAGCCGCACACCGGCACGCTGCGGCAGCGGCTGTTCACGCCGCTGAACATCGCGGCCTACGTCACCTGGTGCGCCGTGTCGGTCGTGGCGCTGAACGTGTCGCAGCTGCGCGCCGGCGAGCCGGCGCAATGGGCCGGTGTCGCCTGCCTGCTCGCCTTCCTCGCGCTGTTCGTCGCCACCACGGTGCCGGAACATCGCGCGCCGGACCGCCGCATCGTCGCCGGCGTGCTGCTGCAGGGGTTGGCGGTGGTTGCGGCCGAAGCCTGCCTGAAGGCGGGGCAGACCGCGGTGCTGCTGATCATCGTCGCCGCGCAGGCCGCGACCGTGATGCCGGTGCGATCCGCGATCGGCTTCATCGCGCTGCTCGACGCTGGCCTTGCCGGACTGTGGTATGCGCGCACCCACCAGCCGTCGATGGTGGCGCTGTCGCTGGTGCCGGTCGCCGGCTTCCAGGCGTTCGCCGCACTGACCGGCCATTACGCCGCCAGCCGCGAACGCGCCCGCGAGCACCTCGCGCAGGTCAACGCCGAACTGATGGCGACGCGCCTGCTGTTGGAGGAATCCGCGCGTGCCGGCGAACGGCTCAAGCTCTCGCGCGAACTGCACGACGTCGCGGGGCACAGTCTGACCGCGCTGAAGCTCAACCTCGCCCGGCTGGCGCGCGATCCCGCGCTCGCCGATCGCGAGGAAGTGCGCGTCTCGACTGCGCTCGCCGACGACCTGCTCGCGCAGATCCGCCAGGTCGTCGGTGCGCTGCGCGCGCACGACGGCGTCGACCTGCGCGCCGCGTTCGAAGCGCTGGCGCGGCCGATGCCCGGCGTGCGCATCGGCATCGACATCGAGGACAGCCTGCGCGTGGACGACATCGACCGGGCCGAGACGCTGCTGCGCTGCGCGCAGGAAGCGATCACGAATGCCTTGCGCCACGGTCGCGCCGGACGCATCGACCTGCGCCTGCATCGCGTCACCGACGGCCTGCAACTGCTCGTCGAGAACGACGGCCTCGCGCCGACGGACCTGCGACCCGGCAACGGCCTCACCGGCATGCGCGAGCGCGTGGAGGCGCTGGGCGGCACGCTCGCGTTCGCGCCCACGCCGCCGCGCGGACTGCGCCTGACCGTGGCGCTGCCGGAGCACGCGTCATGACCGCGCCGGCGACCCGCGCGGTGCGCATCGCGCTGTGCGACGACCAGGCGCTGGTGCTGCGCGGGCTGTCGAGCCTGCTGGCCGACCTCGGCATCGAGATCGCGCTGGAAAGCCAGGACGCCGAGCGCCTGCTCGCCGCGTTGCCGCAGCGACCGGTGGACCTCATCGTCAGCGACATCCGCATGCCCGGGCTCGGCGGCATCGGCCTGCTGCGCACGCTGCGCGAACGCGGCGACGCCACGCCGGTGATCCTGCTGACCACCTTCGACGATCCGACGCTGATGATGCAGGCCGTGGAGGCCGGTGCGCAGGGCTTTTTGCTCAAGGACGCTTCGCCCGAGGACCTCAAGGCCGCGATCCTGCGCGTGGCGGCGGGCGAAACGCTGCTGCAGCCGGTGAGCCTGGGACCGGTGCGCGCGGCGTGGCGCGACGACAGAGCCGGCAGCAGCGGTGTGCGCCTGACAGAACGCGAACGCTCGATCCTGCGCCTCGTCGCCGGCGGCTATTCGAACAAGGAAATCGGTCGCAGCCTGCACCTGTCCGAAGGCACGGTGAAGAACTACATCTCCGAACTGCTGGTGAAACTCGACTGCCGCGACCGCACGCATGCGGTGCTGAAGGCGATCACGCAGCGGTTGCTGTAGCGATACGGCCTCATGCCCCGCTGTGGAGCATGAAGTCCAGCGCCAGGAGCATCAGCACGCCGAACAGCGCCACCTGGATGATTGCGGCCGTCCAGGTCGCCCGACTGCGGTCGCCACCGGTCTTGCGCAAGTGATGCCGGCGCTGCACCGGGACGAACGGGATCGACAATGCCCAGATCGACAGGAGTTTCGTCCAGTACGGTGCGCCGAAGCTTGTCAGGACGATGTAGACGAGGACGCCGATCGCCCCCAGCAGGAAAAGTCCTGTGATGCGCAGCGTTTCCCGCCACATCCCGTGCGCCGGCGCACCTGCCTCCACTTGCGAGGCAGGCGGGGTGCTGGGCTTGCGTTCACTGTCCCGCGTCACGGGCGTCGTTCACTCACTGTGACGACGCGACGTGCTGCGCGATCACCAGTCGTGCGTGTTCGATGAGGTCGCGCGAGGGCCGCGCGGGCGACGGCGGCGTCGACATCGCGCCGATATTCCGCGCGATCTGCACCGGCGTCATGATCAGGCCCCACGGGAATCCCCACCAGCCCAGCAACCCGCTGCCGACCAGGTGCAGCGCCTGAGCTTTCACCGCACAGCGGCGGCAGGAGATCTGGCGCACGGTCTTCCAACTGGTCATGAACAGCGCCGACCACACCTGGTAGGCGTTGTGCACGTCCACCGGGCCCGCGCCGCCGCACTTCGGGCATCGCGTGGCGTGGATCTTCGACGCCAGCAGCTGCGCTTCGGCGTCCGGCACCTGGCCGGCCAGCTGCAGCATGGCGCCGTTCTGCGCGCACTGCGCGTTGCAGTAGCGTCGACCCTGATGGTCCACGCCGCCGAACAGGATGGTCGTGCCGCAAGCGCCGCATGCCGCCATGATGATGCCCCCGTGATGTGTGTGTGCGATGCGCCGTTCCCGTCCTGCGGACGTTCCCCGGAACGGCCCGGGCATCATACGCGGCCCGTGCGCCGATGGCGGCGTCAGGCTGCCGGCACGGGCGGGGCGCCGGCGTCGTCCGCGTCCTCGGCGTGGTAGATGTCCAGCGACAGCTTGATGCCGCGCACGGCGAGCGCATGCAGCAGTTCGGGCTCGAATTCGAGGCCGTCGTTGCGCGAGCCCATGAACACGCCGCAGAACATGTCGATGCGGCAGCGCGTGCGCAGGTCGGCCCACACCGCGGGATCGTCGTTCAATCGATCCAGCACCTCGCGGATCTGCGCGGGCAGGTCCTCGGGTTCGCGATCCTCGGCGTACAGCGCCCAGCCGCCGGTGCGTTCGATCGCCACCCGCCCTGATTTCGGGAATACGCGCTGGTCGCCCTTGCGCCAGCCGCGCGACGGTACGCAGCCCAGTGCGGCGGTGACGGCATCGGGATCGAGCGCGTCGCCGTACAGCCGCAGGGTGCAGCGGGAGTGGTGTGCGATGCCCATCGGCGCAGTCTAGCGCGCAGTCTGGCGCGCCGTCCGGCATCGTCCGCCCCGGTGCCGCCGCGCGCGTCCATCGCCGCGATGCCGCCAGTCGCGAACGGTGATACGGCCCGGGCGCATCCTTTCCTTCCCGCGACGCACGCCCGACGCTGCGCCCGGCGGACTTCCCCCCCACTTTTCCGCGGCGACGGACACGCCGCGCGATGCGTGCGCCCTGCGCGCGCATCGGACACGCCGACCCGTCGCGGGCCGGTCGCGCCGGCGGGCGCATGGAGGCGCGCACGGTGCACTCCCCAACGTCGCACACAAAGGATGACCATGACGCACACGCAGTCCCGTCGTACCCCTTCCACCCGCCGCGCGCTCGGCCTCGGCCTGCTGGCCTCCGCGCTCGCCGTCACCGGCTTCGCCCAGGCCGCCGGCTGGACGCCCGGCCCCGCGATGACCAACGCGCGCATGGGCACCAGCGCGATCACGCTGCCCGACGGCCGGGTGATGGTCGTCGGCGGCGCCGACGCCAAGCGTTCCGCCTTCGCCTTCTACACCGCGGACCTCTACAACCCCGCCACCAACACCTGGACGCAGAGTTCGTACAGCATCGCCTCGCACTACCTGGCCGGCCTCGCCGTGCTGCCCAGCGGGAAGGTGCTGGTCGCCGGCGGCCTCGGCGCCACGGGCATCCAGAGCACCGCCGAGCTCTACAACCCGGCGACCAACACCTGGACCGGCGCCGGCTCGCTCAACCAGAGCCGCTACGGCATCGCCATGACCCAGTTGCAGAACGGCGACGTGCTCGCGGTCGGCGGCGTCATCACCAACGGCACGCCGCAGGCCACGGTCGAACGCTACAGCGCCGCCACCAACACGTGGACGACGATGGCGCCGCTGGCGACCGCGCGTCGCGAGCCCGCGACCGCGCTGCTGCCCGATGGCCGCGTGCTGGTCTCCGGCGGCGAAGGCATCGGCTACGTGAAGCTCGCCAGCGCGGAGATCTACAACCCCGCCACCAACACGTGGAGCCCGGCGGGCACGCTCGCAGCGGCGCGCAGCATGCACACCGCGACCACGCTCGGCAACGGCAAGGTGCTGGTGGTCGGCGGCGCCGCGGACAACGGCTCGGTCGCGACGGCGGAACTGTATTCGCCCGCGACCAACAGCTGGAGCTCCGCCGGCACGCTGTCCGCCGCGCGCCAACAGCATGTCGCGCTGCGCATGCCGAGCGGCAAGGTGCTGATCGCCGCCGGCTGGCCCAACACGCTGACCAGCGCCGAGCTCTACAACCCCGTCACCAACACGTGGAGCCTCGCGGGCAACCTGTCGACCGGGCGCAGCATGCCCAGCGGCGCGCTCGCGGGCAACGGCGTCGCGGTGATCGCGGGCGGCAAGTCGCCGACCTACGTCGTGCTCGCCAGCAGCGATCTCTACAGCGAGTGAGCGAAGGGGGACGCGGGGCGGTTCGCCGCCCTGCGTCTCCTGCATCGTCCGCGAATGCGTATCGGCGGCTCAGCGACACCAGCGCCGCGTCGCCCAGGCGATCGGCAGCGCGAACAGGAACAGGTGCGACAGCAGGTCGAGCAGGCTCGGCACCGGCTTGAACGACACCGGGAACGGAAACGCCGACAGCGGCAGCACGACCAGCCGCATCGCGAGGAACACGAGCGTGCCGAACGCGAAGGCCGACGACCACGGCTTCGCGATCAGCCATGGCAGGCGTCGCGATGCGGCCACGTAGACGCCGGCCCACAGCCACGACAGCGCGAAATGGAAGGCGGCACCGGCCACCGCCATCGGCAGGCCGCCGTCGAACGCGGCCTGGCCGAAGGCGCCGCTCGCGATCAGTTGCAGCAGGAACATCGGCGTCCTGTCGTGCACGGCGGCGTTGACCAGCGCGAACGCGAGATCGCCCGCGCCGCCGATCGCACCGCCAATCAGGATCGCCCGCAGGCATCGCGTCATCGTCCGCCTCCACGTCGCCCGTCGACGCCGCATCATCCCATGACGGACTTGATCCGGTTTGGCGGCAACGCGAGCCGTGCGGCCGCGCATCGTGCGCGACCGCATCGGCGCAGTCGCATCGACCTGATCGAGATCAGCGCTGGTTCTGGGTGATGTGGCCGGTGACCTTGGTCCAGCGATCATCGAGCCAAAGCACCGTGCCGTCGACGAGATCGGCGGTCTTGTTCGGGCCCAGCTGCGAACGGCGGCAGTACAGCGTGCCCACCGGCGACAGGCCGACGGTCATGCTCCACACCAGCACGTCCTCGAACAGGTCGATGACGCTGAAGCTCAGGTACACGAACCCGTCGGTGGCGCCCCACAGCCGACTGCCGCGCCAGGTGCCGATCGGCCACGGGATGATCGTGAAGTTGGCGAAACGGAACGAGCCGCCGCTCGTGGAAACGTCGTAGGTCACGTTGACCGGCACCGGATCCGGGCCGCCCTTCAGCGGCATCGCGGCCTTCGGGTGCACCGGCGCGCGTGCGAACGTGATCGCGTGCACGGCACCCGTGGCCGGTTCGCGGAGTTCGCCTTCGAATCCCTGCTCGCGACGCACGCCGACGAAATGGAAGGCCTGCGCATGCCCGCGCCCGACCAGCGCCACGTCGACTCGCTCGCCTTCGGCGCGGCCGTCGACCGAGAAGGGCAGCGGTTCCTCGCCGGCGGACAACGTGGCGAAGCCGCGCGCGGCGCCGTCGTAGAGCCCGGCCTTGTCGAGGCAGAGATCGAACCGGCGGCCATCGGGCAGCACGGCCCGCCAGCACGCGAACGCATCGGACAACGGAAGGGAAGCTCCAGCCTGCATGAAACGCTCCTTGTGGAATGGGGAAATTCCGTGGCGCCGCACGGTCGTCGACGGCGGACGACACGGCCCGGGATCATCGCCGAAGCGGAGGCATGCGGCAACGAAATCGACGGAGACGCACGACGAAAACCGGGCACCGCGAGGCGGTGCCCGGCGCCCATGGGAGGGGGCGAGAGAGACGGATCGCGACGCATGCCGCTGCGTTGCGGTTCGGTGATGCGGATCGGCCGCGCCGTCGGGAATGAGGATGGCGATGCGTCATCTCACGCATCGCGACGCGAAGGCGGCGGCGCGGCTCAGGGCGTCGTCAACTGCCGGAGGCGATCCAGCACCGAACGCAGCTCCTGCAGGATCGCCTTCTGCCGCGCGGCTTCCTGCGCATGCGCGGCGTCCGCCGCGGCAATGTCGGCATGGCAATGCGGACAGGTGCGCTCGTGCGGCCAGACGTACTGCGAACAGCTGCGACACAGCGCGAGCTTCGGCAGCGGTGCGTCCGGCGTGCGCAGCGGCACGAACGGTTCGAGCGCGGGCGGCGTGGCGACGACATCGCGACCGGGAATCGGCGATTCGATCAGCTCGAAGCGTCCGATCGCGAACGGTTTGTCCGGCGCCGGCGCGACCTTGCGGATCGTCTCGCGCAGGCCGCGCTTCTCGAGTTCGAGCGCGCGGTAGTGGCAGTAGGGATTGTTGCCCGGCTTGCCGAACAGCGAGTCCGACGTCCACGTGCAGCCGCCGCGGCAGACATCGGCGTAGTAGCACGTGCGGCAGAAGCCCCACAGCGACTCGATGTCGCGCAGCCGCCCGAAATGCAGTTCCGGCGAATGGTTCCACAGGTCGGCGACGGTGGCGTCGCGCACGTTGCCGCCGCCGTAGCCTTCGGTCGCCAGCGACGGGCAACCCTTGATGGTGCCGTCGGCTTCCAGCCCGATCACGTTCTGCCCGGCCGCGCAGCCGCTCCAGTGCAGGCGCTCGTCGCCGAAGCCGCGCCACAGGTGTTCGTACGGACCGAAGTAGCCGAGGTTGTTGCCGAAGGTCAGCAGGAAGTTGCGCGACACGCCTTCGGTGTAGAGCCGCGCCAGCAGCGGCATCAGTTCGAGGATGCGATATGGCTGCAGCAGCAGGTGGTCGTTCTCGACCGCATTGCCCATCGCCACCGTGATCTGCAGCTGCCAGTGGCTTGCGCCGACCTCGATCAGCTTGTGGAACAGCGGCTCCAGGTGGTCGATCGTCTCGGCGCCGATCTGCGTGTTGCAGCTGGCGCCGAGGCCGAGTTCCTTCGCGGTCTCGATCGCGCGGATGCCTTCCTGCCAGGCGCCTTTCACGCCGCGCACGCGATCGTGCAGATCCTCCATGCCGTCGAGCGACACGCCGATGCCGAACAGCCCGGCGCGCTTGCCGTCCTCGAGTCGCTTGCGGGTCAGCGCGCGCGCCCCGGTCTGCATGCCGCAGCGGATGCCGTGGTGCGCGATGCGCTCGACCAGTTGCAGCCAGTCGCGCCGCAGGTAGGCTTCGCCGCCGATCAGCGTGATCTCGCGCGTGCCCAGTGCGGCCAGCTGGTCGATGACGGACAGCGCCTCGGCCGTGTTGAGTTCGTCGGGCCGACGCTTGCCCGCACGCGAACCGCAGTGCTGGCACTTGAGATTGCACGACAGCGTGATTTCCCAGACCACGTGCACCGGCACGTGCCGGTTGAGGTCGTTGAGATTGCGCGCACGCGCCGGTTGCGGCTTCGTCAGCTCGTCCATCTCGTCCCCTGCCATGCGTGCATGAGAAGAAGGCGGCCGACCGCCCATCCCTGCATGGAACGGCCGGCCACCCCGGAGAACCGGTACTGCGTCGATCAGGTCTTGCCGGCGTTCAACTGCGCCAGCAGGCCTTCGGCGACTTTCGTGAGGCGATCGACTTCGGCCTGATCACCGCGATCCTTCGCCTGCTGGATCGCGAGGCCGTACGGCGTCACCGACACCGCGCCGCTCTCGGGATTGGCGATCATCTGCGCATACGCGGCGATCTCGCCCTTGATGCGCCCGATCTCGGCCTGGTCGCCACGCGCCAGCGCGTCCTGGATGGTGACCGCGTACAGCGGGCGGATGACGCCGCCCTGCGCGGCCAGGGCCTTCTCCACCTGCGGCAGCAGGCGCGCGACGTCGGCCGCGTCGGACAGGAACTTCACTGCGTCGTCGCGGGCCTTCTGCAGATCGGCGAGCGTGCCGCTCTTGAGCGCGTCCTGCATGGCCACGCCGTACAGCGGAATGAAATGCGGGTTCGGGGTCGACATCGGCAATCTCCGTCATGGATGGACGAAACGAATCACCAGTTCCTTGTCTGGAAAGATCCTGCACAACCGGACATGCAGTGGGGCCGGCCCATGCCGAAGAAGGAACTGCACCGGGATGCGGGAGAGCGGCATCGCGCGCACCGGATCAACGATGCCGAATGTCGACGACCCCCTGTCGGAAACCCGCACCGTGTCCATGGCGCGATGCGCGATGGCATGCTGCGACATGTCCTTGTCCAAGCTTCCTGCGGTCAATCTAGGACCGCGCTTTCGTCGTTGTCAAGGCAAATGGCGACGAACGCGATTCGTATTTTCAATGCACGCGAAATGCTGGATTTCCCGATGGATCGCGAATGCTTCCACATGTTTCGAGTGATGGAATCAATCGTGATCGAAACGCACGAACACGCCGCACGCGAGGCCGCGATGGCGCGCCGCATCAGCCTTCCCGTCGCGGCTCGGCGTCCGTGTCCGGCGCATCCGCCTGCCGCCGCTTCCGGCGCGAAAAGAACCACTGCAACGACAGGTACGGCACCGCCAGCATGGCGAGCCACAGCGCGTTCTTCGACCAGTCATTGAGCGGCAGGCGATCCTCGTACAGCGAGCGCAGCGCAGCCATCATGGCGACCAGCACGATCGTCCAGTTGCCGGGCAGATCGCGCACGCCGCCGCGCCGACCGATGAAGACGCTCGCGCCCCAGAACGCGGCCGCGAGGGCGAGGAAGATCGGCAGCGAGGGCGGCATGGGCAATCGCGGCTCCGGGAAACGGGAAATGGCCAGTTGCGGCGCCCCGAGGATACCGGCTTACGACCACGCGATCCCGCGCCGTCGCCACCACAGCACCGCGCACGCTGCCAGCAGCGTCGTCGCGGCGAGCCCCAGTCCGAACTCGCCGATCACGTAGCCGCTGCTCGCGTTCGCATGCGTGAGCGGGGTGAACAGCGACTGGATGAAGAGGTTGTGCGAGGCGTGCAGCAGCGTCGAGGGCCAGACGCTGTTCGATTTCATCCGCAGCCACGTCAGCACCACCGAGATCGCCAGCACCGAGACGAAGAAGCAGCCGAGCCGGAACCACAGCGGCGTCGACGGGTCGCCGTAATCGCCGGTGACGATGAGCGGGAAGTGCCACACCGCCCACAGCGCGCCGACGATCAGGCTCGCCTGCAGGAACGAGCGCGTGCGCAGCAGCACGGGCACGAGGAAGCCGCGCCAGCCGATCTCCTCGCCCAGCGCGAACAGCACGCCGATCGCCAGCCCCGAGGTCAGCAGCATGACGACGTAGCGCCGGAATCCGCCCCAGTCCGCCGCGTAATCGCCTTCCGCCGCGAGCCCCGCGAGCGAGAAGTCGCCGAAGCCGGACGACCACGCGAATCCGTAGTACACCAGCGCATAAACGATCGGCAGGAAGAACCCGATGGCCAGATACCCGGGCGGCCCGGGGCGCCAGCCGATGCGCAGACTGCGATCGCAGGCGAACTTCGCGACCAGCGCGGCGACGCCCGGCGTCCACATCAGCAGGAAGAAGGCGAGCGCGGACTTGCGCAACACGCCGGTGATCAGCAGCGTCTCGATCAGGACCGTCGCGGGCACCAGCACGGCGAAGAACACGGCCAGCGCCCGCTTCGGCGAGGCGGTACGGCGCGGCGAAGCGGCGAGGTCGTCCATGGCGTGCAGTCCTGTCGTTGCGAAAGGTGCAGGCCTCGCTGCACGGCGCGGTCGATGCTAGCGCATGCGGTGCAGGCGGTGGGCGCAAGCGGGATTCGCAGCCTCGATTTCGTGGAGGCAGGCCCTCACCCCATCGTCACCATCGGGCGTTCTACCCTCGGCGATGACCGATCCGACCATACGCCAACAGCATCCTGCATCACTGTTCCCCACCGATGCCGCATGCTACAAGTCAGGTGCATGACGCTTCGCTCATGCATCCACGCATCTCCCCACCTGTACTCGGACCACAGGGGAGCAACAAAAGGAGTTGTTCATGAAGACCATGATGAAGATCGGCGCATTCGTGATATCTATCGCTATTCTTTTCCCGATTTCCAGCAGCCATGCCGGTAATCCGCAGGAATGCAGAGCGGGATTCCGCGCATGCTTGGCGGAAAATTATCCGGAGAGCGAATGCCAGGCCGGTTACTACTACTGCCTCTATGGCTATCAGCCCGCGAAATCCGCGGCCACCCCGCTCGTCGATGGTCGTCGCGACTGAGCAGAAAGCAAGGCGAATCAACGGCCAAGCTTCGTGAAACATGCAATGGCTGGGCCGACAACCCAGCCATTGCGACAAATTCAATGCCCCCATCCAGGCCGTAGGGCAGGCTCAAGCCCGCCTTGCGAGTTCGATGCCGGCGCATGCAGTGCGGGCGATGGGAGCAAGCGCGATTCGCCCCGCTATCACGCGGGACACTCTGCCCCCGGCGATGACCGACCCGAAATCACCAGATCGATGATCTGGCCTGCGTCATTCGAATCCGGCGCATCAGGACACCTCGCCCGGCGACGTCCATGCGATCGCCGTCTGCACGTCAGGCGCGCCGAGCTTCTTCGCGGCACTATGCAGGTAGAAGGAGGTCGTCGCGAGGCTGGTGCCGAGCATCGCCGCGATGTCACGGCGCCGCATGCCCCGTGCGGCCAGTTGCAGGCATTGCTTTTCCCGAGCGGTCAGCGCGGTCGGTTGCGGTGCCAGCACGACACCGGGCAACGGCGGTCTGCCGCCGTCGCCGCCGCCAGTTCCCGCCGCCGATGGCAGCGTGGCATGGGGCGTCACCGATGCCTGCGGGACGCCGTCCTTCGGTTGCGCGCGCCTTGCCATGCGATCACTTCCTCCGTCGAACCGATACCCCTGTGGGGTGGGCCCCTGGCCCACCATCACGACGATGTCGTTACGCGGGGGTGGGCCTGGGGCCCACCCTACGCGCTACATTGCGGGAACAAGCGCGCCACCGCCCACACGAAGCCGGTCGCGCAACACCGAATGCACCCGGAAGCAGACCTCCCATGTCCACCCGTGATGATTTCCAGAAAATACTCGAAGAAAACCCGATCGTGCTGTTCATGAGGGGCAACGCGGCGTTTCCGATGGACAGTTTCGGCGCCTCGGTCGTGCAATGTCTCAACGACGTCGGCTGCCGCCCCTGCACGATCAACATATTGCAGGACCCGGACATCAAGCGCTCCCTGCAGAATGCAACCCATTCGACGCCGCCCCCGGTACTGTACATCCATGGCGAATTGGTCGGCGGCTACGACACCATCATGGACCGCCTCGATTCCGGCGATCTCCAACGGATGTTGTCCACGGCGAGCGCTCGGCCGTAGGGCGGGCTCAAGCCCGCCTTGCGCGTTATCTGCCAGCCTGGATTAACTTCCGGCGGATCGCGATCGTGGCGAGCAACAGGCCACAGAAGGCGCCCGTCAAGGCGATGGCGGCGGCGAGGATCGAGCGGGCATCTTCGGGGCCGATCGCCGCGAGATGGCGAAATACCGAGGCCGCTGACAACGCAATTGCGGTGGATGCGGCGGCAGCGATCCACAGGACCTTCGTCGCCCGACGATCGACTCCCGGTTGTGCCGACGGCATGGTCGATGCCTGCGACAGGCGCACGGAAACGGAAATGGCCGAAAGCAGGAACGAGACCACGAAGACCAGTGTCAGCACGATCGTCACCACCGCGTTGACCGCGTCGAGGACGGGATGCGCGGAATACTGGCCCACCCGCTCGAACGTGACGTCATCGGGGGCGATGACAAATTCATGCACCACCCAATGCGCCAGGTACGACCAGGCCAGCATGAGGACAAGGGACACCAGCGCGACGAGGCTTGACCTGCTGCGGAGGCCGACATGGAGGTACATGACGCCGAGCACGAACGCCATCGTGACGGGATAAAACCCGTATTCGGCAATTGATTCCACGCGATCCTCCGGTCTGCGGCGGTGTCTTCGGATGCCGCCGGATCATGTGCTTCGAACGGAAGCCGCAGCACGACGCCGACGTCGTTTGCAGATTCGCACGATGCATCGGGCGCAGGCGATGCCCGCACCCGGGAACACCCTCACACGGCGCCGTCGAGCGGCACCAGGCGGCTGTCGGCATCGTACTGCAGGCCGCAGAGCATGGCGGCCATGCCGCGCAGGGTGGCCTGCGGGCTGGCGCCGCTGGCTTCGCACAGGGCGATGAACTGCGGCGGGACTTCGACGATGAGGACGTTGGACGGCTGGAACTGCGGCTTGGACATGGCGGAACCCCGTTTCGCCCGACGCCCGGAGTGAGCGCCGTTGGCGAGTCCAACCCGCATCGCGCGCAGGCGCGTCAAGGTTTGCGCAGCAACTCGCCTCGACCTTGACGCGCCGAGCACGATGCGATGCTGGGACGACAACGGTGGGTACCTTTAACCTGTCTGCGTAGACTTTTTCTTTTGTAGGGCGCATAAGCCGAAGGCGTCATGCGCCGTCATAGCCCGCCAACATCGCGCCCAATGAAGGTGCATGACGCTTCGCTTATGCACCCCACGAAGCGTATGCGCCTTACGGCTTTAAATTAAATGCAATCACGAGGCCTACAAGGGACAACACCCACACCGGAAATAAGCCGCTCCACACGATCGCCATCAGATCCCGACTTTATTGAAGGATCCCAGAAATCAGAATCACTAGTTACCAAAAACTCGCATTGAAACGCGAGAGAAGAAAGGGCGTGACCAATATCAATTGGCTCTAAAAACTTCTCTAAAGATTTTTTTAGCGCTCTGTTAGCCCTTTTTGACGCACGAAGATCGCTATCGGAAACATAATTCACCGCAATTCCGTGGACACTCGAAACCACCAAGAAAGACAACACCTGCTCCGCATAATCTCCAACAGAGCTCTCCGAATTTATTAACTGCATGTTTACCGAAACATGCCAACTCACAGATTCCGGGTTCAATATTCTATTGCAATCCAGATAGGCATCAGCATTTTGGTTCTGCGCATGCTGAAATATATTGGTGTCGTAATATCTCATGACTTTGACCCATGAGAAGAAGAATTTTTTTTCATCCTTGCTAGCGAAATTTCTTTAACGGTGTCCAGAGAGACATCCATAAAACCCTTAGGGAACGGACGGTCTGGTGCTGCTTTATCATTGAATCCAACACGTTGCACATCCGCACTAGCGCCACTGTTCTCGACAAAAAAAAGAGCAACCGAATCCGAATCAAGAGATCCATTTGCAATCAATCTTTGAACACCAAGAACAAAATCGACACTATGTGTCTCGACGAAAATCTGATTGCCTCGACGCACCGAATCCGTGAAAACGTCCGCTAAACGCGATTGGGCAAGAGGGTGCAAATGAAGCTCAGGCTGATACGCCAAGAGAAATCCCTCCTCCAATCGCGCATCAGCAACAATCAAGGGCAAAACTTGACTTAAGCCGAACCCAGCATCTGCAATTGAAACTTTCTGCCTTGATTTTGTCGGAGATACTATTATTTCAAAAACCCCACCACTCTTTCTCCCGGAAGCCTCTTTTACATCAAAGCTTTGCGCCAAACCCAGCCGCTTCATACCAAGCTCGATTCTGCTTCGAACTGCCTTGCTCCACTGATCATCTCTTGACCAGCACTCAACAAGGAATTTCACCAATTCCCTGTCCTCGGAGCGCAACCCAGGATCATCAAGAACGTAGATTGATCTTGGAGCAGGTCGGTGTGGATTTACGACCTCTAGATCCCTGCGTTGCCCACCAACTACCTGCCCAAACCTTCCTGCCAACGATGCCAGCTCTTGTTTCTGAGCCATAAAAAACACAGGTATCAACCTGTAAAAAAACGCAGGGACACCATCCAAAGACTGCGATCCTGAATCGGTGAGAGACTTCCAATTGACGATCATCTCTTTGAAATCCAGATCAATCATTTCAGATCCGGCTTTCGCCACCATGCGGATTGTCTCAATGCCGCCGCCGTACTCAGATTGGACGAGCTTATACTCAAGTGAAATTGGAAAATCAGCTTGGGGCGACTTGACAACAAACTGCATCGAAAAATGGTTCGCACGAGGAACACCTTTCGACCAATTTTTTCGCACGGCGGCATCAAATGAACTAAATTGCGGAACCCCATCAATAACCAAAGGCTTCTTACTCTCACCCGTCATCGTTCGCAAAAAAACCTCTATTGCGGCCAAAACAGATGTTTTGCCTGAATTATTTGCCCCAATGAAGATATTTAGTTGCGACAACTTGATCGGCCCAGTTTTTTTGTGGGCACGGAAGTCCTGCAGAGAAAGCTCGCGAAGAAAGTTATTTGCCACGTTCGACACCCTCCTTCAGAATCGAATGATGCAATAGCATCGTTTCAACATGATTTTTCGAACGATGCCGCACCGTCACATACCTTCCTCGGGCTCCTCATCCCCAACACAAACTGGATGACTAATCCGCCACAGCCCATGCAGCATTACCACCTCCATTAAGCAAAAAACCCTGCCGATCAAGAACAATGATCTGCAGCAAAGTCAGCCAGTCGGTAGCGCTACAGTTGCGACGCCGCTGATAAGCTGCCCCCCCCGCTTGATTCACAGCCGTTCATATAGGCCACCGCTGTCTAGGGTGGGGTTCGCTACGCTCACCACCACCCTACAAACTCAATGCCCCCCATCCAACGCCTTCAACTCGCTCACGAGCTGACTCGCCATGTCCGCCCCATCGCCGTAGAGCATCCGCGTGTTGTCGGCATAGAAGAGTGCGTTTTCGATACCCGCAAACCCCGTGCCCTTGCCGCGCTTGATGACGATGGTGTTCTTGCTGTTGACGACGTCGAGGATGGGCATGCCGTAGATCGGCGAGGCGGGGTCGGTCTTGGCGACGGGGTTGACCACGTCGTTGGCGCCGATGACCAGCGAGACGTCGGTGTTGGCGAACTCGGGGTTGATGTCGTCCATGTCGGCGATGAGGTCGTACGGCACGCCGGCTTCGGCGAGCAGCACGTTCATGTGGCCGGGCATGCGGCCGGCGACGGGGTGGATGGCGAACTTCACCTTCACGCCGCGCTCGATCAGGCGCTGGGTGAGTTCCCAGATCTTGTGCTGGGCCTGGGCGACGGCGAGGCCGTAGCCGGGCACGATCACCACGCGTTCGGCGAAGGCCATCATCGCGGCGACGTCGCTGGCGTCGATGGGCTTCTGGCTGCCGGTGATGGCCTGGGCCTCGCCGGTGGCGCCGAAGTTGGAGAACAGCACCGACTTGATGGAGCGGTTCATCGCCTTCGCCATCAGGCGGGTGAGCAGGATGCCCGCGGCGCCCACCATCATGCCGGCGATGATCAGCGCCTCGTTGCCCAGCACGTAGCCTTCGAACGCGACCGCGAGGCCGGTGAAGGCGTTGTAGAGCGAGATGACCACCGGCATGTCGGCACCGCCGATGGGCAGGGTCATCAGCACGCCCAGCGCCAGCGCGGCGGCGAAGAAGCCGACGATGTACGGCAGTTGCAGCGTGTACAGCGCCATCGCGCCGAGCACGACCGCGGCGATCGCGACCAGCGCGTTGAGCACCTGCTGGCCGGGGAAGGTGTAGCGCTTGTCCATGCGGCCGTCGAGCTTGGCCCAGGCGATGATCGAGCCGGTCAGCGACACGGCGCCGATCAGCGCGCCGATGACGGCCAGTGCGAGCGTGGCGTTGTGGGGGCCCACGATCCGCGGGCCGTGCAAGCTGGCCGAGATCTTCAGCAGTTCCACCGCGCCGATGGCCGCGGCCGAGCCGCCGCCCATGCCGTTGAACAGTGCGACCATCTGCGGCATGTCGGTGATGGCGACCTTCTTGCCCCAGACCCAGTTGACCGAGAGGCCGAGTGCGATGGCGGCGGCGATCAGCGGCAGGTTGTGCAGGCCGGGCAGGAAGAAGGTGGCGGCGGTGGCCAGCACCATGCCCACGCCGGCCCACTGGATGCCGCTGCGCGCGGTCTTCGGCGAGGCCATGCGCTGCAGGCCCAGCAGGAAGAGCGTGGCGGCGACGAAGTAGCTGGCCTTGACCAGCAGGGAGAGCAGATCGGCGGCGCTCATGCCTTGTCCCCCTTCTTCGAGGACTTGAACATGTCGAGCATGCGTTCGGTGACGACGTAGCCGCCAGCGGCGTTGCCGGCGCCCAGCAGCACCGCGAGGAAGCCGACCGCCTTCTCCAGCGGCGTCTCGGCGTGGCCCAGCACCACCATGGCGCCGATCAGGACGATGCCGTGGATGAAGTTGCTGCCGGACATCAGCGGGGTGTGCAGGATCACCGGCACCCGCGAAATGATCACATGGCCGGCGATGGCCGCCAGCATGAAGATGTAGAGCGCTACGAAACCATCCACGGACGATGTCCTCTCTTCCCCAGGGTCTGTCCGCATCATAACCGCGGGATGAATGCGAAAGGGCTGTCAACCGTCGCAACGGCGGGGCGTTCTCTGTCCCGCCGGCCGGCAAGCCCCCGACTACTCCGACAGGACCCTCCCGATGAAATCGCTCCTTGCCCTTCCCCTCGCGCTGGGCGCGCTGCTCGGCACGCTGATCACCCCAGGCACCGCCCTCGCCGCCGATCGCGGCGACCGCATCGACCACCGTTTCGACCGCCGCGGCGAGCAGGCCGAGGCCCGCTTCGACCACCGGGGCGATCGCCTCGAACGCCGCTTCGACCAGCGCGCCGCGCACGCCGAGGCCAACGGCCACGACCAGCGCGCCACGCGGCTGGCGCGCGAAGGCGACCGCGCCGACGCCCGCTTCGACCGCAAGGGCAACCAGGCCGAACAGCGTTGGGACCGTCGCGGCGACCGCGCCGAGCGTCGCTGGGACCACCGGCATTGAGCGCCGCCCATGGCGGACGGCTCGCCCCGCGGTCGCGCCACCCCCGCAGCACCGCATAAGCTTTCGCGCGTGAGTCCGGACGCAGGCCAGCGCGTTGTCCCCGCCGTTCCCTCCCCGGGGGCGGTCGGGGGCCTTTCCTTCGATGCCTTCCTGGCAGGCATCTCGGCGCGCGCGTTCCGGTTCGCCGAACTGGGGCTGCGCCACCGCGAGGACGCGCTGGACGCGGTGCAGGACGCGATGATCCGGATGATGGGCTATCGCGACCGGCCGTCGGACGAATGGACGCCGCTGTTCTGGAGCATCCTGCGCAGCCGGATCGTGGACATCCAGCGGCGGGGGCTGTTCCGGATGCGCTGGCTGGTGTCGCCGAAGTCGTCGCGCGACGGCGAGGACGACATCGACTGGACCGAACAGGCGCCGGACGGTGCCCCCGATCCGTCGCAGGCCCACGATCACCGCGAGGCCTACGACACCCTGGCCGAGGCCCTGCGCGCGTTGCCCGCGCGGCAGCGCGAAGCCTTCACCCTGCGCGTGCTGGAGGACTGCGATGTCGCCACCACCGCGCGGATCATGGGTTGCAGCGAGGGGTCGGTGAAGACCCATCTCTCCCGCGCCCGCGACACCCTGCAGAAACGACTGGAGGATTTCCGATGACCTCGGACCGCCCCGACCCCGCCCCGACCGATGCCGCCTTCGACGCCGCCGCACGGCGCGCCCACGCGGCCTCGCTCGACCGCCTGTCGCCGCGGGTGCAGGCGCAGCTCGTGCAGCGCCGGCGCGCCGCGCTCAAGGGCGAGGCCCCGGCCGGCGCCCGCCTGTGGCCGATGCTGGCCGTCGGCGGCAGCGCCGCGCTGGCGCTGACGGTGGGCCTGCTGTTCCTGCGCTCGCCCGCGGACGACGCCGGCCACGCATCGGCGCAGGCCGCACCGGCCGTCGCCGACGCCACGCCCGTCGCGGCACCGCCCGCCCCCGCTCCCGCGCTGCCGGCACCCGCACCGGCACCGCAGCAGGTCGCCGCCGCGCAGGCCGGCGACGTGGTCGCCGTCGACGCGCTGCCCGCCGACTGGACCGCCGCCGACTTCGACGCCGCGGAGGCGATCGGCGACCTCGGCACGATCGACGAAAGCCCCGATTTCTATCTGTGGCTGGCCGCGCAGGGCGACCCGTCCACCGCCCCGGAGTCGCTATGAACCGCTCGTTCCTGTCGCTGCTCCTGGTGTGCGCGGGCCTGCTGGCGCCGGCCGCCACGCCGTTCGCGCAGTCCGCGTCGCGTCCCCCGCCGCCGCCTATGCGGCCAGGCACCGCCGCGCCGGCGTCGCTGCCCGACTGGGACCACCTCTCGCCGACGCAGCGCGACGCGATCATGGCCGTGGTGCGCGAGCGCTGGAACGGCAATCCGGGCCAGCGCGCGCGGATGCTGCAGCACGCCGAACGCTGGCGGCAGATGACGCCCGACCAGCGCCGCCAGGCGATGCACGGCCAGCACCGCTGGGAGCAGATGTCGCCGGAGGAACGCGAACGCGCACTCTCCGCCTATCGCCAGTCCCGCGGGCAGGGCCAGCCGCGCAATGGCGGCCTGCCTCCCGACCAGCGCCGCGAACTGCAGGACGACCTCCGCAGCCTGCCGCAGGACGATCGCCGCGAACTGCGCCAGCAGTACCGGGCCATGCCGCCCGAACAGCGCGAGCAGGCGCGCCGGCAGTGGGAATCGATGACGCCCGAACAGCGCCGCGAATGGCTGCGCAACCGGCGCCGGAACGGTCAGGGATCGCTGTGAGCCTGCGGCGGCGGGGCACGCCCTGGCCGCTACTCGCCTTCCTCGCGGTGCTGGCCGCGAGCCCGTTCTTCCGCGCCGCCACGCCGTCGGCCGAAGCGGCGCCGTCGGCCGCGACGCTGCGCGACCTCGCCTACGGCCCGGACCCGCACCAGCGCGTCGACGTGTACTTGCCGTCGAATCCGGTCAATGCGCCAACCATCGTGTATGTGCACGGCGGCGGCTGGCAGGGCGGCGACAAGGCGTCGCCCTCGGCGATCGACGCCAAGCGCCGGCGCTGGAATGCGCTCGGGGCGATCGTGGTGTCGGTCGACTATCGCCGGGTGCCGGCCGTCGATCCGGTCGAACAGGCCCGCGACGTCGGTCGCGCACTGGCCTGGGCGCAGGCGCGCGCCGCGCGGGCCGGCGGCGATCCCGATGCCTTCGCGCTGATCGGCCACTCCGCGGGCGCGCATCTCGTCGCGCTGCTGGCGGCCTCGCCCGACCTGCAACGCGACGCCGGCGTGCGGCCATGGCGGGCGACGGTGCTGCTGGATTCGGCCGCCGTCGACGTGGTGGCGACGATGCACGCCCCGCCCGACCGCCCGCTGTTCGCGCAGGCCTTCGGCAGCGATCCGGCGTTCTGGCAGGCGGCTTCGCCGCGCCACAGGCTGAAGACGGCCACCGCACCGATCCTCGCCGTGTGCGCCGAAGCGCGCCCGGATGCCTGCACGCGCAATCGCGACTTCCTCGCCCGCGCCGCGAGCTTCGGCACCCGCACGCAACTGTTGCCGGTGGCGCTGGATCACGGCGGCATCAATCGCCGGCTCGGCGAGGACAACGCCTACACCCGCACGGTCGAGACGTTCCTGCGCGATGCGGGCCTGCGACTCGATCGCGACGATGCGACCGGCGAAAGGCTGCCGGCACCGTCGGACATCGCCCCTCGGCCCTGAGCCGTGCGACGCCGCGTTGCCGAGGCCGATCGCCGACGATTCCGGCGAAATGCACGACCTTCGTTGCTCCGACGCGCGGTCGATGCTAGAAAGCGCCCTCGCAGCGAACCGCGCTGCCCATGAGGTCACAGGGGGATTCTTGAACACGCATATCCGCTTTCCGTTGCTCGCCGCCGCCATGGCGCTCTCTCTTCTGCCGCTCGGCGCACAGGCCGCGAAGGCCCCGACGCCGATCAGCGATGCCGATGCCGCGGCGCTGCGCGGCAAGACCGCGGCGGTGACGCTGCACGAAACGCCGTCGTTCATGGCGATGACGGCGGGCAAGGCCGGCTTCGGTCTGCTCGGCGTCGCCGGCATGGTCAAGGCCGGCAACGATTTCGTGAAGAACAACGAGATCCCCGATCCTTCGATCCTGCTGCGCGACCGCCTCGGCGCCCTGCTGCAGGACACCTACGGCCTGCAGGTCAAACCGGTCGACACGACGGTGACCGAGGAAAAGAAGCCGGCGAAGATCGCCGCCCTGCACGCCGCGGACGCCGACGTGGTGCTGTCCGTGCGTTCGCTGGGCTGGAACTACGGCTACTACGCGACGGACTGGAGCCACTACTGGGTCGGTTACGCCGCGGAAGTGCAACTGGTCGACGCCAAGACCGGCAAGTCGATGAGCCAGGCGGTCTGCGGCGCCAACACCCAGGCCAATCCGATCAAGCCGACCCTCGAGAACCTCCGTGCCGATCGCGCGCAGCTGACCAAGGACATCCTCAACGGCCTGGGCTGGCTGTGCGTGCAGTTGCTGGCGAAGGACCAGTTCAAGATCCCGCAGGACAAGATCCCGGCGATCCCCGCCGAATACGTGAACCCGCTCCTCCGCCTGCAACCGGCCGGCACCCCGGCGGCCACGCCCGCCGCGGCTCCGGAAGACGCGGGCACGGCGGCACCCGCCCCGACCGACGCAGCCCCGGAGCAACCGGCAGCGGAAGCGCCGGCCACGCCCCCGCCGGCCACGGCCGCAACGGGATCGGGTACGCCCTGATCGGCAGGGACGTCAGCGTCCCGGTGTGGCGGCGGTGCAACCGCCGCCTTCCACCGTCAGCACCGCCGCGAACTGCGGCAAGGCATTGAGCCGGCCGGCCGCGGCCTGCTGCTTGGCGTCTTCGAGATAGATGCGCGGCCGGCCCTGGGCGTCGGGGCGCAGCGGCGCGGACGCAGCGGGCTTGCGCCAGATCCGCACCACGGCCACCTGCTTCGGGCAGGTGGCGTTCGGCACGCGGAGTTCGTCGTTGAGGATCCAGCCACCGGCCGTCGAAGGCGCGGCCTTCGCCGGGTCGACCAGCCGCGCCCGCGGCTGGCAGCGCGGCGCGGTGCGCGCGGCGCCGAGCAGATAGGGCTTCGCGGGATCGGCCACGAAGCGTCCCTGCAGGTAAGCGCAGGTCTCGGGAATGATGCGCAGCGTGTGCACCTGGCCCACGGCCTGCGCCGGGAACGGGTCGCGCTTCACCTCGGGGGCCTGCGCGGCCAGCCAGGCAGGCCACAGCAGCGCCAGGGCCAACGGCATCGCCATCGGCAGCGGGCGGACGAAGCGACGGGGCGGCTGGCGCATGCAGGGAATCCGGAAGACGGGGACGGAAACGCCCCGGACAGTGCCCGAATGCGCGTGAACTTGGGCTGGATCAAATCCGCGTGCCGCGACTGCCGGCATGCTGCGACGCACCAACCGTGAAGGCCATCGCGCGCCCGTCGTCGCCGTTTCCACCCGGCGCGGCGGCTGTGCCATAGTCGGGCGGTTGTCCGTTGCGGCCGCGAGGCCACACGGTCACGTACGGTCCGGCGGAGGATGCCTCCGTGCCGTTTTTCGCAGCGATTTCCGACTCTGGGGAGGGTTTCATGCTCGAGCAACACGCAATGTGGATCGCACTGGTCGCAGCGGCCATCGCGATCCTGTATGGCATCGTGTCCGCGCGCTGGATCATGGCGCAGCCCGCGGGCAACGAACGCATGCAGCAGATCGCCGCGGCGATCCAGGAAGGCGCCGGCGCATACCTGCGCAGGCAGTACACGACCATCGCCGTGGTCGGCGTCGTGTTGTTCGCGGTGATCGGCCTGGCCCTCGACTGGCCGACCGCGATCGGCTTCGCGATCGGCGCGGTGCTGTCGGGCGTGGCCGGCTTCATCGGCATGTTCGTCTCGGTCCGCGCCAACGTGCGCACCACGCAGGCCGCCACCAAGGGCCTCAACGACGCGCTGGCGGTCAGCTTCCGCGGCGGCGCGATCACCGGCATGCTCGTGGTCGGCCTCGGCCTGCTCGGCGTGGCCGGCTACTACTGGTTCGTCGGCAAGGGCGCGACGGACGAGGCCGGCATCAAGGCCGCGCTGCAGCCGATGATCGGCCTGGCGTTCGGCTCGTCGCTGATCTCGATCTTCGCCCGCCTCGGCGGCGGCATCTTCACCAAGGGTGCGGACGTCGGCGCCGACCTCGTGGGCAAGGTCGAGGCCGGCATCCCCGAGGACGACCCGCGCAACCCGGCCGTCATCGCCGACAACGTGGGCGACAACGTCGGCGACTGCGCCGGCATGGCCGCCGACCTGTTCGAGACCTACGCGGTGACGATCGTGGCCGCGATGCTGATCGCCGGCATCTCGTTCGCCACCTACGGCAACGGCGGCGTGCTCTACCCGCTGGTGCTGGGCGCGGTGTCGATCGTCGCGTCGATCGTCGGCACCTTCTTCGTGAAGGTCGGCAGCGACGGCAAGATCATGAAGGCGCTGTACAAGGGGCTGATCGTCGCGGGCGTGCTGTCCGCGATCGGCTTCTACTTCGTCACCCAGCAGATGATCGTCGCCAACGCCATGCCGGTGTTCTACTGCGCGCTGATCGGCCTGGCGCTGACTGCGGCGATGGTGGTGATCACCGAGTACTACACCGCCACCGAGTACGCCCCCGTGCAGCAGGTCGCGAAGGCCTCCGAAACCGGCCACGGCACCAACGTCATCGCCGGCCTCGCCGTGTCGATGAAGTCGACCGCGCTGCCGGTGCTCGCGGTCGCCGCCGCGATCTACGGCTGCCACAGCCTCGCCGGCCTGTTCGGCATCGCGGTGGCCGCGGTGTCGATGCTGTCGATGGCCGGCGTGATCGTCGCCCTCGACGCCTACGGCCCGATCACCGACAACGCCGGCGGCATCGCCGAAATGTCGGAGCTGGGCAAGGACATCCGCAAGACGACCGACGCCCTCGACGCGGTGGGCAACACCACCAAGGCCGTGACCAAGGGCTACGCCATCGGTTCGGCCGGCCTGGCCGCGCTGGTGCTGTTCGCCGACTACGCGCACAAGCTGCACGAGCGCATGGGCGATGCCTACAGCGATGCGATCTTCGCCATCAACGATCCGAAGGTGCTGATCGGCCTGTTGATCGGCGGCATGATCCCGTTCCTGTTCGGCGCCTACGCCATGCAGGCCGTGGGCCGCGCCGCCGGCGCGGTGGTGGAGGAAGTCCGCCGCCAGTTCCGCGACATCAAGGGGATCATGGAAGGCACCGGCAAGCCGGAGTACGACAAGGCGGTCGACCTGCTGACCCGCGCGGCGATCAAGGAAATGATCTTCCCGTCGATGCTGCCGCTGATCATCCCGATCCTCGTCGGCTGGTTCCTCGGCCCGGCCGCGCTGGGCGGCCTGCTGATGGGCACGATCGTCACCGGCCTGTTCGTCGCCATCTCCATGTGCACCGGCGGCGGCGCCTGGGACAACGCCAAGAAGTACATCGAGGAAGGCCACCACGGCGGCAAGGGCAGCGAGGCCCACAAGGCCGCGGTGACCGGCGACACCGTCGGCGACCCGTACAAGGACACCGCCGGCCCGGCGATCAACCCGCTGATCAAGATCATCAACATCGTCGCCCTGCTGCTGGTGCCGCTGCTGCCGCTGGACATGAGCCAGGCCTCGGGAGCCGCCGGCGGCACGCCGGCCGGCCATGACGACGCCGTCGCCGCGGCTGCCGCGGCCGCCGCCGCTGCGGCCGAAGCCGCGGCCGCCGCCGCCGAAGCCGCGAAGAAGGACGACGCCATGCCGGCCTCGGCCGACGCCGTGCGCACCGCGGCCGCCGAGCCGGCGGATGCGGCCGCGCACACCGCGACGCTGTACTTCGCCGCGGGTTCGGCCGACCTGCCGGCCGACGCCGCCACCACCCTCTCGCACGTCGTGATGACCCTCAAGGGCAGCGAGGAGGCGAAGGCGGCGATCTCCGGCTACCACGACCTGAGCGGCGACCCGGCGAAGAACGCTGAACTGGCGAAGAAGCGCGCCCAGGCCGTGGCCAAGGCCCTGACCGACGCCGGCGTCGCCGGGGACCGCATCGACCTGCGCAAGCCGCAGGCGACCAGCGGCGGCACCAACGCCGACGAAGCCCGCCGGGTGGAAGTCACGGTGGAGTGATCCCCGGTTACTGCAGCACCCCTCGAACGGCGGCCTCCGGGCCGCCGTTCGCGTTCCCGGCCTCGCCAGGCGAGTCCCGCCGGACGAACACCGCAACCGGGCCGACACCGGGCCGCCGCAGGCCGCATCGGACCCGGCATGGGCAGGCGAAACGACCATGTCGTGCCCGTGGCGGGTCCGTGGCGGGGCGATGTCGTCACGCTGCCGGGCTTGCCTCACCATGATCCCGTGCCACGGGCCGGCCATGCCGGCGGGCCCATCGCACGGAAACTCCCCATGTCCTCCGACCACTTGCCGCCGAGCCCCCCGCCGCCCGCCCCCATGCCACCCAGCGCCCCGCCCTCCGCCAGCCTGCACATCGACAGCACCCGCCTGCGCGAGCTGCGCAGCGCCCGCCAGTGGTCGCAGGAGCAACTGGCCGAACTCTCCGGCCTGAACCTGCGGACCATCCAGCGCCTGGAAGCCGGCGCGAAGATCTCGACCGAGTCCCTGCGCGCCCTCGCCGCGGTGTTCGAGGTGCCGGCCGAGACCCTGTTGGTCCGCCCGCCCTCGCCCAGCCAGCCGGCGCTCGACGCCATGCGCGACGGCGTGATCCGCGGCCTCGACTTCCGCGGCACGACCTCGCGCCCCGACTTCTGGTGGTTCGCGCTCGCGGTGACGATGGTGCTCGCCTTCGGCGAAGCCCTCGGCGAGGCGATGGGGCCGATGCCCGTCCGGATCGCCGGTCTGGTGGTGCTGATCCCGTGGATCGCCGCCTGCACCCGCCGCCTGCGCGACGCCGGCATGAACCCGTGGTGGCAGCTGATCAGCCTCGCGCCGGTTGCCGGCATCCTCGTCCTGCTCTGGCTGCTGACCTATCCCGCGAAGCCCCGCGAGGCCGAGCCAGCGAAGCCCGCGGGGTGAGTGCGCCGGCCGGGGATGCTGCGACGCAGCAACCGGCGGCGTAGAATGCGCGCCTCTCTTCCGTACCGATTTGGAGCGCCCCATGGGCCTGGACCTGGTTCCCACCGGCAAGAACCCGCCGGACGAAGTCAACGTCATCATCGAGATCCCCAAGGACGCCGAACCGGTCAAGTACGAGGTCGACAAGGAGACCGGCGCCATCTTCGTGGACCGCATCCTGTCCACCCCGATGCGCTACCCCTGCAACTACGGCTACATCCCGCACACCCTCTGCGGCGACGGCGACCCGGCCGACGTGCTGGTGATCCTGCCGCTGCCGCTGGTCCCCGGTTCGGTCATCCGCGTGCGCCCCGTCGGCGTGCTGCGCATGAAGGACGAGGCCGGCAGCGACGAGAAGCTGCTCGCGGTGCCGGTGGAAAAGGTGTTCGCCGGCTACGCGCACATCGCCGACATCGACCAGGTCAGCCAGCACTGGCTGGAGCGCATCGGCCACTTCTTCGAGCACTACAAGGATCTCGAGAAGGGCAAGTGGGTGAAGCTCGACGGCTGGGGCGGCGCCGAGGAAGCGAAGCAGATCATCCTGCAGTCGATCGAGCGCTACAACGCGACCCCGGAAGGCGAGAAGCCGCATTTCTGAGCATCGCGACCGTTCGACGGAACAGCAAGAAGCCCGCGCACTGCGCGGGCTTTTTCGTGGGAATCCCCTTTTCTCGTGCTCGGTAGAGCGGCCTTCAGGCCGCTGCTTTTCAAAGAACCAGAGAAGAACAGCGACCAAGTCTTCGACAGCCGAAGGCCGGTCGTGCCGATCTTTCGATCGAGCACTCGCTAGGGCGTAAAAGCAGCGGCCTGAAGGCCGCTCTACCGAGCAGGAGCGACGAGGCAGCGACTTCGTCTCAATGGCCGAGAGGCGAACCAGACGGCTGCGCCACCGATCGGTCGCTCGCTCAGGCGTACTCGCCCTGCGGCTTGTTCGCCCGCAGTCCCGCGGGCGCGACCGCGGTGCGCGAGAGCATCACCATCATCACCTGCATCCACGGCATCTCGTTGCGCAGGGTCAGGCCCTGGGCGAGTGGACGCGCGGCCAGCGCGAAGGCGTCGAAGGCGGTGCGGAACGCGGCGTGGCCATCGGGGCCGTCGCCGTGCTGCGCCCACAGGCCTTTCCACTGCCGCAGCAGGCGCGCGGCGTGGTGCTGGACTAGCACCAGTTCCGGGGGGCGATCCTTGCGCGGCCGCCGCGTCCTCGCCAGACTCTTCGAAAAGGACGCTTGGACTGCCCACACGCGGTCCCGCACCGCTCTTCCTCGCCGCCATCCACCCGACGCGAGCGAAGTTCGCCGGAAGCTTCAAGGAGGAAGGCTGAAGAATGGATGTCGATGCAGAAGCCGAATGCGCCCAGGCCACCCCCGCATCCGAACCCTCGGCGACCGCCGTCGCTGCGGAGGACTCGTCGATCCCGGGCAACGTGGGGAACGAACCGGCCCCGCACGTGGTGCGTCACTTCGCGGCAATGCGTGCAGAAAGTGACTGCGCATTCAAGAACGGATCCCATAGTTTCGAGCGCTGCCATGACTGAGCAAATGCCCCTTTGCATTTTCATCAGCTATAGCCATGACTCCGACGAACATCGGGAGCGGGTGCTGGCGCTTTCGGAGCGTCTGCGGGCAGACGGCATCGAAACGATCCTCGACCGCTACGTCGAAAGGGGATCGCCGCCCGAGGGTTGGCCGCGATGGATGCTGAACGGTCTGGATCAAGCGACGCACGTTCTGTGCGTCTGCACGGAAACGTACTACCGCCGGTTTCGCGGACGGGAGGTGCCGGGCAAAGGCAAAGGCGTGGACTGGGAAGGCGCACTGATGACCCAGTCGCTGTATGACGCCCGCAGCGTTTCGACGAAGTTTGTTCCCGTGCTCTTCGCACATACCGACGCGCCTCATGTTCCCGAACCGCTGCGGGGACAGACGTTTCATGTCATGGATTCCGATGCGGGCTATCAGGCCTTGTACGACGCATTGCTGAACCAGAGCGGTGTCGTCCCGGGGCCGGTGGGCAGCCTGAAACGCAAGCCTCGGGCGACGGGCGAGCCGCTGTCCTTCCCGCCCGCCTCGCCAGCCGCCGAAGCCGACACCACCACGTCCGATGTCACCCGCAATATCGCGAGGACGCAGTTGGACAAACACGCGCCGCGCGTGCTGTTCGGCCGCGAAACGGAGCTGGAAGCACTCGATGCGGCGTGGGCGAAGGGGACGCTGAATGTCTACACGCTGGTGGCCTGGGGCGGGGCGGGCAAGACCTCGCTGGTGTTCCACTGGGTGCAGACACGCTTCTCGGCGACGGGCTGGCCCGGCGTCGAGCGCTATTTCGACTGGAGCTTCTACAGCCAGGGCACCGGCGAAAGCCGGCAGACCTCCGCCGACCTGTTCATCGCCAAGGCACTCGCCTTCTTCGGCGACCCGGATCCGACCGTCGGCGGACCGTATGAACGAGGCGAGCGGCTGGCCGAGCTGATTCGCCGGCACCGCACGCTGCTGATCCTCGACGGCATCGAACCGCTGCAATACCCGCCAAACGATCCCCAGGCCGGGCGGCTGAAGGACCAGGCGCTGGACGCGCTGCTGCGCGAACTCGCCGCCGAAAACCCCGGGCTGGTCGTCATCACCACCCGCGAACACCTGACGGACATCGACAAACTCGCCAACACCGAAGCGCAGAAACTCGACAAGTTGAGCAAGGAAGCGGCGGTCGCGCTGCTGCGGGACCTGAACATCGTCGGCACGGACGAGGAGTTGCACGCAGCATGGCAGGATGCCGGCGGCCACGCGCTGACCCTCAGCCTGCTGGGGCGCTTCATCGCCGACGCCTATGAGGACCGCGACATCCGCCACTACCGCGAGGTGAAGTTCGAAGCGGCGGACCGGGAGCACCAGGGCCGTTCGGCGTTCAAGGTGATGGTCGCCTACGAGCGCTGGCTGAAGAGCGGCGGACCCGAGCGCCAGCGCGAACTGGCCGTGCTGCGGCTGACCGGCCTGTTCGACCGGCCGATGGCGAAGGGTTGCCTGCAGGCCCTGCGGGCGGAACCGGCGATTCCCGGGCTGACCGACGCGCTGGTGACGCTGTCGCCGCAGCAATGGAACATCGCGGTGACACGGCTGAGCGAGGTGGACCTGCTCTCGAACTCGGCCGACGCGATCGACGCCCACCCGCTGATCCGCGAGTACTTCGCGGCGCAGTTGCAGCGGGAGCAGCCGGCGGCGTTCCGGGCGGCCCACTCGCGGCTGTTCGACTACCTGTGCGAGAGCACGCCGCACCAGCCGGACGGCATCGACGGCCTGGCCCCGCTCTACGAAGCCGTCACCCACGGCTGCCTCGCCGGACGACAGCAGGAGGCGCGCGAGAAGGTCTACCGCGACCGCATCCTCCGCGGCACGGACAGCAACGGTTTCTACAGCACGAAAAAACTCGGAGCGATCGGGGCCGACCTCGCGGCGGTGGCCGCCTTCTTCGACGCGCCGTGGACCCAGGCGTCACCGAACCTGACCGAAGCTGCTCATGCTTGGCTGCTGAGCCAGGCCGCATTCCGCCTCCGCGCCCTCGGCCGCTTGACAGAAGCGCTGCAACCGATGCGTGCCGGGTTGGAGATGCGGGTTCAGCAGAAGAACTGGAAGCAAGCGGCGATCGGTGCCAGCAACCTGAGCGAGTTGGAGGTGACACTGGGCTGCTTGTCGGATGCCGTGACCGACGCCCTTCAGTCGATCACCCACGCCGACCAGAGCGGCGATGCGTTCTGGCGGATGGCAGGTCGCGCCAAGGCGGCGGATGCCTTGCACCAGTCCGGCCAGCGGATGGACGCCGGCACACTCTACGCCGAGGCCGAACGGATGCAGAAGGAAAATCAGCCGCAGTTCGACCTGCTCTATTCGCTGCGGGGCTTCCAATACTGCGACTGGCTGCTGGCCCCCGCCGAACAGGCCGCGTGGCAGCACTTGCTCAATCAGCCCCTCTCAAATTCCAAATCTCAATTCTCAGATGGACTGGCCGATGTCGAACGGCGAGGGACGACGACTCTCAATTGGATGACGATTGACCCAAACGCCCCGTTACTTACCATCGCGCTTGATCGCCTGACCCTCGCCCGCGTCGGGCTGATCCGGGCGATCCTGGCGAACCCGCTCCCGCAACCGACGCTCGACTTGCCGCACGTCGCCGCCGCCGTCAACGGCCTCCGCGCCGCAGGGCAGATGCATTACCTTCCCTGCGGCCTGCTCGCCGCCGCGCTCTACCACTTCGTCCGCGGCGAGCACCACCTCGCCCTGAAGCACCTGGCCGAAGCCCAGCAGATCGCCGAACGCGGCCCCATGCCGCTCTTCCTCGCCGATATCCGCCTGACACGAGCCAGACTCGCCGCATGTGTGAAGCGGGAAGGCGGAAGGATGGACGTCGATGCGAAAGCCGAACTGGCCCAAGCCGCTACCCTCATCCGGACCCTCGGCTACGGCCGTCGCGACCAGGAACTTGCCGATGCCGAAGCGGCGATCGGGGGCAGCGGATAAAAATGACTTCAGCCGCCACTGCCGCCGAAACCTGAACCGCCGAACCGGGACACCCCTCATCCGGAATGACCCGCAAGATGTTTGGGACAACCCGTTTCCCGGTATGCGTTCGGACGCCGTGGCAGCGGTTCTCAGCCCCGCCTGTATGCCTGCCAGAGACGGCACCGGGACACCCACGGATCTCGCAGCTTCAACGTGTTCGCCGGCTACGCGCACATCGCCGATACCGACTCGGTAGAGCGGGCTTCAGCCCGCTGCTTTTTTTGAGCCCTATCGTCAGAAGCAAAAGCAGCGGCCTGGTGTTCAACAGCCCGCTGCGTTTGGCTTCATCTCGAAAAGCAGCGGCATGAATGCCGCTCTACCGAGCAAAAAGCGCCAAAGCAGCGACCGCAGCTCCGACAGCCGAAAGGCGGCTCAGGCCGCCACGCCGCCGATCGCACGCTCAGGCGTACTCGCCCTGCGGCTTGTTCGCCCGCAGCCCCGCGGGCGCGACGGCGGTGCGGGACAGCATCACCATCATCACCTGCATCCACGGCATCTCGTTGCGCAGCATCAGGCCCTGCGCGAACGGACGCGCGGCTTGGGCGAAGGCATCGAACGCGGCGCGGAACGCGGCGTGCCCTTCAGGGCCGTCACCGTGCTGCGCCCACAGCCCCTTCCACTGCCGCAGCAGGCGCGCGGCGTGCTGCTGGAGTTGCGCCAGTTGCGGGTGCGGCTGGCATTCGCCGAACAGGAACGACAGGTGCTGGGCGAGTTCCCATGGCGTCATCACCACGGGCACGTTGAAGGTCTCGCAGGCGAAGGTGTCCGGCGCATCGGTGCCCGGCGGGAGGAAGCGCGGCTGCCAGCCGTTCGCGGGCGTGTCGTGCGGGCGGCCCTGCGCGACCTGATCCCAGAACGCGCCGCCGCCGACGGTGTCGCAGACCAGATGGATGCGCGCGCGCTCGGCATCGTTGACCACGCTGTGCTGGCGCCAGGTGTCGAAGATCCAGCAGTCGCCGGCGGCCATGTGGATGGTGTGGCCATCGCACTCGAAACGCACCGTCGGCTGCGTCACCAGCGGCACGTGCACGCGCACGCGCTCGACCCAGTAGTAGCCCTGGTCGGCGTGGCGGTTGACCTCGGCCTGCCCTGCCAGCCGCATCAGCCGGGTGCGGCCGATGGTGGCGCCGAAGCTGGCGATCACCTGGCGCAGGTAGCGACACTGCTGCAGCGCGGGTGTGGGGCGCATCGCGCCGGAAAAGGCTTCGTTGTTGGGATCGCCGTCGCTGGCCAGCAGCGGCAGCATCGAGTTGCCGGCGAAGCCCTGCGGGTGCGGCTTCCATACGGATTCGCCCAGCGCATCGATCTCGGCGGCGAGCGCCGCGGCGTCGAAGCGCAGCGGCAGCTGGATGAAGGGAACCTGGAGTTTCAAGGCCGAAGACCCGGACGGCGACGATGCCGGATTGTAGGCCGATTCCCGCCGGCGCCCGGTTGCGCGGGGTCAAATCCGCCGCGCCGGAAAGAAGCGGCCCCGGTGGCGACACCGGGGCCGTGGCCGGGCAAGGGGCGGCCAGCAGGCGGGAAACGGCGGGCGCCGACGCGCCGGGTCAGAATTTCTGGTTGTACTGCAGGTAGAAGAAGCCGCCGCCGGGCAGGTCGTAGGCACCGTCGAACGAATGCGCGAACGCGTTGCGCGCGATCGGCGGTTCGCGGCCGAAGACGTTGCGCGCGCCGACGACCACCCGGCCGTTCCACGGCGTCTTCCAGCCTACCTGCACGTCGTGGTACAGCCGCGAGCCCATCCGGTTCTCGTAGCGCAGGATGTTGCCGTTGGCGTCGTGCACTTCCTGGTCGCACAGTTCGGTCGGGGTGATGCCGTACTCGAAGTAGTTCGGCCCGGACGGGCACAGCTCGTCCATGCCCGAGTAGTAGCGCATCGCCCACGTCGCGTCCCAGTCGCCCTTGCGCCAGCCGGCGGTGAGGTTGGAACGCAGCCGCCACGACGGCGCGCCGTTGTACTCGCCGACCTTGCCGAACAGCGTGTTCTCGACCGAATAGGTGTTGTCCCACTGCAGCGTGAACCGCCCCAGGCGGGTCTCCGGCAGGGCGTAGACGACCTGCAGGTCGTAGCCCTCGACCTGCCCGGTCGTGAGGTTGAACAGGCTCTGGCGCACGTCGACGAGGTTGCCGGTGGCGTCGCGGCCGATGAACGAGCAGAACAGCGCGCGCTGCGCATCGTCCGTGGCGGCGCCGGGCGTACCCGGCGTGGCGTAGCAGGCGGTGAGGATGGCCTGCGTGCCGCGGAAGGAGATCACGTTGTCGAGGGTGATGCGGTACCAGTCCAGGGTGACGTTCAGGCCCGGCGCCCACGACGGGCTGTAGACCACGCCGAGGCTGCGGGTGGTGCCGGTCTCGGGCGTGAGCTGCGGATTGCCGCCCGCCAGCGAGCGGATCTGTCCGTTCGGCTGGACCACGCCGCCGCCCGGCACGCCGTCGGCGGTGCAGCGCGTCGCGTCGGTGGTCGGCAGGCCGATGTTGAGCGTGTTGCAGGGATCGATCGCGGCCGGGAAGCTTTCCGAACCGCCGAGGTACAGGTCCAGCACGTCCGGCGCACGGAAGGATTCGGAATACGTGCCGCGCAGCATCAGGTCGTCGAACACCTGCCACTTCAGTCCCAGCTTGCGCGAGGTGTCGCCGCCGATGTCCGGGCGCACGATGCTGCCGCCGAAGCGGCCCTCGGAATCGTAGTCGGAACGGCGCGCGGCGAGGTTCATCTCCAGCAGCTTCACGCCCGGCAGGTCGGCCAGCAGCGGCACGTTGAGTTCGGCATAGAGTTCGTCGACGTTGACCCGGCCTTCGGTCGGCTCGGTGAAGTTCGACGACGAGCCGCCGCCGGCGACGAGCGCATCCGGCGAGTTCACGAACGCGGTGCGGCGGTGCTCCACGCCCACCGCGAAGCCGAGCGGGCCGGCGGGCAGTTCGATGATCGAGCCGGACAGGTTGGCGAAGTAGTCCTTGGTCGTCATCTGCTGCTGCGAGTTCAGCGTGTAGCGGATGTAGGCGTTCATCGCGTCGTATTCGTCGCGGCTGATCACGCCGGCACCGAGGCCGAGGTCCGGGCCGCCGAACACGTTGTACGGCACGCAGCCGCGGATCACCGCGCCGCCGCCGTCGAGGCATTCCAGCGCGCCGGTCACCGGATTGCGCCGCGAATCGCCCACCGCCTGGCGCAGGTTGAACAGGTTGATGAAGTTGCTGCCGCGCTGCGCGATGCGCGAGTCGAGCCACGAATAGCCGGCGTCCCAGTAGAAGTCGCGGCCGGCGAAGTCGAACTGGCCGTCCAGCCACAGGGTGACGGCGGTGTTGTCGTTGTCGAAGTACGGCTTGCGCGGCCCGACCGCGATCGAACGGAAACTCGCCTGCCGCAGGTTCTCGCCGAACGGGTTGAACACGTTGCCGGCGGTCGGCGCGAACGCCCACTGCGGCCCGGCCAGGCCGCGCGTGTCCATCGTCAGCGGCACCTCGGCCAGCTGCTGGTTGGAATCGCGCTTGACGTAGGCCGCCATCGCGTTGGCGTTGATGCGGTCGGTCAGGCGCAGACCGCCCTGCGCGTAGACGCTGAAGCGATCGATCGGTTGCAGCAGGTAGTTCACCGGCGCGAAGTTGTAGCGGTCGGAATGCCCGGAGCCGTCGGTGGTGTAGCCGATGAAGGTGCGGAAATCGCCGGCGGTGGTGCCGGGGCGGCCTTCGCGCAGCGTGTACGGTCCGCCCGCCACCGGCGTGCAGGTCTGGAAGCCGGTCGAGGTCGGTGTGAACCCGCCGGCGCAACGCACGAAGTTGCCGCGCTCGCTGCTGCCCGAACCGAAGGCCCCGCCCGACGCGATGTCGCCGCCGCCGTAGACCGGCACCGACGAGCGTTCGCGATCGCCGGCGTACACCGGTTCCTGGCGCTGCCAGGCGAGGCTGATCACCGCGTTCCAGCGGTCGTTGCTTGCGCCGACGGTGAAGTCGTAGGACTGCTGGAAGCCATCGCCCTGCGTGTAGCCGCCGAGGTAGGCGTTCATCGCCGCGCCGTCGAAATTCTTCTTCGTGATCACGTTGATCACGCCCGCGATCGCGTCGGACCCGTAGATCGCCGAAGCGCCGTCCTTCAGCACTTCGATGCGCTCGACCACGGAGATCGGGATCGAGTTGAGGTCGACCAGCGCCGAGTTGGTGATGCCCGCGGTCACCCAGCGGCGACCGTTGACCAGCACCAGCGTGCGCGTCGGGCCGAGGCCGCGCAGCGACACGTTCTGGGTGCCGTCGCTGCCGTTGGTGGCGGTGGTGACGTTGCGCAGCGCGCCGCCGTCGCTGGCGGTGATGTTGAACAGCACGTCGCCGACCGAGGTCAGGCCGGTGGCCTCGATCGCGGCGCGGTCGATCGACAGCACCGGCGACGTGCCTTCGACCTCGGCGGCGCGCGGAATGCGCGAACCGGTCACGACGACCGTGTCCAGCGTGTCCTTCGGCGGTGCGTCCTGAACAGCGGTGTCCTGGGCGAGCGCGGCCGGCGCGAACACGACCGGCAGCAGGCCGGCGGCGATCGCGAAGGGCAACGCGGCCGGGCGCAGGACGGACTTGTCGGGCGAACGGGTCATCGGAGTCTCCATGGCGGATGCGCACCGGTGAAGGCGCACGGGATCGGAAGTGAAGGCCGCAGGCCACCCCTGCGGCACGCGGTGTGCGGACGATGCCGACGGCACGCGGCGCGGCCGTCGCGCATCGCGCGTGAATCAATCGTTGTGGATCACGTCATGGACACGTTACGGACGCGTCGCGGGCATCGCCTTGCATGGACGGTTGCCTGCCTGTGCCGATCTTGGCGCCGCGCCGTGCTTCCTCGCGCCACGCGCTGGCGGTGGTGCGGAAGCGCGTGCGGAACGCGCGCGCGAAGCTGCAGCCGTTGTCGAAGCCGCAGGCCGCGCCGACGTCGCCGATCGCATCGTCGGTGCGCGCGAGCAGTTCGCAGGCGCGCTCCAGCCGCAGTCGCACCGAGGCCGCCTGCGGGCTTTCGTCGTACAGCCCGTGGAAGGTCTTGGAGAAATACCAGCTGGAGAAGCTCGTCAGCTCCGCCAGCTCGGTCAGGCGCACCACGCGATCGCGGTGGCCTTCGAGGAACAGCCGCGCGCGCTGCAGGCGACCGAGCACCTGGCGCTTGCGCCGCAGCGACCGCCCCGGGCAGCGGCCGACGGCATGGTCGAGGTCGCGCTGCTGGATCGCCAGGTGCCGCAGCATCGCCGCCACGGCGCGGTCGCCGGTGGCGTCGCGTCGCGCCGCGGCGACGTGGCCGCTGCGCCACAGCCGCAATGCGATGCGCAGGTCGCCGCGCGACATCCGCCCGTGCCCGGGCAGCAGGTCGCAGGCATGCCGGCTGCCACCGGGCGGCAGCACCAGGCCGAGCGTCACGCCGTGCCGGCCGGCGATGAGTTCGGGCATGGAGTCGCGCTCGAACGCCAGCCAGTCGCCCGGCCGCAGCACGAACCGGCCTTCGCGCGCCCGCACCTCGGCCTCGCCGCGCACCTGCAGCCAGATCGAGAACGCGCCGGCCCCGAGGCGCAGGCTGCCCAGCCGCGCCACCGCCGGCCAGCGCACGTCGGCGGCCGCGGACAGCGGCGACAGCGACAGCGCGCCGCCCCGGTCCGCGAAGAAGGGGGGAAACGGAAGCCGCGGGTGGGAAGCACGGGAAACGGGACTTCGGGTTTCGGCCTGCATGGCGCCACTCCTTGGGGGACTGGCTCCGGTGTGGCCCGGCCGCGACGCGGCGGCAGGAAATCGCGCCGAGATTTCACCTAAATCGGCGCGAAAGTGTTCCGAAATCGTTCCGAAACCTTGCGGATCAAGGCCTTGCGTCGGTTCGCGCGCCCGGCGGCGCTGTCGGCGGCAGGGCCAGCGCCGACAGCGGCAGCAGGCCGATGTCCATGTTCGAGGCGTCCCAGGTGGCGGCCAGCAGCCGCGGCGGCGACGGCAGCAGGGCCACGCCGGACACGGGTCTGGCCGGCTTGCCCAGGCACTGCGCATCGGCCGGTCCCGCGCCGCCGGCCACCCGGCGCCACAGCCAGCCGCAGGCGGGCGAGCCGTCGAGCACGCGCACGCCATCGGGCTGCGCGACGAGGGTCCGGGTCCGCGGCTGGTAGCCCACCTCGTCGACGCGTTTCGCCGCGCCGAGGTCCAGATCGGTCTGCCAGATCTCCGGCTTGAGCGGCCGCACGAACACGATCCGGTGCGCCGCCGGGTCCGGCACCGCCAGGATCGCGTCCGCCACCTGCGCCAGCGGCCGCCACGGGGTCGTGGTGCGGTCGTACAGGGTCAGGCCCAGCCGCCCCGCCCCGCGCTCGGCCACCACCAGCAGGCGCCGCGGGTCCGGGTGGTACGCCACATGCACCGGCACCGCGTCGGGCACCGGCAGCGTGCGCACCCGGCCCTGCCGCGGCTCGATCTCCACCACCGTCTTGCGGCCGTCGGGATGGTCGGCGATCACCAGCGCGCGCTCGGAATCCGCGCGCCACACCGGCACGAAACGCGCCATCGGCTCGAAGCCGTCCAGCGCGCGCAGCGAATCGGGCCGGCCCAGGTCCGCCCACCACAGCCGCATCGCGCCGTCGCGATCGGAGATGAACAGGATCTGCCGGCCGTCCGGCGACACCGCCGGCAGCAGGTCCGACCGCGTCGACGGGAACAGCAGCTCGCTGCGCGCCAGCGCATGCTCGCCGTCCTGCAGGCGCAGCGTGCGCAGCCGCGATTCGCCCTGTTCGATCGCGAAGGCCAGCGTGTCGCCGTGCAGCGACGTGGCCGGCGAGGTCAGTCCGTTGCCGGGCAATCGATACTCGGCGGTCGCGCCATCGGCCAGGCGCTGCTGCACCAGCATCGCGCCCTCGCTGGTGTAGCGCGCATAGACGATCCCGGCGCTGTCGCGCGTCCAGGCGACGCCGAAGAAGTTGGTGCGCAGCGTGGTCAGCCGCTGCGGCGTGCCGCCCGCGACCGGGATGCGCCACAGGTCGCCGAGCGAGAGATTGCGCTGGAACACGATCCAGCGCCCGTCCGGCGACACCCGCGGATGCAGGTCGATGTCCTCGTCGCTGCGGGCGTACGCGATCGGCCGCCACGTGCCTTCGTCGATGCGCATGCGGTGCAGTTGCCGCGCGCCGGACTCGCCGCCGCCCCCGACCAGCGACTGGCCATCGGGGAACCACGCGATGTCCGCCGCGCCGGCCAGGCAGTCGCCGATCTCGCGCGGCGTGCCGCCGCTGGCAGGCATCAGCATCACCCGGCAGGTCGCGCCGGCGCGGCGCAGGAACGCGATCTCGCGGCCGTCCGGCGACCACGCAGGCAACAGGTCGCGCCGCCCCGGCGCGGGCTCGGTGAGTGGGCGCGGCGTCACCGAGGCCGCGGTCTGGAGCATCAGCTCGCTGCCGCCGCTGTCGTCACCCTCGACGCTGCGGGCGTAGACCAGCAGCGCGCCGTCGGGCGAGAGCGCGGGCGAGTCCTCGCTCAGGCGCGAAGTCGCGACACGCTGCACGTCCACCGGTTCCGCGACCGTCGCCGCGGCCGATGGCGACACGGGCGACACCGGCGCACGCGCGTCGCGCTGCCACCACCACGCGCCGGCGATGGCCGCGGCCAGCAGCAGCACGCCGACGGCATCGATGGCCGCCCACGCGCGCCGTGCACCGCGGCCCGGTGCGGGCATCGCGGCAGGCACCGCAACGGCATCGGAAACGGCGTCGGAAACGGCCGACTCCGCGGGCGACGCCGGCGCATCGGCACCCTCCAGCCACTCGATCGGCGCGATCAGCCGGTAACCCTGCTTCGCCAGCGTCTCGATGTAGCGCGGGCGTTCGCGGTCGTCGCCCAGCGCCTTGCGCAATTGCGTGATCGCCTGGGTGACCACGTCGTCGGTCGGCAGCGTGTCCGGCCACACCCATTCCAGCAGCGCCTCGCGGCCGACCGGCCGGCCGGCGTGCGCGACCAGCACCATCAGCACGCCGAGCGACTTCAGCGTCACCCGCATCGCATCGCCGCCCGCCACCGGCGCGATCTCGCGCAGCGGGATGTCGACCACGCGGTCGCCGATGCGCAGGCGGTCGGAGGGACGTGGTTCCAGCAGGTTGCGGTGCGACTTCAGCATGGCGCCCCCGCGGCGGCGAAGCGGCCGGGCCCCGGCGTCGCCGCCGGCCGACGCGTGCCCGTGCCTGCGGGCGCGGCGCAGGCGTCACGATGTGCACGGGCGTCAGGGCGTCGGGTCACTGCTGCGGCGTCCGATCATGCCGGCCAAGCGCGAGACGATCAGCGCCATGTACATCACGCCGTTCCACTGCGCGACGATCGTGATCACCCGCGCCACCGGCGACAGCGGCAGGATGTCGCCGAGGCCGGTGGCGGAGAAGTTGGTGGCGCTGAGGAACAGCAGCTCCACCCACACCGGCGCGCGATCGGTGCCGGCCGGCGACTGGAAGGCGTGCGGCTCCCACAGCTGGCACAGCACGTAGACCCAGGCGTAGGCCTCGACGAACAGCATGAACGTCGCGCCCGCCGCCCACAGTTCGTCGCGGGTCGCGCGCTGGTCGCCCATCATGTAGGTGATCAGCGACATCGCGGCGTAGAAGTACGCGGCGGCGTAACCGAGCGCGCCGAGCGTGCCGAAGATCTTCGCGACGGACGACGGCGCCTCCGGCGTCGGCGCGCCGAGCAGCACGGACGCGGTCCACGCACCGACGCCGACGATGGCGAGCACGCCCGCCACCCAGCCCGGCCGCGGCGAGCGATGCACCATCCACACCGCCGCCGACAGCACGCCGACGCTGATCGCGGTCGACACCACCTGCCCCGCGGGCGTGTGGCCGACGAAGGGATACAGCAGCAGCGCCGCCAGTTGCACCAGCAGCAGCGTGCGCGAGGGATGGCGCATC
This sequence comes from Lysobacter sp. DMC97, assembly GCF_056313745.1. Lineage (NCBI taxonomy): Bacteria > Pseudomonadati > Pseudomonadota > Gammaproteobacteria > Lysobacterales > Lysobacteraceae > Lysobacter > Lysobacter sp. DMC97. Next base: position 450,334 of record NZ_JBQUZR010000003.1, on the reverse strand, counting down.
CAGCGGCGCAGGTCGGCGCTCATCGCGTGCGCCCTGCGGCGCCGGCGCGCGCCTCGCGCTCGCAGGCGAGCACCGCGCGCGACCACGCCGCGAGGAACGGCAGTCCGACGCTCTCGTATTCGTAGCGGTCGTCGTTGTAGATGCCGTCGGCGTTGCACAGCACGCTGGCGGCGAGCAGGCATTCCGCGCCGGAGTCGCGGTCGACCACCCACGCCACTTCGCTCAGGGACCCGTAGGCCATGCCGCTCTTGCCGAACACCGTCAATCCCTCCGGATACCGTTGCGTGCCATCGCCGACGAAGAACCAGCGCGCCTCGCCGTCGGGATGCGCGGCTTCGGGGTAGACCGGGTCTTCGCTCTCGCGCGGCCGCAGGGCCAGCGCGCGCAGCAGGCGGTCGCGCAGCGCACCGTCGATCCGCCAGCGCTGCGCGGGCGGCACCGTCCCGGGCGCCAGGAACGCTTGCAGCATCCGCAGGCTGTCCACCAGCGGCAGGAAGTTCGCGTGCGAGAAGTCATGCGGACCCGGCACCAGCACGCCGTCGTCGCCCAGCCAGCCCTCGCCGCGCAGCGCCGTGCCGAACGGGAACCGCCGCGCTTCGGCGGTCGTCGGCGCGCAGCGGGCCAGGACGCGGCCATCGGCGCCGCGCAGCGTGCCGCCGCCGGTGCGCCGGTTGGCCTCGGGATCGGGCGAACCCAGCCGCGCGATCAGCCGCGCATGCGGGTAACCCAACGCCGCCAGCCGCGCGTGGACGCGATCGCCGCCGAGCAGTTCGTACCAGCGGTTGAACGGGCGGTTCTCGCTGATCGTGAAGGTGCGGCGCAGGCCGCGCGCGAAGGTGTCGGCCAGCGGTTCGTCGCCCCATTCGCCGGTGGCCGGCGGCGCATCGAGCGCGAGCACGGTGTCCGCATCGCCGCCGGCGGCCTGCACCGTCTCGGCCATCAGCAGCGCCATCGGCAGCTTGGCCACGCTGGCCGCCGGGAACCAGCGCCGCGGCGCCAGTCCGAAATCATGCGTGCGGGTGCGCACGTGGCCATCGGCGTCGCGGGCGATGCGCACCCAGCGCAGCTGGACGGCATGGGCCGGATCGTGCGCCACCGCCGCCAACGCCGGCGGCATGCGCGCGAACACGTCGGCCCAGGGATCGGCCGGCACGGCGTGCGACGGCAGCGCGAACGCGCGCGGCATGGCCATCGCCGCCAGGCCCAGTGTCGTCCCGCCGAGGAAGCTGCGTCGTCGCATGGGGGTTCGGTCGCCTCCGTCCGTCGTCGTCGCGTGCTTGCGCACGGAAGTGCTGCATCGCAATAAACACGGGCCGTGCGACGTTGCATGAATACGTATGCATGTCGGCACTGCGCCCGTGTTTGCGCGCCCATCGCTTGAATACGATTGTAGCGGGCTCGCCGCGGAGGCAGGCGACTCCTAAGCTTCGGCAGCTTCAGCGGCGGGGTTGTCGAATGCGACCCCGCATCCCGGGCCCGTGCGGCTCCGAGCGGAGACCCCGCGATGCATCCAGTTCCGACCCGCGCGCCGCGCACCGACCTCGTGACGCTGCAGGCTGCCCTGCGCACCGCCCTCGCCCGGGCCGACGCCGCCGCCGGCCACGCCCCCGCGACCCGCCGCGCGCTGCGCGCCGCCGCGGACGTCTGCCGCGAGGCGCTGGCCGCACGCTGGTCCCGGACCCAGGCGGAGGACGCGCAGCGCGATCCGTCGCAGCGCCGGGTGCATTACCTGTCGATGGAATTCCTGATGGGCCGCGCCCTGCGCAACGCGCTGGCGGCGCTGGGGCTGGAAGACGTCGTCGCCGAAACGCTGTCCGGCCATGGCGTGTCGCTGGGCGACGTGCTGGAGGCCGAGCCCGATGCCGCACTCGGCAACGGCGGCCTCGGCCGCCTCGCCGCCTGCTTCCTCGATTCCTTCGCCGAGACCGGCCTCGCCTCGTTCGGCTACGGCCTGCGCTACCGCTACGGCATGTTCGCGCAGGGCACCGAGGACGGCCGCCAGGTCGAGCGTCCCGACGACTGGCTGCGCCACGGCGCGCTGTGGGACACCGAGCGCCCGGACATCGAATACGTGGTCGGCTTCGGTGGCCGGGTCGAACCCGACGGCATCGGCGGCCGCCGCTGGCAGCCGGCCGAACGCGTCGTCGCCCGTGCCTTCGACTTCATCGTGCCCGCGCACCACGGCGATCGCGTGTCGACGCTGCGCCAGTGGCAGGCCAGCGCCGAGGCGCCGATCGACTTCGCCGCGTTCTGCCGCGGCGACCACGCCGGCGCCGCGCGCCACCAGCTCGCCGCCGACGCGCTGAACTGGGTGCTCTATCCCGACGACAGCACCGACGCCGGCCGCGCGCTGCGCCTGAAGCAGGAAGCGCTGCTGGTCAGCGCGTCGCTGCAGGACCTGATCGCCCGCCATCTCGCCGAAGGCCGTCCGCTGGACACGCTGGGCCGCGGCAATGCGATCCACCTCAACGACACGCATCCGGCGCTGGCCCCGGCCGAGCTGATGCGGCTGCTGGTCGACGAACACCGGCTGGGCTGGGACGAGGCCTGGGCGATCACCCGCCAGGCGGTGTCGTACACCAACCACACGCTGATGCCCGAGGCGCTGGAGACGTGGCCGCTGGCGCTGTTCGAGGCACTGCTGCCGCGGCACCTCGAAATCATCTACCGCCTCAACCACGAGTTCCTCACCGACGTGCGCGCGCGCCATCCCGGCGACGAGGCACTGGTGCGCAGCGTGTCGCTGATCGACGAAACGCAGGGCCGCCGGGTGAAGATGGCCGCGCTCGCGGTGCTGGCCTCGCACAAGGTCAACGGCGTGGCGAAGCTGCATTCGGACCTGATGGTCGACACCATCTTCGCCGACTTCGCGCGGCTGTTCCCCGAGCGCTTCCTCAACGTCACCAACGGCGTCACCCCGCGGCGCTGGCTGCAGCAGGCGAATCCCGGGCTGTCGACGCTGCTGGACGACGCCATCGGCACCGGCTGGCGTCGCCACCTCGGCGAACTCGCGACGCTGCGGCCGCTGGCAAGCGATCCGGGGCTCGGCGCGCGCTTCGCTGCGGTCAAGCGCGCGAACAAGCAGCGGCTGGTCGAACGCGTGCGCCGCGACCTCGGCATCGAGATCGATCCGGCGTCGCTGTTCGACGTGCAGATCAAGCGCATCCACGAGTACAAGCGGCAATTGCTGAACCTGCTGCACGTGGTCGCGCGCTGGCAGGCGATGCTGGCGCAGCCCGAAGGCCCCGACGGCCGCGGCTGGGTGCCGCGCACGGTCATCGTCGCCGGCAAGGCCGCGTCGGCCTACCAGACCGCGAAGCAGATCATCCGCCTCGCCCACGACATCGGCCGCGTGGTCAACGCCGACCCGCGCCTCGCCGGCAAGCTGAAGGTCGTGTTCCTGCCGAACTACGGCGTGAGTCTGGCGGAGACGATCATCCCCGCCGCCGACCTGTCCGAGCAGATCTCCACCGCCGGCACCGAGGCCTCGGGCACCGGCAACATGAAGTTCGCGATGAACGGCGCGCTGACCATCGGCACCTGGGACGGCGCGAACATCGAGATGGCGCAGGCCATCGGCGAGGACGACCTGTTCGTGTTCGGCCTGCGCACCGAGCGCGTGGCCGAACTGCGCGCGCTGGGCTACGACCCGCGCGCGATCGCCGGCACGAACGCGCAGCTGCGCGCGGTGCTCGACGCGATCGGCGGCGGCGCGTTCAGTCCCGGCGAGCCGGGCCGCTACCGCGCGCTGGTCGACGGCCTGCTGAATGCCGACCCGTACCTGCTGCTGGCCGACTTCGCCGACTACCTCGCCGCGCAGGCGCGCGTCGATGCGCTGTACCGCGACCCGGCCGCGTGGAACGCCTGCGCGCTGCGCAACGTCGCCGGCATGGGCTTCTTCTCCACCGACCGCACTGTGCGCGAATACGCCACGCAGGTCTGGGCCGCACCGGCACGCACGCCCGGGTGAGCATGCTCGGACAGGGGGACATCGCGGCACTGCTCGAGGCGCGACACCCGGATCCGTTCGCGGTGCTGGGCCTGCACGCCGACGACGCAGGCAAGCTGTGGCTCCGCGCGCTGCTGCCGGGCGCGGCGTCGGTCGAACTGGTCGACGTCGCGGGCGATCGCGCGCTGATCGATGTCCCGCATCTGCGCGACGGGCTGTTCGAGGCCCGCGTGCCGCTGCGGCGCAAGCGCTTCGACTATCGCCTCAAGGTGCGCTGGGCCAACGGCGACGAAGGCGTCTATGCCGATGCCTTCGCGTACGGCCCGCAGCTCGACGACACGCAGCTGGCGGATTTCCGCGACGGTCGCGAACTGCGGCCACAGCAGTTCCTGGGCGCGCATCCGGTCCGCGTCGGCGGCGTCGACGGTGTGCGCTTCGCGGTGTGGGCGCCGAACGCGCGTCGCGTCAGCGTGGTCGGCGGCTTCAATGCGTGGGACGGTCGCCGCCATCCGATGCGCCTGCGCCACACCGCCGGCGTGTGGGAAACCTTCATCCCGCACGCGGCGGCGGGCGATCTCTACAAGTTCGAACTCATCGGCGCCGACGGTGCGCTGCACGTGCGCGCCGATCCGTTCGCGCGCGCCGCCGAACTGCGCCCCGGCACCGCCAGCCGCGTCGCCGCGCCGATGCCTCCACACGCGCTGTCGCCGGAACGCGCCGCGGCCAACGATCGCCACGCGCCGATCAGCGTGTACGAAGTGCATCCGGGCTCGTGGCAGCGCGCGGACGACGGCGGCTTCCTCGACTGGGACACGCTGGCCGAACGCCTGCCGGCCTACGCCGCCGACCTCGGCTTCACCCACATCGAACTGCTGCCGGTCAGCGAGCATCCGTTCGACGCCTCGTGGGGCTACCAGACGCTGGGCATGTTCGCGCCGACTGCGCGCTTCGGCACGCCGGAAGGCTTCGCGCGCTTCGTCGACGCCTGCCACACGCACGGCCTCGGCGTGATCGTCGACTGGGTGCCTGCGCATTTCCCGAAGGACGCGCACGGCCTCGCCCGCTTCGACGGCACCGCGCTGTACGAATACGCCGATCCGCGCGAAGGCGAGCACCGCGACTGGGGCACGCTGATCTACAACTTCGGCCGCACCGAGGTGCGCGCGTTCCTCGTCGGCAGCGCGCTGCACTGGCTGGAGCAATTCGGCCTCGACGGCCTGCGCGTGGACGCGGTGGCGTCGATGCTCTATCGCGACTACTCGCGCAACGACGGCGAGTGGGTGCCCAACGCCTTCGGCGGCCGCGAGAACCTCGAAGCGATCTCGCTGCTGCAGACGATGAACGCGATGGTCGGAGGCGACGTGCCCGGCGCGATCACCGCCGCCGAGGAATCCACCAGTTTCCCCGGCGTGTCCGCACCCACGCACGTAGGCGGCCTCGGCTTCCATTTCAAATGGAACATGGGCTGGATGAACGACACGCTGCGCTACGTGCACGAGGATCCCGTGCACCGGCGCTGGCACCACGACCTGATGACCTTCGGCCTCGTGTATGCCTTCAGCGAGAACTTCATGCTGCCGCTGTCGCACGACGAAGTGGTGCACGGCAAGGGCTCGCTGCTGCAGAAGATGCCCGGCGACGACTGGCAGAAGTTCGCCACGCTGCGCGCCTACCTCGGCTTCATGTGGGGCCACCCGGGCAAGAAGCTGCTGTTCATGGGCCAGGAATTCGCGCAGCCCTACGAATGGCGCCACGACGAAGCGCTGCCGTGGCATCTGCTGGGCGACGCACGCCACGCCGGCATGCGCGACCTCGTGCGCGACCTCAACCGGCTGTATCGCGACACGCCGGCGCTGCATCGCCTCGACTGCGTCGCCGCCGGGTTCGAATGGCGCGTGGGCGACGATCGCGACCAGTCGGTGTTCGCGTGGCTGCGCCGCGACGGAAACGGCGGCATGGCGCTGGTGGTGTGCAACTTCACGCCGGTGCCGCGCAACGGCTATCGCGTGACGCTGCCCGACGACGCCCCCGCGCACTGGCGCGAGGCGCTCAACACCGATTCGCGCCACTACGGCGGCAGCGACCTCGGCAACGGCGCGTCGACGCTGCACGTCGACGCCGGCGCGCTGGCGCTGACCCTGCCGCCGCTGGCCACGCTGGTGCTGCTGCCGGCATGACCGCTTCCGCGCCCGCCATCGCCGCATCGAACGCGCTGCTGCCCGGCCGCGCGGCGCCGCTGGGCGCGCACGTGGTCGACGGCGGCGTGCACTTCGCGGTGTTCTCGCAGCGCGCCACCCTCATCGAACTGTGCGTGTTCGACGCCAGCGGCACGCAGGAACTGCAGCGCCATGCGATGCACGGCCCCGACGACGGCGTCTGGCACGGCCTGCTGCCCGATGCGGCGCCGGGCCTGCTCTACGGCTATCGTGCGCACGGCCGCTACGCGCCGGACGCCGGCGACCGCTTCAATCCGCACAAGCTGCTGCTCGATCCGCATGCGCGCGAGATCGCCGGGCGCTTCGAGTGGCGTGCCGAACACTTCGGCCACGTGCGCGGACATCCCGACGGCGCGCGCGTCGCCGACACCCGCGACAACGGCGCGTTCGCGCTGAAGGCCCGCGTGACCGCGCCCGATGCGCCCGCGCCGCGCCGGCCCGCGCAGCCGCGGCGTCCGGTCGCCGAGCACGTGCTGTACGAGCTGCACGTGAAGGGCTTCACGATGACGCTGCCCGGCGTGCCCGACGCACTGCGCGGCACGTTCGCCGGACTCGCGCATCCGGCGTCGATCGCGCACCTCAAGCGCCTGGGCGTGACCGCGCTGTCGCTGCTGCCGGTACAGCAGGCGCTGGACGAGCAGGGCCTGGTCGAGCGCGGGCTGACGAACTACTGGGGCTACAACACGCTCGGGTTCTTCTGCCCCGATCCGCGCCTCGCCGCGGACCGCAGCCCGGGCGGCGCCATCGCCGAATTCCGCGCGATGGTCGCGACGCTGCAGGCGGCGGGCTTCGAAGTGATCCTCGACGTGGTGTTCAACCACACCGCCGAAGGCGACGAACACGGGCCGACGCTGTCGTTCCGCGGGCTCGACAACGCCAGCTGGTATCGCCTGCTGCGCGACGACCGCGGCCGCAACGAGAACGTCACCGGCTGCGGCAACACCCTGCGCCTGATCCATCCGTACGTCACCCGGTTCGTGCTCGACTGCCTGCGCTACTGGGTCGAGGTGATGGGCGTGGACGGCTTCCGCTTCGACCTGGCGCCGGCGCTGGGCCGCACGCGCCACGGCTTCGATCCGACCGCGCCGTTCTGGGTCGCGCTGCGGCAGGATCCGATCCTCGCGCAGGTGCACCTGATCGCCGAACCCTGGGACGCCGGCCACGACGGCTACCAGCTCGGGCGCTTCCCGGGCCGCTTCCTCGAATGGAACGACCGCTTCCGGGACGCCGCGCGCGGCTACTGGCTGGGCGCCGACGGCAACGCGCCGGTCGGGCGCAGCGAATTCGCGCGCCGCTTCGTCGCTTCCAGCGACCTGTTCCACCACGGCCAGCGCGCACCGACCGCGAGCGTGAACTTCGTCGCCGCGCACGACGGCCGCACGCTGGCCGACGTGGTGACGTACCGCGAGAAGCACAACCTCGCCAACGGCGAGCAGAATCGCGACGGCCACGGCCACGAGGTCTGCGCGAACTTCGGCATCGAAGGCCCCGGCGACCACCCGCAGGTCGTCGAGACCCGCCGCCGCGTGCGCCGCGCGCTGCTCGCGACCGTGCTGCTGGCGCAGGGCACGCCGATGCTGCGCGCCGGCGACGAGTTCGGCGACAGCCAGCGCGGCAACAACAACGCCTACTGCCAGGACAACGCGCTCGGCTGGCTCGACTGGTCGAACGCCGGCACCGACGACGACATCAACTTCGTCGCGCACGTCATCGCGCTGCGTCGCGCCGATCCGCTGCTGCGCCATCCGCGCTGGTTCTCGACCACGCCCGCGGCGCACGAACCGGCGATCCACTGGCGTCGCCCCGACGGCGCGCCGATGGCCGTCGACGACTGGCACGACGCGCACGCGCAGGCATTCGCCTGCCGGCTCGCGCACGACGCCGCGTCGCCGCCGCGCTGGAGCCTGCTGTTCAATCCCGGCGCGCAGCCGGTGCGTTTCCGCCTGCCCGACGGGCCGTGGCGCGTCGCCGTCGACAGCGCCACGCCCGCCCATCACGGCCGCGAGGCGCGCACCGACGACGGCGCGCTCGAAATCCCGTCCCGCGCGCTGGTGCTGCTGCGGCATGCGTCCGCAGCGCATGCGCCCGCGCCGGACGACACGCCTTTCCAGGAGACTTCCCGATGATCGACCTCGAACAACGCGCGGCCGGCGTGCTGCTGCACGTCACCTCACTGCCCGGACCGCACGGCATCGGCGACTTCGGGCCGGACGCCTATCGCTTCGTCGACTGGCTGCAGACCGCCGGCCAGCGCATCTGGCAGTGGCTGCCGACCAATCCCATCGGCCCGGGCAACTCGCCGTACCAGAGCGTGTCGGCGTTCGCCGGCAGTCCGCTGATGGTGGCGCTGGAGCCGCTGGTCGCCGCGGGCTGGCTGGCCGCACCGGCGCTGCCGGCGGACGGCTTCGATCCGCAGCGCGTCGACTTCGGCAAGGTCATCGGCTGGCGCCAGGCGCAGCTGCGTGCCGCCCACGCTGGCTTCACCGCGAAGCGCGACGCGGCCGAGCACGCCGCGTTCGCCGACTACCGCCAAGCGCAGGCCGGCTGGCTCGACGACTACGCGCTGTTCATGGCGCTGGAGACCGCGCACGGCGGCCAGCCGTGGTGGCGGTGGCCGGCGCCGCTGCGCGACCGCGACGCCGCGGCGCTCGCCGCCGCGCGCACCGCGCAGGCCGGCGAGATCGCGTTCTGGTCGTTCGTGCAGTGGTGCTTCGACACCCAGGCGCTGGCGCTTAAGGCCTACGCCAACGACCGCGGCATCGCGATCATGGGCGACCTGCCGATCTTCATCGCGCACCACAGCGCCGACTGCTGGTCGCGGCCCGACCTCTACTCGCTGGACGACCAGTGCCAGCCGACCATCGTCGCCGGCTGCCCGCCGGATGCGATGGCGCCGACCGGCCAGCGCTGGGGCAATCCGCTGTATCGCTGGGACCGCATGGCCGCCGAGGATTTCGCGTGGTGGACCGCGCGCCTGCGCCGCGCGCTGGACCAGGCCGACGTGTTCCGCATCGACCATTTCCGCGGGTTCGCCGGCTATTACGAGATCCCCGCGAGCTGCCCCACCGCCGAGGAAGGCACGTGGGTGCCCGGCCCGGGCAAGGCGCTGTTCGACGCGATCGAACGCGTGCTCGGCCCGCTGCCGATCGTGGCCGAGGATCTCGGCTTCATCACGCAGGACGTGCACGACCTGCGCGACGCGCTGCGCTTCCCGGGCATGAAGATCCTGCAGTTCGGTTTCGGCACCGACGCCACTGACGAATACCTGCCGCACAACTGGGGCCGCCCGTTCGTCGCCTACACCGGCACCCACGACAACCACACCGCGCGCGGCTGGTGGGAGAGCGCTACCGCGCACGAACGCGCCTACGCGGGCAGCTACCTGCCCGCGAGCGACGGCGACATCCACTGGGCGATGATCCGCGCCTGCTGCAACTCGGTCGCCAACCTCGCCGTCTGCCAGTTGCAGGACGTGCTGGGCCTCGGCGGCGCGCACCGCATGAACGTGCCCGGCACCGTCGGCGACCACAACTGGAGCTGGCGTTTCACCTGGGACATGGTCGACGGCGAGGCCACCCGCGTGCTGGCGCTGATCACCGCCGCCAGCGGCCGCACGGATTTCGCGCTGGCGCGGCTGCCCTGACCGAAGCGCCCGGCGCCGACGGCGACGTTGGCGCCCGATGCGGTCTCCCGATCGCCCGTCCCGCGACTCGCGCGGGCCGGCCACCCGCGACCTCCGTCACGACCTCGTCGATGGCGCGGTTCGCGATGTCCGCTTGCCCCGCCGCATCGCGAATCCCCCGGAGGACGGGCGCGCAAGGCCACGCGCCGCGCGTCCGCCCGGGTCGGCGGACCACCGCCGATTCCCAAGACATCCACCACAAGGAATGCGTCATGCAGAAGGAAAACGCCCGTGTCCTCGGACGCACGCTCGCCGTCGAAGAAATGAAGAACGTGTCGGGGGCCGCCCCCACCACGACGCTCTGGGACACCACGACCAGGCTCGACCAGACCTCGCGACAGGAAGACAGCCTCACCCTCACCGACCTCTGAGCACGACTGTCGCCGATGCAACACCGCAAGGCGGGCGCCCGCCCGCCTTGAGTTCACCGCGTCCCCGCGCACCGGGTGGCAAGCGACATCCGGCCACGATGTCCGCTTCCGACGCCGGAGCGCGAATCTCCGCATGGGCGACCTGCGTGCGCCGACAGGCCATGCAGGCACCCGGACCGGCGGGGAATCGCCGGTTCCCACATAGCCACTGCACAAGGAATCGTCATGCACAAGGAAAACACCCGCGTCCTCGGGCGCGCGCTCGCCGTCGAGGAAATGAAGGACGTGTCGGGGGCCAAGCCCACGTCGCCTCTGGCCGACATCATCACCGGGCCAAGGGTCGACTCGACGTACCAGGAAGACAGCAACATCGACATGGACAATCCCCACACCTGAGACAGCCCCACCACCGCAGGACGGACACCCCCCCTGCGGTTTCGGGAACGCGCCCCCGGCATCCGACACTGCGCATCGCGCCGCCGATGCGCTAACGTCTGGGCTCCTTCCTTCCGGGACCTGCCTCGATGACGATCCTCATCGCGCTTGCCTTCCTCGCCCTCATCATCGTCATCGCGCGGGCCTCCAGGCGTTCCGGCGGATCGTCCTCGTCCTCCGCGTCCGAGCCGTGGTACGGCGACAGCAGCACAAGCACGACCTCCTCGTTCTCGGGCAGTGACGACACGCGCGCCGACAACACCGACGACTGCAACGTCACCGACGGCGACAGCGGCAGCTGCGATGCCGGCGGCGACAGCGGCGGCAGCGATGGCGGCGGAAGCAGCGACTGAAGCGCCCATGCACCACGCCGGACACTACCGCCCGATCCTCGACTTCCTCGCCGGCATCGGCATCCCGGTGGTCGAGGCCACGCTGCCGCCGGACAGCTTCCTGCCCGGCATCGTCATCCGCGACGGCGGGCTGCAGGTCGATCGCGACCGGCTGCAATGGCCCGGCGACCTGCTGCACGAGGCCGGACACCTCGCGGTGCTGCCGCCCGACCTGCGTGCACGCGCCAGCGACGACCTCGCCGACGAGCAGCACGTGCCGCACGCCGGCGAAACCGAGGCGATGGCCTGGGCGTGGGCGGCCGTGCACGCGATCGGGCTACCGCCCGAGGTCCTGATGCACGAAGGCGGCTACCACGGCCAGTCGGCGGCGGTGCTGCAGATGTACGCCTTCGGCATCGTGCCGGGCCTGCGCGGCCTGTGCGAAACCGGCATGACCGCGGCGCGCGGCTTCACCCCGGAGCCGGTCGGCATCCAGTATCCGCAGATGCTGCGGTGGCTGCGCGAATGAAGGAACTCGCGTAGGGCGGGCCTTGGCCCGCCATTGCGGCATCCACGATCGCACCGCCGAACGATCGAAGCGGTTTCGCTCATCGCAATCCTGACCGGACAGGTTGCGACGGCGGGCCAGGGCCCGCCCTATGTCGCCGATGTGGCGAACCGCGACGCGAACCGCTCCCGCAGCAGGTTCTTCTGCACCTTGCCCATCGTGTTGCGCGGCAGCTCCGGCAGCACTTCCAGCGCCTTCGGCTGCTTGTAGCGCGCGAGCTGCTCGCGCAGCACGGCGTCGATCGCGGCGAGGTCGATCTCCGCGCCCGGCTGCGGCACCAGCACGGCGAGCACCGCTTCGCCGAAATCCGGGTGCGGCACGCCGACCACCGCCGATTCGAGCACGCCGGGCATCTCGTCCAGCAGCAGCTCGACTTCCTTCGGATAGACGTTGAAGCCGCCAGTGATGATCAGGTCCTTCTGCCGGCCGACGAGCGTGAGGTAGCCGTCGTCGCCGAGCGTGCCAAGGTCGCCGGTGACGAAGAAGCCGTCGTCGCGGAACTCCTCGCGGGTCTTCTCGGGCAGGTTCCAGTAGCCGCGGAACACGTTCGGGCCGCGCACCTCGACCACGCCGGTCTCGCCCGCGGGCAGCGGCGCGCCGCTCGCGGGATCGCATACGCGCACGTCCACGCCCGGCAGCGCGGGCCCGACCGTGCCCGCGCGGCGGTCGCCCGCGTACGGGTTCGAGGTGATCATGTTGGTCTCGGTCATGCCGTAGCGTTCGAGGATGCGATGCCCGGTGCGCGCCTCGAACGCGAGGTGGGTCTCCGCCAGCAGCGGCGCCGAGCCCGAGACGAACAGGCGCATGTGCGCGACGAGGTCGCGGTCAAAGCGGGGGTCATCCAGCAACCGCGTGTAGAACGTCGGCACGCCCATCAGCACCGTCGCGCGCGGCAGCAGGCGCAGGATCGCCTCGAGGTCGAAGCCCGGCAGGAACACCATCGATGCGCCGCTCAGCAGCGACACGTTGCAGGCGACGAACAGGCCGTGGGTGTGGAAGATCGGCAGCGCGTGCAGCAGCACGTCGTCGGCCGTGAACCGCCACTCGCGCGCCAGCGCCTCGGCGTTCGACAGCAGGTTGCCGTGGCTGAGCATCGCGCCCTTCGAGCGCCCGGTGGTGCCGGAGGTGTAGAGCAGCGCGGCGAGGTCGTCGTCGGTGCGTTCCGCGACCTCGGTGCGATCCGGCTGCGCGTCGCAGCGCGTGCGGAAGTCGCCCTGCCCGCGCGCGTCGAGCGTCGCGAGCACGGCGCCGTGGCGAACCGCGATCGGCGCCAGCGCGTCGGCCTTCGCCGGATCGACCAGCAGCACCCGCGGCGTGGCGTCGCCGACGAAGTAGTCGATCTCCGCCGGGGTGTAGGCGGTGTTGAGCGGCAGGAACACCGCGCCGACGATGGCGGTGGCGCCGTAGAGCGCCAGCGCCTCCGGCGTCTTCGCCACCTGCGCCGCCACGCGATCGCCCGGGCCGACGCCCAGCGCACGCAGCGCACCGGCGGCGCGATGCGCCATCGCGAGGAAGGCCTCCCCGGACAGGGCGTCGCCGTCAGGACGGATCAGGAATGCGGCGGAGTTGCCCGACAGGGGCGCGAACAGTCGGTCGTGGAGCGGATTGGGCACGAGGGAAGTCCTGGATCAGACGATATCTGGATCAGACGATGTCACGACGAAACGCGACGCGCGTCATGCTAATCATTCCCGGATCACCGGGCCATGCCACCGGCACGAGACCAAAGTCGACGCACGATACCCGCGCTCACGCTTGAAAAGCGTGCACGAGATTGTTAACCATATCGAACACGGGCGATCGACGCGGTGAATCGAATTCACCGCACCGGTCGACAGGAGGCCCGCGACATGTCCCTCGCCGCCAACGGCGAGGGTGGGAACGGATTCCGGTGACGTCCGCGTCACCGTGTGCACGGCGTCTGACGCCGACAGGGGTGGCATGGACGCGATACCGAATCGACAGGGCCCCGACCAGGACGATCTCGTCTGCCACTGCGCCCACGTCGGCCGGGCGCAGATCAAGGCGGCCATCGCGACCGCGCCCGCGTCCACGCTGGAATCGCTGGGCAGCCAGCTCGGCTGCGGCGTGCATTGCGGCTGCTGCCGTCCGCTGCTGCAGGAAATGCTGGGCGGATCGCCGTGGTACGAGGTCGCCAACGCGACCCGCACGGTGCTCACCGACGGCAAGTTCCCGCAGCGGAACATCGTGCAGCTGGACCTGCAGCTCGCCGGCTATCCGCCCTACCCGCGCGCGAAACCGGCGCAGCACGTGGTGCTGCAGGCCTGGATCGACGAGACCTGGGTCACGCGCACCTACACGGTGGTGGACCAGTCCGAGGACGGCAATCGCGTCAGCATCGCGATGCGCCGCCTGCCCTACGGCGAGCTGACCACGCGCCTGCTCGACGCCGACGACGGCATCTTCGCGTCGATCCCGATGCGCATCGCGATCCCCGCCGGCGAGGCCGATCCCGCCGACGGCCGCCCGGTGGTCGCGTTCGTCGCGGGCGTCGGCGTGACCCTGGCGCTGTCGCTGCTGAGCGGCCGGCGCGCGGGACAACACCTGCACATCGACTACAGCGCCGCCTATCGCGGCGACATGGTCTACGCCGACCGGATCGAGTCCTCGGCGAGCAGCGATCCCGGGATCAGCTGCCACCTGCGCGCGGACGACGTCGACGGCTTCATCGACGACGCGGACGTGCGCGACACGGTGTCGCTGTTCCCCGGCGCACGCTTCTACGTGTGCGGCCCGGAGGTCTACACCCGCAACGTGGTCGAGGGCCTGCGCAAGGCGGGCGTGCCCGATGCGGACGTGCGCGTGGAGGCGTTCTTCCTCAAGAGCCGCATCCGCAAGCGCCGCAGCGTGCGCCAGCTGGCGTATGCGGCCGGCCTGGCGATCGCGTTCCTGCCGCTGCTGCTGCTGACGCCGGCGCTGGCGACGTTCGTGCCCAACGACGTGCACAACCCCGGGCACGAAAAGCTCGAATGCACCGATTGCCACCGCGACGCGCCCGGGTCGTTCCGGCAGCAGTTGCAGGCGAAGACCCGCCACCTGCTGGGCCTGCGCGAGGACGGCGCCGAGTTCGGCATGCACGCGGTGAACAACGGCACCTGCATCGGCTGCCACGACAACCCCGACGACCGCCATCCGGCGCACCGCTTCCTGGAACCTCGCTTCGAGGCCGCGCGCCGCGAGCTGGCGCCGCAGGACTGCGTCAGCTGCCATCGCGAGCACACCGGCACGCGCGTGAGCCGCAGCGACGGGCGCTTCTGCGCGACCTGCCACACCGACACCAAGGTCAAGGACGATCCGGCGAAGCCCACGCATGCGGTGCTGATCCACGACCTGCGCTGGGACACCTGCCTCGCCTGCCACGACTTCCACGGCAACCACCATCACGAGCCACCACACGATCTGAAGCAGGCACTCGCCCCCGCAACGATCGCCGCCTATCTGAAGACCGCCGCCTCGCCCTACGGCGAACGCACGGTCAAGGCCCGGACCCCGGAGACACGGCAATGACGCTGACCAGGATTCCCCGTTCCGTGATCGCCCTCGCCGTGCTGGCGGTGGCCGGCATCTACCTGTTCGTCACCGCGCCCGCCGACCTCGACGAGAGCGTCGGTGCGCGCGACGTGCCGGTGGAAACGCTGTTCCGCCTGCTCAACGCCGAGAACGCGTCCATCCGCAAGCTGTACACCGGCGAGATCGTGACGCCCGGGCAGAAGATCGGGCTGAAGTTCAGCGAGGACTGGAAGAAGAAGGACGTCCACGCGGGTCCGCTGCCGGCGCTGCTGCTGCGCGAGACCGCCAACCGCCTGCAGCAACGCGTGCCGGAACTCAGCCTGTTCCTCGGGTCGAGCTATCCGATCGAGATCACCAACAAGTTCAAGGGCGCGCAGCAGACCTACTTCGAGCAGATCGAACAGGATCGCCAGCCGAAGTTCTTCCTCGACGCCAGCACCGGGCGGCAGACCGCGATGTTCGCCGACATCGCCGCCGCGCCGGCCTGCGTCACCTGTCACAACGACCACCCCAAGAGCCCGCGCAAGGACTGGAAGCAGAACGACGTGATGGGCGCCACGACGTGGTCGTTCCCGCGCGACAAGCTCTCGACCGACGAGGTGATCGCGATCCTCGCCGCGTACCGCGCCTCGGCGCTGGATGCCTACGACGCCTACCTGCGCAAGACCGCGAGCTTCGATCCGGCGCTGCGGCCGCAGCTCGGCACGCAGTGGCCCGCGGACGGCCTGTTCGTGCCCGATGCGAAGACCTTCCGCGACAAGGTGGAGGAGAAGAACTCCATCGCCACGCTGAACCTGCTGCTGGACATGCGCGACGACGCGCGGCGCGAAGTCGCGGGCAAGCCCGCGTCGGCGACCGCCACCGCGGCGGCGGGCAAGGCGGGGACCTCGCCATGAACGCGACCGTGCCCGGCATGACACCGCGGCGCCGGCCGATCGTCACCCGCAGCGCCTACCAGAAGGCGCTGGCGGCCGCGTCGTGGATCGCGCTGATCGGCGTCGCCATCGCCTGCATCGCGTGGCTGTGGTCGCCGCGCGTGGACACGCTCGCCTCGCTGCAGCGCCAGCACGCCTACAAGCAGATCACCGGCTACACGCTGGTGAGCCTGCTGACCTTCGACCTGTCGCTGGCGCTGATCAAGCGCCGGCTGATCGGCGGACGGGCACAGCGCGTGCTGCAGCTGGCGCACCGCTTCCTCGGCCTGACCATGCTGATCCTGCTGGTGCTGCATGCCGGCTTCGCGCATGCGGGCTTCCTGCACGCCACCTTCGCGGTGACGATGCTGGTGGTCGCCGCCGGCGCACTGCTGAACCTGCTGCCGGCGAGCCGGCTGGGCACCTGGGGCCAGTGGACCACCGCCTTCCACATCTGCGCCGGCTGCCTGCTGGCCGCGCTGGGCGTGATGCACCTGTATTTCGTCTACGCCTACGCCGGCTGAGCGCCGGCCGGGCACCGCGCGGCCCTGCCGCACGCCAGGGCCCGACCGCCCGTCGGGCTCCCACCGCCGCCCATGCGCATCGCGTCGGGATGGCGTCGCCTGCTTCGTCCCGACCGGTGCGCCATCCTGGCGCATCGACATCCCCCAAGCTCAAGGAGAGCTCCCCATGACACATTCGTTCCGCGCCGCACTGTTCGCGCTGGGCCTCGCGGCCTGCGCCTGGTTGCCCGGCACCGCATCCGCCCAGGGCGTGCTGATGGGCAGCGCCGACCTCGACGGCGACAACATCGCCGAAACGGTCTACAACAACGGCTCGTACATCACCGTCAAGAGCACCAACGGCAGCAGCTACAACTACCAGGTCAGCACCGGCTCGTGGGCGCTGCTCTACGGCAACTTCACCAGCGTGCAGGACCTCGACGGCACCCCGGGTGCCGAGATCCCGATCAACATCGGCGGCGCGCTGAAGGTGATCAACCACAATTCGCGCAGCACCTACAACTACCAGATCAGCACCGGCTCGTGGGCCGCATCGCCCGGCGGCATCACCGATCTCAACGGCATCGCCGGCAACGAGATCCTGATCGTGGCGTCGGATTCCCTGAAGGTCGTCGACCATCGGGCGCGCAGCACCAGTTCGCAGCCGATGTCCGGCACCTACGCCGTCGCGGTCTACGGCATCAAGGACCTGGACGGCCAGCCCGGTGCCGAGGTCCCGATCGCCAATGGCTCCGCGTTGCGCGTCTACAACTACCGCACCCGCAGCATGAGCAGCACGCCGGTGAGCAGCGGCAGCTGGGCGATCTGCAACGATCCGGGCATCCCCAACTGCGTCAGCGACCTGAACGGCACCGCCGGCGCCGAACTGATCCTGATCGTGCCCAACTACATCAGCGTCTACAGCTACGTCACCGGGTCGATGAACAACTACATCATCAACAGCCAGTACGCGATCCTCTCCGACGGCGTGCGCCAGTTCGACGGCACCACCGGCAACGAGATCGCGGTCGCCCGCGGCGACGGCAACATCAACATCATCTACCCGCGCACCGGCACCGTGCAATTCATCAACGGCAGCAACACCTTCAATGCCGGTCATTGGTGGTCGCTGCTGAACTACGTGAATCTCGACGGCGTCGCCGGCGACGAGATCCGCGTCCGCGACAACGGGTATGGCCGCAACTACCGCATCTATCCGCGCAGCGGTTCGGTGGTCCTCGAGTAACCCCTCGTGCGGGCGCGTGCAACGCGCGCCCGCATTCCACCTGTCCGGGGCCGCCGCACGCGGCCCCGCCCTTCGTCGCCGCGCAGGGACGCTCGCGCACGCAGCGCCATCCCGCGACCACGATCACGTACGCGGGACACCATCGGCGGGACGATGGCGCGCAGGCAAGCCTGCCTGTGTCCACGACAAGGATTCGTCATGCGCCTCTCTCCGCGCCTGTTCCTCGCCGCGCTCGTGCTGCTCGCGATGCCCGCCGCCCATGCGGCCAAGGGCGTGCCGTTCGGCGGCACCGACCACTTCCTCTACGCCTACGGCACCACCGACGGCTTCGGCGCCAACAACGGCTGGTACCTGCCCGCGCAGAACCTGCGCACGCCGATCGGCGGCTACCACCTCGATCCGGCGAAGGTCGACGCGCAGATCGCCGGCCTCGCCGCCAGCGGCCAGAAGGCCTACACCCTCGTCCTGCACAACAGCGAGCTCGGCCCCTGCGAGGCGAACGCCTGCAACGACGGCGTGCCCGACGGTGTCTGGGGCGAAGTGATCGACGACAGCTGGGGCGCGATGCGGCCGCAGCACCGCGCCAACTTCAAGGCGATCCTCGGGCGCGCGCTCGACAGCGGCATGCGCCGCATCTACATCCGCTTCGGCTACAACGCCAACCCGCAGAACTGGACCCAGTGGGACGAGATCCGCTACCAGAAGGTCTGGAACTTCATCGTCGACGCACGCAAGGCGGCGCACGAAGTCGTCGACGCGAAGGGACTGTCGTCGCTGTATGCCTCGCCGAACAACCTCCTGATCTTCGATCTCGGGCTGGAGGACGGCGGCCTCGGCGGCGGCCAGCGCCCCGCCTTCATGACCCGGCTGTGGCAGGACTACACCTACACGTACGGCACCGACGACACGCTCGGATTCTCGATCGCCTGGGCACCCGGCCGCTTCACCGCGCTGCGCAACCTGCTCGCCGCCACAGGCAATCTGCCGCGGATGTGGGGCGTCGACATCTACGACAATCTCGACACGGGCCTCGGCCAGCTCTATTCCGAGATGGGCAGCCTGCGCAACCAGCCGGTACACCTGCTCGAGACGTACTTCAACCGCGCGCAGACCGCGACCCAGGCGCAGACCGCGCTCAACAACAACGAGTTCCTGCATCTGGCGCTGCTCGGCCAGTGGCCCACGTCGCCGGGCAGCGGCCACTTCTCGCGCAGCGTGGTCGATTCGCTGACGACCGCCAACACCTTCTCGAACTACACGTCGCTGCTGGCGACGCGCCGCATGTACTTCACCTCGGGCAATGCCGACGTGCTCGGCGTGCGCGACATCGACTGCACCACCAAGCCGAGCTTCCCGTGCAGCGTGCAACTGCGCTGGGGCGCCGCGCCGGGCGGCAAGCGCTACGGCATCTACATCCGCCAGCCGGCCGGCGGCCACGCGCTGGTGCACTGCGAGAACACGGCCGGCACCTCGACGATTCCGTGGATCTCGACCAACCCGAACTACCGGTTCGACGTCTACGAGATCAGCGCGGCATCGTGCGCCTCGCCGGAACCGAACGCCGGCGCGGTCCTGCGCACCACCGCGGAGGCGACGCCGTTCTGATGCATCGGTCACGGACGGCGCCGGGCATCGCGCCCCGGTGCCGTCCGCGGCGGGTTCCATGCCAAGATGGCGCATGGACCGCGCATTCGACCTCATCGTCTTCGGTGCCACCGGCTTCACCGGCCGGCTGGTCGCCGAATATCTCCACAACACGTATGGCGACGCCGGCGACCTGCGCTGGGCCATGGCCGGCCGCAGCGCCGCGAAGCTGGCCGAGGTGCGCGACGCGCTCGGCATCGACCCCGCGCTGCCGCTGCTGGTCGCCGACGCCGCCGACGGCGACGCCCTCACCGCGCTGGTGCGGCGCGCGAAGGTCGTGCTCACCACCGTCGGTCCGTACCAGCGCTTCGGCGAACCGCTGATCCGCGCCTGCGCCGCCGCCGGCACCGACTACGTCGACCTCTGCGGCGAGCCGGGCTGGATGGCGAAGATGATCCCGGAGCTGCAGCCGATCGCGCAGGCCAGCGGCGCGCGCATCGTGTTCTCCTGCGGCTTCGACTCCATCCCGTTCGACCTCGGCGTGCTCTACGCGCAGCACGAGGCGCAGGCGCGCCTTGGCGCGCCGCTCAAGCGCGTCCACGGCCGCGTCAAGACGATGAAGGGCACGTTCTCCGGCGGCACCGTCGCCAGCATGCTCGCGACCTACGCCGCGACGAAGGCCGATCCGTCGCTGCGGCGCACGCTGGTCGACCCGTTCGCGCTGACGCCGGGCTTCAAGGGCCCGCGCCAGCCGAACGATTTCGTCGCCGAGCGCGATGCGCTGGCGCAGGCGTGGACCGCGCCGTTCGTGATGGCGACGATCAACACCAAGAACGTGCATCGCAGCCACGCGCTGCTCGGCCATCCCTGGGGCACGGACTTCACCTACAGCGAACGCATGCTCACCGGCGACGGCCCCGCAGGCGAGAAGCGGGCGAAGAAGATGCTGCGCCAGGCGAAGACCCAGAACCTGCTGCTCGCCTTCGCCCCGACCCGCGCCCTGCTCGCCCGCTTCGCGTTGCCGAAGCCCGGTGAGGGCCCGAACGCCGAACAGCGCGAGAAAGGCCGCTACGAGCTGCTGTTCTTCGGCGAGACCGCCGACGGCAAGACACTCACGGCCCGCGTCACCGGCGATCGCGATCCGGGCTATGGCTCGACCTCGAAGATGATCGGCGAAGCCGCGATCAGCCTCGCCCGCGACATCGACCACGCGCGCACGCCCGGCGGCGTGTGGACGCCGGCCGCGGCGATGGGCCTGCCGCTGGTCGAACGCCTGCGCGCGAAGGCCGGACTGACCTTCGATCTCGTCGGCGCGTGACGCCGGCCGCGGCCCGCTTCGCTCGGCACGCACATCGCCACGCCGCGGCATGAGCGCATCACCGCGCGTCATGTAGCACGCGCGAAACGCCTGCAATCAGGCACTTCGCGCACGCGCAGGAAATCGTCGGAATCGCGGGAATTCAGACGAAAACCGATTTTTCACACATCGCCCGCGCACGGCTGCGCAGACTGCGTCCATCCCCCACGGAGGACGCCCGCATGCGCATCACCATCGTCGGCGCCGGATTCAGCGGCGCAACGCTCGCCACCGCGCTCGCCACGTCGCGCGACACCGACGTCGACGTCTGTCTGGTCGGCGTCGCGAGCAATTTCGGCTGCGGCGTCGCCTACGGCGATGCGCGCGGCGAACACCTGCTCAACACCCGCGCGGGACAGCTCGGCGCCGATGCGGCGAAGCCGGCCGGCTTCGCGCAGTGGCTCAACCTCTCGCCGCGCGCCCGCGACGAATTCCTGCCGCGCATCGCGTACGGCGAATACCTGCTCGACCGGCTGCAGGAGGCCGAGCAGCTGTCCACCAACCTCACGACGCTGGAGCACGAGGTCGTGGAGATCGACCGCCTGCCCGGCAGCGGCTTCCGCGTGCATCTCGACGACGGCGCGAGCTTCTTCAGCGATGTCGTGGTGCTCGCCGTCGGCGCGCTGCCGCCGCAGCGGTTGGCAGGCGTCGGGCCGCGACTCGCACGCAGCCCGCGCTACGTCGCGTCGCCCTGGCAGGAAGGCGAACTGCAGCGGATCGATCCCGACGCGCGCCTGCTGATCGCGGGCACCGGGCTGACCATGGTCGACGTGCTGGCGACGCTGCACCGTCGCAAGCATCGCGGCGAGATCGTCGCGCTGTCGCGGCATGGCCTGCTGCCGCAGCGCCACACCGCGGACGCGGCCGACCCGATCGAACTGCCGCCCAGCGTGCTGCATGCGCTGCGCGCAGAGGATCTGCACGCGCTGGTGTCGTCGCTGCGCTCGGTCGCGCAGATCGTCGACGACTGGCGTCCGCTGGTGGATGCGCTGCGCCCGCACACGCAGGCGTTCTGGCGCGGACTGTCGCCGGTGCAGCGCGCGCGTTTCCTGCGCCATGTGCGCGCGTACTGGGAAATCCATCGCCATCGCATGGCGCCGCGCGTCGCGGCGGAGGTCGATGCACTGCGCGCGAGCGGGCAGCTGACGATCGTCGCCGGCCGCCTGCTGCGCGCCGGTGTCGCCGGCGATCGCGTCTCGGTCGTGTTCCGCCGGCGCGGCAGCGATACCGCCGATGCGGGGATGTTCGACGGCCTGATCCGCGCCACCGGCCTCGACACCGACATCACCCGCACCACGCACCCGCTGATCCAGCACCTCTACGCCACCGGCACCCTCGCGGCCGATCCGCTGGGCCTGGGCCTGCGCGTCACCGCCGCGAGCGAGGTGATCGACGCCCGCGAGCGACTGGTCCCCGGCCTGTACTGCCTCGGCGCGCTGGCCCGCGGCGAAAGCTGGGAAATGACCGCGATCGCCGAACTGCGCGCCGCCGTGCATGCGCTGGCGAAGCGGCTGCGCGCACCCGCGGCCGCACGCCCCCTCGCGGCCGCGCCCCCGCTTCCCACACGCGCAGCACGATCCGATTGAGGCGGCGATGGCGACGGAGCAGCGGGCGCCGCCGCCGTCCGCTCACTCGCGGCGGTAGACCTGCGCGCCATGCGCCAGGAATTCCTGCGACTTCTCGGCCATGCCGGCCTCGATCGCCTGCGTCTCGTCGACGCCGTGCTCGGCGGCGTAGTCGCGCACGTCCTGGGTGATCTTCATCGAGCAGAAGTGCGGGCCGCACATCGAGCAGAAGTGCGCGACCTTGTGCGCGTCCTTCGGCAGGGTCTCGTCGTGGAATTCCTTGGCCTTCTCGGGGTCGAGGCCGAGGTGGAACTGGTCTTCCCAGCGGAATTCGAAGCGCGCCTTGCTCAGCGCGTTGTCGCGCACCTGCGCGCCGGGATGACCCTTGGCGAGATCGGCCGCGTGCGCGGCGATCTTGTACGCCATGATGCCGTCGCGCACGTCCTGCCGGTTCGGCAGGCCGAGGTGTTCCTTCGGCGTGACGTAGCAGAGCATCGCGGTGCCGTACCAGCCGATCATCGCCGCACCGATCGCGGACGTGATGTGGTCGTAGCCCGGCGCGATGTCGGTGGTCAGCGGGCCGAGCGTGTAGAACGGCGCCTCGCCGCACTCGCGCAGCTGTTTGTCCATGTTTTCCTTGATCAGCTGCATCGGCACGTGGCCGGGGCCTTCGATCATGGTCTGCACGTCGTGCTTCCACGCGATCTTCGTCAGCTCGCCGAGGGTTTCCAGTTCGCCGAACTGCGCCGCGTCGTTGGCGTCGGCCAGGCAGCCCGGACGCAGGCCATCGCCGAGCGAGAAGGCCACGTCGTAGGCCTTCATGATCTCGCAGATGTCCTCGAAGTGCGTGTAGAGGAAATTCTCCTTGTGATGCGCCAGGCACCACTTCGCCATGATCGAACCGCCGCGGGAGACAATCCCGGTGGTGCGCTTCGCGGTCAGCGGCACGTAGCGCAGCAACACGCCGGCGTGGATGGTGAAGTAGTCGACGCCCTGCTCCGCCTGCTCGATCAGCGTGTCGCGGAAGATCTCCCAGGTCAGCGCCTCGGCGCGGCCGTCGACCTTCTCCAGCGCCTGATAGATGGGGACCGTGCCGATCGGCACCGGCGCGTTGCGGATGATCCACTCGCGGGTCTCGTGGATGTGCTTGCCGGTGCTGAGGTCCATCACCGTGTCGCCGCCCCAGCGGATCGCCCACACCAGCTTCTCGACTTCTTCTGCAATCCCCGACGACACCGCGCTGTTGCCGATGTTGGCGTTGATCTTGGTGAGGAAGTTGCGGCCGATGATCATCGGCTCGCTTTCCGGATGGTTGATGTTGCACGGCAGGATCGCGCGGCCGCGGGCGATCTCGTCGCGGACGAATTCAGGCGTGATGATCGTCTGGATGTTCGCGCCGAAGTGCTCGCCCGGATGCTGCTTCAGCAGGTGTGCCTCGCGCACCGCTTCCAGCCGCTGGTTCTCGCGGATCGCGACGAACTCCATCTCCGGGGTGACGATGCCGCGCTTGGCGTAGTGCATCTGGGTGACGTTGGCACCCGCCTTCGCCCGCCGCGGCAACGCGCGGTTCGGGAAACGCACGGCGTCGAGCTTCGGGTCGTGCTCGCGCGCGCGGCCGAACTCGGAGCTGAGGCCCGGCAGTTGTTCGGAATCGCCGCGGGCTTCGATCCACGCCGCGCGCAGCGGCGCGAGGCCGGCGGCCAGGTCGATGCGCGCCTCCGGATCGGTGTACGGGCCGGAGGTGTCGTACACGGTGACCGGCGGGTTGTCCTCGCCGCCGAACAGCGTCGGCGTGCGCGCGAGCGCGATCTCGCGCATCGGCACGCGCACGCCCGGCTGCGCGCCGTCGACGAAGATCTTGCGCGAGCCCGGGATCGGCCGGGTGACGGATTCGGACAGCTGTTCGGTCTGCTGCAACAGCGGGGAAGGCACGGCATTCATCGGCACGCTCACTCTGCATTCGTCCTGCGATACGGAAGGCCCGCGCGGAGCGGACCCATCGGACGAAGCGGCGGCGCGTCGGCCGCACGCACGGTGCGGGCCTTGCGAAGCTTCCCTACGCCGGTATCAGCCGGATCAGGTTCAAAGGGACTGTCTCAACCGCGACGACCGCGGTACCCCCACTTCGACGGGTATTTGACCACGCCGGGGCCTGCCCGGCCAGCAGCAGGGCCGGCGGGCACGCCCGCGCCGGCGGCGGAGAAAGATGAACACGGGCCGGTTCGTGATGCGCGTACCCGAACCGGTGCCCGTGCGTTGACACGCCTCCGGGGCCGGACCATGGTGATTCCGCGGCATCGCCGCCCATGCCTGCCCGGCATGCAGATCGATGCACTGCGGACGGTTGCCGCATTCCCCGGCGCCGGCGTTTCCGGCGCCATTCGAAGCATCACGACGAAAAGAGCGAATGCTCAAGGAGAACGATCATGCTCCAGAATGACGACGTCGTATCGGGTTGGCTCTCCGGCCAGGACAGCATCGAAGGCCATGACAACCCCGCGGGCCCCCTGTTCATCGAGGGCAGCGTGGCCACCGAAGCCGCGATGACGCAGGTCGATGCCGCGACCTACATCTTCACGACGCTCGGCGGCACCACCGCCTCCTGCCGTCCGACGGGCTGCGCCTGCTGTTGATGTCCACGGCGCGCGTCCCTCGCGGGCGCGCGCCACTGCAGCGCGTTTCCTTCCCTTCCGGCTGACCGGGACGTCGCCCATGGACGGACAACGGGAGCCCCGCTCCTTCTTCGCGATCATCGACCACTTCGCCGCCGCGGAAAGCCGCGCGCTGTCCGCCGACCTGGACGCGCTCCACGGCCTCGGCGACGGCGACCGCGCCACGCTGCGCGCCGCGGGCGAACGCGCGCTGCACCTGAACGCGGCGCTCAAGCTCAACCGCGTGCTGCTGCTGGAACTGCACGCAGCCGAACGCGCCGGCCAGCTCGGCAGCGGCAACGACGGCGAGCGTTTCGACCGCTTCGTCGCCGCCAGCCTGCAGCCCGCGTTCGGCGAACACCTGGATCGACGCTATCCGCCGTTCCGGCCGCGGCTCGCGATCGCGCTGGAACAGCAGCGTCTCGCGCTCGGCCGGATGGCGGCGCGGATCGCCGACGAACGCGACGCGCTGCGGCCGTTGCTCGGCAGCGACGCGGGCGCGCTGCGGTCGGTCGACCTCGGCCTGGGCGACCTGCACGGCGGCGGGCATTCGGTCGCGCGGCTGCGTTTCGAGGGCGGCAGCGTGATGTACAAGCCGCGCTCGCTGCGCATCGACCGCGTGCTCGACGACTTCCTCGCGGACGTGTTCGCCGGCGTGGCGGACCGCATCCGCGTGCCGCGCTGCCTCGACCACGGCGACCACGGCTGGAGCGCGTTCGAGATCCACCGCCACTGCGACGGCCCCGGCGAACTGGCGACGTTCTATCGCGGCCTCGGCCACTGGCTGGGCCTGCTGCGCCTGATCGGCGGCACCGACATCCACCACGAGAACCTGATCGCCGTCGGCCCGGTCCCGGTGGTCATCGACGTCGAGAGCCTGTTCGCGCCGGTCGCGCGCCCGGCCTCGGTCGGCTACGGCGAGGCGCACGACCTGGCGCTGGCGCTGATCCGCGGCTCGGTGCTGCGCACGGGCATCGTGCCGTTCCGCGCGCCCGCGCTCGGCTTCGACGGCGTGGACGTGTCCGCCGCCGGCGCGCTGGCGGGCGAGCAGCCGCCGGCGCACGTGCCGGTCATCGAGCACGAGGGCACGCCCGCGGCGCGGCTGAAGATCATCGACGAACCGCGGGCGGTCGCGCAGAACCATCCCACGCCGGACCCCGACCTGCCCGCGTACTGGGATTGCATCAGCGGCGGCTTCCTCGATGCCTGCGAACGCCTGCGCCGGCTGGACGCGGGCGGCGGGCTGGAACCGCGGCTGCGCGCGTTCGCGGGCTGCAGCGTGCGCGAGATCCGCCGCCCGACCCAGGTCTACGCCGAGATCGGCCGGATGCTGTGGCACCCGGCCGCGCTGCACGACGAAGCGGCCGCGATCGAACGCGCCCGCGACCTGTTCGTGCGCAACGCCGCCGTCTCGCCGCTGGCGCCTGCGTCACCGGAGGAGATCGCCGGCGAGATCGACGACCTGCGCCACGGCGACATCCCGGTGTTCGCCACCGCCGCGAGCGAAGAACGCATCGCCGCGGCGCTGGCCGACTGGCGCGCGATGCGGGTGGACCTGGAGGAACTGACGATCCGCAGCGCGCTGGTCGCGACCGAACTCAACCGGCGGCCGCCCGGCGTGCTGGAGGAGGCGGACCACATCCCGTCGTTCTTCGCGCGCCGCCCGCACGCGGATGCGCTCGACGCGCGGCGGCGCCGGCTGGCCGCCGATGCGGTGTCGCGCCTGCTGCGGCTGGCGGTGCGCGGGAGCGACGGCACGGCGACCTGGATCACGCCGGAGACCAGCCACACCGGCTGGCTGGTGCAGCCTGTGCTGAGCGATCTCTACTTCGGCCTCGGCGGCGTGGTCGTGGCGCTGGCCGCCTATGCGGACGAGGCCGCGCACGGTCGCGTGGACGCGATCGACGGGCTCGAGGACACGCTGGAAGGCGCGCTGCGCACGCTCGCGCCGCTGTATCGACACGAGCTGCCGAAGGCGATCGGCGGTTTCACCGGACACGGCGGCCAGATCTGGACCTGGCTGACCCTGCACGACCTGCTGCGGCGCGAGGAGTTCATCGCCTGCGCGATCGAGCGCGCCGAGGACCTGGAACGGATCGGCTTCGCGCACGACCAGCGCTTCGACATCATCGACGGCGCGGCCGGCGTGATCGTGCCGCTGCTGCACCTGGCCGAGGCCACCGGCGACGCGCGCTGGCAGGCGCTGGCGATTCGCGCCGCCGCGCACCTGGAGGCGACCGCGATCGTCGATGCGCAGGGCGCGCGCTGGGCCTCGACCGTCTACCGGGAACCGATCGGCGGCTTCGCGCACGGCGTCGCCGGCACCGGCTGGGCGCTGGCGCGGCTGTCGCTCTCGACCGCGGGCGATGCACTGGCGCGAGCGCGCTGGCGGGCGCTGGCCGAGCGCGCGTTCGACTACCAGGACACGCTGTACGACGCGTCACTGGCGAACTGGCTGGACCAGCGCCAGTGGAAACGCGGCGAGACCTTCCACAGCTGGTGCAACGGCAGTGTCGGCATCGGGCTGGGCGCGGAAGACCTGTTCCGGCGCACCGGCGACGCGCGCCAGCGCGACATGCTGCGCCGCGCCGTCGCGGCGTCGCGCGGCACCTGGGGCGCCAGCCACACGCTGTGCCATGGCGACTTCTCGCTGTGGGACCTGCTGATCCGCGCCGACGCGACCGATCCCGGCGCCTGCGCGTCGGATCGCGCCGACTGCACGGCGCAGGTGCTGTCGGCGATCGAGGAACACGGCGGCATCATCAGCGGCCGCACGCGCGCCGCCTTCACGCCGGGCCTGATGACCGGCATCGCCGGCGCCGTCCACGGCCTCGTGCGCATGCATCCGGAGTGTCGGCTCGGCTCGCCGCTGCTGTTCGAGCGTTCCGTCGCCTCCTGAGCGGCGCGGCGGCATGGCGCCGCGGCGACGCCGCACCGCGTCAGCGCAGCGCGGCGTTGATCTTCTCCAGCGCCGCGGCACCGGGATTCAGGTCCGCGGCTTCGAGCGTGTTCAGCGGGCGGGCGACGGTGCCGAGGTGGCCGTGCAGGTCCGGCGCCTCGGGATCCACGTACAGCAGGCCGGTGACGACTTCGCCACGCGCATGGCGCTGCTGGATCAGGTTCATCGCCGCGATGCGGTCGCGCGGATCGTAGCCCGCATCGAGCTTGTGCAGGCGTAGCACCGAGCCGTCGTGCTGCTCGATCGACAGCGTCTCGCCGTCGGCGTAATCGACCGCGATCTCGGTGCGGTGCGGCATCACATCGAGGTAATTCACCGCGTCGTTGTGCTCGCGCACGTAGTCGTAGCTCTTGGTGCTGCCGGCGTGGTTGTTGAACGCGATGCACGGGCTGATGACGTCGATGAACGCCGCGCCGCAGTGCGAGAGCGCGCCCTTGATCAGCGGCACCAGCTGCTTCTTGTCGCCCGAGAAGCCGCGGCCAACGTAGGTGGCGCCGAGCTGCAGCGCCATCGTCACCAGGTCGAGCGGGCTGTCGGTATTGGCGACCCCCTTCTTCGACACCGAGCCCTGGTCGGCGGTCGCCGAGAACTGGCCCTTGGTCAGGCCGTACACGCCGTTGTTCTCGACGATGTAGGCCATGTTCACGCCACGACGGATCGCGTGCACGAACTGGCCGATGCCGATCGACGCCGAATCGCCGTCGCCGGACACGCCGAGGTAGATCAGCTCGCGGTTGGCGAGGTTGGCGCCGGTGAGCACCGACGGCATGCGCCCGTGCACGGTGTTGAAGCCGTGCGACTGGCCGAGGAAGTAGTCCGGCGTCTTGCTGCTGCAGCCGATGCCCGACAGCTTGGCGACGCGGTGCGGCTCGATGTCGAGTTCCCAGCAGGCCTGGATGATCGCCGCGGAGATCGAATCGTGGCCGCAGCCGGCGCAGAGCGTGCTGATCTTGCCTTCGTAGTCGCGACGGGTGAACCCGATCGCGTTGCAGGCCAGCGTGGGGTGGTGCAGCTTGGGTTTGGCGAGATACGTCATGTCAGGCCACCTTGTCCCGTTGGGCGCCACCGCGGCCGAGGTTCGCGGCGATGGCGTCGGCGATGAAGCGCGCGGTGATCGGCGTGCCGTCGTAATGCAGGACCGCGACCAGCCGCGCCGGATCGACGCCGAACGCGTCGATCAGCAGCGTGCGCAGCTGGCCGTCGCGGTTCTGCTCGACCACGAACACCGTCTCGTGCGCGGCGATGAAGTCGCGCACGCTGTCGGGGAACGGATACGCACGCACGCGCACGGTGTCGATCGCGATGTCGTCGCGGCGCAAACGGTCGACGGCTTCGGCCATCGCCGGGCTGGTCGAGCCGAAGAACAGCGCGCCGTGCCGCGCGGGGACGTCACCTCGGTCGAACACCGGCTGCGGCACGAGGGTGCGCGCGGTGTCGAACTTCAGCAGCAGCCGCTGCATGTTGTAGACGTAGTCCGGTCCGCGTTCGGAATACTGCGCCTGCGGGTTGCGCGAGGTTCCGCGGGTGAAGTACGCGCCCTTGTCCGGATGCGTGCCGGGATAGGTGCGGTACGGGATGCCGTCGCCGTCGATGTCCTTGTAGCGCGCGAATTCCTTGCCCGCTTCGAGGTCCTCCGCGCTCAGCACCTTGCCGCGGTCGTAGACGCGGCGGTCGTCCCACGCGAACGGCGCGCACAGGCGCTGGTTCATGCCGATGTCGAGGTCGGTCATCACGAACACCGGCGTCTGCAGGCGATCGGCGAGATCGAGCGCATCGGCGGCGAAGGTGAAGCACTCGTGCGGATCCTCGGGGAACAGCAGCACGTGCTTGGTGTCGCCGTGCGAGGCGTGCGCCGCGGCGAGGATGTCCGACTGCTGCGTGCGCGTGGGCATGCCGGTGGACGGGCCACCGCGCTGCACGTCGATGATGGTGACCGGGATCTCGGCGAAGTACGCCAGGCCGATGAACTCGTTCATCAGCGACACGCCCGGGCCCGAGGTCGCGGTGAAGGCGCGCGCGCCGTTCCAGCCGGCGCCGACGACCATGCCGATCGACGCGATCTCGTCCTCGGCCTGCAGGATGGCGTACTTCTTCGCGCCGTCCTCGTCGTTGCGGTATTTCTGGCAGTACTTCTGGAACGCCTCGGCCAGCGACGACGACGGCGTGATCGGATACCACGCGCACACCGTGGCGCCGCCGTAGACACAGCCCAGCGCCGCGGCGGCGTTGCCCTCGGCGAAGATGCGGTCGCCCACCTTGTCGGCGCGCTGCACGCGCAGGCCGATCGGGCAGGACAGGTGCTGCAGCGCCCAGTCGCGGCCGAGATGCAGGGCCTCGACGTTCGGTTTCAGCAGCTTTTCCTTGCCTTTGTACTGCTCGCCGATCAGCCGCTCGATCTCGGCCGGGTCGATGTCCAGCAGCGCGCTGAGCGCGCCGACATACATGATGTTCTTGAACAGCTGGCGCTGGCGCGGATCGCTGTAGGTCGCGTTGCAGATCTCGGTCAGCGGGATGCCGATCACCTGCACGTCGTCGCGGAATTTCGAGCGCGGCAGCGGCTTGCTGTTGTCGTAGACGAGATAGCCGCCGGGCTCGATCTCGGCGAGGTCGGCGTCCCAGGTCTGCGGGTTCATCGCCACCATCAGGTCGACGCCGCCGCGCCGGCCCAGCCAGCCGGCTTCGCAGACGCGCACCTCGTACCAGGTCGGCAGGCCCTGGATGTTCGACGGGAAGATGTTGCGCGGGCTCACCGGCACGCCCATGCGCAGGATGGACTTGGCGAACAGCTCGTTGGCGGAAGCCGAACCGGAACCGTTGACGTTGGCGAACTTGACGACGAAATCGTTGATCGACTGCAATGAAGCGTGGCCGGCCGTCATGCCGCCTCCTTCTTGTGGGCGTCGCGGCAGCGCGGGCCGGCGTGGGTTTCCATCAACAGGAACTTCTGCATGTCCCAGGCGCCGGTGGGGCAACGTTCGGCGCACAGGCCGCAGTGCAGGCAGACGTCCTCGTCCTTGACCATCACCCGGTGCGTCTTCAGCGGGCCGGCGACGTACAGCGGCTGTTCGAGGTTGAGCGCCGGGGCGGTCAGGCGACCGCGCAAGTCGGCCTCCTCACCATCCGGCGTGAAGGTGATGCAATCGGTCGGGCAGATGTCGACGCAGGCATCGCATTCGATGCACTTGTCCTTGGTGAAGACGGTCTGCACGTCGCAGTTGAGGCAGCGCTGGGTTTCCTTCAGCGCGGTCGCGACGTCGAAGCCCAGTTCGACCTCGACGCGGATGCTGTCGAGCTTCTTCGCGGCTTCCGACCACGGCACCTTGTAGCGCTCGTCGGCCGACACCGCGTTGTCGTAGCTCCACTCGTGGATGCCCATCTTCTGCGAGATCAGGCTCACGTCGGGCGCGGGCCGCTGCTGCGTGTCTTCGCCGTGCAGCAGGCGATCGATGCTGACCGCTGCGGCGTGGCCGTGCGCGACGGCCCAGATGATGTTCTTCGGCCCGAACGCCGCATCGCCGCCGAACAACACATGCGGCAAAGTCGACTGGTGCGTGACCGTATCGACGACCGGCATGCCCCACTGGTCGAAGTCGATGCCGAGGTCGCGCTCGATCCACGGGAAGGCGTTTTCCTGGCCCACCGCGATCAGCACTTCGTCGCAGGCGTGGAACTCCTCCGGCTCGCCGGTGGGCACCAGTTTGCGGCGGCCGTTGGCGTCGTATTCGGCGCGGACCTTCTCGAAGGTCATGCCGGTGAGCCGGCCGCTGGCATGCACGAAGCTCTTCGGCACCCGGCAGTCGAGGATCGGGATGCCTTCGTGCATCGCGTCCTCCTTCTCCCACGGGCTGGCCTTCATCTCGTCGAAGCCGGAGCGGACGATGACCTTCACCTCTTCGCCGCCGAGCCGGCGCGCCGAGCGGCAGCAGTCCATCGCGGTGTTGCCGCCGCCGAGCACGATCACGCGCTTGCCGACTTTCGTGACGTGGCCGAAATAGACGTTCGCCAGCCAGTCGAGGCCGATGTGGATCTGCGCCGCGGCCTCCTGCCGGCCGGGCAGGTCGAGGTCGCGCCCGCGCGGCGCGCCGCTGCCGACGAACACCGCGTCATAGCCCTGCGCCAGCAGGTCGCGCATCGATTCGATGCGATGGTTGCCGATGAACTCGACGCCGAGGTCGAGCACGTAGCCGGTTTCCTCGTCGATGACCTCCTCGGGCAGGCGGAAGCGCGGCACCTGGGTGCGCATGAAGCCGCCGGCCTTGGGATCGGCCTCGAACACGGTGACGTGGTAGCCCAGCGGCGCGAGGTCGCGGGCCACGGTCAGCGAGGACGGCCCGGCGCCGACGCAGGCGATGCGCCTGCCGTTGAGGCGCTCCGCCGGCTTCGGCATCCGCGCGGAGACGTCGCCCTTGAGATCGGCGGCGACGCGCTTGAGCCGGCAGATCGCGACCGGTTCCGGATGCTCGCCGTTGTTCTCCTCGACCCGCCCGCGCCGGCAGGCCGGCTCGCAGGGCCGGTCGCAGGTGCGACCGAGGATCCCGGGGAAGACGTTGCTGCGCCAGTTCACCATGTAGGCGTCGGCCGGGCGGCCGGCGGCGATCAGGCGGATGTACTCGGGGACCGGCGTGTGTGCGGGACACGCCCATTGGCAATCGACGACCCGATGGAACGTGTTCGGGTCCTGTAGATCGGTCGGCTTCACTGCGACCTCATGCTGGCTTCCAACCGAGAGCGTCGGTCAACGCACTGCAGCGCGAGTCTAGCCCCCGTCTCGGGCAGCCGTCACGTGGGTCGATGCAGCCCGTCGGCCATTCCGTTTCGCGCAACGTCCGGATTGCATACGGTTTCACCGGCCCGTCGCCGACGTCCCGCGACCCCGCATTCGACCATCGTCGAGTGCGCCGCGGAAACCGCTAGCGTGTTGATTCGCATGGGAATGCATCCCGCTCCGGTGGCGACCCCGGCGCATATGCCGATTCCTCACGAGGCAGGGGGTTGACATTCCGCGAAGGGGCATGCTTCTCTGCGGACATGACGCAGCGCAACATCCACCGCCCGCCACGCCCCATCGCCATCGCGGCGATGCGCGACCACGCAGAAGCGGTACGCGCCAGGTTCTTCCTCGCAGGGGCCGCGCTCGTCCTCCTCGTTCTTGTCGTCGTTCTTATTACCACGCCACCAGGTGCGGGATAGGGTTGCGCGACACACAACCCCGGTTTCAGACGAAACCCCCGCTCCTGAAAAGGCGCGGGGGTTTCGCTTTATCGGGCCCGGCATTTTCCGAATCGTTCCGAAGGATCCAGAGTCAGATGCACAGCGACGCGATCAAATCCGGCCCCGCCCGCGCCCCCGCCCGCGCCATGCTGCGCGCGACCGGGCTGGACGATGCCGCCATCGCCAAACCCTTCGTCGGCGTGATCCACACCTGGTCCGACGTGTCCCCGTGCAACCTGACGCTGCGCGACCTGGCGCAGGACGTGCGCCGCGGCGTGCAAGCGGCAGGCGGCACGCCGATCGAGTTCAACACGATCGCGGTCACCGACGGCATCGCCATGGGCAGCGACGGCATGCGCGCCTCGCTGGCGTCGCGCGAGACCATCGCCGATTCGATCGAACTCGCGGTGTCCGGCCACTGCCTGGACGCGATGGTGCTGCTGGTGGGCTGCGACAAGACCATCCCCGCGGCGGCGATGGCGGCGGCGCGGCTGGACGTGCCGACGGTGATCCTCTACGGCGGCACGATCCTGCCGGGCAAGTGCAAGTCGAAGCACGCCGACGGCAGCGAAGGCGAGCGCGCGCTGACCGTGCAGGACGTGTTCGAGGCGGTGGGCGCGCATTCGGCCGGCCGCATCGACGATGCCGAACTGGGTGAGATCGAGCGTCGCGCCTGCCCCGGTGCCGGCGCCTGCGGCGGCCAGTTCACCGCGAACACGATGGCGATGGTGCTGACCTTCCTCGGCCTGTCGCCGCTGGGCGACAACGACATCCCCGCCGTGCATGCCGACAAGCCGAAAGCCGCCGAGCGCTGCGGCGAGCGCGTGATGCAGCTGCTGCGCGACGGCGGCCCGACGCCGCGCCAGCTGCTGACGCCGACCGCGCTGCGCAATGCCGCACGCGCGGTGTCGGCGACGGCGGGCTCGACCAACGCCGCGCTGCACCTGCTGGCGATCGCGCACGAGGCCGGCGTGACGTTCGACCTGGAGGAATTCGAGGCCGCCAGCGCGAACACGCCGGTGATCGCCGACCTGAAACCGGGCGGCCGCTACACGGCGGCGGAGATGTTCCAACAAGGCGGCACCGCACTGGTGGCGCAGGCGCTGATCGCGGCCGGCTTGATCGAGGACATTCCCACGGTCGCCGGCCGCAGCTTTTTTGCGGACGCGAACGCCGCGACGACCTCCCCCACGCAGGATGTCGTGCGTCCCGTGTCCGATCCCATCAAGCCGCGCGGCGGCTATTCGATCCTCTACGGCGACCTCGCCCCGGAAGGCTGCATCGTGAAGCTCGCCGGCCACGGCCGCGAGAAGCACACCGGCCCGGCGCGCGTGTTCGACAGCGAGGACGCCGCGTTCGCCGCGGTGCAGGCGCGGCAGATCCAGGCCGGCGACGTGGTGGTGATCCGCTTCGAAGGCCCCGCCGGCGGCCCCGGCATGCGCGAGATGCTGGCGGTGACCGCGGCGCTGGTCGGCCAGGGCCTGGGCAACGACGTGGCGCTGATCACCGACGGCCGCTTCAGCGGCGCGACCCACGGCTTCATGGTCGGCCACATCTCGCCCGAAGCCGCGCACGGCGGCCCGATCGCGCGGCTGCGCGACGGCGACATCGTGACGATCGATGTCGTCGCGCGCCGCCTCGACGTGGCCGCCGACCTCGCCGCGCGCGCACCGGCGCGCATCGCCCCGCGCGTGCGCCACGGCGTGCTGGCGAAGTACGCGCGCGACGTGCGCTCGGCCTCGCGCGGCGCGGTGACCTCGCCCGGCCTGCTCGACGCCGCGGCCGCCGACACGAAGCGCATCGACGCCGCACTCGTCGCCTCCGAACCCGCCTGATTTCGCTTTCCCTCTCCCTCCCCGCTTCTCCCTCCCCCTCCCTTTTTCCTTCAAATCGAGACCTCGCCATGAATGCTTCCGCCAAGCCCCAGATCGCTGTCATCGGTTACGGCAGCCAGGGCCGTGCCCACGCCCTCAACCTCCGCGATTCCGGCTTCGACGTCGTCGTCGGCCTGCGTCCGGGCGGCCCCACCGAGGTCAAGGCGCTCGCCGACGGCTTCACCGTGAAGTCGCCGGCCGAAGCCGCGGCGCAGGCCGACCTCGTCGCCGTGCTCACGCCCGACATGGTGCAGAAGAAGCTCTACCACGACGTGCTGGCGCCGAACATGAAGCAGGGCGCCTGCCTGCTGTTCGCGCACGGCCTGAACGTGCACTTCGGCATGATCTCGCCGCGCGCCGACCTCGACGTGGTGCTGGTCGCGCCCAAGGGCCCGGGCGCGCTGGTGCGCCGCGAGTACGAGATCGGCCGCGGCGTGCCCTGCATCTACGCCGTGCACCAGGATCGCAGCGGCCGCGCCGAGGAACTGGCGAAGACCTATGCCGGCGGTCTGGGCGGCGCGCGCGCCAACCTGATCAAGACCACGTTCAAGGAAGAGACCGAGACCGATCTGTTCGGCGAACAGGCCGTGCTCTGCGGCGGTGCCAGCGCGCTGGTGCAGGCCGGCTTCGAGACGCTGGTCGAGGCCGGCTACCAGCCGGAGATCGCGTACTACGAAGTCCTGCACGAGCTGAAGCTGATCGTCGACCTGTTCTACGAAGGCGGCATCACCCGCATGCTCGAGTTCATCTCCGAGACCGCGCAGTACGGCGATTTCGTCAGCGGTCCGCGCGTGATCAACGCCGAGACCAAGGCGCGCATGAAGGACATCCTGAGCGAGATCCAGGACGGCACCTTCGTGCAGAAGTGGGTGGCCGAATACGACGCCGGCCTGCCGAACTACAAGCGCTACCAGCAGGCCGACAAGGACCATCCGATCGAGAAGGTCGGCAAGGAACTGCGCGCGAAGATGCAGTGGCTGCAGCAGGGCCAGGCCGCGCCGCAGCCCGCCGCGACCGCGTCGGCCGCCGCGCCGGCCGTGCAACCCAATCCCATTGCCGAGACTGCGTGATGAACGGTGCCCGCTGGCTGGTGCAGGCGTTGCTGGCGGAGGGCGTGGACACGCTGTTCGGGTATCCCGGCGGCACGATCATGCCCTTCTACGACGCCCTGCATGGATCGCCCCTCAAACACGTGCTGGTGCGCCACGAGCAGGGCGCCGCGTTCGCCGCGAACGGCTGGGCGCGGGCCAGCGGGCGGGTCGGCGTCTGCGTCGCGACCTCCGGTCCGGGCGCGTCCAACCTGGTGACCGGCATCGCCGACGCGATGCTGGACTCGGTGCCGATGGTCTGCATCACCGGCCAGGTCGCCACCCACCTGATGGGCACCGACGCGTTCCAGGAACTCGACGTCTTCGGCATGACCCTGCCGATCGTCAAGCACAACTTCCTGGTGCGCAGCATCAACGAACTGCCGACCGTGCTGCGCGAGGCCTTCCGGCTGGCGCGTGAAGGCCGCCCCGGCCCGGTGCTGATCGACCTGCCGAAGGACGTGCAGGTGTCCGATGCCTCGCACCTGCCCGCGCACACGCCGGCGCCGGTCGACGCCGTGTCCGGTGCCAGCGATGCCTCGCTGCACGCGGCACTGGCGCAGTTGGCGCTGGCGAAGAAGCCGCTGATCTACGCCGGCGGCGGCATCGCGCTGGGCAATGCGGTGGACGCGTTCCGCGAATTCGTCGAGGCGTCGCAGATCCCGACCGTGCTGACGCTGAAGGGCCTGGGCGCGCTGCCGGATGCGCATCCGCTCAACCTGGGCATGCTCGGCATGCACGGCAGTCGCGCCGCGAACCTCGCGGTGCAGGCCTGCGACCTGCTGTTCGCCGTGGGCGCACGCTTCGACGACCGCGCCACCGGCAAGCTGGCCGAGTTCGCGCCCAACGCCCGCGTGGTGCACCTGGACGTGGATGCCTGCGAGTTGGGCAAGCTGCGCTTCGCCGATGCGCCGGTGCGTGGCGACGTCGCGATCAGCATGCGCCGCATGCAGGCCGCGGCCGCCGCCCATCTGCACGCGCGCCACGGCGCCACCCGTCTGGCGTGGCGCGACGCCTGCGCGGCGGTAAAGACCAAGACCGCGCCGCGCTACGACGCACCCGGCGACGGCGTGTACGCGCCGTCGTTGCTGAAGCGGCTGTCGGCGCGTGCGCCCGATGCGATCGTCGCCTGCGACGTGGGCCAGCACCAGATGTGGGTGGCGCAGCACTGGGCGTTCGACCATCCGCGCAAGCACCTCACCAGCGGCGCGCTGGGCGCGATGGGCTTCGGCCTGCCCGCCGCGATCGGCGCGCAGATGCAGGACCCGTCGGCGCAGGTGATCTGCGTCAGCGGCGACGGCTCGTTCCTGATGAACGTGCAGGAGTTGGCGACCGTCGCCCGCTACCGCCTGCCGATCAAGATCGTGCTGATCGACAACCAGGCGCTGGGCATGGTGCGGCAGTGGCAGGAGCTGTTCTTCGAGCGCCGCTACTCCGAGATCGACCTGTCCGACAACCCGGATTTCCTCGCGCTGGCGCAGGCGTTCGGCCTGCAGGCGATGCACGTCGACCGCGCCGCGGACGTCGACGCCGCGCTGGACGCGCTGCTGGCCGCACCCGGCCCGACGCTGCTGCACGTGGCGATCGACCAGAACGCCAACGTGTGGCCGCTGGTGCCGCCGAACCACAACAACGCGCAGATGCTGGACGCCAACGACGATGCCGACGCCGTGCAGGCGCTGGTCGACGCCGACGATCCGGACATCGCCGCATTGCAGGCCGCGAGCACGCCGGTCGCGCGCGTCCCCGCGAGCGCGCCTGCGCCGCAGGCCGCCGCGACGCCGACCGTCGCGCCGGACGCCGGCGCGCAGCCCGCGCCCGCCACCGACACCATCCCGAATTCCACCCCCACTGCTCCCTGAGGAGTCACGCCTCCATGCGCTACCGACTCGATCTCACCCTGCGCCAGTCCGAAGGCGCCCTCACGCGCGTGCTCGGCACCGCCGAACGCCGCGGCTTCCGCCCGCTGGCCGTCGAAGGCGAGGCCCGCCCCGACGGCGATCGCTGGCACCTGCAGATGACCGTCGAGGGTGAACGCCCGGCGGAAGGCCTGCACCAGCAACTCGCGAAACTGTACGACTGCCTCGACGTGCAGGTGCAACCATGCAGCTGAGCGCCGTCGCCTCGCGTCCCGCCGCGCAGCCGCAGGCCGTCCCCGCGACGCCGAAGCTGTGGTTCGACGGCGAACTGATCGACACCGGTCGCCCGCAGGCGACCGTGCACACGCATGCGCTGCATTACGGCAGCGGCGTGTTCGAGGGCATCCGCGCCTATGCCACGAAGCGCGGTGCCGCGGTGTTCCGCCTGCCCGAGCACCTGGAGCGCATGCGCAAGGGCGCCGAGTTGCTGGGCATGACGTTCGATCCGGCCGTCGCCACCGAAGCGGTGCTGGCGACGCTGCGCGCGAACCGCCAGAGCGACGCCTACATCCGTCCGCTGGCGTGGTACGGCGACGGCAGCTTCGGCCTGGACGTGGCCGGCCATCCGCAGCACCTGATGGTCGCCACCTCGTCCACCAACGTGCACCTCAACGGCAACCGCACGCGCGTGTCGGCGTCGTCGTGGCGGCGCAATCCGGCGTCGTCGCTGCCGCCGCTGAAGCTGTGCGGCGCCTACGTCAATTCGATCCTCGCCAAGCGCGAAGTGAAGGCGCGCGGCTTCGACGAAGCGATGTTCATCGACGACGCCGGCTTCGTGGTCGAGTGCACCGGCGCCAACCTGTTCCTGGTCCGCGACGGCCGCGTCACCGCGGTCGAACATCGCGACGCGCTGCCGGGCATCACCCGCGACACGCTGCTGGCGCTGACCGGCGCCGAATCGCGCCCGGTGACCGTGGCCGAACTGCTGGACGCCGACGAAGTGTTCGCCTGCGGCACCGCCGCGGAAGTGTCGCCGATCGCCGAGATCGACGGCCGCCGCTACGCCGACGGCAGCCCGGTCTCGCGCGACATCGCCGCCGCCTACGCGCGTGCGGTCCGCGGCGAGGACAGCCACGCCGCGGCGTGGTTGACCGAGGTCTGAGCATGGACAGCGACGTCGGCCCGGTTTCCACCCCGCCCAGCGTGCAGGCCGGCGACATCCTCGCCGCGCAGGCGCGGCTGCGGCGGTACCTGCCGCCGACGCCGCTGCACCATGCTGAACGCTTCGGCTGCTGGCTGAAGCTCGAGAACCTGCAGCGCACCGGTTCGTACAAGGTGCGCGGCGCGTTGAATGCACTGCTGGCCGCGCGCGAACGCGGCGACGACCGCCCGGTCATCGCCGCCTCCGCCGGCAACCACGCCCAGGGCCTGGCCTGGGCCGCGTACCGGCTGAACGTGCCGGCGATCGCGGTGATGCCGCACGGCGCGCCGGACACCAAGATCGCCGGCGTCGCCCACTGGGGCGCGACCGTGCGCCTGCACGGCGACACCTTCGACGAAGCCCGCCTGTTCGCCATGCAACTGGCCGAGAAGAACGGCTACCGCTTCCTGTCCGCGTTCGACGATCCCGACGTGATCGCCGGCCAGGGCACGGTCGGCATGGAGATCGCGCCGCTGGCGCCCGACGTGGTGCTGGTGCCGATCGGCGGCGGCGGCCTCGCCGCGGGCGTGGCGCTGGCGCTGAAGTCGCAGGGCGTGCGCATCGTCGGCGCGCAGGTCGAACACGTCGATGCGATGCACCGCGCGTTGAAGGGCGATGCGTCGCCGATCATGCCCGCGGCCACGCTCGCCGACGGCGTGCGCGTGAAGGAAGCCGGCGTGCTCACGCGGCAGGTGCTGGCCGGGCTGCTGGACGATCTGGTGATCGTGCGCGAGGCCGAACTGCGCGAGACGCTGGTGCGTCTGGCGCTGGAGGAACATCTCATCGCCGAAGGCGCCGGCGCACTCGCGCTGGCCGCCGGGCGGCGTGTCGCAGGGAAGCGCAAATGCGCCGTCGTCTCCGGCGGCAACATCGACGCGGCCGTGCTCGCGCAGCTCCTCGCGGACGTGCGCCCGCGCGCGCCGCGCAAGCCGCGCCGCCGCGCGCACGACGAGGCCGCCGCCGTCACGGCGAAGGCGAAGCCGGTGCGCGCCCGCAACGTCTCCCCCCTGCCGCTGCCCGCCTCCGCGGCCGCGGCGATCTTCCCTGCTCCCGCCCTGGAGGCCATCGCCTGATGGACACTGACGTTCGACCGTCCGCACCCGCCCGGGTCGCGATCTTCGACACCTCGCTGCGCGACGGCGAGCAATCGCCCGGCTGCAGCATGACCGCCGTGCAGAAGCTGCGCTTCGCGCATGCGCTCGCCGAACTCGGCGTGGACACGATCGAGGCCGGCTTCCCGGCCAGCTCGCAAAGCGACCTCGACGGCTGTGCCGCGATCGCCCGCGAGGTGCGCGGCGCCGGCGTGGCGACGCTCGCCCGCTGCAATCCCGGCGACATCGACGCCTGCGCCCGCGCGCTGGAACACGCCGAACGCCCGCGCATCCACGTGTTCATCAGCACCAGCCCGCTGCATCGCGAACACAAGCTGATGATGAGCCGCGACGAAGTGCTGGCGCGCGCCGTCGCCGGCGTCGAACGCGCGCGCAAGTACGTGGACGACGTGGAATTCTCGGCCGAGGACGCGCTGCGCACCGAGCCCGACTTCCTGGTCGAGATCTGCTCGGCCGCGATCGCCGCCGGCGCGCGCACGCTCAACATCCCCGATACCGTCGGCTACACCACGCCGGCGGAGATCCGCGCGCTGTTCGAACACCTGCGCACGCACGTGCGCGACGCCGACAAGGCGGTGTTCAGCACCCACTGCCACGACGACCTCGGCCTGGCGGTGGCGAACAGCCTCGCCGCGATCGAAGGCGGCGCGCGGCAGGTGGAATGCACCATCAACGGCATCGGCGAGCGCGCCGGCAACTGCGCGCTGGAAGAACTGGTGATGGCGCTGGAAACGCGCGGGGCGTGGTTCAACGCCACCACCGGCGTCGACACCCGCCGGCTGGTGCCGACCTCGCGCCTGCTCAGCCGCATCACCGGCATGCACGTGCAGCGCAACAAGGCGATCGTCGGCGCGAACGCGTTCGCACACGAATCCGGCATCCACCAGCACGGCATGCTCAAGCATCGCGGCACCTACGAGATCCTGCGACCGGAAGCGGTCGGTTGGGCGAAGTCGCAGATGATCATGGGCCGCCACAGCGGCCGCGCCGCGCTGGCCGATCGCCTGAAGGAACTGGGCTTCACGCTCGACGAGGCACAGCTGAACCAGGTGTTCGGCCGTTTCAAGACGCTGACCGAGAAGAAGCGCGAAGTGTTCGACGCCGACCTCGAAGCGCTGGCGCTGGGCATCGACAGCAGCGCCGGCGGCACCGCCACCGTCGGCGGCTGGCGCCTGCACCGCCTGCACGTGAGCACCGGCGTCGGCGACGGCATCCTGCCGACCGCCAGCGTCGAAGTGTGTTCGCCCGACGGCGAGCGCCGCACGGAGGCGGCAACCGGCGACGGCCCGGTGCACGCGATCTTCGCGGCGCTGGCACGCGGCACCGGCCTGCACCTGGACATCGAGAGCTACCAGGTCTCCAGCGTCACCACCGGCGAGGACGCGCAGGGCCAGGCCAGCCTGACCGCGCGCATCGACGGCGAGGAAATCACCGGCTCGGGCACCAGCACAGACATCCTCGAAGCCAGCGCGCTGGCGTGGCTGGACATCGTCAACCGCCTGCATCGCCGCGGCGTCGCCGTGCGCGCGGCCGCCGTGCCGCCGATCGCGGCCACCGCCTGATCGTTCCTTCCCCTCCCCTTCCCCAAGTCCTCCGTCCCCATGCCGCAAGCTCAAACGCCCAAGACGCTGTTCGACAAACTGTGGGAGGCGCACGTCGTCGTCCCCGAGACTGCGGACGCCCCCGCGGTGCTCTACATCGACCTGCACCTCATCCACGAAGTCACCACGCCGCAGGCGTTCGCCGAACTGGAATCGCGCGGCCTGACCGTGCGCCGCCCCGATCGCACCAAGGGCACGCTGGACCACAGCACGCCGACCACGCCGGCGAAGGCCGACGGCAGCCACGACTACTACACGCCCGACGCGCAGAAGCAGGTCGAGACGCTGCGCGCGAACTGCGCGAAGCACGGCGTCGAGCTGTTCGACTTCGGCAGCGACCATCGCGGCATCGTCCACGTGATCGGGCCGGAGCTGGGCCTGACCCAGCCGGGCATGACCATCGTCTGCGGCGACAGCCACACCGCCACGCACGGTGCGTTCGGCGCGCTGGCGTTCGGCATCGGCACCAGCGAGGTCGGCCACGTGCTGGCGACGCAGTGCCTGCTGCAGCGCAAGCCGAAGACGCTGGCGATCGAGGTCGAGGGCACGCTGGCGCCGGACGTCACCGCGAAGGACCTGATCCTGCACGTGATCGGGACGATCGGCGTCGCCGGCGGCACCGGCCACGTCATCGAGTACCGCGGCAGCGCGATCCGCGCGCTGTCGATGGAAGAACGCATGACCGTCTGCAACATGTCGATCGAGGCCGGCGCGCGCGCGGGCCTGATCGCGCCGGACGCGACCACGTTCGAGTGGCTGGCGAAGACCCCGCGCGCGCCGCGCGGCGCCGACTGGAAGGCCGCGGTCGCACGCTGGTCGCAGTTGCGCAGCGACGAGGGCGCGACGTTCGACCGCACCGTGCGCATCGACGCCGCTGACATCGCGCCCACCGTCACCTGGGGCACGCATCCCGGGCAGGTGGTCGCGATCGACGCGGTCGTGCCGGTAGCGAACGACGCCGACGCCCAGCGCGCGCTCGACTACATGAAGTTCACCGGCGGCGCGCCGCTGCTGGAACAGCCGGTCGACGTGGTGTTCGTCGGCAGCTGCACCAACGGTCGCCTCGGCGACATGCGCCAGGTCGCCGAGGTGCTGCGCGGCCGCCGCGTGCATCCGCGAGTGCGGATGCTGGTGGTGCCCGGTTCGGTGCAGGTGCAGCGCGAGGCCGAGGCCGAAGGCATCGACCGCATCGTCCGCGCCGCGGGCGCCGAATGGCGCGAGCCCGGCTGTTCGATGTGCATCGCGATGAACGGCGACCTGGTC
Organism: Lysobacter sp. DMC97; assembly: GCF_056313745.1. Lineage (NCBI taxonomy): Bacteria > Pseudomonadati > Pseudomonadota > Gammaproteobacteria > Lysobacterales > Lysobacteraceae > Lysobacter > Lysobacter sp. DMC97. Next base: position 407,262 of record NZ_JBQUZR010000003.1, on the reverse strand, counting down.
GGTCCCGGCCAGCTCGCCGTGTCCACCAGCAACCGCAATTTCGAGGGCCGCCAGGGGCGCGACGCGCGCACCGTGCTGGCCTCGCCGATCACTGCCGCCGCCTGCGCGGTGGCGGGCCATGTCGTCGACCCGCGCCTGCTCGTGCGCGACGCCGCCCGGGAGCATGCCGCATGAGTACAGACGCCCTGGTCCGCCTGCAGTCGCGCACCGTCTGCCTGCCGGAACGCAACATCGACACCGACCGCATCATCCCGGCGCGTTTCCTCACTACGACCACGCGCGCCGGCCTCGGTCGCCACGCCTTCAACGACTGGCGCTGGCGCGAGGACGGCTCGCCCGATCCCGACTTCCCGCTCAACCGCCCCGAGGCGCAGGGTGCCGAAATCCTGGTCGCCGGCCGCAACTTCGGCTGCGGCTCCTCGCGCGAGCACGCGCCGTGGGCGCTGCGCGACGCCGGCCTGCGCGCGGTGATCAGCGCCGAGATCGCCGACATCTTCCGCAGCAACGCGCTGAAGAACGGCCTGCTGCCGATCGTCCTCGACGCCGCGGTCGTCGACGAACTGCTGGCACGGCCCGGCCTCACGCTCGACATCGACGTGGCCGCGGCCACGGTCACGCTGCCCGACGGCCGCGCGTTCGCGTTCCCGATCGACGGCTTCGCGCGCACCTGCCTGCTCGAAGGCGTCGACCAACTCGGCTACCTGCTGAAACAGCTGCCCCACATCCAACGCTTCGAGACCACCCACAGGGAGACCCTTCGCCATGCACGCTGACATCGTCGTCCTGCCCGGCGACGGCATCGGCCCGGAAGTCACCGCCGCCGCGGTCTCCGTGCTGAAGGCCGCCGCCCGCCGCTACGGCCACACGTTCCGCTTCGAGACCCGCCTCATCGGCGGTGCCGCCATCGACGCCGAAGGCACCGCGCTGTCCGACGCCACGCTGGACGCCTGCCGCAAGGCCGACGCCGTGCTGCTGGGCGCGGTCGGCGGCCCGAAATGGGGCACCGGCGCGGTGCGCCCGGAACAGGGCCTGCTGCGCCTGCGCAAGGACCTGGGCCTGTACGCGAACCTGCGCCCGGTGCGCACGCATCCGGTCACGCTCGCGGCCTCGCCGATCAAGTCACACCTGCTCGCGGGCGTCGACATGATCGTGGTGCGCGAACTCACCGGTGGCGTGTACTTCGGCGCGCGCACCCGCACCGACACCGGCGCCAGCGACCTGTGCGAATACTCGGTCGCGGAGATCGAGCGCGTGGTCCGCCGCGCCTGCGCGCTGGCCCGCGGCCGCCGCAAGCACGTGGTCTCGGTCGACAAGGCGAACGTGCTGGAAACCTCGCGGCTGTGGCGCGACGTCGCCACCCGCGTCGCGCGCGACGAATTCCCCGACGTGACGATCGAGCACCAGCTCGTCGACAGCATGGCGATGCACCTGATCTCGCGGCCGCGCGACTACGACGTGATCGTCACCGAGAACATGTTCGGCGACATCCTCACCGACGAGGCGTCGATGCTCGCCGGGTCGATGGGCCTGCTGCCGTCGGCGTCGCTGGGCGAAGGCAAGCTCGGTGTGTACGAACCGATCCACGGCTCCGCGCCGGACATCGCCGGCCGCGGCATCGCCAATCCCTGCGGCGCGATCCTCAGCGCGGCGATGCTGCTGCGGCATTCGCTGGGACTGGAGGCCGAGGCCCAGTGCATCGAGAAGGCGGTGGCCGCGGCCATCGACCACGGCGCGCTGACCTCGGACCTGGCCCCGGCCGGCACCGCGATCAACACCGAATCGATGACGGCCGCCATCGTGGCGCAGCTTGAAATCGACTGCACCGCGGTGGTGCTGCGCGACTGATCCGGCCCGGGCGAATCCCCTGCCGACGGGGGCTTCGCCCTTCGTCCAAAGATTGGTTGACGCCCCGCCGCCCGATCGTTTAAACCTGAACCATGTCCGTCGTCGCCGCCTTCGCCGTCGCTGCCTCCCGCGCTCCCCGCGGGATCGCCGTCGCGTCGGCGGCCACCGCCACGATCGCCACCATCACGATGGCCACCACCACGACCCGCACGACCGGTACCACCACCGGTGGTGCGGGCTGCGGCGGCGAGACGGACTGATCCCCTTCGACCCCGCGCCCCGCACCCTCCCAGGGGTGCGGGGCACGTCGCCGCGCACTCCGGGCCGCGGGGTTCCCCACAAGGAGCCTTTCTCATGGATTCGTACGCCCCAATGGACGCCCCGCAAGCTTCTCCCGCCGCCAGCCCCGGGCTGTCGCGCCCGCTCGCCCACAAGTTCGGCGGCAGCAGCGTCGCCGACGCCGAACGCTACCGCCACGTCGCCGCGCTGCTGCGCGATGCGCCCGCGCCGCGCGCCGTCGTGGTCTCCGCGATGCAGGGCGTCACCGACGCCCTGACCGCGCTGGCCGCCGATGCCGCCGCCGGCCGCGACTGGCTCGACGGCTGGTCGCGGTTGCGCGACCGCCATTTCGCCGAAGCGCGCAAGCTCGATCCGCAGGACACGCACGCGCTCATCGCCTGGCTCGACGCCGAATTTTCCGCGCTGTCGGCGGTATTGGGCCGGCTCGCCGACGAGCGCGCCGGCAGCGCCCTGCCCGCCCACGACCTCGCCGCGGTGCAGGGCCTGGGCGAGGTCTGGTCGTCGCGACTGTTGCAGGCCACGCTCGGCGGCGAGGCCGCCGGCTGGGGCCGGCTCGACGCCCGCGACGTGCTGGTCGTGCATCCGGGCGAACTCGGCGTCGCGGTCGACTGGCCGCGCACCCGCGAACGCTTCGCCGCCTGGCGCGAACGCCATCCGGAAGCCGACGTCGTCGTCACCGGTTTCGTCGCCCGCGACGATGCCGGCCGCCCGGCCACGCTGGGCCGCAACGGCAGCGACTACTCCGGCGCGATCTTCGCGGTGCTGTTCGATGCCGGCGAACTGATCATCTGGACCGACGTCGACGGCGTGCTCAGCGCCGACCCGCGCTTGGTGCCCGACGCGGTCTGCCTGCCGTCGATGTCGTATGCCGAAGCCTGCGAGCTGGCGTACTTCGGCGCGAAGGTGCTGCATCCGCAGACGATGGCGCCGGCGATGCAGGCCGGGCTGCCGATCGTGATCCGCAATTCGCGCAATCCGGCCGCGCCGGGCACGCGCATCGCCGCCGACGCCAGCGTCGACCAGGACGCGCCGGTGAAGGGCCTGAGCGTGGTCCGCGACATGGCCGTGCTGGAACTCACCGGCGCCGGCCTGATCGGCGTGCCCGGCACCGCCGAGCGCATGTTCGCCGCGCTGCGCGACGCCGGCGTCTCCGTCACCATGATCTCGCAGGGTTCCAGCGAACATTCGATCTGCTGCATCGTGCCGGCGGCGCACGCCGAGCGCGGCCACGACGCGGTCGGCGCGGCGTTCGCCGACGCGATCACCGACGGCCAGGTCGAAGGCGTGGGCGTCACCCCCGGCATCGCGGTGCTGGCCGCGGTCGGCGACGGCATGGTCGGCCAGCCCGGCGTGTCGGCGCGGCTGTTCGCCGGCCTCGCCCGCGCGCGCGTGAATATCCGCGCGATCGCGCAGGGCGCGAGCGAACGCAACATCTCCGTCGCCGTCGCCGACGCCGATGCCGTGCGCGGCCTGCGCGCGGCGCACAGCGCCTTCTGGCTGTCGCCGGCGACGCTGTCGGTGGGCGTGATCGGCCCGGGCAACGTCGGCCGCGCGCTGCTGGCGCAGCTCGCCGAAGCGATGCCCCGCTTCGCCAGCGAACCGCGCGTCGACCATCGCCTCGACCTGCGCCTGCGCGCGGTGGCGTCGAGCAAGCGCATGGTGCTCGCCGACCGGCTCGACCCGGCGCAGGCGGTGGCCGGGCTGGACGCCGGCGAGGCGCTGGATCTCGACCGTTTCGTCGCGCACGTGCGCGCCGAGCACCTGCCGCACGCGCTGATCGTCGACTGCAGCGGCAGCGACGCGGTGGCCGCGCGCTATCCGGAATGGCTGGCCGCGGGCATCCACGTGGTGACGCCGAGCAAGCATGCCGGCAGCGGCGACTGGGCGCGTTACCGCGCGATCCGCGACGCCGTGCAGCACGGCGCGCTGTTCCGCTACGAGGCCACGGTCGGCGCCGGCCTGCCGGTGATCCAGACCCTGCGCTCGCTGCTCGACACCGGCGACGCGCTGACCGGCATCGAGGGCGTGCTCTCGGGCACGCTGGCGTGGCTGTTCAACCGCTACGACGGCAGCGTGCCATTCTCCGAACTGGTCGCCGAGGCGAAGGCGCTGGGCTACACCGAACCCGATCCGCGCGACGACCTCAGCGGCACCGACGTCGCGCGCAAGCTGGTGATCCTGGCGCGCGAAGCCGGCGGCACGCTGTCGCTCAGCGACGTCGAGATCGAAAGCCTCGTGCCGGAAGCGCTGCGCGAGGTGTCGCGCGACGAATTCCTCGCGCGGCTGTCCGAACTCGACGCGCCGATGGAGGCGCGGCTGGACGCGGCGCGTGCGGAAGGCCGCGGCCTGCGCTACCTCGCGCGCCTCGGCGCCGACGGCCGCGCGCGCGTCGGCCTGGCCTCGCCCGAACCCGGCCACGCCAGCCTCCACAGCCGGCTCACCGACAACCTGATCCAGTTCCGCACCCGCCGCTACGCCAACAACCCGCTGGTCGTGCAGGGCCCGGGCGCCGGCGCCGACGTCACCGCCGCGGGCGTGTTCGGCGACATCCTCGCGATCGCCGCCACCCTCGGCGCGCGTCCGTCGGGAGTCGCGGCATGACGGCACGGCAACAAGGCGTGGCGCGCGCGTTCGCGCCGGCCAGCGTCGGCAACATCGGTGTCGGCTTCGACCTGCTGGGCCACGCGATCGCCGGTCCGCGCGACATCGCGACGGTGCGCCGCATCGACGCGCCGGAAGTCCGCATCGCCGCGATCCGCGGCGACGTGCCCGGCGTCGACCAACTCCCGCTGGCCGCAGAGGCCAACACCGCCGGCCGCGCGCTGATCGCGCTGCGCGAGGCGCTGGCGCTGCCGCATGGCTTCGAGGTCGAACTGGAAAAAGGCATTCCGCTGGGCTCCGGCCTCGGCGGCTCCGCGGCGTCGTGCGTGGCCGCGCTGGTCGCGGCGAACGCGCTGCTCGACGCACCGCTGTCGCGCGAGGCGCTGTATCCGTTCTCGCTGCAGGGCGAAGCGGTCGCCAGCGGCAGCGCGCACGGCGACAACGTCGCACCGATGCTGCTCGGCGGCGTGGTGCTGGCGACGCTCGATCGCATGATCCCGCTCGCCGTGCCCGACGCGCTGCACTGCGTGGTCGTGCATCCCGACCAGGTGCTGGAGACGCGCCGCGCTCGCGCCGCGTTGGCCGAGCCCTACCCGCTGTCGCAGTTCGTCGAGCAGAGCACGCATCTCGCGCTGTTCCTCACCGGCCTGCAGCGCGGCGATCTCGCGCTGATCCGCGAAGGCCTGCACGACGTGCTGGTGGAACCGCGGCGCGCGGCGCTGATCCCGGGCTTCGACGCGGTGAAGGCCGCCGCACTGGCGCACGACGCGCTGGGCGCGAGCATTTCCGGCGCAGGACCCAGCGTGTTCGCGTGGTTCGCGTCGAAGGCGCAGGCGGAAGCCGCCGCGCCGGCGATGCGCGCCGCGTTCGCCGACGCCGGCTACGGTTCGCGCGCGCATGTGTCGCCTGTCGCCGGCCCGCGCGCCGACGTGCTGGCGGAGGACGCCGCATGAAGTTCGTCAGCACCCGCGGCGGCATCGCACCCACCGGCATCGACGCCGCGCTGATCGCCGGGCTCGCACCCGACGGCGGTCTGTACGTGCCCGAGTCCATCCCGGCGTTCGACGCGTCCGCCGCGCACGCGGCGTCGCCGTCGCTCACTGCCACCGCGGCGGAGGCGCTGGCGCCGTACTTCGCGGACTCGTCGCTGCGCGATGCGCTGCCGGCGCTGTGTGCGCGTGCGTATTCGTTCGATGCCCCGCTGCGCACGCTGCACGGGCACGGCGACCATCTGCTGGAGCTGTTCCACGGCCCCACCGCCGCGTTCAAGGACTACGCCGCGCGCTTCCTCGCCGAATGCCTGTCGGCGCTGCGCGCGCCGGACGCGCCGGAGACGACCATCCTGGTCGCAACCTCCGGCGACACCGGCGCCGCGGTCGCCGGCGCGTTCCATCGCCGGCCCGGTTTCGCGGTGGTGATCCTGTATCCCGACGGCCGCGTCTCGCCGCGCCAGGCGCATGGTCTGGAATGCTGGGGCGACAACGTGCGCACGTTCCGCGTCGCCGGCACGTTCGACGACTGTCAGCGCATGGCGAAGACGGCGCTGTCCGATCGCGACCTGCGCGAACGCATGGCGCTGACTTCGGCCAACAGCATCAGCCTCGGCCGCCTGTTGCCGCAGCTGGCGTACTACGCGCACACCGCGCGCAATTTCTTCGCCGCGCACGGCGCGCCGCTCAATCTCGTCGTGCCCACCGGCAACCTCGGCAACGCCGCCGCGGCGCTGGTGGCGAAGCGGATGGGCTTCCCGATCGGCGAGCTCGTGCTGGCGACCAACGCCAACGACGTGCTGCCGCGCTTCTTCGCCGGCGGCGACTACGCGCCCGAGGCGACGAAGGCCACGCTCGCCAACGCGATGGACGTGGGCGCGCCGAGCAACTTCGAGCGCCTGCGCCACTGGTTCGCCGACGACGCCGCGCTGCGCGCCGCGCTGCGCGCGCAGACGGTCGACGACGCCACGATCCGCGACACGATCGCCGCCGCACCTGAACGCCACGGCGTGGTCGCCTGCCCGCACACCGCCTGCGGCCTGCACGTGCTGGAAGGCATTCGCGACACCGGCGACATGCGCCCGTGGGCGGTGGTCGCGACCGCGCATCCGGCGAAGTTCGACAGCATCGTCGAACCGCTGGTCGGCCATGCCGTCGACGTGCCGCCGGCGCTGGCCGAATGCCTCGCGCAACCGGCGCACGGCGAAGCCCTCGCGGCCGACGACGCAGCGCTGCGCGCGCGATTGCTGTCGAGCTGACCCGCAACACACGCGGTGCAGCGCCCGTGCGCTGCGCCGTGGCCGACCCGGTATGCTGCGGAGGCACGCGAACCGAACGGATCGGTGATCCATGGCACGGACGCTCATCGCCAAGCTGACCCCACCGCGGGTCGACCAGGCATCGCCGCGGGCGCGCGTGACCGACGCGCTGGCGGAGGCGCTCCGCCATGGGCTGTGCTGGGTCGCCGCGCCGGCCGGCTACGGCAAGACGACCGCGATCGCGCAGTTCCTCCAGGACGCGTCCCTGCCGTTCGCGTGGTATCGCGTGGACGAAGGCGACAGCGACATCGCCGGTTTCTTCCACTATCTCGCCGCATCGGTGCCGGGCGTCGCGTCGCCCGCCCTGCCGGCGTTCGGGCCGGAATACGCCGATCGCCCACATGCCTTCGCCCGGCGCTTCTTCCGCGCGTATTTCGCGCTGTGGCCGAGCAACGGCCTGCTGGTGCTGGACGATCTGCACAACGCCGACCAGCCGGGGTTCAACGCGACGCTCGAGGCGATGCGCGCGGAATTGCCGGAGACGATGCACTGCATCTGCATGTCGAGGCACCTCCCGCCCGAGTCGCTCGCAGGCCTGGCACTGCGCGGGCGCCTGGGCATCGTCGACGAGGAAACGCTCCGGTTCACCGACGACGAAGCCGCCGCCCTCATCGCGCGGCGCGGCGATGGCGCGATCGTCGCGGAGGCCGCGGACCTCGCCGCGGCGCGCGGCTGGGCGGTCGGCCTGATGCTGCTGGCGCACCGCAGCGGACGCCAAGGCGTCGCGCGCGCAGCGCCGGATGCGCACGCCCTTCCGCGCATCGCGGCGACCTCGCGCCCGGACGTCGCCGCGGTGCACGACCTGCTGGGGCGCGAATGGTTCGACACGCTGCCGGCGGACGATGCCGAAGCGCTGCTGCGGCTGGGGTTGCTGCCGAAGATCGCGCCGGACATTGCCCGCGCGCTGGTGGGCGAGGACGCGCCGGCCCTGCTGCAGCGCCTGCAGGCACGGCAGATGCTCGTGACGCGGGGCACGGGCGACGATGGCGCCTTCCACCTGCACGACCTCCTCCGCGATTTCCTGCGGGAACGGCTCGAACGCACGCTGCCCGCGCCCGAACGCACGGCGTTGCGGCGCCGGGCGGCCGAATTGTCGTGGGCGGCGGACCGGCACGAGGACGCGATCGAACTCGCGCTGCAGGCGCCGGATCCCGCGCTCGCGACGCGGATGATCGTCGAACGCGCGCCGGCGCTGCTGGAACAGGGCCGGCGGCAGACGCTGATCGACTGGTGCGCGCGGCTGCCCGGGGACGCGCACACGCCGTGGCTGTGCTACTGGCTGGGCGTGGCGCACATGGCCGACGACGCGGATGCCGAACGCTGGCTGGAACAGGCCTGGCAGGGGTTCTCGCGCACCGAGGACGCGCGCGGCCAATGCCTGGCCGCCGCACGCGCCGTGCTGTCGAAGACGGACAGCTGGCGCACGCACGCCGGCCTGCCGGCGTGGACCCAGCGCGCGATCGCACTCGCGGCCCGCCCACTGCCGCCGCTGGCGGACGACGAGGCGCTGCTGGTGCTCGCCGGTGTCGTGCGCGCTTTCGATTACGCGGAACACTATCGCAGCGCGGGCGACGACCTGCAGCGCATCACCATGCGACTGCTCGATCGCCTGGCCCGGCCCGGCGAGCACGTACCGCCGGCCCTGCGGCTGATCGCCAGCGCGGTGCTGATCGATCGCACCGGCTCCACCGGCGATGCGGCAACGTTCGAATGCGCAGTCGACAGCGTGGCGGACATCGTGGGCCACCCCGGCATGCCCGCATGGCCGCTGGGCATGTGGCTGGTGGCCTTCGGCGCCGTCAGCGGGCGCTACTTCCACTATGCGAAGCGCGGTCTCGCCCATGCGGATGCCGAAAGCGCACTGCGCGAGGCGATCGCGATCGGCGTGCGCGAGGAACTGCGCGGGGTCGAATTCGGCGCGCTGTACCACCTGCAGCTGATGATGAAGCGCTGCAACGCCTTCGCCGAATGGCCGGCGCTGGTGGAACGGCTGTCGGCCATCGCCGACAGCCGCCACACGACCCAGGTCGCGGTGGTCGCCGATTGTCGCGCCGCGCTGCATGCGCGCCGCGGCGACCTCGCCGAGGCGCGGCGCGAATGCGCGCGCTTCAACCATGCGATCGAGGCGGCGAACGAACCGCCGATCGAACGCTGGCCGCACTACCTCACCGAGTTCCAGGTGCTCCTCGCCGCGGGTGCGCCCGGCGAGGCCGCGGCTTTCCTCGACGCGCTCGTCGATCTGTTCGACGGCAGCGTCCGCGACCGGACCGAGGTCTGCATCGCGCTGGCGCGGACGCTGCAGGCGCGCGACGCCGGTGACGAGGCCGCGGGCATCGCATGCCTGCGGGACGCGTTCGCACGCATGCGCGATGCGGACTGGCACGACGCCCTGATCAACCTGCCGGAAATGCTCGCGGTGCTTTGCGCCGACGCGCTCGCCGCCGGGATCGAGCCCGGATTCTGCCGCGACCTGATCCGGCGACGCCGGCTGGCGCCGCCGTCCTCGCGTCCGCCGCACTGGCCGTGGCCGCTGACGATCCGGGTGCTCGGAGGATTCGGCCTGGCACTCGACGGCGCGCCGCTGGTGCTCGGCGCCAAGGCGCCCGCGCGCTCGCTGGACCTGCTGCGCGCGCTGGCGATCGAGCCCGCGCACGCCTGCGCGCCGGAGCTGCTGCACGACCGCTTCTGGCCGGATGCCGACGGCGATCGCGCCAAGGCGGCGTGCGAGCAGGCATTGCACCGGTTGCGCAAGCTGCTCGGTGCCGGGGACTGCGTACTCCTGCGCGAAGGCCGCCTGCGGCTGGCGATGGACCGGGTCTGGGTCGATCTCGACCACTGGGAAGTCCGGCTGGGCCAGGCACTGGCCGCGTGCAGGCCGGGCGGCGACCCCGACGCGGAGGTCGAGCGCACGCTGTTCGAGTTCCCGGGTCCCCTGCTGGCGAGCGAACCCGAGGCCGCGTGGTGGCGACCCGCCGCTGAGCGCATGCGCAGCAAGGTCATCGATCTCGCCCTGCGGCTCGGGGCGCACCACGAAAGCCGGGGCCGGCAGGCCGCCGCGCAATCCGTCTACCTGCGCGGACTCGACCACCATCCCGACGCACTGCGGCTGTACGAGGCCCTGATCCGGGTGCGGCTGGCGTCGGGCGATCGCACCGGCGCACTCGACGCGCTGGCGCGCTTCGAACGGATCGCGGGCCCGGCCGGACGCGGCGAAGCGGCGGGCCTCCTGCGCCGGCTGGTCGGTCCCGGCTGAGGCGGGGCCTCGACGCGTCCGCATGCGCGTCGCCCTGCGCACCGGCATGGCCCTGCCGGTGCTCGCGCACGCGTCCGCGATCAGGAAGCGACCGGAGGCGGTTGACGTAAGCCATTCGTAGGTGGCGGCGGCGGAAGCTGCCGGCACGCGAAGCCCGTGCGCTCCGCGCCGGGCGGCCACGCGCCGCCCGCCCCTCCGACCAACTCGCCAAGGACAGCCCCATGCCCACTGCCACCGTCACCCTGATCTACTGCGTCCGCCAGGCCACCGGCACCGATGCCAGCGTGAACGCCGCCATCGCCCAGTTGCCCGACATGCTGCTGCCGGAGCAGTTGGAAGGCGTGTCCGTCACCGCTGCGATCCGCGCCCTGCCCGGCGTGATCAACACGATCGACGCCGCCCGCTCCGATCCGGACGACCTCTACCTCACCGTCGACACCACCGGCGACCGCGACCTGGCGATCTGGCCGGCCGCGGGGGAAAACATCGAAATCCAGGCGGGGCAGTCGATCGCACCGGACCTGTCGATCGAATTCGAGCATTCGCAGAACCTGTCGCTGTGGGACTACGACTCCAGCTCCGACGACGACCTGCTGGGATCGGTCACGATGTTCGCCAACGAGGCGGGAGCCGGCGAGATCGTGAAACTCGCGAAGTCCGACATCGAGAACGCCTACTACTACGTCGCCTACCAGGTCGACTGAACCCGCGCACCGGACGCAAGGAGACGCACATGGGCAAGATCATCAATCTCACCGAAGGCATGCGCTTCGGCGTCGGCATCGACGAACAGACCGAGGAGGCGCGCGGATCGCCGATCGAATACGACGGCATCAGCAACGCCGACGGCGGCCAGATCGTGCACGCGGAAGTCAGGATGATCGAATCCCAGGAAAGCCTGATGGAATCGATGAACCTGTCGGTCAGCGCCAGCGTGCGCTATGGCACCTTCAGCGGCGACGCCAAGTTCTCGATGGCCCAGAGCCATTCGGTGAACCAGTACTCGCTGTACCTGCTGCTGACCGCGGACGTGCGCAATCCCGCGCGCCACATGGTGCGCCCGCGGCTGAGCGACGAGGCCGCGCGCATCTACCGCAACGACCCGGAGACGTTCCGCGGCATCTACGGCGACGCCTTCATCGACGAGATCTACAGCGGCGGCGATTTCTACGGCCTGTTCGTGTTCGAGACCGTCGACGAGCGCAGCCGCACGGACATCAAGGCCTCGCTCGACGCCTCGATCGGCACCTTCCTCACCGGCGGCAAGATCAGCGCCTCGTTCGGCATGGCGATCGAGGAAGCGAAGAAGAAGTCGAGCATGCAGATCAAGGTCCTGATCTCCGGGGGCGCCGGACTGGAGAACCCGACCGATCTGGAAGGCCTCAAGGCGTTGTACAGCAGCTTCAACCAGAAGGTGCTGGAGCGGCCGATCGACTACAAGGCGTCGGTGAAGGACTTCCGCTACCTGCCGCTGCCGGAGGGACCGACCTGGGCCGAAAGCGCGGTGCGCCGCGACACGATCGAACAGTGCGGGCGGCGCGTGCTGGAAGGCATCCGCCTGCGCAGCGACCTCGACTTCGTCCTGCGTTATCCCGACCAGTTCGCGCACCCCGACCTCGACGCCCTCCGTGCCGCCTACCAGCAGATCGACGCGCAGTTGCCGAAGCTCGCGGCCCGGGCCCGCGAATGCGCGCAGAACCTCGATCACTGCTCGCTCGACGGCATGACCCCGGTCACGATCGCGTTGCCCGAGCGCATCGCGAACGCCGAAGACCCGTTGCTGGCCAAGCTGGAGGACATCGAGCGGCACGATTCGCGTGCGGCGGCCTTCATCGCGAAGGAGCGACTGAAGACGCCGATCCTCGACTACGATCGCGGCCCGCGCGGAGGACGCTTCAAAGTGTTCCCGGGAGAGGACGGCCATCCGGCGGGCGGCCTCTTCTGGCATCCGGACCTGGGCGCTTTCGCGGTCTACGGCGCGATCTTCCAGGAGTATCTGCGCCGCGGCCATTGCGAAGGCCCGCTGGGTTATCCGGTCTCCGACGAAACCGCTCTCTCCGGGCAGCATCCCGACGGGCTGGACCGCATCAGTCGTTTCGAACACGGACTGCTGTGGTGGGACGCACAATCCGGCGTCGTGCGCGACGAGTTGCCGCGCGCATTCGTCGGTGCCGCGGCGATCCGCGCGTTCGACACATCGCTTTCGACGCGGACGATCCTGCGCAAGACCTGACGGCTACGCCGCACGACACGGGACGATGCAGCGCACGCGGTTGTCCGTCACCGGGTGCGATGACGAAGACGCAGGCGGCTTCGCGCCGCCTGCGCTCAGGTCATGTGGCGTTCGCTTCCCGCCAGCACGACGGTGCCGGGCGGACGGCCAAGGCTCCACGGCAGGGTCACGAACACGAACGTGGCGATGACGAGGCCACAGACGGCGGCGACGCGTACGAGTTGACGGACGAAACGGGCGAGTTCGGGATGCATGGCACGACGCCTTTCATCGGAGGATGCAGGCAGCGTGCGCGCCGTGGCTTAAGCGGGCCTTGGCGCCGACACTTCGCGACCCGGGCCGCCCGCGGTGGGAGGGGGAGGGCCGACAGGCGGCCCGGATGCGAAGACGGAACTGCGGCGAATCAGTGCGCGGCGGTGGCGACGGCCTCTTCGGGCCGCACGCGGAACCACGCGGCATACAGCGCCGGCAGGAACAGCAGGGTGAGCGCGGTGGCGACGATCAGGCCACCCATGATCGCGACCGCCATCGGCCCGAAGAACGCGCTGCGGGTGAGCGGGATCATCGCGAGGATCGCGGCGGCCGCGGTCAGCACGATCGGCCGGAAGCGGCGCACGGTGGCCTCTACTATCGCGGTCCAGCGATCGTGCCCCGCGGTGATGTCCTGTTCGATCTGGTCGACCAGGATCACCGCGTTGCGCATGATCATGCCCATCAGCGCGATCACGCCGAGCATCGCGACGAAGCCGAACGGCACGCGGAACACCAGCAGGAACAGGGTCACGCCGATGATGCCCAGCGGCGCGGTCGACACCACCAGCAGCACGCGCGAGAAGCTGCGCAGCTGCAGCATCAGCAGCGTGAACACCACCAGCACGAACAGCGGCATGCCGGCCTTGATCGAATCCTGGCCGCGCGACGAATCCTCGATGGTGCCGCCGGTCTCCAGCAGGTAGCCGTCGGGCAGCGTCTTCCGGATCCCTTCCAGCGTCGGCATGATCTGGTCGACCACGGTCGGCGGCGTGGGGCCGTTGACGATGTCGGCGCGCACGGTGACGGTCGGCAGCCGGTTGTGGTGCCAGATCACGCCGTTCTCGAACGTCGATTCGAGATGGCCGATCTGCATCACCGGCACGGTGCCGCCGTTCGTGGTGGGCACCGCGAGGCTGCCGAGCAGTTCCAGCCGCGCACGCTCGTCGGCGGGACCGCGCAGCAGGATCTCGATCAGTTCGTTGTCCTCGCGATAGGTGCTGATGTGCTGCCCGGACAGCGCGCTCGCCAGGAACGCCGCGACCTGCTGCGACGACACGCCCAGCGCACGCGCACGGTCCTGGTCGATCACCAGCTTCACCACCTTGCTCGGTTCGTCCCAGTTGAGGTTGGCGTTGATCGTGTTCGGGTTCGCACGCACCTTCGCCAGCACCTGCCGCGCGATCGCCTGCACGCGCTCAATGTGCTCGCCGGAAATGCGGAACTGGATCGGATAGCCCACCGGCGGGCCGTTCTCCAGCCGGGTCACGCGCAGTTGCAGCGCCGGGAAATCATGGCGGACTTCGCCCATCAGCCAGTCGCGCAGCGCCTCGCGGCCGTGGATGTCCTTCGCCCGCACCACGAACTGCGCGAAGTGCGTCTGCGGGAGCTGCTGGTCCAGCGGCAGGTAGAAGCGCGGCGACCCGGTGCCCACATACGCGACATAGTTGTCGATGTCGCGGCGTTTCGACAGGCGTTTCTCGATCTCGTGCACGGCGTGGTCGGTGGCCTTCAGCGAACTGCCTTCGGCCAGCTCCACGTCGACCATGAGTTCGAGCCGCGTCGAATCCGGGAAGAACTGCTGCGGCACGAAGCGGAACAGGAAGATCGACAGCACGAACAGCGCCAGGGTCGTGCCGATCACCGTCCAGCGGCGGCGCACGCAGGCGCGCACGAGGTCGCGGAAACGCCGGTAGAACCCGCTGGCGTAGGGATCGTGCGCGTGTGCGCCCGGCGCGACGATCGGCGCCGGGCCGACGATGCCCGCGTACTGCGGCCAGCGGTCGGCCAGCCGTTCGCGGAACGCGCGGACGCGGCCGGACAGCGAACCAGGTTTCGGCAGCGCGTGCGGATCCGGCAGCATCTTGTCGCCGAGGTACGGGATGAACAGCACCGCCGCCACCCACGACACCAGCAGCGCCAGCGCCACCACCTGGAACAGCGAGCGCGTGTATTCACCGGTGCCCGACTGCGCGGTCGCGATCGGCAGGAAGCCGGCCACCGTCACCAGCGTGCCGGTGAGCATCGGGAACGCCGTGCTCTCGTACGCGAACGCGGCCGCGCGCAGGCGCGTGAAGCCCTGCTCCATCTTGATCGCCATCATCTCGACCGCGATGATCGCGTCGTCGACCAGCAGGCCCAGCGCCAGCACCAGCGCGCCGAGCGAGATCTTGTGCAGGCCGATGTCGAAGTAATGCATCGCGCCGAAGGTCATCGCCAGCACCAGCGGGATGCTGACCGCGACCACCAGACCGGTGCGCAGGCCGAGCGAGAAGAAGCTGACCAGCAGCACGATGATCACCGCCTCGGCGAGCACGCGCACGAATTCGCCGACCGAATCGCGCACCGCCGCGGGCTGGTCGGCGACGCGATGCAGTTCCAGGCCGACCGGCAACTGACGCTGCAGCACCCCCGTTTCCGCGTCCAGCGCCTGGCCCAGCTTCACGATGTCGCCGCCGGGCTTCATCGCCACCGCGATGCCGATCGCGTCCTTGCCCATGAAGCGCATCCGCGGCTGCGCCGGGTCGGCATAGCCGCGCGTGACCGTGGCGATGTCGCCGAGGCGCACGGTGCGCCCGCCGGCGCGGACCGGGAAATCGCGGATCGCCTGCACCGAGGTGAACGCGCCGTCCACGCGCAGTTGCACGCGATCGGTCGCGGTCTCGAAGAAGCCGGCCGGCGTCACCGCGTTCTGGGTCGACAGCGCGTCCTGCACCGCGGACAGCGGGATGCCGAAGGTCGCGAGCTTGGTGTTCGACAGCTCGATCCAGATCTTTTCGTCCTGCAGGCCGAGCAGGTCGACCTTGGCCACGTCCGGCACGCGCTGCAGCTGCAGTTCGAGGCGTTCGGCGTAGTCCTTCTTGATGGCGTCGTCGAAGCCGTCGCCGGTCAGCGCGTAGAGATTGCCGAAGGTGTCGCCGAATTCGTCGTTGAAGAACGGCCCGACCACGCCTTCGGGCAGCGTCTGCCGGATGTCGCCGACCTTCTTGCGCACCTGGTACCACAGCTGCGGCATTTCGCGGCTTTCCAGCGAATCGCGCGCCATGAAGATGACCTGCGATTCACCGGCGCGCGAGTACGAAGCGATGCGCTCGTAGTTGCCGGTCTCCATGAGTTTCTTCTCGATGCGATCGGTCACCTCGCGCGAGACGTCCTCGGCGGTGGCGCCGGGCCACAGCGTGCGGACCACCATCACCTTGAAGGTGAACGGCGGATCTTCGGACTGGCCGAGCTGCCGGTACGACCACGCACCGATCAGCGCCAGCAGCAGCATCGTGTAGAGCACCAGCGCCCGGTTCGCGAGCGCCCATTCGGAAAGGTTGAAGCGCCGCATGGTCAGGATCTCCCGGTCAGTTCGCGGCGACGGGGCGGTTGCCACGGTCGACCGGCAGCACCGGCAGCCCCGGATACAGCAGGTGCCCGCCCGCCACCACGACCCAGTCGCCCGCCTTCAGGCCGGACTGCACCGGCACGCGGTCGGCCGCGTAGGGACCGACGACGACGACGACCTGGTGCGCGCGCTGCGCCTGCGGATCGGCGACCCAGACCACCGTCCGACCTTGGTCGTCGCGCTGCAGCGCGCTCAGGGGCACCGACAGCCGGGTGTCGACACTGCCGATGTAGACGCGGGCGCTCTGCCCGATCGACAGCGCCGGCCCGGTGCCGGGCGCCAGCGTGGCGCGCGCCGCGTAGGTACGCGTGAGCGGGTCGGCGACCGGCGAGATCTCGCGGATCCGGCCTTCGATGCGCGGGCCCTTGTCGTTCCACAGTTCGATCAGCACCGGCTGGCCGGCGTGGAAATCGGCGACGTTGGCCTCCGGCAGCGCGAAGGCGACTTCGCGCTCGCCGTCGGCGACGAAGGTGAAGACGGTCTGGCCCGGCGCCAGTACCTGCCCGGCCTCGGCCATGCGCTGGCCGATCGCGCCGTCGGCGGGTGCCCGCAGTTCGGTGTAGCCGCGCTGGTTCGAGGCCACGTCGCGCTGGGCGCGCGCCGCACGGACCTGGCCCTCGGCGGCGCGCAGGGCGGCGGTCTGCTGGTCCAGCACGGAGCGGCTGACCAGCTGGTCCTTCGCCAGGGTGGCGAACCGGGCGTGGTCGGCGCGGGCCCGCGCCAGCTGGGCTTCGGCCGCCGCCAGTTGCGCCTGCGCGGCGTCGGTCTGGAGGCGCAGGTCGTCGGGATCGAGCTCGGCCAGCAGGTCACCGCGATGGACGACATCGCCGGCATCGACCCGCCGCCGGGCGATCTTGCCGCCGACGCGGAACGACAGCGCGCTTTCCTCGCGGGCACGGACCTCGCCGGCATAGGCGGTGACCGCGGCCATGCCGGCCGCCCACGCTTCGGCGGGATGCGCCACCAGCACCGGACGGGGCGGCTCCGGTGCCGCGCCCCGGTTGCCGCAGGCGGCCAACGCCGCCACCATCCCCACGAGCATCGCCGCCCGGATCCCGCTTCCCGCGTGCATCGCCATGATCGCCTCGCCGGTTCCGGAGTATCCGGAATTAATGAACTGGCAGGTATCGTATAAATAACAAACCAATTAGTCTAGTATTCCATCCATGATCGTGTCCCGCTCCAGCAACGCCCCCGCCGAGCCCGCGAAGGCCGGCCCGGGCCGCCCCAAGGATCTCGGCAAGCGCGCCGCGATCCTGGACGTGGCCAAGCGCCTGTTCACCCAGTCCGGCTTCGACGGGGTGAGCATGGACCAGATCGCCGCCGAGGCCGGCGTGTCCAAACTGACCGTCTACAGCCACTTCGGCGACAAGGAATCGCTGTTCAGCGCCGCCATCCGCGCCAAGTGCGAGGAGCAGATGCCGTCGGCGCTGTTCCTGGCCGGCCTGGAAGGCAGCCTGCGCGAGCAACTGACCGCCATCGCCCGCGCCTTCCTCACGCTGATCACCAGCGAGGAGGCCATCGCCATGCACCGGATGATGATGGCCCCGGGCACCGGCGACTCGAACGTGCGCGAGCTGTTCTGGCAGGCCGGCCCGCAGACGGTGAAGGACGCGTTCTCCGAATTCCTCCGCGCCCGCGTCGCCCGCGGCGAGCTCGCGATCGAGGACGTGCCGCGCGCGGCGTCGCAGTTCCTCTGTCTGGTCAAGGGCGATCTGCACATGCAGTTGCTGTGCGGAATGGGCTGCAGCGCCCCGGATGCCGACATCGAGGCGCACATCACGTCCACGGTCGACTTCTACCTGCGCGCCTACGCCACCGGGGCCGACGCGTGAGACCGGAAGCGATCCGGGAAGGCCCCGCGGGGTCGCGCCGGACGGGCTCCGGTGGTCCCGGTGACTTCCGGCACTCAGTCGCGGCCCCTGCCTCCGGCGATCCTGCGCCTGCGATGCGACGGTGCGCCCGGTACACTTGACGGTTGTTCCCGCCCCCTCCTCCCCGCTGCGCCCGTCGCGAGAGACCCCACGATGACGATCGATTTCGCCAAAGCCCGAGAAACCATGGTCGAACAGCAAGTCCGGCCGTGGGAGGTGTTCCAGCCCCGCGTGCTCGAGGCCATCGGCCGGCTGCCGCGCGAGCGGTTCGTCGCCGACGCGCATCGCGCGCTGGCCTACGCCGACCTGGCGCTGCCGATCGGCCATGGCGAATCCATGATGAAGCCGGTGCTGGAAGGCCGCGCGCTGGAATCGCTGGCGATCGGCGCGGGCGAGGACGTGCTGGAGATCGGGACCGGCAGCGGCTACCTGACCGCCTGCCTCGCCGCGCTGGCCCGCGACGTGGTCAGCCTGGAACGCCATGCCGATCTCGCCGACGCCGCCCGGGCGCGCCTGCAGGCGCAGGGCATCGCCAACGTCCGCATCGAGACCGCCGACGCCTACGTCTGGGACTCCGACCGCCAGTTCGACGCGATCTGCGTCGGCGGTGCGGTCGAGGCCATCCCGGCGCGCTTCCTGCGCTGGCTGCGCCCCGGCGGCCGGATGTTCATCGTCCACGGCCACGCCCCGGCGATGGAGGCCGCCCTGGTGCGCCCCGCCGACGGCACCGCCGGGTTCGCGATCGAGTCGCTGTTCGAGACCGAACTCCCCTATCTCGCCGGCGGCGCGCCGGCCCCCCGATTCCACCTGTAAACCGACGACCGCCCGCGATGCCGGAGATGCAGCGGACCGATCAACCCGAAGGATGCCCATGACTCGCCGCCCCCTCGCCCACACGCTCGCCATCGTCCTGACCGCGCTGCTCCCCGTCGCCGCCCACGCGGACGACCTGCTGCAGACCTACGAACTCGCGCGCGACAGCGACCCGCAGTTCTCCGCCGCCGAATCCACCCAGCTGCTCTCGAAGGAGGGCGCGGTGCAGGCGCGCGCGGCGCTGCTGCCGCAGCTCAACGGCAGTGCGTCGTACAACCGTTCGCACAGCAACAGCAACGGCTCGCAGGTCTTCAACAACCTCCTGATCACCAGCGATTCCGACAGCACCAGCACCTCGCGCGAATACGGCGTGAACCTGCGCCAGGTCGTGTGGGACGGCGGGCTGTTCAGCCGCGTGCGCAGCCAGAACGCGCTGGCGACCGCCGGCGACTTCCAGCTGAAGTCCGCGGGCGATTCGCTGATGACCCGCACCTCCGCGGCCTACTTCAACGTGCTGGTCGCGATGGAAACCCTCGCCGCGGCCGAAGCGCAGGAGCAGGCGCTGAAGAAGCAGTTCGACTTCGCCGACAAGCGCCTGGAGGTCGGCCTGGCGCCGATCACCGACGTGCACGAGGCCAAGGCGCAGTACGAGGCCGCACGCGCCAACACCATCGTCACCCGCAACGCGCTCGACGATGCCTACCGCGCCCTCGCCGAGATCACCGGCAAGGATGCGGAGGTGCTCAAGTCGCTGCCGGTCGACTTCCAGCCGGCGCTGCCCTCGTCGCTGGACGCCAACGGCTGGGTGCAGGCCGCGCTGGACAACAATCCCGCGCTGAAGGCCCGGGAATACCAGCTGCGTTCGGCCGAGAGCGACGTCGCCACCGCCCGCGCCGGCCACCTGCCGACGCTGTACCTGGGCGCCAACTACGGCAAGACGCGCACCGACGGCGACCAGACCAACAACCTCACCAGCACCAGCACCGCATTCGACAACGAAAGCCGCTCGCGCAGCATCGGCCTGACCCTGTCGGTGCCGATCTTCTCCGGCGGCGCCACCCAGTCGCAGGTGCGTTCGGCGCTGGCGCAGCGCGACATCACGGCCGACCAGCTCGAACAGCAGAAGCGCGCACTGGTGCGCAGCACGCGCAGCGCCTACGAGACGCTGGTGGCGGGCATCAGCGAAGTGGAAGCGCGCCGCGCGTCGGTGTTCGCCGCGCGCAACGCGTACGAAGCCTCGCAGATCGGACTGGAAGTCGGTACCCGCACCGTGCTGGACGTGCTGAACAACCAGCAGACGCTGTTCAACGCCGAACGCGAATACGCGCTGTCGCGCTACAACTTCCTGCAGAACCGGCTGCTGCTGGAGCAGGCCGCGGGCACGCTGGACGTCGACGACCTGAAGGACATCAACCGCCTGCTCACGGTGGATGCGGCGCCGCGGAAAGCGCCCTGATCGAAGCGTGCGAAGCAACGAACGACGGGCCGCGATGCGGCCCGTCGTCGTTTCGCCCCCGTGGAATCAATCGGAGCTGCAGCCTCCGTCCTGGCAGATGATGCTGCCGACCAGCAGCCAGCCGTCCGGCATGCACAGGTAGTAGTCGATCTCGAAACCGCCGGGAAAATCGGTCTGGATCCATTCGACCGACCACAGGTTGTCGACCGTGCAAGCCGGCAGGGTGGCTGCGGAGACGGGCGCGGAGAACGTGATGCCGAAGGCGAACGCGACCGCGAGGAGCGCGGCGTGGAAGGCGCGTGACATGGGAAGTCTCCTGAGGTGACGTGAGTCGGTGCGGGACGTGCGCGCGATGGCGATCCGCCCCGCGTGCGTGTTGTAGTCCCGCGGGATGCCTCGGGAATTGACCCTCGTCACGCGTGGCGATCGTGGCGCGACGACGTTTCGATGGATTTCGCTGCGCGAATAGGCGCATCCGAAGCGGCAGTGGAAAATGCACGATCGCATCGAACCTCGCGATCGATCCGCCGGTTGTGATGCATGCCGCGATGCATGCCGCTGAAGTGCGGCGCGCGGCACGCGTGCTGCGATCAGCGCGATGCGGTCGCGATCAGATCGAGCGTGCGCCGCAACGCGCCGCGTCCCTGTTCGACCAGCGCGCGACCGGCCTCGGCCATGCGCGCGCGCTCGACGGGATCAGCGAGCAGCGCCTCCAGCGCTTCCGCCACGCCCGCGGCATCGGCCTCGATGCGCACCGCGTCGACGCGGCGCAGCTGTTCGGCGATGTCGGCGAAATTGTGCAGGTGCGGGCCGGTGACGATGGGCACGCCGACGGCCGCGGGTTCGAGCAGGTTGTGGCCGCCGACCGGCTGCAGGCTGCCGCCGACGAAGGCGACATCGGCGCAGGCGTAGAACGACTGCAGTTCGCCGAGCGTGTCGATCACGAACACCGCGTCGTCGCCGTCCGGATGCACGGTGAGCGTGCGCGTGGCCACGGGCAGGCCGGCGTCGATCGCGAGCTGGGTGACGGGACGGAAACGTTCGGGATGGCGCGGCGCCCACAGCAGCAGCAGGTCGGGCCAGCGCGCGCGCAACTGGCGATCGATCGCCAACACGTACGCTTCCTCGTCGGGATGCGTGCTGGCGGCGATCCACGTCGGACGTCCCGGCACGGCCGCGCGGAACGCGGCGGCGAAGTGGGCGACGCCGTCGAAGTCGATGCGCACGTCGTACTTGAGATTGCCGAGCACCGCGAGCTGGTCCGGGCGTGCGCCGAGCCGCGCGAACCGGTCGGCGTCGCCCTCGGACTGCGCGGCGACGGTGCGGAAGGTGCGCAGCGCGCGGCCCACCAGCGGGCGCAACACGCGATAGCCGCGCAGCGAACGTTCGGAGAGGCGCGCGTTGACGAGATACGTCGGCACGCCGTGGTCGCGGCAGGCGAACAGCAGGTTCGGCCAGAGTTCGGTCTCGACGATCAACCCCGCCTGCGGCCGGAACCGGCGCAGGAAGCGCGACACCGCGCCGGTGAGGTCGTACGGCAGGTAGACGTGGGCGACGCGATCGCCCCACAGCGCCTTCACGCGCTCGGAGCCGGTGGGCGTGATCGTGGTGACCAGCACCCGGCGATCGGGCCGCTCGCGCAGCAGCGCGTGGATCAGCGGCGCGGCGGCATTGACCTCGCCCACCGACACCGCGTGCACCCACAGGTGCGGCGCATCGGGCGCGGGCGCGTCGCCGTAGCGGGCGTAGCGCTCGTGCCAGCGCAACAGGTAGGCGCGCTGGCGGAAGCCGCGCCAGACCAGGTGGTACAGGGTGACGGGCAGCAGCACGTACAGCGCCGCCGAGTACAGGCCGCGCAGGGTGCGTTCGATCGCGCGTTCGAAGAGGCCGGCCCGCATCGGCACAGGATAACCGGCCCGGCCGACCGCACGCCCGTGGCGCAGGCTCCTGGCGTGCACGTCCGCCCCGCGTGCCGGACGCCCGCGGCACGGCCGCTTACAATGCCGCATGTCCTTCGCGTTCGACGCCCCGCCGCCGCGTTCGCCCGCCACCTGGCCCGCGTGGCTGGGCATCGGCGCGCTGACGCTGCTGGCGCGGCTGCCGTGGCCGCTGCAGCGCGCGCTGGGCCGCGTCGCCGGCGACGGCCTGCGCCTGCTGCTGCGCCACCGCCGCCGCGTGGCCGCGCGCAACCTCGAACTGTGCTTCCCCGACCTCGCCCCGGCCGAGCGCGCGGCGCTGCTGCGCCGGCATTTCCGTGCGCTGGGCATCGCCTTGTTCGAGTTCGGCCGCGCCTGGTGGGGCTCGGTCGAGCCGCAGCGCCGCGGGCTGCGCATCGAGGGCGTCGAGCACGTCGAGGCCGCACGCGCCGCCGGCCGCGGGGTGATCGTGGTCTCCGGCCACTTCACCACGCTGGAGATGAGCGCCCGCCTCGCCTGCGACGCGGTGCCGCTGGCCGGCATGTACCGGCCCTACCCGCAGGCGGCGATGGAATGGGCGGTGCTGCGCGGGCGCTCGCGCTACGCCGCGGGCATGTTCGCCAAGCAGGACGTGCGCGGCGCGGTGAAGCACCTCAAGCGCGGCGGCCTGCTGTGGTACGCACCCGACCAGGATCCCAGCCGCGGCGAGAGCGTGTTCGTGCCGTTCTTCGGCCAGCCGGCGAAGAGCCTGGCCTCGACCCACCAGCTCGCCCGCCTCTCCGGCGCGGCGGTGGTGATGTTCGAACACATCCGCCGCGACGACGGCGGCTACACCCTGCGCTTCTGGCCGGCGTTCGAGCAGTTCCCGTCCGACGACGCCACCGCCGACACGGCGCGCGTGATCGCCGCGATCGAGGCGATGGCCCGCACCGCGCCCGAGCAGTACCTGTGGATCCACCGCCGCTTCAAGCGCCGCCCGGACGGCAGCCGGGTCTACGACTGACCCTCGACACGGGACCTCGCGCATGGACGACGTCATCCGCTTCCGCTCGACGCGCTTTCGGGTGGAACCGGGCGAAGATGCGGAGGTCAATCCCGGCATTTACGGCCGGCAGTTGGCCGACTGGCTGCGCGAGCGCCTGATCGAAGCCGGCGAGGCCGTCGAACCGGTGATCGCCGAGGACTGGGGCCGCTGCCTGATGTGCCGGCGCGACCCGTTCCTGCTGTGGATCGGCTGCGGCAACGAAAGCGGCCTTCGCGCCGCCGGTCGAGCCGCCGCCAGCCGCGGAAGACATCGTCTGGATCTGCTTCGTCGCCGCCGAAATGCCGCTGCTGAAGCGGCTGTTCGCGCGTCCCGACACCGCGCCCACGGTCGACGCGCTGCGGCGGACGCTGCTGGGCATCCTCGCCGCGGAGCCGTCGATCACGCGGCTCGGCGACGACGACTGACATCGACGCGGAACCCGGCGCTCACGCCTCCGGCGGCGGCGCCTCGCGGCCGAGCAGACTGCCGGCGTAGAGCGCGGCCAGCAGCAGCATCGCGCTACCCCAGAAGCTGGAATAGAACGCGAGGTGGGTGTTGAACGGGAAGACCGTCACCGCCAGCGCCAGCATCGCCGGATACGCCGCCTCGCGGGCCGCGGGCTCGGCGTAGCGCCAGGCGCGCCGCGCCAGCGCGACGCCGGCCAGCCACAGCAGCAGGCCGAACGCGCCGGTCTCGCTGAGGATCTCCAGCACGATCTGGTGTGCGTGGTAGGCCGGGCCGATGCCCCAGGCCGCGCGCTCGGTCGGTGCCGGGTCGCAGGCCGGGAACGCCTGCCGGAACTGGCGCGGGCCGACGCCGTTGAGCGGATGCGTCTTCGCCATGCACAGCGCCGCGCCCCAGATGCGCCCGCGCCCCGACAGCGCGCTGTCGACGCCCTCGGCGTCGGCGCTCAGCGCGAACGCGGTGCGCTCGATGCGTTCGCGCACCTGCGGCGAGGCGAAGGTCAGCACCACCAGCACCGCCGCACCCGCACCGAACACCGCCAGCAGCCGGCGCCAGCCCAGCAGGTGCCAGCCCGACAGCAGCAGCACGAGGCCGTAGGTGATCCACGAGGCGCGCGAGCCGGCGAGCAGGATCGCGACGCCCACCGCACCGGCCGCGACCAGCCAGCCGATGCGCCCGAACCGCCGCGCGGCGGCGACCAGCGCGAACGGCGACAGGCTGGCGAGGATCACGCCGAGCTTGAGGTTGCAGGGCCCGAACGCGCCGCTGAGGCGGTCCAGCGCGGCGACCTCGTCGGCGGTGCAGGAGCCGTGGCCGCTGATCGCGGTCTTGGCGGCGTCGAGCGCCGCGAACATCGGGCTGGTGCCGGTGACGGCCTGGATCAGGGCATCGACCGTCCACACGCCGACGATCACCGCCAGCCCGGTGAAGGTGACGCGCCGGCCGCGCGCATCCGCGACTGCCGCCGCGGCCAGCCACAGGAACGGCAGGTAGCGCAGGTCGACGGCGACGGCACGCAGGGCGTCGACGTGGTCGATCGCGTCCACCGCCGCGAACAGTTCGGGCAGCCAGTAGGCGAAGAACAGCACGCTGGTCAGCGCCCACGCCTGCGGGCTCAGCAGCGCCCCGCCGCCGCGGAAGCGCACGTACAACAGGCGGCCGATCGCGATCAGCGCGCCCAGCGCCAGCACCGCCTGAGGCACGCCCTTCGCCGGCCACAGCGCGACGAACGCGAGCACCCAGAACGGCGCCCAGCGCCAGCCGGCGGGCACGCGCGGAGCGGCGGCGGTCGAAGCGTCGGTCATGGGGCGCGGGAGGTCGGCATCAGGCGTGGGAAGCAAGCAGGTCGTCGTAGCAGGCCAGGGTCGCGGCCTGCATCGCCGCGAGCGAATGCGGCAACGGCCACGCCGGCATCGTAACGGACGGGCCGGCTTCGAGCAGCGCACGCGCCGCGCGATGCAGCGCATCGACGTCGAACGGCACCACCGCACCGGCCGGGCACAGGTCGCCCAGCAGTTCGCCGACGCCGCCGTGCGCCCAGCCGACGACCGGCCGCCCGGTCGACACCGCTTCCACCACCGTGCGCCCGAACGCCTCCGGCTTGCGCGACACCTGCAGCACGAGGTCGCTGGCGGCGTAGGCGGCGGCGATCGCGGCGGTCGGCGGCGTCATCGCCAGCGCGTCGGCGATGCTGAGCCGCGCGGCCTCGGCGTCGAGTTCGGCGAGATAGGCCTCGCGCCCGGGCTCGCGCGCGCCGGGCATCCACAGCCGCGCGTCGAGGCCGTCGCCGCGCAGTGCCGCCAGCAGCGCCAGCGCGTCGCCGTGGCCCTTCAGCCGCGTGCCGCGGCCCGGCAGCAGCAGCAGCGGGCCGTCGCCGCCCAGCGCCGGGTGTTCGGCGACGACCTGTGCCCGCGCCGCGCGGTCGGGCCACGGCCTGCGCGGGAAGGCGTCGGGGTCGATCCCGCGCGGGATCACCCGCAGCGTCGACGGATCGGTGTCGGGATAGTGTTTCAGCACGTAGGCGCGCACCGTCTCCGACACGCAGATCACGCGCTCGCCGCGGGTCATGATCCGGCTGTAGCGCGACGGCGAATTCAGGCCGTGCACCGTGGTGACGAAGCGCGGCCGGGTCGCGGCCGGCATGCCGCGCAGCGCGAGCCAGCCGACCCATGCCGGCAGCCGCGAGCGCGCGTGCACGAGGTCGGCGTCGATCTGCGCGAACAACCGGCGCAGCGTGCGCACGTGGCGGAAGGTCAGCGGCGACTTGCGGCCGATGTCGAGGGTGACGTGTTCGGCGCCGAGCGCTTCCAGCGTCGGCACCAGCCGGCCGCCGGCGGACACGACGACGGCGCGATGCCCGGCGCCAACCAGCGCCTCGGCGATCTCGAGCGTGGAGCGTTCGACGCCGCCCGAATGCAGGGCCGGCAGCAGCTGGACGACGACGAGGCGGCGCGACACGGCGCCGGCGGCCGCGGTCAATCGATCAGGACGTACTGCGCGCCGCAGTACGGGCAGGTGGACGTGCCGCCCTCGGCCTCGATCGCCAGGTACACGCGCGGATGCGAGTTCCACAGCGCCATCGCGGGCGAGGGGCAGCTCAGCGGCAGGTCGCCGCGATGCACTTCGTAGCGTTGCTGGGCATTGGCGGTGGCGGGCTGGGCGGTCATGGCACGGTTTGTCCTGCGCGGAACCGGCATTCTAGCCCAGAGCCCGCCGTCCGACGCCGTTAGCATTCCGGCACCCACCCAGCAGAGGCCGCACGCCATGGATCGCGCCGAAGGACCCGCCCTCGTCATCGTCGGCCGCGAGGCCTCGCACTACACCCGCCAGGTGCGGATGCTCGCCCACGAACTGGGCATCGATTACACCCTGTCGCCGATTTTCGACCTGATGAGCGAGGATCCGGCGACCTTCGCCGGCAACCCGGCGCTCAAGCTGCCGGCGCTGCGCCACGGCGACACCGCGGTCTGGGGCAGCGCCAACCTTTGCCGCTGGCTGGCGCGGCATGCGCCGGGCGACAGCGAACGGGTGTTCCTGCCCGAGCATGCCGAAGACCCGCTCGGCATGAACGCCCACGAGATCCTCGCGCACGCGATGGCCGTGCACGTCGAAGTCGTCTTCCACGAACTCGTCTCGAAGCGCCCGCCCGACGCCGCCTCGCACAAGCGCCGCGCCAGCCTCGTCAATTCGCTCGCCTGGCTGGACGCCGAATGGGACGCCATCCGCACGACGCTGCCGACCGACCGCATCGCCGTCTTCGACCTCGGTTTGTTCGCGCTGCTGGAACACATCCCGTTCCGCAACCCGATGGACCTCTCGCACCTGACGCGCCTCGCCACCTTCGCCGACACCTTCCGCCAGCGCCCGTCCGCACAGGCCACGCCCTACCGCTTCGACGCCCCACCGCCAGACGCGGCGCGCTGAAGCAGCAAAAACCGCTTCCACAATCGTCCCGATCGCCGGGCCTCGTCCCGACGACGCATACGACCAACGCCACATCCCGAAATCGGAGACCCGGAGGGCGGCGCACAGAGCCTGCCCCGGCGAAAGCCGGGGACGTGCGCCATTTTTCGACGAGGCAGGACGCCTCGTCGAAAAATCCCGGCCACGCTTCGGACGGCAGATTTGCCTCGGCACTGACTGTTTTCTTGACTCGCGCCTGCGGCGCTCGCCCTTCGGGCCGGCTTCGCCGTTCGCGCCGCAAGCGGCGCAGTGGTCCCTTTCTTTTCGAAAAGAAAGGGACCCGCGCGAAGCGCGGAAGCTTTGCTTCATCAGAAACGAGCAAACCAGCTGCAACGGAAACGACAAACAAAAACCTCCCCGCCGCAGCGCGACGGGGAGGTCCGTGGGAGGAACAACCGCGAGGACGGCTTACGGCGCCTTCGGCACCATCGCCTCGGTGGTGATCGTCAGCTTCACTTCGTCGCTGACGTTCGGCGCGTACTTGCCCAGGCCGAAATCGGTGCGCTTCACCGTCGCCGTCGCGCTGAAGCCGGCGGCCTCGCGCTGGCCCAGCGGATGCACGCCCAACTTGTTGATGGTCACGTTCAGCGTCACCGGCTTGGTGATGCCCTTGATCGTCAGGTTGCCGACGACGATCAGCTTGTTCTTGCCGGCGGCCTTCACCGAGGTGCTCTTGAAGGTGATCGTCGGGTACTGCGCGGCGTCGAAGAAGTCCGCGCTGCGCAGGTGGTCGTTGAAATCGGGGACCTGTGCGTCGAGGCCGTCCAGCGGCAGCGTCACTTCGACCTTCGAGGCGGCGACGTTGGCCGGATCGTAGACGATCACGCCGTCGGCCTTCAGGAAGTTGGCGATCGGGTTGGAGAAGCCGAAGTGGCTCCAGCTGGCGACCACGTCGGTGTGGTTCGGATCGATCTTGTAGGACGTCGGCGCGGCGAAGGCGATGGTGGAGACCAGGGCGAGCGCGGCGGCGATCAGCGTGCGTTTCATGGGAACACTCCTGTGGGATGCGGGCGGGGAATCGATGCAGCGAGAGAGGCGGCCACGGCGCGTGCGGTTGCGCGCCCGGGCGGCCGGAGGATCAGGCGATCGGGTGTCAGGCGATCAGGCAGGCTTCGTCGAAGCCCAGCCGCGGCGAGCGCGGGAACAGCGAGGCGGGATCGCCCTTGCCGAGGTTGACGAGGAAGTTCGAGCGGATCGCGGTGCCGGCGAAGAAGGCTTCGTCGACCATCGTGTTGTTGAAGCCGGACATCGGGCCGCAGTCCAGGCCCAGCGCGCGGGCGGCGAGGATCAGGTACGCGCCCTGCAGGCTGCCGTTGCGCAGCGCCACCGTTTCCAGCACCGGCTCGGGGCGGCCGGCGAACCAGCTGCGCGCGTCGGTGTGCGGGAACAGCACCGGCAGCTTGTCGTAGAAGGCCATGTCGTGGCCGACGATCACCGTGACCGGCGCGGCGAGCGTCTTCTCGCGGTTGCCGGCGTCCAGCGCCGGGCCCAGCTTCGCCTTGCCCTCGGGCGAACGCACGAACACGAACCGGGCCGGCGAGGCGTTGGCGGCGGTCGGGCCCCACTTCAGCAGCTCGTACAGCCGGTGCAGGGTGGCGTCGTCGATCTCGCCGGAGAAGGCGTTGTAGGTGCGGGCGGTGCGGAACAGCTGGTCCAGCGCGGGTGTGTCGAGCGGTGCGGACATGGGTGAATCCCGGCGTGTGAGAATGTGAACGAGGGGCGCAGTGTAGAGTCCGTTGCGGCGACGGACAGCCGCACCCCGGGAACGTATCGAGTCAAATCCGGAACGATGGCGACCAACAGCGCCGATTCACCACAAATCTGTGCCGTCAGCGACGGCCGTGCCGGCAACGACCGGCAGGTGATCGCGCTGGCGACGGCGCTCGCCGGTGGCGCCCCGATCCGGACCGTCACCCTGGCCCCGCGCCTGCCTTGGCGCCTCGCCGCCCCGCGGGCGTGGCCGAACGCGGAACGCGCCTTCGGGCCGGCGTTCGCCGCGCTGCTCGACGCCCCGCCGGCGGTCGTCGTCGGCTGCGGCCGGCAGGCCGCACTGGCCACCCGCCTGCTGCGCGCGCGCGGCGCGAAGGCCGTGCAGATCCTCGACCCGCGGATCGATCCATCGCACTGGGACGTGGTCGTCGTGCCCGAACACGACCGTCTGCGCGGCCCGAACGTCGTGCCGGTGCTGGGCAGCCTGCATCCGATCGACGACGCCTGGCTGGCGCAGGCCCGCGCCGACTTCCCGGCCTTCGCCGACCTGCCCCGCCCGCGCACCGCGGTGCTGCTGGGCGGCCGCACCCGGCACGCGCGCTTCGACCGCATGGCCTTCGAGGTGCTGGGCTCGAAGCTCGAAGTCGCCCTCGCCCGCGACGGCGGCAGCGTGCTGCTCACCACCTCGCGGCGCACGCCGAAGGAACTGCGCGACGTGCTGGCGCACCGCTACGACGACACGCCGGGCGTGGTCTGGCGCAGCCAGCGCGACGGCCCGAATCCCTACGCGGGGCTGCTGGCGTGGGCCGATCGCATCGTCTGTTCGCCGGACTCGGTCAACATGATCACCGAGGCCTGCGCCACGCGAGTGCCGGTGCATGTGTTCGATCCCGGCCGCGTGCGCGGGCGGCCACGACGCTTCCTCGATGCACTGCTGGCGAAGGGCCGCATCCGCGCGATGGACACGGCGCTGGCGCCATTCGAGGTGGAACCGTTGCGCGAATCGTCGCGCGCGGCGGCCGAAGTGGCGATGCGGCTGGGGCTGGCGCCGCGGGCCTGAGCGTCGTCGCGAGCTAGTCCTCGCGAACCGGTCGTCGCGAGCTAGCGGCGAGATGCAGGGCGACGAGGCGCCGGCTTCGCGGGACGCGCCGCGGGGTCGCGATCGACGTCGGGGCGGAAGATCCGGAACGCGCCCCACGCCGCCAGGCCGGCAACCACGGTGGCGGTGCCGAGCACGGGGCGACGCTTCAGCGCACGCACGGCGGACAGCGCCATCGCGGCCGCCCACGGCCGCCGCATCAGGCTGGCGGCGAGTCCGATCCAGCCGCTGCGCGCGGCCACGCCGGCGCCAAGGCCGCCGAGGCTCGACATCACGCCGCGCACGTTGCCGGTGCGGTGGCGCAGTTCGGCCACGGCGTCGGCCAGTTCGTCGCGCTGCATCGACGCGCGCATGCGCAACAGTTCCATGCGCATCGCGCGGACTTCCGAACGGGGATCGCGACTCATCCCGAGATCTCCGGGTCGTCGCCGTCGGCGACGGTGTTCTGGGCGTCACCGCCCTCGCCCGCGCCGCCGAAGATCGCGCGGCGATCCTCGGCGAGCTGGCGCAGGGTTTCGGCGAGCGGCGGCGGCGCCGCGTCGATCTCGCGCTTGAGTCCGCCGAGCAGCCCGAGCGCGATGCCGGCATACAGCACCGCGAACCCGAGCAGCGACCACGGCCCGATGTGCGGCCACAGCAGCGCGACGAACAGGGCAGTGGCCGTGGCCACCGCGAACACGACCAGCAGCATCGCCAGCAGCCCGCGCAGAAACCAGCGCAACAACTGCACCCGCGCCTCCGCGAGCTCCAGGCTCGCGAACTCGGCGCGGGACAGCAGCAAGTTGAGCGCCGCGGTGCTCACGCGGCGCAGGGACTGCAGCGGCGATGCCATGGCCGGACGCGCCCTCAGCGGCGCGAGACGAGCAGGCCGACCAGGAAGCCGACGCCGGCGGCGATGCCGATCGCGCCCCACGGGTTGTCGTGCACCCAGTCGTCGGTCGCACGGGCCGCGGCCTTGGTGTTGCGGGCGACCGAGGTCTGCGCGTCCTGCAGGCGCGCACGGGCGCGGCCGAGGGCCTCGCTGGCACGCGCACGCAACGCCTGCGCACGTTCGCCGGTGGCGGAAGCGGCTTCCTCGAGCATGGACTCGAC
Organism: Lysobacter sp. DMC97; assembly: GCF_056313745.1. Taxonomy (NCBI): domain Bacteria; kingdom Pseudomonadati; phylum Pseudomonadota; class Gammaproteobacteria; order Lysobacterales; family Lysobacteraceae; genus Lysobacter; species Lysobacter sp. DMC97. The sequence continues at coordinate 376,171 of NZ_JBQUZR010000003.1, read as the reverse complement.
GTCGTCGAGCACGACCTTGGCGTCGGTGACGAGTTCTTCGGTGTCCAGATAGTGGTTCTTCGACATGTGAGGCTCCTCGTTGGGGTGGGGGATGCGCCGGAAGGCGCCCCTCGCGACGAGGATACCGCGGTCGGCGCATGGAATCCCGAACCGGGACACACCCCGGCATCCGGAACGATGCCGGGGACGCATCGGGCGGAACGCGGTCTTCGCGAGGCGCCGAACCGGTTCGACCGGGTTCAGGCCCCGACCTTCACCGGCGTGGCCGGTTCTCCCCGCTGCTTGCAGCGGATGACGAGCGTCTGGTTCGACTCGGACCAGAACGAATCCTGCGCGTTGTGGCGGTCGATGACTTCGTAACCGTTGGTGCCGCACAGCTCGCCGGCCTTCTTGTAGCACTCGCCGATGTCGTTCATGTCCGAACAGTTGACGCTGAATCCCTGCGCCCCCGACGGCGTGATCAGCGGCGTCACGGTGACGCAGCCGCCCAGCATCCCCAGCGCGAACGTGGCCACGCCGATCCTGCAACCTGTCGAAATCCTCATCCTGAGCCCCTGTCCACATGACGATGCCGTTGCGGCACCGCGGCCATGGTGCAATCCGTCCACCCGGGCACTCAACCGGTCGGCAATGACCGGCGTCGAGTCGTAAGCCTTCGGTTCAGCTCGATGTCCCGACCGCGTCGAGGACGATCGCCCGCGCCTCCGCCACCGCCGCATCCGGCACGACAATCCGCGCGCGCCGGTCGAGGGTGCAGGCCAGGCCGGCGGCGACCAACGCCGCATGTGCGCGATGCAGCGACGCCGCGGTGTCCGCATCGAACGCGCCGGCGTCACGCAGCGCATCGATCAGCCCGGGCGTGTCGCGCGGCGCGAGCAGCGCCGGCGTCCGCGCCGCGTCGCGCAGCACGCCGTACTGCAGCAGGAATTCGAGATCGACCAGGCCGCCCTCGCCCTGCTTGAGATCGAAACGTTCGCCGGCCGAGCGATCCAGCTCGCCGCGCATGCGCGCGCGCATGGCGCGCACCTCCTCGCGCAGCGCGTCCGCGTCGCGCGGGCGCGCGAGCGTCCCGGCGCGGGTGCGCTCGAACGCGTCGCACAGCGCGGCATCACCCACGACCGCCCGCGCGCGCACCAGCGCCTGGTGTTCCCACGTCCAGGCGCGCTGGCGCTGGTAGTCGTCGAAGCTCGCCAGCGTCGACACCATCAGGCCCTTGGCGCCGTCCGGGCGCAGGCGCACGTCGACTTCGTACAGCCGGCCTGCGCCCGTGGGCGCGCCGAGCAGCGCGACGATCTTCTGCGCCAGCCGCGCCGCCCAGCGCGGCGCGTCAAGCGCGCGCGCACCGTCGCTCATCGCGTCGGCGGGCGCGTCATGCACGAAGACGAGATCGAGATCCGAACCGAAGCCCAATTCGCGCCCGCCGAGGCTGCCGTAGCCCAGCACCGCGAAGCGGAAGCCGTCGATGCGGCCGTGCTGCGCCTCCAGTTCGCGCAGCGCCAGCGCGTGCACGGCGACCAGCAGCGCGTCGGCCAGCGCCGCCAGCCGGCGCGCGGCCTCGACCGCCTCGACGCGACTATCCAGCACCGCCAGCGCGATGCGGAAGCCCAGCGTCTGCCGCGCCTCGTTGAGCGCGAGCAGCGCGGCCTCGCCGTCGTCGTGGCGCAGCGCCGCCGCGGCCGCCTCGGCGAAGGCCACGGCGTCCGGCAGCGGCCCGGCGACGCGCAGGTCGAGCAGTTCGTCGAGCAGCAGCGGGTGCTTGGCCAGGCGATCGGCCAGCAGCGCGCTGCGCGCCAGCGTGTCGACCAGCCGCGACAGCGCCGCCGGCTGTTCGTCGAGCAGCGCGAGATAGCTCGCGCGCCGCAGCAGCGTCTGCAGCACCGCCAGCGCGCGTCGCAGCGCCAGCGGCGGTTCGCTGGACACGGCGATGCCTGCCAGCAGCGCTGGCATGATCCGGTCGAGCCGCGCGCGCGAGGCATCGGACAGCTCGCGCACGCCGGGCGCGCGGGCGAAGTCGCGCAGCGCGGTGTCGGCGCCGCCCGCGTCCGCGAAGCCGGCGTCCTGCAGCGCGCCGGCATCCCCGGCTGGATCCGCGTCGTTCTCCGCGCGCAGTGCGCGCCAGTAGGCGACCAGCGCATCCGGCCGCGCGACCTCGCCGCGCGGCGCGAGCAGGGCCGCGAACTCGCCGGCGACGCGCGCCCGGTGCGTCTCCAGTTCGATCGACAGCGCGGCCCAGTCGGCGAAGCCCAGCCCGCGCGCGATCCGCGCGCGGTCGTGCGCGTCCTCGGGCAGGCGCTGGGTCTGCGCGTCGCGGAGCATCTGCAGCCGGTTTTCCAGCACGCGCAGGAAACGGTACGCGGCCACCAGCGCATCGCAGGTGTCGGCGGTCAGGTGGCCGGCGTCGCGCAGCGCGCGCAGCGCCGGCTGCAGGCGACGCTCGCGCAAGGCCGCCTCGCGGCCGCCGCGGATCAACTGCAGCGCCTGCGCGAGGAATTCGACCTCGCGGATGCCGCCCGGGCCGCGCTTGATGTCGTCGGCCATGTCGCGGCGCGCGACTTCGGCGGCGATGCTCGCCTTCATCTCGCGCAGGCCGTCGAGCGCGCCGTAGTCGAGATAGCGCCGGTAGACGAACGGCCGCAAGGCGTCGAGGAAGCGTTCGCCCGCATCGAGATCGCCGGCCACCGGCCGCGCCTTCTGCCAGGCGTAGCGCTCCCAGTCGCGGCCTTCGCGCTGGAAGTACTGCTCCATCGCCGCGAAGCTCAGCGCGATGCGCCCGGCGTTGCCGAACGGCCGCAGGCGCAGGTCGACGCGATGGCAGAACCCGTCCGCCGTCGTTTCGTCGAGCAGCTTCGCGAGCTGCTGGCCGAGGCGTGCGAAGTAATCCTCGGCCGCCAGTGCGCGCGTGCCGTCGCTCTCGCCGTTGCGGGCGTAGGCGTAGACCAGGTCGACGTCGGAACTGAAGTTCAGTTCGCCTCCGCCGAGTTTGCCCAGCGCGAACACCACCAGCCGCACCGGCGCGCCGTCGGCATCGCGCACGACACCGAAGCGCTGTGCGAATTCGGTTTCGAGCGCTTCGAGCGCGACCTGCAGGCAAGTGTCGGCCAGCGCGCTGGTGCCGGCGAGCGTGTCGTCGAGCGTGTCGAGGCCGTGCACGTCGCGCCAGATCAGGCGCACCGAGGCGGCGTGGCGATGGCGCCGCAGCAAGGCGGGCCATTCGGCGCGATGGTCGGCCGAAAGCATTAGCGCCGGCAGCGGCGACGCACCGTCGTCGGCCAGCAGCGCGGGCAGCAGCGCGGGCTGGCGCAGGCAGACATCGACCGCGAAATCGCTGGCCTGCGCGAGCCGGCGCACGCGCGCCGCGGCGTCTGCATCATCGGCCAGCGCGGGCACGATCGCGCACAGCCGCGCGAGGGCGCGATCGAGCACGGCATCGGACGGGGCATCGGGCGGATCGACGGGACGCGCTGGAGTCATCCGCGGATTCTGGCATCCCGGCGCGATGCGCGACCGGGCGAGGCACCTGCGCGATGCGCGCAATAAAAAAGCCCGCCCCGGTCGAACCGGTAGCGGGCCTGCTCCCTCCCCCACGTCGGGATGCCGGCGCATCGTGAAGGATGCGTTAGGACAAAGCACGCTGCGGTGCAAAAAAGAACCCGGCGGTACATTTAAGCCGTCCGGGATCGGCCGCGAACGGGGCCGGGAATGGCCTGCGGACGAAGGCCCTGTGGCTTCCGTCGGGTTCAGGGATGCGCATACTGGGAATGCCGGTCGACATGTCCGGCCATCCATCCGCTGCGTCGGGACGGTCCGGATCGCCCGGGGAGGCGCCGGCCTGCGGACGCCGCGTCTTTCATCCCGTTTCCAAGGAGTGGTTCCTGATGCATCGCACCCTGAAATCCCGGCTGGCGGCCGTCGTCTGCGCCGGCCTGCTGTCCCTCGGCACCGCGCACGCCGCGCGTCCCGCCGCCGAAACCGCGTCCGGGCAGGACGCCAACGCCGCCGAAGACCTGGTCCAGCCGGGCCAGCTGAAGATCGCCAAGGCCCTGGGCGACGACATCACCGGCCAGCTCGTCACGCCCTCCGGCGCGATGACGTTCACCACGCGCAGCCTGTCCACCGCCGGCAAGCGCACCGCGGCCGGCGCCGCACCCGATCGCGTGCAGGCGAGGCTGGAAATCAACGGCGCGGTGATCGACCACGAGATCGACTACGCCGCCGGCACGCTGGTGGTGAGCACCGAGGCCGGCGTCGTGATCGATGCCAGCGACCGTGCCGTGCTGCGCACCTTCCAGACCGAACTCGGCCGCAGCCTGCTGATGCAGGGCTCGGCCAAGAGCACGCCGAAGTCGCTCGACCTGCTGTGGCGGTTGTCGGAGATGTATTCCGAAGTGCCGCTGGGCCATCGCCTGAAGCAGACGTGGACGATCCGCCGCAGCGACGCCAAGCCGCTGCTGCCCGGCGCCACGCTCGCGAACGCCAATCCGAACGGCGACCTGCCGCGCCTGGACAGCCCGCCGCAGAAGGCCTCGTGCAACGAGCAGAGCGGCGGCAGCTTCACCAACCTGCACAGCATCGCGGACGTCTGCCTCAACGGCAAAGTGTATTACCGCTCGTCCTCGCACGACTTCTGTCCCACACACGGCTACACCAGCAAGACCGTCGCCTACGGCTGCGGCGCGAGCTCGTGCGCGGGCCGCTGCGGCGCGGGCTGCGGCGTGGGCGACGGCCTCGGCGCGTGGTACCAGGACTGCCTCGACCACGACGTCTGCAATCGCGACCACAACTCGCAACTCGGTGCCTGCGGCGACGAATGGACCGAGGCCGCCGACGACTACGCCTTCGGCGCGATTTCCTGCTACACGACCTGCCACTGACGATCCGCCACTGACCGCCGTCATCCGGCGGCCGGCCAAAGAAAAACCCCGCGATCGCTCGCGGGGTTTTTCGTGTCGCGGGGACTGCGGGACGCGGATCAGAAATCCATGCCGCCCATGCCGCCCATGCCGCCGCCCATGCCGCCCGGGGCCGGCTCGTCCTTCTTCGGCGCATCGGCGACCATCGCTTCGGTCGTGATCATCAGACCGGCGATCGAAGCCGCGTTCTGCAGCGCGGTGCGGGTGACCTTGGTCGGATCCAGGATGCCGGCCTCGACCATGTCGACGAATTCGCCGGTGGCCGCGTTGTAGCCGAAGTTGCCCGTGCCTTCCTTCACCTTGTTGACGATGACCGAGGGCTCTTCGCCGGCGTTGGTGACGATCTCGCGCAGCGGGGCTTCCATCGCGCGCAGGGCGATCTGGATGCCGTGGTTCTGGTCTTCGTTGATGCCCTTCAGGCCTTCGACCGCGGTCTTGGCGCGGATCAGCGCGACGCCGCCGCCCGGGACGATGCCTTCCTCGACGGCCGCACGGGTGGCGTGCAGGGCGTCTTCGACGCGGGCCTTCTTTTCCTTCATCTCGATCTCGGTCGAGGCGCCGACCTTGATCACGGCCACGCCGCCGGCGAGCTTGGCGACGCGCTCCTGCAGCTTCTCGCGGTCGTAGTCGGACGAGGTCTCCTCGATCTGGGCCTTGATCTGCTTGATGCGGGCCTCGATCGCCGAGGTGTCGCCGGCGCCGTCGATGATCGTGCTGTTCTCCTTCGAGACCTGCACCTTCTTCGCGCGGCCGAGATCCTTGATCGTGGCCTTCTCCAGCGACAGGCCGACTTCCTCGGAGATCACGGTGCCGCCGGTGAGGATGGCCATGTCTTCCAGCATCGCCTTGCGGCGGTCGCCGAAGCCCGGGGCCTTCACGGCGCAGACCTTGACGATGCCGCGGATGGTGTTGACCACCAGCGTCGCCAGGGCTTCGCCCTCGACTTCTTCCGCCACGATCAGCAGCGGCTTGCCGGCCTTGGCCACGCCCTCGAGGACGGGCAGCAGGTCGCGGACGTTCGAGATCTTCTTGTCGTGCAGCAGGATGTACGGGTCGTCCAGCTCGGCGGCCATCGACTGCTGGTTGTTGACGAAGTACGGCGACAGGTAGCCGCGGTCGAACTGCATGCCCTCGACGACGTCGAGTTCATTGTCCAGGCCCGAGCCTTCCTCGACCGTGATCACGCCTTCCTTGCCGACCTTCTTCATCGCGTCGGCGATGATGTTGCCGATCGATTCGTCGGAGTTGGCCGAGATCGTGCCGACCTGGGCGATCGCCTTGTCGTCGGCGGTCGGCTTGCTCATGGCCTTCAGCTCGGCGACGGCGGTGGTGACCGCCTTGTCGATGCCGCGCTTGAGGTCCATCGGGTTCATGCCGGCGGCGACCGCCTTCATGCCTTCGCGGATCAGCGCCTGGGCCAGCACGGTCGCGGTGGTGGTGCCGTCGCCGGCGTTGTCGGAGGTCTTGGACGCGACTTCCTTCACCATCTGCGCGCCCATGTTCTCGAACTTGTCGGCCAGCTCGATCTCCTTCGCGACGGACACGCCGTCCTTGGTGATCGTCGGGGCGCCGAAGCTCTTCTCGAGCACGACGTTGCGGCCCTTCGGGCCGAGGGTCGCCTTCACGGCGTTGGCGAGCACGTTCACGCCGCGCACCATGCGCGAGCGGGCGTCTTCACCGAAACGGATGTCTTTGGCAGCCATGGTCTGAAACTCCGGAAAAATGTGGTGTTCGTAGGGCGGGCCCTGGCCCGCCGTTGCGACAGCGATGCGTCAGCACGCGTGCGGCGGGGCGATGCGCCCGCCCGCGCGCATCAGCCGACGATCGCGAGGATGTCGTCTTCCTTGATGATCTTGTATTCGACGCCGTCGGCCTTGTACGCCGAGCCCGAGTACTGGCCGTAGATCACCTTGTCGCCGACCTTGACCTTCGGCGCACGCAGGCCGCCGGTGGCGTCGATGAACTTGCCCTCGCCAATGGCGACGACTTCGCCCTTGGTGGGCTTTTCCTTGGCGGCGTCGGGGATGATGATCCCGCCGATGGAGGTTTCCTCGGCTTCGATCGGCTTGACGATCACGCGATCGTAGAGCGGCTTGAGATTCATGCGGATCCTCGCAAGTGGTTGATTGGGTTGGGAAAGGGCGGCGATCTTAGCACTCTCGACCCGAGACTGCCAAAACCGCGGCAAAAGTGCGCCCGGCTTGCCGGGACGGGCGGGAGATGGGGGGCGCCCGGCGGCTTTCAAGGGGGCCGGGCAAAGAAGAAGGGGCGGATCGCTCCGCCCCTTCGTCCGGTCCCGACCCCGGCGCGAGGCCGGGACCGGGTTGTCGCGACCGGATCGATCAGAACCGGTAGTCGGCGCTGACGTACCAGAAGGCGCCCGGCAGGTCATACGTGCCGGCGTCGTAGCCGTTCAGCGAGCAGGTCACGCAGATCGGCGGTTCCTTGCCGAACACGTTGTTGCCGCCCACCGACAGCTTCAGGCCGTCGAACAGCGCGTTGTTCCACGAGAACTGCACGTCGTGGTAGGTCACGGCGCCGAGCTTGTTGACCGCACGGGCGTTCAGGCAGTTCGGGACATCCGAGATCGTCGCGCTGTTGCAGTCTTCCTCGACCGAGTCGATGTAGCGCAGGCCGTAGACGACGTCGAAGTTGCCCTTGTGCCAGCCGAGCTGGGCGTTGGTCTGCCACTCGGGGATCGCGCTGTCGCCGACTTCGATGCCGACACGACGCGAGCTGACGTTGCCGTCGCCGTCGACCGCCTTGTACTCGCGGATCCAGGTCGACTGCAGCGAGGCGCTCAGGCTGCCGAAGCCCCATTCCGGGCTCAGCCAGTTGACCTTGAGGTCGGCGCCGCTGGTCTTCACCGTGCCGAAGTTCTGCAGGAAGTTGTTCGGCGGGTTGAGGTTGCCGCTGCTGCCGCGGGTGAACGGCGAGCAGACCTTCGGATCCGTGCCGTTGCCGGTGGTGTAGCAGGCGTTGAGCAGGGTCTGGAGGTCGGCCGACAGGATGGCGCCATCGATCTTGTGGTCGTAGTAGCCGACTTCGAAGTCAAGCTTGCGCGACCACGACTGGTCTTCACCCCAGCCCGGGCTGTACACCGCACCCACGGTCCAGCTGTCCGACTTCTCCGGATCCAGGTCGCGGTTGCCGCCGGTGAAGGTGGTGATCTGGGTGTTGGCCTGCTCGAAGTTGTCGGGCACGCCCGCCGCGACGCACGCCGCTTCCAGGCCCGGCGAGACGCCGTTGGTGCGGTCGACCACGGGCGCGCCGGTCGGGCCGCAGGGGTCGGTCAGGGTGGCGCCGAACTGGGTCAGGCCGTACAGCTCGCCCAGGTTCGGGGCGCGGAAGCCCTGCGAGTAGGTGCCGCGGACCACGACGTCCTCGATCGGCTGCCAGCGGAAACCGACCTTGCCGGTGGTGGTGCTGCCGAAGGTCGAATAGTCGGACCAGCGGATCGCGGCGGTCAGGTCGAGGGTGGCGAGGACCGGGAAGTTGAACTCGCCGTAGACTTCCTTCACGTCGTAGCTGGCGGAGATCGGCGAAGCGAACGAGTCCTGCGACTCGCCGGTCTGGCGCAGCGGATCGGGATTGAAGTCGCCCTTGTACTTGCGGTACTCGGCACCGGCGGCGAAGCCGGCGTTGCGGTCGGCGATCGCGAACAGGTCACCGGTGATGTTGAACGAGAACGAGTCGAGCACCTGGGTGCTGGCGTCGCGCTGGTTGGTGATGATGTAGTCGATCATCTGCCGGGTGAACGGACGCGCCTGGCCACCGAAGATGTCCAGCGGCACGCAGCCCGGGGTCGCGGCGCACACCGCCGGATCGCCCAGCGCAGTGCGGATGTGGGCGACGTTGTAGCCGTTGGTGAAGCGCTGCGTCGCCGAGTTGCGGCTGTGGACGTAGTTCGCATCCCAGCCGAAGTTGCGGTCGCCGATGTCGAACAGGCCGTCGAGGCCGACGTTGAAGTACCAGGTGTCGACGTTCTGCGTGAAGATGCGCGGCCCGACTTCCAGCGGACGACGGCCGATGAACACGAAGTTGCTGTTCGCGTCCAGGGCGAAGCCGAACGGGTTGTACGGATGGTTCGCCGGGATCGAGATCGTGTCGGCGATGCCGCCGGTGCCGGCGCCGGGACCGACGAAGATCGGCTCGGGCGCGGCCTGGTTGGCCGACTCGCGGTTGTTGAACAGGCCCTTGAAGTGCAGGCGGGTGTTCTCGCCGAGGTCGATCGTGGCGCTGGCGAACAGGGCCTTGCGCTCGCTGGGCGTCAGCAGCAGGTTGAACGGCGCGAAGTTGAAGCGGTCGGCACCAGTGAACTGGTGGTAGGTGCCGCCGTTCGGGTTGCCCGGGACGAACACCGGGGCGGTGGTGCCGTTGTTGAGGGTGATGCTGTAGAAGTTGCCCGAGGGGTCGGAGAACACGAAGCGACCCTGCGGGGTGCCCGAGCTGCCCGCGTCAAGGCCGGCGTTCGGTTCGGGGAACGAGGACTGGCCCCAGTCGCCCGAGCTGATGCGGTCCTGCTTGTAGTAGCTGGCGCCGAAGACCGCGTTCCAGCCGTCGCCGCCGGTGCCGAAGGTGAAGGACGCATCCTTGGTCTCGCCGCCGCGGCTGTATTCGCCGTAGTAGGTGTGCAGCTCGGCGCCCTTGAAGTTCTTGCGGGTGATGATGTTCACCACGCCGGCAATGGCGTCGGAGCCGTAGATCGCGGAAGCGCCGTCTTCCAGCACTTCGACGCGGTCGATGATGGCCAGCGGGATGGTGTTGAGGTCGGCGCTGCCGCTGACGCCCGAGGCCGAGGATTCGTTGACCCAGCGGATGCCGTCGACCAGGACCAGCACGCGCTGCGAGCCGAGGTTGCGCAGGTCGACCTGGGCCGAGCCGGCGCCGATGCCGCCGCCGTCCGGCGGATAGCCGAAGTTGCCCGAGGAGTTGAACTTGGCGTTCAGGGCCTTGCCGCTGGCCGTCAGCTGCTGGAGCAGCTCGCCGACGCTGGCGACGCCGGTCTCTTCGATCTTGGCGCGGTCCATGACGTACACCGGCTGGGCGGTGACGGCATTGGTCTGCTTGATGCGGGACCCGGTGACACTGATGGTGTCGAGGGTGCTCTTGTCGCTCTGCGCGTCCTGCGCCGCGGCGATGCCGGGCAGTGCGAGGAGCAGCGTCAGGTGGACAGCGGCCGTCAGGCGATTACGGCGCAGCTTGCTCATGGGTTCTCTCCGTTGAAATTGAATATCTAAAGTGTCGCAGCGGCCACCGCCCGGGCCCCCTCCCGGAGCGGCACCCCGGCTTTGTAAACAAAATGTGAAGGCGGGGCAAGATGCCGGCGGGCCCCGGGACCTCCGGCAGGGGCCGGATCCTGTCGGTCCGCCCCGTCCGCCCACCCGGCCGTCGCACCCGTCACCGTGGCCCGTGCACCCGCCGATGGTTCATCCCGCTTCGCTATAGTCCCCGCATGCGCATCCCCCATCTGCCCCTGCTCGCGACCCTGCTGATCGCGATTTCCCCCGCCGCCTGCCGCGCGCAGAACGACACCCCCGCCCTGGCCCGCACCCGGGCCGCCATCGAAGCCGCCGAGCGCGGCCAGACCCCGGCCTCGCCCCTGCCCGCCGGCCACGCCCTGGCCGGCTGGGTCGAATACGCCGGCCTCCGTCGCGACCTCGACACCCTGCCCGCGGCCGACGGCCAGGCCTTCCTCACCCGCTTCGCCGGCCAGCCCGCGGCCGAGGCCTTCCGCGAGGAGTGGCTGGCGGCGCTGGCGCGGCGCGAGGACTGGCCGGCCTTCCGCGCCGCCTGGTCGCCATCGATCAAGAGCGCCGCCCTGCGCTGCGCCGAACTGAACGCCCGGCAGGCGCTGGGCCTGACCGATGCCGACTGGACCGCCGACGCCCAGGCGCTGTGGCGCAGCACCGGGCGCTCGCTGCCCGACGGCTGCGACGCCCCGATGGCGGTGCTGGCCGCCCGCGGCGGGCTGACCCCGGCCCTGCGCTGGGAACGGATCGAGAAGGCCGCCGCCGAGTGGCAGCCGGGCGTGATGCGCGCCGCCGCCCGCGGCCTGCCCGCGGACGAGTTCGCGCTGGCGAACGACTACGCCGCCTTCATCGAATCCCCCCACGACCGTGCGCTGGGCTGGCCGAAGACCGCACGCAGCCGGCTGGTCGCCTCGCAGGGGCTGGCGAAGCTGGCGAAGGCCAACCCGGCGGCGGCGGAAGCGCGGCTGCCGAAGATCACGGAAGCGCTGGGCCTGAACGACGCCGAGCGCGGCCGCGCGCTGTACCAGGCCGCGCTGTGGACGGTGGCCTCGTACGGCCCCGAGTCCGCACGCCGGCTGGCCGCGGTGCCCGACGTCGCCTACGACGACAAACTCCACGAATGGCAGGCGCGCGAGGCCATGGCCCGCTCCGACTGGAAGTCGGCGCTGGCGGCGATCCGCGCGATGCCCGACGCCCAGCGCCGCGATTCGCGCTGGCGCTATTTCGAGGCGCGGCTGCTGGAGATGGGCGGCGACCGCACCACGGCCCAAGCGCTGTACCGCGACGCGGCGATGAAGCCGGAATTCCACGGCTTCCTCGCCGCCGACCGCATCGGCGCGCCGTACGCGCTGTGCCCGTCGACGCCGGCCACCACGCCCGCCGCGAAGACCGCGGTCGGCAACGATCCTTCGATGATCCGCGCCATGCTGCTGTACCGCATCGACCGCCCCGCCTGGGCCGAACGCGAGTGGAAGGATGCGCTGTCGCGGTTCACGCCCGAGCAGCGCCGCATCGCCGTCGGCATCGCCCAGGACAACGGCTGGTTCGACCGCGGCGTGTTCGGGCTGGTCAACGTGGGCGGCAAGAGTTATCCCGAGGAATCGCAGCTGTACACGCTGCGCTTCCCGCTGCACCACGACACCGCGATCCGGCGCGAGGCGGCGAAGCAGAACATCGATCCGACCTGGGTCGCCGCCGAGATCCGCGCCGAAAGCGTGTTCAATCCGCGTGCGCGCTCCGGTGCCGACGCCCGCGGCCTGATGCAGGTGCTGCCGTCGACCGGCGCGGGCCTCGCCCGCCGCCTCGGTCTGCCGTGGAGCGGCGGCGAGGCGCTGTACGAGCCGGAGTTCAACATCGCGCTGGGCACCGCCTACCTGCGCGAACTGGAAGACAAGTACGGCATGACCTACGTCGCGATCGCCGCCTACAACGCCGGCCCGGCGCCGGTGGCGCGCTGGCAGACGCAGCGCCCGGGGATGGACGCCGACTTCTGGATCGAGACCATCAGTTACAAGGAAACCCGCGATTACGTCGCGCGCATCCTCGCCTTCAGCGTGATCTACGACTGGCGGCTCAACGGCAACGCGCTGCCGATCACCGACCGCCTCGCCGGGCGGATGGTGGAGACGCGCAAGCCCTTCGTGTGCCCGGTCCCGCCGGCTGCCGGCACGGGAACGCCGCGGCGATGAGCCGGCATGTCGTCGTCCTCGGCGGCAGCGGCTTCGTCGGCCGGTCGCTGGTCGCGCGCCTGCTCGCGGACGGGCATCGCGTGGACGTGCTCTCGCGCGACGCGGCCACGCGCGAGCGCGTGCCGCCGGGCGCCGGGCATCGCGCGGGCGACGTGCACGACGCCGCATTCCTGCGCGAGGCCTTCGCGGGCGCCGATGCCGTGGTCAACCTCGTCGGCATCCTCAACGAACGCGGCGACGACGGCCGCGGCTTCCGCAAGGTGTACGTCGAACTCGGCGGCGCGGTGATCGACGCGATGCGCGCCACCGGCGTGCGTCGCCTGCTGCAGATGAGCGCGCTGCACGCCGGCGACGGCGCCAGCCACTACCTGCAGGCGCGCGGCGAGGCCGAGGCGCACGTCGTCGCGTCCGGGCTGGACTGGACGCTGCTGCGGCCGTCGGTGATCGCCGGCCCCGGCGACGGCCTGTTCTGCCGCTTCGCGCAACTGCTGCGCTTCGCGCCGGGGCTGCCGCTGGGCGGCGCCGACGTGCGCTTCCAGCCGGTGTGGGTGGGCGACGTGGCCGCGGCCTTCGCGCGTGCGCTGGTCGACGACGCCACCATCGGCCGGTCCTACGACCTCGTCGGCCCGGACGTCATGACACTCGGCGAAATCGTGAAGCTCACCGCGAAGACCAAGGGCTGGTCGCGCTTCGTGCTGCCGCTGCCCGGCGCGCTCGGCCGCGTGCAGGCCGAGGTCGGCGAACACCTGCCGGGCAAGCCGATCAGCCGCGACAACTGGCGCTCGCTGCAGCGCGATTCGACCAGCGACGACAACGGCCTGCCGAAGCTCGGCATCGCGCCCACCGACGTCCGCGCGAAACTGCCCGAAATCCTCGGCACGCGCGCCTGACGCGTCGCCGCCCGCACTCCGCTTCCATTTCGACCACGAGGACATGCCCATGGGACTGATCGACGGCCTGCTCGGCCACGCCGGCGAAACGCCGGTCGACAAGCTCGCCGAGGAATTCGCGCCGCTGCTCGCGCCCGGCGAAGCGCTGCAACGCGCGTTCTCCACCATCCGCGACCTGGTCGTGTTCACCGACCGCCGCGTGATGCTGGTGAACAAGCAGGGCCTCACCGCGAAGAAGACCGAGTACCGCAGCATCCCGTACCGCGCGATCACGATGTTCTCGCTGGAGACAGCGGGCCATTTCGATCTGGAAGCCGAACTGCGGATCTGGCTGTCCGGTCAGCCGGCGCCGATCGAACTGCACCTCGGCCGCGGCTCGGGTTCGCAGGCGATCGTCGCGCTGCTGGCGCAGCACGCGACGCGCTGAGGCGCATCGCCTGACATTCGGCAGGGCATGCGGGTGGCGGGCCAAGGCCCGCCCTACGTACACTCGTTCCGGTAGAGCGGCCTTCAGGCCGCTGCCATTCGAGTTGCAATGGAGAGCAGCGGCCTGAAGGCCGCTCTACCGGTACACTCGCAGGATGAAGACTTATCTCGTCGGCGGCGCGGTGCGCGACCGCCTCCTCGGCCTGCCGGTGCACGATCGCGACCACGTCGTCGTCGGCGAATCGCCGGAGTCGATGCTCGCCGCCGGCTTCAAGACCGTGGGCAAGGATTTCCCGGTGTTCCTGCATCCGGACAGCGGCGAGGAATACGCCCTCGCCCGCACCGAACGCAAATCCGCACGCGGCCACCGCGGCTTCGTCGTGCACGCCGCGCCCGAGGTGACGCTGGAAGAAGACCTGCTGCGCCGCGACTTCACGATCAACGCGATCGCGCAGGCCGACGACGGCACGCTGGTCGATCCGCACGGCGGCGTGCGCGATCTGGAAGCGCGCGTGCTGCGCCACGTCGGCCCGGCCTTCGTCGACGACCCGCTGCGCGTGCTGCGCGCGGGCCGGTTCATGGCGCGGCTGGCGCCGTTCGGCTTCACCGTCGCGCCGGAAACCATGGCGCTGATGCGCACGATGACCGAGGCCGGCGAACTGGCCGATCTCACCGCCGAGCGCGTGTGGAAGGAACTCGCCGGCGCGCTGCGCGCGGCGCGGCCGTCGGCGTTCCTGCGCACGCTGCACGACTGCGGCGTACTGAAGGTCGTGCTGCCGGAAGTGGACGCGCTGTACGGCGTGCCGCAGCGCGCCGAATTCCATCCCGAAATCGACACCGGCGTGCACGTGGAAATGGTCTGCGACATGGCCGCGCGGCTGGCGCCGGGCGACGACGTGATCGGCTTCGCCGCGCTGACCCACGACCTCGGCAAGGCGCTGACGCCGGCGGAGGAACTGCCGAAGCACATCCTGCACGAACAGCGCGGCCTCGAACCGCTGGAGGCGCTGTGCGCGCGGCTGAAGGTGCCCTCGGTGCATCGCGACCTCGCGCGCGCCGCCTGCCGCGAGCATCTCAACGTGCATCGGCTCGGCGAGCTGCGCAACGCGAAGGTCCACGACGTGATCGCGCGCTGCGACGGTTTCCGGCAACCGCAGCGGATCGCGCAACTCGCCGTCGTCTGCGAGGCCGACAAGCGCGGCCGTGGCGGCATGGCCGAGAGCGCATATCCGCAGGGCGCCGAGCTCGTCCGCCTGCATGCGGCGGCGCTGGCCGTGCAGGGCCGCGACGTCGCGCGTCCGGGCATGGACGGCCCTGCGATCGGCGAGGCATTGCGGCGTGCGCGGATCGCCGCGATCGGCGCGGCGCGCGGTGCGGAACAGACGCCCGCGGACGAGTCCTAGCGCGACGACGCGTCGTCGCGGCGATCGAGCCGCAGCAGCACGTCGTGCAGCGGCGTGAGCCGGGTGCCGAGTCCGGCGATCACGCCCAGCGTGTTCGCCAGCGCATCCATGCGGTCCATCATCCGGCCCTGCCCCATCGCGCCCTGCGCGTATTCCAGCGCGATGCCCATCAGCACCAGCCCGAGGCCGACGATCGACAGCGAGCGCCAGCGCGGATACAGCTGCACCGCGCCGGCCGCGAGCACGGCGTACGAGAGGAAGTGTTCGAGCTTGTCGTTCGCGCTGGGCAACGTCTGCAGCGACGACGCCGGCAGCAGCGAGAAGGCGACCACCGTCGACACCGCCACCATCCACAGCAGCGACCACAGCCACGGCCGGCGGAACGGCTTCAGCGAACGGCCGTAGCGATAACCGGCCACGGCGTCAGAGCCTGTGGCTCAGATCGCCCGCGAGGAAGGCATGGTCGAGATCGACGCGGCGCGAGAAGCCGATCGCCTGGAAGCGTTCGCCCATCTCGCCCGGCAGGGTGAGCTGCTTCGCCTGCTGGCGCAGCGCGTAGCGCGCGGCCTCGTCGGGCGCGTGCGATTCCTGATCGGCCAGGCGTTGCTCCAGGCCGTTGCCGATCAGGAAACTCGCCTGCGAGCAGTAGCCCGCGAAGTCGAAACCCGCGCCGGTGCCGGCTTCGGCCAGCGCGGTGAAATCCACCGACACGGTGACGTCCTGCAGGCCCACGCGCGCGAACACGTCGTCGACCAAACGGTGGCGATGGAACGCGCGCAGCGTGCCGTCCTCGCGGCGCGGGTCGTAGTACTCGCGGCGTGGATACCCGTAATCGGTCAGCAGCACCGCGCCGGTGCCGAGGCCGCCGAGCACCGCCTGCAGCCAGTACGGCAACTGCGGCAGCACTTCGGAACGGTAGCCATCGCGGAACGACGTGCCGCACTGGCGTTCGACGTGTCGCACCGCCGCCGACAGCAGCGCATCGGCGGGGCGATCGACGCGGACGAAACCGCCGTCGGCGTCCAGCGCCACGTGTTCCTCGTAGACCTCGCCGTCGCGGATCGCGAAGCGCGAGGTCGGCAGCGCGTCGATCACCTCGTTCGCGAACAGCACGCCGTTCCACGGTTCGTGGATCGGCATCTGCAGCCACGACACGCGGGCGAAGACCTCGGGCGCGAGGCGCTCGCGCAGGCGCACCTGCTGGCGCTGGCGCAGGTCGGCGCTGGGTTCGAGGATCGCGTAGCGCGCCGGCAGCGCACCCACGGCCGCGAGCCGGCGCAGCGCGGCCTCGGCGAACGCGCCGCTGCCGCCGCCGACTTCGACGAACACCGCGTCGTCGCCGATCTGCTTCAGTACCGGCGCGAAGGCGTCCGCCACGCATTCGGCGAACAGGCTGCCCAGCTCGGGCGCGGTGACGAAATCGCCGCCCGGTCCGAGCTTGGTGGCACCGGCGCTGTAGTAGCCCAGACCCGGCGCGTACAGCGCCAGCTCCATGAACCGCCAGAAGGGCAGCACGCCGCCGTTGCTCGCGATCTGGTCCCTGATCACTTCCGCCAATCGTTCGCTGTGCGCGATGGCATCGGGGTCCAGCTCATCGTCGATCGCCATGCGGCAGCTCCTTTGCGGGGCTGCACAGGATAGCGAATCCCACTCAGCGGGGGGCTTGTGCGTCGTTTTCTTCTTCACGGATCTTCTTGCGGGCGTACCACCAGATGTAACCGCCCATGAGGACGATGAAGCCCAGGCCGCCGAGGGTCATCCAGCCGACGGGCTTGGCGAAGAGTTCGGAAAGGATCGGGTCCATGGCATTGCTCCGACAGGAATGGCGCGGGGAGCATGCGCCTGTGCCGGCGGCAGCGTTTGACTGTGGTCAAATGCCCCCGTCGCGCCCTTCCGGAGCGCGGAGACCCCGCCATGTCCGACTCCCGCCCCGTCGCTCTCGTCACCGGCGCCGCACGCCGCCTGGGGGCCGCCATCGCCCGCCGCCTGCACGCGGCCGGCCACGATCTGGCGCTGCACTACCGCGATTCCGGCGAGGACATGGCCGCGCTGGTCGCCGCGCTGGAACGCGATCGCCCCGGCAGCACGCTGGCGCTGCAGGCCGATCTCGCCGAGTACGACCGCCTGCCCGAGCTGGTGGCGCACACCGTCGGCCGCTTCGGACGGCTCGATGCGCTGGTCAACAACGCCTCGGCGTTCTCGCCCACCCCGCTGGGCACGATCACGCCCGCCGACTGGGACGCGCAGTTCCTCGTCAACGCCCGCGCGCCGGTGATCCTCGCCCAGGCCGCTGCGCCGCATCTGCGCGCCGCGCGCGGGGCCATTGTCAACCTCGTCGACATCTACGCCGAGCGTCCGCTGCGCGACCACATCGTCTACGGCATGAGCAAGGCCGCGCTGGTCGCCGCCACCCACGCGCTCGCGCTCGAACTCGCGCCGCAGGTGCGCGTGAACGCGGTCGCGCCGGGCGCGATCCTGTGGCCGGAAGGCAAGCCCGAGGCCGCGAAGGAGACGATCCTCGCGAAGACGCCGCTGGCGCGTACCGGCACCGAGGACGAGATCGCCGAAGCCGTGCGCTGGCTGCTGCAGGACGCGACCTACACGACCGGGCAGACGATCCGCGTCGACGGCGGACGGTTGCTCGCAGGGTGATCGCAAACGACACGGGCCGGCGTCGTGCGGCGCCGGCCCGTGGTGCGTTGCCTGTTTCGAGACTTGTTACAAGCCGCGTTTCAACTTGCGTTTCATGCTGCGTTTCACGCCTTGTTTCAGCGCTTCGGCGCGAACGCCGATTCCAGCGCCAGCCCGCGGAACGCCGGCGGCGTCTCGCGCGAGACGGCGTAGCGGTACAGCGCCGCGGAATAGATGCCGCCCAGCGCCGACTGGATCGTGGCCAGCACCAGCAGCGCGACGACCGCCACGATCGCGATCGTGATCCCCGCCGCCGGCGCCGCCTGCCAGGCGAGGAACGTCGCCGCGATGCCGACCAGCACCATGAACGTCGCGATCAGGCCGAACGCTGCGCCGATGCCGACGTGGCCGATGGCGTTCTCGCCCCAGGTCTTCTTCAGCAGCGCCACGCTTTCCTTCAGCGCCTCGACCGGCCCGATGTCGCGGTTCACCAGCACCGGCACCACCAGGAACGTCGCCAGCGTCCACGCCACGCCCAGGCCGCTGCCGATCATGCGCACGATGATGTTGTTGTCGCGGTCCTTCAGCGACTTCAGCACGACGCCGACGGTGGCCGCGATCGCGGCGTAGCCGATGATCGCCGGCAGCTTGCCGCGCGCGATGCGGATGCCGTCGGAGAAGGTCGGATCACCGCCTTCCAGCCGGATCGACGCCGCGCCCACCAGCGCGCTGTTGAAGAACACGATCACCGCGTACTGGCAGAAATAGAACGCGAAGCCGACGAGCGCACCGACGACGTTGAAGCCGTGGTCGAACAGCTTGAACGCGAACACCGGCAGCGCGAACGTCGCCAGCACCAGCAACGTCGCCAGCGACGAGAGCACCGGGAACAGCATCAGCTCCTTGTCGGCGCGCAGCACCGACGCGCTGGCCTTCACCAGGTCCCAACTGCGCGAGAACTTCTCGAACATCGCCTGCGTCCTCCCCGGACACGGTGTGTGGAGGCGGCATCGTCCGCGATGCGCTGCCCCCCCCGCAAGCGCAGGAAGTCACCGGTGATGCAATAACGTTGCGTTCGCCGAACCGCTCAATCGCCTGCGCCATCGAACACCGGCGTGCACGCCACGTCGCGCTCCGGCGACGCGGCCCACAGCGCAGCGAGCGTGCGTCCGCTGCGCGGATCAACGAAGCCCGGCGCGATCTCCGCCAGCGGCCGCAGCACGAACGCATGGCGCAGTTCGTCGCGCGGTAGTTGCAGGTGCCCGGGCCCCGACAGCACCAGGTCGTCGTAGAACACGATGTCGATGTCGAGCGGGCGATCGCCGAAACGCGGCCCGCTGCGATCGCGCCCGTGCGCATCCTCCAGCGCATGCAGCCACGCATTGAGCGCCTGCGGATCGAGATCGCTGTCGATCACCGCCGCGGCGTTGAGGAAATCGGGACCGTCGAAACCAACCGCGGGAAAGCGGTAGACCGTCGACGCGACGACGTCGCCGAAGCGCGCACGCAGCGCCGCGAACGCCGAACGCAGGTTGCGCTCGGCCTCGACGTTGCTGCCGAGGCTCAGGTAGGCCTTGCCCATCGCGACGTCCTCAGGACCGGCTGCGTTCGATGATCACGCCCACCGCGCGCGCGCCGCGCACCGCGCCGGGCTTGCTCAGCTTCAGGCGCACGTGGGACACCGCGAATTCAGCCAGCACGATCTCCGCGCAGCGCTCGGCCAGCGTTTCCACCAACCCGAACGACGACGCCGAGACGTACTCGATCAGGCGCTTGCTCACCGCCTTGTAGTCCAGCGTGTCGACGATGTCGTCGGTCGACGCGGGTTTGCGGTTGTCGAAGCTCATCTCGAGATCGAACAGCAGCGGCTGGCGGATGCGTCGCTCCCAGTCGTAGATGCCGATCAGCGCCTCGATCTCGAGGGCTTCGATGAAAACCTTGTCCGTCATGTCGTGTCCCCGGGATGATCGTCGCTTTTGCGGATCAGGATGATATCCGGCCACGACGGCCGCCACGCTGCACTCTTGTCCTGGAAATGCACGTGGTCGTATCGCGTGCCGAGACGACGCATGTCATCCAGCGCGTATTGCACGAAATCCCGGAGTGCAACGAGGAACGGCTCGTCGACCTCGATCACGACATCGTCGAGTTCGACGGTCGATTCGACCGCCTGCACCTCGCCCTTGCGATGACCGTACGCCCTCATGCGGCGTCTCCTCGCTCGACCGCCGGCAACGTCGCCATGTCCCAGCGCGGCACGACGTGCACGGCGGCGTCGCTGCGCTGGCCGGCTTCGAGCCGCAGCGCGCCGGCGAAGGCGATCATCGCGCCGTTGTCGGTGCACAGCTCGGGCCGCGGGAAGCAGACCCGGCCACCGCGCTTCGCGGCCATCGCCTGCAGCTTCGCCCGCAGGCGCTTGTTCGCCCCGACGCCGCCGGCCACCACCAAAGTCTTCGCACCGGTGGCGTCGAGCGCGCGCTGGCACTTGATCGCGAGCGTGTCGACCACCGCGTCCTCGAACCCGCGGGCGATGTCGGCACGGGCGGTGTCGCTCTGGTCGGAATCGCGCCAGGCCAGCAGCACCTGCGTCTTCAGGCCGCTGAAGCTGAAATCGAGGCCGGGGCGGTCGGTCATCGGCCGCGGGAACCGGTAGCGGCCGGGATCGCCGGTCTCGGCCAGCGCCGCGAGCTGCGGGCCGCCCGGATACGGCAGGCCCATGAGCTTGGCCGACTTGTCGAAAGCCTCGCCGGCGGCGTCGTCCAGCGTGTCGCCGAGCAGCCGGTAGGTGCCGATGGCGTCGACCGCGACCAGTTGGCTGTGGCCGCCGGAGACCAGCAGGGCGACGAACGGCGGCTCGGGACGGCCGTGGACGGGGTCCTCGTCCTCCATCAGCGGCGCCAGCAGGTGGCCCTCCATGTGGTGGACGCCGATCGCCGGCAGGTCCAGCGCCCAGGCCAGCGCCCGCGCCACGCCGGCGCCGACCAGCAGCGCCCCGACCAGCCCCGGGCCGGCCGTGTAGGCCACGCCGTCGAGGTCGCGGACCGACAGCCCGGCCTCGGCGAGGGTCTGGCGGATCAGCGGCAGCAGCTTGCGCACGTGGTCGCGGCTGGCCAGTTCGGGCACCACCCCGCCGTACTCGGCGTGCAGCGCGATCTGGCTGTAGACCGCATGCGCCCGCAGCCCGGCCGCGCCGGGCCGGGCCGTGTCGTACACGGCCACGCCGGTCTCGTCGCAGCTGGATTCGATGCCGAGGACCTTCATGCTTCTTGATCGCCTTTCGGCAGCTTCTTCGTGATTCTGATCTCATCCACCACTTTGTCGAAGTCCGAACGATAGTTACGGTCTTGGACAATGCGGAACTTTTCGTATTCCTGTACCGCGTGCCGCTCGGCAGCCTCCCGTCTTACCTTGCCGTAGTCCGCAAGCACATCGTATTCATTGAAGCGTAGGAAATCGTCGAGCCGTCTTGCCCACTCTTCCATCGTGAGGACACGCTGTCGCCTTGCCAGATTCTCGGCTGTATCGAGGTACATGCTGACAAGCCGGTTCAGATGCTCAATTTCTTCCTGATGGAGATAATTCTTGCCAACGAGGACATCCGTTTTCGTGATCTTCCCGCCGGAACCTTCGTTCTTCCAATGCGTCAGCCCCATGTTCGGCTTGTTCGCATCGACACGCAGGTCAATCAATTCAGCCGATGTATGCCCATGGATGGCGTAATGCAGCTTGTCCTGGACATGCGCGTAAAACCGCTGGGTGATTGGTGAGTTCGGATCGTAGTCGACACTGCACTGCGCGTAGAGATCGGTGATCTTTTGATAGAACCGTCGCTCAGATGCGCGGATTTCGCGGATCCGATCCAGCAGTTCATCGAAGTAGTCCTTACCGAACAAGGCCTTGCCTTGTTTCAAACGATCGTCATCAAGAGCAAATCCCTTGGTGAGGTATTCCTTCAAGACGGTCGTCGCCCAGACCCGGAACCGGGTCGCCTTGTGGGAGTTCACGCGATAGCCGACCGAGATGATGGCGTCGAGGCTGTAGAACTTGGTGCCGTAGGTCTTACCATCAACAGCAGGTATTCGAAATTCTCTAACAACTGCCTCTTCCGAAAGCTCTTTTGAATCAAAGATTTGCGAAAGATGGTAGTTGATAGTGCTGATCTCGACATCAAAAATCTCCGCCATTCCCCGCTGCGACGCCCACAACGTTTCATCCTGAACGAGCAGCTGAATCTTCACGGTGCCTTCTGCAGAGGCATAAAACATGAACGGGGCCAGTTGCCCGCCATCAAATTCGCCACCCGCGCCATGACGTTCATCACTGGGGCTTAGCTGCAAAGTTGCGGAAGGCCTAGGGATCAGATCGGAAGCTTCCAGCCGCACCCCCTTGTCGATGGCAAGCTCCAGAATCCTGCCGTGCCATTTGCTTGGGATCGCGCCCTTTTTCACCCAGTAGGCAACAGCGCTCTGATTGATTCCCACCAATCCTGCAAGCGCAGTTTGACCACCGAACAATTCGACAAGTTTGCGAACATCCATTGGCAGCGGCCTCAGAACCAGATGGAACTTATTTATCAAATTTTTTGATTTATGGCAACATCATGGCAAGCACCAGGGTGCGGTTCTTGGGAGGGAGACCTTGCCCGCAAAAGCCGAGCCCTTTATCATGCGCGGCTCGCCCGGAAGGACCGGGCCAGGCTTCCTTAACGAGATTCCTATGCCCAGCGTCAAAGTCCGCGAAAACGAGCCGTTCGAGTTTGCCCTGCGCCGCTTCAAGCGCACCTGCGAGAAGGCCGGGGTCCTGGCCGAAGTCCGCAAGCGCGAGTTCTACGAAAAGCCGACTCAGGAACGCAAGCGCAAGGCGGCCGCCGCGGTGAAGCGCCAAGCCCGCCGCACCTCGCGCGACGCCACCAAGCGTCAGCGTCTGTACTGATTCCCGGCGCGACCCCCGCGGTCGCGTTCCGCTGCGAATCCCGAAGCCGGCCGCGCCCAGCGCAGCCGGCTTTTTGCGTTTCCCGATCGCCGGCCTCCGGCGACCGATTCCCGATCCATTTCCACCTTGTTCCCCTGTTTTCCTCGCGTCCGCCCCGCGGACCGCGATTCCACGGAGCCCCACCATGAGCCTCAAGCAACGCCTCACCGACGACATGAAGACCGCGATGAAGGCCGGCGAAAAGGAGCGCCTGGCCACCATCCGCCTGATCAACGCCGCCATCAAGCAGAAGGAAGTCGACGAGCGCGTCGAGATGGACGACGCCCGCGTGCTGGCCGTGCTCGACAAGATGGTCAAGCAGCGCAAGGACTCGATCGAGCAGTACGACAAGGCCGGTCGCGACGACCTGGCCGCGGTCGAGCGCGCCGAGATGGCGATCATCGAGCAGTACCTCCCCGCCAAGCTGGGCGAGGCCGAGATCAAGGCCGCGATCGAGGCTGCCGTCGCCGAGACCGGCGCCGCCGGCCCGGCCGACATGGGCAAGGTCATGGGCGTGCTGAAGCCGCGCCTGGCCGGCCAGGCCGACATGGGCGAGGTCTCGAAGCTGATCAAGCAGCGCCTCGCCGGCTGAGCCCCGCCGCGATGACCGCGCCTTCGCCCGCCATCGCCATCCGCCCGGCCGTCCGCGAGGACACCGGACGGATCCTCGCCTTCATCCGCGAGCTGGCCGAGTACGAGCAGCTCGCGCACGAGGCCGTCGCCGACGAGGCCGGCCTCGCCCGCCAGTTGTTCGGCGACACCCCGCGCGCCGAGGTGCTGATCGCCGAGGTCGACGGCGAGGCCGCCGGGTTCGCGCTGTTCTTCCACAACTTCTCGACCTTCGTCGGCAAGCCCGGGCTGTACCTCGAAGACCTGTTCGTGCGCCCGCAGTACCGCGGGCTGGGTCTCGGCAAGCGGCTGATGGTGCGGCTGGCGAAGCTCGCGCTGGACCGCGACTGCGGCCGCTTCGAGTGGTCGGTGCTGGACTGGAACACGCCCGCCATCGACTTCTACCGCAGCCTCGGCGCGGTCGGGATGGACGCGTGGACCGTGCAGCGGGTGACGGGCGACGCGCTCGCGGCGCTGGCGGCGCAGGATCGCGAGACCTGATCGTTTCACGCGACCGATCCCCGGTCGCTTTCGCAGGAGGTGCACCATGAACCGCAAGCAGAACCGCCGCACGCCGTGCTTTCGAGGCCGCGCCGGGCGTTGAGGTCACCCGCAAGCGCCGCAAGGGCTATCCGTCCGAGGCCCGCGTGAAGCGCGGCCGCCGCTTCGTCCACGGCGACAAGGAACTGGTCGAGAAGCTGGGCCGCCACGATCCCTGTCCGTGCGGCTCGACCCGGAGGTTCAAAACAGTGCTGCCTCCGCACCGGTCGCCATGACGGCGCCGAACGGCACCACTTCTTTCAGGGAATGAGTTCTTTCGGGGACTGAGCCCTGCGACGCCCCGGTCCGCCGGGGCGTCGTCTTTCCCGGCACCCGCAACCCTGAGCTATACTCGGACCGAATTCGGTCTGGCAGGACATGTCCCATGAGCGACCCGATCATCAGCCTCAGCGACTTCAAGGCCGACGCCAGCCAATGGCTGAAACGGCTTCAGGACGCCTCGGAAACGGTCGTGCTGACTCAGAACGGGCGCGCCAGCGCCGTCGTCCAGAGTTTCGAGAGCTACCAGCGGCAGCAGCAGGCGCTGCTCATGCTGAAGCTGGTGGCGCAGGGCGAAGCCGACGTGCGCGCCGGCCGCCTGACGGCGCAGGACGACGCCTTCGCGCGCCTGCGCGAGCGCGTCGCGACCCGGGAATGAACGCAGGCGCCGTGCTCTGGACCGACACCGCGATCGAGGACCTCGGCGCGATCGTCGACCACATCGCCGCGGACGACGTCGCCGCAGCGCTGGCCGTGCTGGACCGGCTGCAGGCGCGTGCCACGACCCTCGCGACGCTGGCTGCACGCGGACGCATCGTCCCCGAACTGCGGGAGATCGGAATCACCCACTATCGCGAACTGATCGAACGCCCCTGGCGCCTGCTGTACCGCATGGACGCCGCATCGGTCTTCGTGGTGGCCGTGCTGGACAGCCGGCGCGAACTCGATACCGTGCTGCTCGAACGACTGACCCGCTGCTGACATGGCCCGCATCCCCGACGCCTTCATCGACGATCTGCTGGCGCGCACGGACATCGTCGAGCTGATCGGGTCGCGCGTGCCGCTCAAGCGGCAGGGGCGCGAGTATTCGGCGCGCTGTCCGTTCCACGACGAGCGCTCGCCGTCGTTCACGGTGTCGCCGACCAAGCAGTTCTACCACTGCTTCGGCTGCGGCGCGCACGGCACCGCGATCAGCTTCCTGATGAACTACGACCGCCTCGAATTCCTCGACGCGGTGGACGAACTGGCCAAGCGCGTCGGCATGGAAGTGCCGCGCGACACGCAGCAGCGCAACGTCAATCCCGACAGCATCGACCAGTACGCGGCGCTGGAAGCGGCGAACAAGTTCTTCCAGAAGCAGCTCGCCGCCTCGCCGAAGGCGCTGGCGTATTTCGAGCGTCGCGGCGTGAGCGCGGAGATCCGCGCGCAGTTCGGCCTCGGTTACGCGCCGGACGGCTATTCGGCGCTGAAGGACGCGCTCGGCACCGACGAGCGCCGGATGAAGCTGCTGGAGCGCGTCGGCCTGTTCTCGAAGAACGACAAGGGCCACGTCTACGACAAGTTCCGCGACCGGGTGATGTTCCCGATCCACGATCGCCGCGGGCGCACGATCGCGTTCGGCGGCCGCGTGCTGGAGAAGGACGACGGCCCGAAATACCTCAACTCGCCCGAGACCGCGCTGTTCCACAAGGGCCGCGAACTCTACGGCCTGTGGCAGGTGCGACAGGCGAACACCAAGATCGAACGGCTGATCGTCGTCGAAGGCTACATGGACGTGATCGCGCTGTTCCAGCACGGTGTCGCGCAGGCGGTGGCGACGCTGGGCACCGCGACTACGCCCGACCACGCCGAGCTGCTGTTCCGCAACGCGCCCGATGTGTACTTCTGTTTCGACGGCGACGCCGCCGGCCGCCGCGCCGCAGGCAAGGCGATGGAATCGGTACTACCGCGCATGAAGGACGGCCGCCAGGCGTTCTTCCTGTTCCTGCCCGATGGCGAGGATCCCGACACGCTGGTGCGCAGCGAAGGCCGCGAAGGCTTCGACGCGCGGCTGGCGCAGGCGGTGCCGCTGTCGCAGTTCTTCTACGACGACCTCGCGAAGGACGTGAACCTCGGCACGCTCGACGGCAAGGCGCGCATGGCCGAACGCGCGAAGCCGCTGCTCGCGCAGATTCCCGACGGCGCGTTCGGCGACCTCATGCGCCAGCGACTGACCGAACTCACCGGCGTCGGCGCCGCGCGCACCGGCGCACCCGCGCCGCCGCCCGCGCGCCCGCGCCTGCCGCCCGCGCAGACGCAGAAGCGCAGCCTCGTGCGCAGCGCGATCGCGCTGCTGCTGCAGCAACCGGCGCTCGCGCTCGAGCTGCAGCCGCCGTACACCTTCAGCGCCCTGCGCCAACCGGGCGTCGCCCTGCTGTCGGAGCTGGTGACGCTGGTGCGCGAACGGCCCGAGATCACCACCGGCGCGCTGCTGGAGCATTTCACTGAACGCGAGGAAGGCGCCGCGCTGCAGAAACTCGCGATGCAGGCGATGCCCGGCGAGGAAGCCAAGTGGCGCGACGAATTCCTCGACGCGATGGCGCAGCTGGAACGGCAGACCCTGCAGCAGCGGATCGACGAGCTGCAGGCGAAGCACGGCGAGGTCGGCCTCGACGACGGCGACAAGGCGGAATTGCGCGCGCTGCTGCAGACGAAACTGCAACCCGCGCGCTGAGCCGTCACTCGCGGCCACGTCCGCGAGGTCGCAGTCCATGAGATGGCCCGATGCGATCTTGTCTCCACGGCGGGCGCGGCAGCGCCCGGGCGGCCTCGGCAGGATGCCGATCGCCGCGGACGATGGACCCGCACCCCCAAGGCGCCCGCTGCCCCTTCCCCAGCTGCGCAACGCCGACGGATGCACCTGTCCGGCTGCGGGGTCCGACGTCCAGACGCGAACGGCCGCCCCGCGCGCCGCGCCCGCCGACCATTTCGTTTCAGCGATCGCGTGTCACCGCCGCGCCGTCAGCCCCACACCTCGCGCATCACCCGCGCGAAGTTCGCGCCGAGGACTTTCTCGATGCGCGCGTCGGAGTGACCGCGTTTCGACAGCAGGAACGCAAGCCTGTCGAAACGATCGGCCTGGTTGAGATCGGGAATGAAGGTGTAGAGATCCGGCGGGCGGCCGGGCCCGAAGATGCCGTCGGCGACCGAGGCCGCGACCCACTCGCGATTGTCCTTCTCGAATTCCGGCGTGCGCGCGATCGGCGCGACCCCGCTGTCGGTGCCGAGGCCGACGTGGTCCTCGCCGGCGACGTCGATCGCGTGCTCGATGTGGCGGATCACGTCCTCCGCCATCGGCTGCGTGTCGGTGCGCAGGTAGGGCCAGAAGATCATGCCGGCGACGCCGCCCTTGTCGGCCAGCGCGCGCAGCGTGGCGTCGTCGGTGTTGCGCGGCAGGTCGGCCAGCGCGCGGCAGCCGGTGTGGCTGATCAGCATCGGTCGCCGTGCGGTCGCGATGCCTTCGGCCATCGTGCGCGGCGCGCCGTGGGCGAGATCGAGCACGATCTTCTCCGCCTCGATGCGCGCAATGACTTCATGGCCGAAATTGCTGAGGCCGGCGTTGCCCGGCTCCATGCAGCCGTCACCGACCAGATTGCGGCGGTTGTGGGTGAGCTGCAGCACGCGCAGGCCGCGTTCGCGGAACATCGTCAGGCGATCGAGGTCCTCGCCCAGCGACTCCGTGCCCTGGAACGTGCAGATCAGGCCGAGGCGCTGTTCGCGGCGCGCGCGGTCGAGATCGTCCGCGGTGCGGATCATGGTCAGGTGGTCCGGATACCGCGCGACGATCCCCTGCCAGGCGTCGAAGTTCGCCTTCGTCTTCCCGAACGCCGCGTCGTCGAGCCAGAAGCGCCCCGACGGCGCCAGCGTCAGCACGACGGCGGTGAGGCCGGAGGCGCGGATCGCCGCGAGCTCGCCCGGCACCGCCGGATCGTCGGGCCCGTACCAGAGCAGGTTCACGCCGCCGGCACCGTCGATCACCGGCGCGTTGCCGTAGCGTGGCCACGCGCGCCGCGTCGCGCCGGCGGTGCCCGGGGCACGTGCGGCGACAGCGGATCCCGCAAAGGCGACGGCGACCGCGGCGCCTCCCAATCCCTTCAACAGCTCGCGTCGCGTGGCCATGCGCGTCTCCGGCGGGGCGCGAGGCGCCCGGTCACGCGAGTCTAGCGCCGGCGCCGACCGCCGGGCGCGTCCGGCCACAGGCCGCGGATCGCGGCGATACCCTGCGCGCCGTGCGTGCGCGCGAGGTCGAGATCGCCGCGGCCCAGGCCGCCGATGGCGTAGATCGGCAGGGCGACGTCTTCGCGGAAGGTCGCGAACGCCTCCCAGCCGATGCCCGGCGCCCCGGGATGAGACGCCGTCGGCAGCACCGGCCCCAGCACCGCGGCGTCGCAGCCCAGCGCCTGCGCATGGCGCAGTTCGTCGAGGTCGTGGCAGGAGGCGATCACCGGGCGATCCGGCGGCAGCGGTCGTGCGGCCAGCGTCCGCAGGCGCCGCGCCGGGAGATGCACGCCGATGCCGAGCACGTCGGCGAGCGCGAGGTCGTCGTTCACCAGCGCCTCGCCGTCGACGGCGCGGATGTCGGCGACCGCGGCTTCGACCAATGCGCGCCAGCGCGCGGGCACGGCCGCCGCCAGTGCGGGCGCGCGCAACTGCACGCGACGCACGCCGGCATCGAGCGCGGCGCGTAGGCGATCGCGCCAGGCGCCGTCGTCGTCGCCCGGTTCGGGCGTGATCAGGTAATGCGCCGGCTGACGCAGTGCGGCGACCACCGGGCGATCGGCGTCGGGCATCGCGTAGCTGGCGAGCTTGTGCGGCGGCGCCCACACCAGCGCCTGGCCATCGAGCCCCTTCACCGTGCCGGTCCACGACGCGATGCGGCGCACGTCCAGGCACAGCCGCTTGTGCGGGTAGCGCTGCGGCACCGCGATCACCGGCGCGCCGACGCGCGCTTCGATGCCGAGTTCCTCGCGCAGCTCGCGCACCAGCGCCTGCTCCGGCGTCTCGTCCGGATCGACCTTGCCGCCGGGGAATTCCCACAGGCCGGCGAGATCGCGGCCTTCGGTGCGGCGCGCCAGCAGGATGCGGCCGCGCGCGTCGGTGATCACGCCGGCGACGACGTGGATGCGTTTCTCGGGTCGACTTCGATCGGGGTCGCTCATGCGGAATGTGGATGGCGCAGGATCCGTGCGCGCTCCGTTTTACCGGCCCGGCATGTCCGCGGCAAGACCATCGCGGACCGGAACGGAAAACGCCCGCTTGCGCGGGCGTTTCCGGGTGTCGGCATCGCGACGGTCAGGCCAGCTGGCCGTGGCAGTGCTTGTACTTCTTGCCCGAACCGCAGGGGCACGGGTCGTTGCGGCCGACCTTCGGCAGGCTGTCGTCGGCGAGCTGGTAATCGGGCGAGCCCGCTTCCTCGTCGCTGCCGTAGCCGCCGGTG
Organism: Lysobacter sp. DMC97; assembly: GCF_056313745.1. Lineage (NCBI taxonomy): Bacteria > Pseudomonadati > Pseudomonadota > Gammaproteobacteria > Lysobacterales > Lysobacteraceae > Lysobacter > Lysobacter sp. DMC97. The sequence continues at coordinate 346,874 of NZ_JBQUZR010000003.1, read as the reverse complement.
TCGGCATGCTGGAACTGCATCTGCCGCGCCAGCGCCTCGGCGCGGGCACGCTCGGCGGCTTCGGCCTGCGCGATCTCGTCTTCGGTGCGGATGCGCACGCGGGCCAGCAGCGACACGACCTCGCGCTTGACCTTCTCCAGCATCTCGCTGAACAGCTCGAACGCTTCCTTCTTGTACTCCTGCTTCGGCTGCTTCTGCGCGTAGCCGCGCAGGTGGATGCCCTGACGCAGGTAGTCCATGCGGCCGAGGTGCTCCTTCCAGCTCTGGTCGAGCACGGTCAGCATGATGTGCTTCTCGAGCATGCGCATCGTCTCTTCGCCGACCGCCGCTTCCTTGTCCTCGAACACCTTCGCCACCGCGTCCTGCACGTAGCGCGCGATGCCGGTGGCGTCGATTTCCTTCTGCGCGAGGACGTGTTCGGCGACCGGCAGCTGCAGGCCGAATTCGGCCGCGAGCTCGGATTCCAGGCCCTTGAGGTCCCACTGCTCGTCGATCGAATCCGGCGGCACGAAGCGGTCGACCAGGTCGGCCACCACGTCGCCGCGGATACCGTCGATGTTCGCCTTCACGCTGTCGGCTTCGAGCAGGTCGTCGCGCTGGCGATAGATCACCTTGCGCTGGTCGTTGTTGACGTCGTCGAAGTCGAGCAGGTTCTTGCGGATGTCGAAGTTGTGGGCCTCGACCTTGCGCTGCGCGCCGGCGATCTGCTTCGTCACCAGCGGGCTTTCGATGATGTCGTCTTCCTTCAGGCCCATGCGCGCCATCATCCGCTGCACCCAGTCGGCGGCGAAGATGCGCATCAGCGTGTCTTCCAGCGACAGGTAGAAGCGCGACGAGCCCGGGTCGCCCTGGCGGCCGGAACGACCGCGCAGCTGGTTGTCGATGCGGCGCGATTCGTGGCGTTCGGTGCCGACGATGTGCAGGCCGCCCGAGGCCTTCACGGCGTCGTGGCGCTGCTGCCACTCGGCCTTGATGCGCTGGCGGGTGGCCTCGTCGAGTTCGCCGCCCTGCTCGGCCTCCAGCGCCTGGAGTTCGGCTTCCAGCGAACCGCCCAGCACGATGTCGGTGCCGCGGCCGGCCATGTTGGTGGCGATGGTCACCGCGCCCGGGCGACCGGCCTGCGCGACGATGTGCGCCTCGCGTTCGTGCTGCTTGGCGTTGAGGACTTCATGCGGGATGCCAGCGGCGTTCAGCTGCTCGGACAGCATCTCGGAGACTTCGATCGACGTGGTGCCGACCAGCACCGGCTGGCCCTTGGCGTTCGCATCCTTGATCTCGCCGATGACCGCGCGGAACTTGCCGGCGCGGTTGAGGAACACGGCGTCGGGATGGTCCTTGCGTACCATCGGGCGATGGGTCGGGATCACCACCACTTCCAGGCCGTAGATGCTCTGGAATTCGTAGGCTTCGGTGTCCGCGGTGCCGGTCATGCCCGAGAGCTTGCCGTACATGCGGAACAGGTTCTGGAAGGTGATGCTGGCGAGCGTCTGGTTCTCGCGCTGCACCGGCACGCCTTCCTTCGCCTCGACCGCCTGGTGCAGGCCGTCGGACCAGCGGCGGCCCGCCAGCGTGCGGCCGGTGAATTCGTCGACGATCACCACTTCGCCGTCGCGCACGATGTAGTCGACGTCGCGCTGGAACAGCGCATGCGCGCGCATCGCGGCGTTGAGGTGGTGCACGACGTGGATGTTGTGCGCGGCGTAGAGGCTGTCCTCGCCTTCGAGGATGCCGGCGCGGCGCAGCAGGTCCTCGGCGTGCTCCTGGCCCGCTTCGGACAGGTGCACCTGCTTGCCCTTCTCGTCGACCCAGTAGTCGCCGACGCCGTCTTCCACGTCCTGCCGCTTGAGCTGCGGCACGATGCGGTTGACCTTGACGTAGAGCTCCGGCGATTCGTCGGCCGGACCGGAGATGATCAGCGGCGTGCGGGCCTCGTCGATCAGGATCGAGTCGACCTCGTCGACGATCGCGTAGTGCAGGCCGCGCTGGTAGCGGTCTTCCTTCGACAGCGCCATGTTGTCGCGCAGGTAGTCGAAGCCGAATTCGTTGTTGGTGCCGTAGGTGATGTCCGCGGCGTAGGCGGCGTGCTTGTCCGAATGCGGCATGCCCGGGAAGACCACGCCGACCGAAAGCCCCAGCCAGTTGTACAGGCGACCCATCCACGCCGAGTCGCGGCGGGCGAGGTAGTCGTTCACCGTCACCACGTGCACGCCCTTGCCCTGCAGCGCGTTGAGGTAGACCGGCAGGGTCGCGACGAGGGTCTTGCCTTCGCCGGTGCGCATCTCGGCGATCTTGCCCAGGTGCAGCACCATGCCGCCGATCATCTGCACGTCGTAGTGGCGCATGCCCAGCACGCGCTTCGACGCCTCGCGGCAGACCGCGAAGGCCTCCGGCAGCAGCTTGTCGAGCGCCTCGCCGTTCTCGACCCGCTGCCGGAATTCCGGCGTCTTCGCCTGGAGTTCGGCGTCGGACAGCGCCTGCATCTGCGGCTCGAGGGCGTTGATCTTCTTGACGATGCCGCCGAGCTGCTTGACCAGACGGTCGTTGCGGCTGCCGAAGATGCTGGTCAACAGGCGATTGAACATGGGTCGGGAAATGATCGAAGGAGGAATCGGGCCGCATCCGCCGTCCGGGCGGTCGTCGGCAACAAAAAGGGGCGCAGCGCGCCCCTCCGCAACAGCCGATTGTACTTGGTGCCGGAGCCCGGGGGTATCAACCCCCGGCGGTCAGCCTTTCGCGGCCGGGCGCGCGGCGGTGGCGCCGGCATCGCCCAGGAACTGGTTCGGGTTGACGACGGCCCCGTTTTCCCAGACCTCGAAGTGCACGTGGGCACCGGTGGAACGACCGGTCGAGCCGGCCTTGGCGATCTCCTGCCCGCGGCGGACGAGGTCGCCGACCTGGCCGATCAGCCGGGAGTTGTGCGCGTAGCGGGTGACGTAGCCGTTGCCGTGGTCGACCTCGATCACGTTGCCGTAGCCGTTGCGGACGCCGGCGAAGGTGACCACGCCGTCGGCCACGGCCAGCACCGGATCGCCGGTGTTGGCGTCGAAATCGATGCCCTTGTGGAACTGGCCGCCGCCGCCGAACGGGTCGGCGCGGCCGCCGAAACCGGAGGTGATGTAGCTGTGCGCGACCGGCGCCCGCGACGGGGTCGCGTTGCGGTCGAGTTCGCGGTTGAACAGCAGCGCCTCGAGGACCGAGAGCTGGCCGCCGGCGCGATGCAGCTGGGTGCCGAGGCTGTCGAGCCCGCTGCGCAGGTCGGTGGCCGGCAGGTCGTGCACCGGGCCGGCGCCGCCGACGCCGACCGGCTTGTCGAAGTCGAACTCGCCGTCGCCGAGCTGGGCGACGCGGGTCAGGCGCTCGCCGAGCGCGTTCAGGCGGTTGGCCTCGGCCTGCAGTTCGCCGAGCCGGGCCGCGAGCGCGTTCACTTCGCGCTGGGCTTCGAGCCGGGTGTTGCGCAGGCCGTCGCGCTGGGCCACGACGTCGGCCTTCAGCCTGTCGAACTGGGCGTCGCGCAGCCAGCTCTGGGCGAAGGTGCCCATCACCGCGCCAAGGGTGAGCAGCGCGACGGCGGCGTAGGCCGGCTGTTCGCGCATCGCGCGGCGGCCCGCGGCCAGTGCGCGCAGCGACAGCGGACGCAGCCGCGCCCATGTGTGCGTCGCGGTGGCCTGAACGGCGTGCGCGGCGGTCATCGCATGGCGCTGCGCAAGCTGGAGGAAGCTGTGTACAGTCATCGGTCTCATGTCTCGTTCACGATCCCCGTCGCCTCCGGCCTCGCGCCCCGCGCAACCGCGGGATGCGTTCGACGCCCTGCTGGGCACCGACGCCAGCGACCCGGGCACGCATTCGCTGCGGCGGGCGCTGTGGCTGGACGCGCTGGATCAGCAACTCCGTCCCCACCTTCCGCCGCAACTCGCCGCGCATGCGCGCCTGGCGAACATCGACCGCGGAAGGCTCGTGTACCTCGTGGATGCACCGGTGTGGCACGCGCGGATGCGCCTGACCGCCACCGTCCTGCTCGAAGCAGCCCGCTCCCTCGGACTGGAAGTACACGACCTGGTGGTGCGCACGGCGTCCGGACCGCAGGCGATGCGGCCGCGAAGCACCGGCACGTCGACCACGACGACCGCACTTCCCCTTTCGGCTGCCGCGCGCGAAGCCTTCGCGGCTGCCCTCGCCGCCCGCGATGAACCTGCGCAGGGGGACCCGCCCTGAGGCGGCTCTGCCCGGGGCCTGCCGCTGTGGGGGGAAGGCCGGCCGATCGGGCACGAGCGGGCATGCTACCGGCCGCATCGGACCCGGGGGTTAAGAAATGCGGGGCTTTTTCGTTAAGTTTTGGTGAAACGCCCGGGTCGGAGTCACGGATCGGGCAATCCCCACGATCCGTTCAGGTTCCCGGGCCACCGCCCGCATGGGCTCAGGCCAGAGCCGGGGCGCCGTAGACGACCGGGACCGGCGCGTCGTCCGGGAAGGTCGCGAACTCCCAGGCCGACTGCTCGGCGAGCAGGGCGCGGACCAGCTTGTTGTTGAGGGCGTGGCCCGACTTGAAGCCCTCGTAGGCGCCGAGGATCGGGTGGCCGGCGAGGTACAGATCGCCGACGGCGTCGAGGATCTTGTGGCGAACGAACTCGTCGGCGTAGCGCAGGCCGTCGTCGTTGAGCACGCGGAACTCGTCCAGCACGATGGCGTTGTCCATCGAACCGCCGAGGCCGAGGTTGCGCTCACGCATGAACTCGAGGTCGCGCATGAACCCGAAGGTGCGGGCGCGGCTGACTTCGCGGATGTAGCGCTCGGTGGAGAACTCGACCACCGCGCGCGACTGCGACGCCGGGATGGCCGGGTGGTTGAATTCGACGGTGAACCCGAGGCGGAAGCCGTCGTAGGGCTCGAACCGGGCGACCTTGTCGCCGTCGCGCACTTCCACGGGTTTCACGATGCGCATGAAGCGCTTGGGCGCGTTCTGCTCGGCGATGCCGGCGGACTGCAGCAGGAACACGAACGGGCCGGAGGAGCCGTCCATGATCGGCACTTCGGGCGCGGACAGATCGATGTAGACGTTGTCGACGCCGAGGCCGGCGAGCGCGGACATCAGGTGCTCGACCGTCATCGCCTTGCCACCATCGCGCGACAGGCCGGTGCAGAGCATGGTCTCGGTGACGAGGTCGGCGCGGGCGGGAATCTCGACGACCGGATCCAGGTCCACGCGGCGGAACACGATGCCGGCATCGACCGGTGCAGGTCTCAGGGTCAGGTACACCTTCTCGCCGCTGTGCAGGCCCACACCGGTGGCGCGGATCGTGTTGCGGAGGGTGCGTTGCCGGGCCATGGGAGTGTCGGGTGCCTGCGCGTCGGGAGAGACGGGAAATGCAGGAATTCGCCTGCGAACGGAGGCCGAGATTAGCACGCAGGAAGCTGAATCTGAACGGAAGCGACGGTCTGTTTCCGCGGTGCAACAACCGTGTGGTATCGCCACCGACGCCGACGGAAAAGTCCGCCGGACCGGAGTCCGGCGGAAAGGGACACGGCAATGTCGCCGACGACCGCTGGCGAACGGTCGCCGGCGCGGATCAATCCGCCTGCCGGCGCAGGAACGCCGGGATGTCCAGGTAGCTGCTGTCGCTGCCGAAATCGGCGGCGGCCGGCGCCTGGCCGGCATCGGCCGGGCCGCGGCCGCGCAGGTGGGCGGCGATGCCCGCACCCGGCGACACCGACGCCATCGGCTCGTCGATCATCATCCCGGTGGTGCCGTCGCGACGGCCCTGGGTGTTGATCAACTGCACCTGCGGACGGCGCGCCTGGGCGTAGCCCTCGTCGCGGTCCTGGGTGCGCACCGACTGGCGCGAGACCGCGCGGTTCAGGCCGGTGGCGACCACCGTGACCTTCACCTCGTCCTGCATCTCCGGGTCGAGCACGGTACCGATGACCACGGTCGCGTCTTCCGAGGCGAAGTTCTCGATGGTGCGGCCGACCTCGTCGAACTCGGCCATCGTGAAGTCCGGGCCGGCGGTGATGTTGACCAGGATGCCGTTGGCGCCGGCCAGGTTGACGTCGTCCAGCAGCGGGTTGTTGATCGCCGATTCGGCGGCGGCCTGCGCGCGGTCGTCGCCGCGGGCGGAACCGGTGCCCATCATCGCCAGGCCCATCTCGGACATGACGGTGCGCACGTCGGCGAAGTCGACGTTGATCAGGCCCGGGCGCACGATCAGGTCGGCGATGCCCTGCACCGCGCCCTGCAGCACGTCGTTGGCGGCGCGGAACGCCTGGATCATGGTCGCGTTGCGGCCGAGGACGGTGATCAGCTTCTCGTTCGGGATCGTGATCAGCGAGTCGCAGTGCTGCGACAGTTCCTCGATGCCCTTCAGCGCCACCTGCATGCGGCGGCGGCCCTCGAACGGGAACGGCTTGGTGACGACGGCGACGGTCAGGATGCCCATCTCCTTCGCCAGCTGGGCCACGACCGGCGCGGCGCCGGTGCCGGTGCCGCCGCCCATGCCCGCGGTGATGAACACCATGTCGGCGCCCTGCAGGGCGTCCATGATGCGTTCGCGGTCTTCCAGCGCAGCCTGGCGGCCGACTTCCGGATTCGCGCCCGCACCCAGGCCCTTGGTGACGTTGCTGCCGAGCTGCAGCTGGAGCTTGGCGCCACAGTTCTTGATCGCCTGCGAATCGGTGTTCGCGGTGATGAACTCCACGCCCTCGATGCAGCCGTTGACCATGTGCGCGACCGCGTTGCCGCCGCCGCCGCCCACGCCCACGACCTTGATGACCGCGTTCGGCGCCATCTTTTCCACCAGTTCGAAAAATGCCATGTCCGTGTCCTCGTCTAGTTATGTATGAAGCTGTTGTCTGGATCGCGTGTTGCCGTGAAACCGTTTGCCGCTCCGCCTTCGTGAACCGTCTTTCCGAATCGTCCTGAAGCCACTTTCAAAACAGTGTTCTTGACCGATTGCCGAAACCGCTTTCCGAAGCCGCGACCGATGCGCCGGGGGACGCGCCGGTCAAAACTCTCCCTTGAACCAGGTCCGCACCTTGTTGAACAGGCCGACCGCACGGCCGGCCGGGATCACCGGGCGGCGCGGATGCTCGATCTGGCTGCCCATCAGCAGCAGGCCGACACCGGTGGCGTGCACCGGGTTGCCCACCACTTCGCCGAGGCCGCTGACGTGCTGCGGGATGCCCACGCGCACCGGCATCTGCAGCATTTCCTCGGCCAGTTCGACCACGCCTTCCATCTTCGCGGCGCCGCCGGTCAGCACCATGCCGGCGCGGACCAGTTCCTCGAAGCCCGAGCGGCGCAGTTCGGCCTGCACCATCTCGAAGATCTCCTCGTAGCGACCCTGCACCGCCTGCGCCAGCGCATGCCGCGGCAGACGGCGCGGCGGGCGATCGCCGACGCTGGGCACCTGGATGCTTTCCTCGGCAGTCGCCAGCTGCGCGAGCGCGCAGGCGTAGCGGACCTTGATCTGCTCGGCCTCGGGCGTGGGCGTGCGCAGCATGTGCGCGATGTCGTTGGTGACGTGGTCGCCGGCGATCGGCAGCGACGCCGTGTGGCAGATCGCGCCGTGCACGAACACCGCAATGTCGGTGGTGCCGGCGCCGATGTCGACCAGCACCACGCCCAGCTCGCGCTCGTCGCTGGTCAGCACCGCGGTACTGGAGGCCAGCGCAGAGAAGATCAAGTCGTCCACCTGCAGGCCGCAGCGCTGCACGCACTTGCTGATGTTGGCCGCCGCCGACTGCGCGCAGACCACGAGGTGCGCATGCACTTCGAGGCGCACGCCGGTCATGCCGACCGGATTGCGGATGCCTTCCTGCGAGTCGTCCAGCACGTAGTCGCGCGGGATCGCGTGCAGGATCTTCTGGTCGGCCGGGATCGCCACGGCCTTCGCCGCTTCCAGAACGCGATCGAGGTCCTGGTAGCTGACCTCGCCATCGCGGATCGGCACGATGCCCGGCGAATTGCGGCACTGCACGTGGTTGCCCGAGATCGACGCATAGACCGAACGGATCTCGCAGCCGGCCATCAGCTCGGCTTCCTCGACCGCACGCTGGATCGACTGCACCGTCGACTCGATGTCCACGACCACGCCGCGCTTGAGCCCGCGCGATTCGTGCGTGCCGATGCCGATGACCTCGACCGGGTTGCCGGGGGCGTACTCGCCCACCAGCGCCACGATCTTCGAGGTGCCGATGTCGAGGCCGACGATCAGCGATTTGTCGCCTTTGCGGTTCATGTCCTGTCCTGCGCCTGCGCTTCGGGGGCCGGCGCGGGAGCCGGTCGCCACGTGAGCGCGAAGCCGTTGGTGTAGCGGAGGTCGGCGCGACCGAGCGTCTCGCCCTGCGGCGCTTCCAGCCGCGGCAGCAGGCGCGCGAAGCGCTGCAGCCGCAGCTTCGCGTCGTCGCGGCCGACCAGCAGTTCGGCGTCGTTGGAGAGCGTCAGCGACCAGCTGCCGCGTTTGTCGAGGCGCAACGTGCGCACGTCCAGCCCGGTCGACGCGAACGCGGCGCGCGATTCGTTGTACAGCCGCACCAGATCCGCGATGCGCGTTTCCGGACCATCGAAACGCGGCAAGCCGTCCGGCACGGACACGCCCTTCGCCGGGAAGATGCGACCGCGCTCGGAGAGCAGGCGATCGGCGCCCCACCACGCGAACGGGCGGTGTTCCTCGATCGTCACCACCAGCTTGTCCGGCCACTGCTTGCGCACCTCGGCGTGCTCGACCCACGGCAGCGCGGCGACCGCGGCGCGCGCGTCTTCCAGGCGCACGGCGAAGAAGCCGCGGCGCGCGTGCGGCAGCACGGCGGCGACGATCTGCGCGTCGGTGACGCGGGTCAGCCGGCCCTCGACCTTCACCGTGCGCAGCGGCCAGCGCTCGGTGCCGGCCCAGCCCTGGATGACGGCCACGATCGGCAGCGCGACGAGCGTCAGCGCCAGCACCCACGCGAGCAGTCGCAGGAACGCCTTCATCGCGCGGCGGCCTCCGGGAGCGTGGTTTCGACGAGCGTGGTTTCAAGAATGCGCCAGCACAGGTCCTCGAAGCCGATGCCGATCTGGCGCGCGGCCTTCGGCACCAGCGAATGGCTGGTCATGCCCGGCGCGGTGTTCACTTCGATCAGCATGAAACCGAGGCGGCGATCGCGCATCACGTCGACGCGGCCCCAGCCGCTGCACGCGGCGGCACGGAACGCGCGCAGCGCGAGGTCGCGGATCGCGGCTTCGTCGTCACCGTCGAGGCCGGGGCACAGGTACTGGGTGTCGTCGGCGATGTACTTGGCGTGGTAGTCGTACCACTCGCCCGCCGGCACGATGCGGATCGACGGCAGCGCGAGGTCGCCGAAGATGCCGACGGTGAATTCCTCGCCCTGCACCATCTGTTCCATCAGCAGCTCGCCGGCATAGGTCGCGGCGAACGCCTCGGCCTGCGCGAGATCGCTTTCGGCGAGGATGCGGAACACGCCCACGCTGGAGCCTTCGCACGCAGGCTTCACGAACACCGGCAGACCGAGCGCACGCGCCGCCGCCGCCATGTCGTCGCCCGCGCGCAGGCGCACGAATTTCGGCGTCGGCAGGCCTTCGCTCATCCACACCTGCTTGGTGCGGATCTTGTCCATCGTCAGCGCGGAGCCGAGCACGCCGGAGCCGGTGTACGGCACGCCCAGCGCCTCCAGCGCGCCCTGCAGCACGCCGTCCTCGCCGCCGCCCTTGTTGCCATGGAGGATGTTGAACACGCGATCGAAGCGCGCCTCGGTCGGCGTCGCCAGCGCCTGGATCAGCGCCGGGATGCCGTCGACGGCGTGCGCATCGACGCCGCGAGCGCGCAGCGCGGCGAGCACGTTGCGGCCGGAGTCCAGCGACACCTCGCGCTCGGCGCTGCTGCCGCCCATGAGCACGGCGACGCGGCCGAACACGGCGGGATCGGTGAAGCGGGCGGCGGGCACGGCGGTCACGGCGTCGTCTCCGCGGCGCGTTCGGAAGGGAAGCCCTGCGCGGCGAGCTGCTGCGCGGCGGCACCGATGTCGCCGGCGCCCATCATCAGCAGCAGGTCGCCGTCGCGAAGCACGTCGGGCAGCACGGCGGCGAGTTCGGCCGCGCTGCCGACCACGACCGGGTCGATGCGGCCGCGCGCACGGATGCTGCGCGCCAGCGACTTGGCGTCGGCACCGGCGATCGGCGCTTCGCCGGCCGGGTAGATCTCGGTCAGCACCAGCGCGTCGACGTTCGACAGCACCGCGGCGAAATCGTCGAACAGATCGCGCGTGCGGCTGTAGCGATGCGGCTGGAACGCGACCACGAGGCGACGATCCGGCCAGCCGCCGCGCGCGGCCTTGAACACCGCGTCGAGTTCCTTCGGATGGTGGCCGTAGTCGTCGACCAGCTGCACCGCCGCGCCCTGCGCGGTGCGCAGTTCGGCGAGCAGGTTGAAGCGGCGGCCGATGCCGGCGAACTTCTCCAGCGCGCGCGCGATGACCTCCGGCGCGACGCCGAGCTGCCAGCCGATCGTCGCCGCGGCCAGCGCGTTCTGCACGTTGTGGCGACCGGGCAGCGCCAGCGTCGTCGGCGTGCGCGAGCCGTCGGGCAGGCACAGCGTGAAGCGCATCGCCGGGCCGGCCTGCTCGACGTCCTCCGCGCGCACATCGGCCTTGGCGTCGAATCCGTAGGTGATGACGTGGCGCGGCATGTCCGCGGCCAGCGCCGCGACCTCGGCGTCATCGATGCACAGCACGGCGAGACCGTAGAACGGCAGCCGATGCAGGAATTCGGAGAACGCGGCCTTCACGCGCGCGAAGTCGCCGCCGTAGTTCTCGAGATGGTCGGCGTCGATGTTGGTGACGACCGCGACCAGCGGATTCAGGCGCAGGAAGCTGCCGTCGCTCTCGTCGGCCTCGGCCACCAGCCAGTCGCCGCTGCCGAGGCGCGCGTTGGCGCCGGCGGCGAGCAGTTGGCCGCCGATGACGAAGGTCGGGTCGAGCCCGGCCTCGCCCAGCACACTCGCGGTAAGCGAGGTCGTGGTGGTCTTGCCGTGGGTGCCGGCGATCGCGATGCCGCGGCGGAAGCGCATCAGTTCCGCGAGCATCTCGGCGCGCGGCACCACCGGGATGCGCTGCGCACGCGCTTCCATCCATTCGGGGTTGTCGCGCTTGATCGCGCTGGACACCACCACGCAGTCCGCGCCGAGCACGTTCGCCGCGGCGTGGCCGCGCGAGACGGTGGCGCCGAGCGCGGCGAGCCGGCGCGTGGTCGCGTTGTCGGCGTTGTCCGAGCCGGAGACCTGGTAGCCCAGCGTGCACAGCACTTCGGCAATGCCGCTCATGCCGGCGCCGCCGATGCCCACGAAATGCACGCGCGGAAAAAGTTTGGCGAAATCCGCCTTGGAAACATCCTTCGCGTCGAGCAGACGACGGATCATGCGCGGGCCTCCTCGAGCACGGCATCGGCCACGCGTTCGGCGGCATCGACCTTCGCCAGCGAACGTGCGGCATCGGCCATGAACAGGCGGCGATCCGGATCCAGCACCAGATTGCGCAGCTCCATGGCCAGTTTCGGAACGAGCTGATCGTCCTGCTTCAGCACGACCCCGGCACGGCGCTGGGCGACGTACTGGGCATTCTTGGTCTGGTGGTCGTCGACCGCGGTCGGCAGCGGCACCAGCAGGCCGCCGACGCCGACGGCGCACAGTTCGGCCAGCGTCAGCGCGCCGGCGCGACAGACCACGATGTCGGCCCAGGCGTAGGCCGCCGCCATGTCGGCGATGAACGGTTCGATCGACACCGGCACGCCGGCCGCTTCGTAGGCGCGCGCGGTGTCGTCGCGCAGCTTCTCGCCGCACTGGTGGCGCACGTCGACGCCCGCGCCCTGCAACTGCGCGATCGCCTTCGGCATCGCCTCGTTGAGCGCGCGCGCGCCCTGGCTGCCGCCGAGCACGAGCACGCGCATCGGGCCATCACGACCGGCGAAGCGTTCGCGCGGCGGCGGCACGGCGGCAATCACGCTTCGCACCGGATTGCCGACCACGGTTTCCTTGCCCGGGAAGGCATCGGGGAAACCGCAGAGCACGCGACGGGCGAAGCGGGCCAGCACGCGGTTGGTCAGGCCCGGCGCGCGGTTCTGTTCGTGCACCAGCAGCGGCACCCGCGCCAGCACCGCGGCGATGCCACCCGGGCCCGCGGCGAAGCCGCCGAAGCTGACGACGGCGCGCGGCTTGTGCGCCTTGAGCACGCGACCGGCGGCGCGGATCGCCGACAGCACGCGGAACGGCGCGCGCAGCAGCGTGCCGATGCCCTTGCCGCGCACGCCGGAGATGGCGATGGTTTCGATCTCGACACCATGTTGCGGCACCAGCCGGGTTTCCATGCCGCCGTCAGCGCCGAGCCACAGCACCGGCACGTCGCGCGCGCGCAGCGCGGCCGCGACCGCGAGCCCGGGGAAGATGTGGCCGCCGGTGCCGCCGGCGAGGATCAGCACCGGCGCCTGCGAAGTCGTCTGCGGAGACGTCGCGTTCATGCGCGCCTCCCGAAAGTCGGTTCGACGCGGTCGCGCAGGCGGCTGGTGCCGCGCGCGGCATTGGCGGTCGCGGGCGCCGTCGTCGCGGCACCGGGCTTCGCGGCGTTGGCCGGCGGCGTCGCGAGCGGCGGCTGCGCCGTCTCGGGCATCGGGCCGGCGTAGCTCTGCGCGGCCTCGCCGCGCAGGCGCGCGACCTGGCGCTCGGCGCGATCCAGTTCGTACGACACGCGCAGCAGCAGGCCGAGCGCGGCGCAGGTGCCGAGCACGCTGGAGCCGCCGTAGGAAATCAGCGGCAGGGTCAGGCCCTTCGTCGGCAGCAGCCCGAGGTTCACGCCGATCGACACGAAGCTCTGCAGCCCCATCCACAGGCCGACGCCGAACGCGCAGTAGCCGGCGAAATGGCGGCGCATCTCCACGCACTTGAGGCCGATCCAGAACGCGCGCCCGACCAGCAGCGTGTACAGCGCGATCACCGCGCACACGCCGGCGAAACCCAGTTCCTCGGCGATGACCGCGAGGATGAAGTCGGTGTTCGCCTCGGGCAGGAAGTCCAGCTTCTGCACCGAGCCGCCGAGGCCGACGCCGAACCATTCGCCGCGGCCGATCGCCATCAGCGCGTTGCTGAGCTGGTAGCCGCTGCCGAACGGGTCGCGGAACGGATCGAGGAACGAGGTCAGGCGCAGCACGCGGTACGGCTCGGCGATCGCGATCGCGGCCAGCACCGGCAGCCCGACCAGCACCGGGCCGAACATCCGCGGCAGGTGCACGCCGCCGAGCACCAGCATGCCCGCGGTGATCGCGAGGATCAGCGACAGCGAGCCGAAGTCCGGCTGCAGGATCAGCAGCGCCACCAGCGCCACCGCCACGCCCAGCGGCTTGAGCATCGCGCCCCAGGTCGCGTTCACCTCGTCGCGGAAGCGCACGAGGTAACTGGCCAGCCACACGATGTACATCGACTTCACCGCTTCCACCGCCTGGAACGTGGTGAGGCCGAGGTTGAGCCAGCGCCGCGCACCGTTGATGGTGCGGCCGACACCGGGCAGGAACACCGCGATCAGCAGCACGAAGCACAGCACCAGCAGCAGGTGGTCGCGCTGCTCGATGCTCTTGAGCTCGGTGCGCATCAGCCAGCCGGCGACGCCCGCGCCCAGCACGAGGAAGATCAGGTGCTTGACCAGGAAGTAGTACGGGCCGACGTGCAGGCTCTCGCCGATCGCGATCGAACTGGACGCCACCATGACCATCCCGAGGCAGGCGATCGCGACGATCGCGCCGAGCAGCCACGGATCGTAACGGCCGGGCAACGCGTCGAGACGCGTCGCCTGCTGGCCGAACCCGAAGCGCGGGAGGAGGGAGGCGTTCGCCATCAGCGCACCTTCAGCGTGGCGAGGCCGACGAGGACCAGCACCACCGAAATGATCCAGAAGCGCACGATCACGCGCGGCTCCGGCCAGCCCTTCAGCTCGAAGTGGTGGTGGATCGGCGCCATCTTGAACACGCGCTTGCCGGTGAGCTTGAACGAGGCGACCTGGATCATCACCGACAGCGTCTCGATCACGAAGATGCCGCCCATCACGACGAGGATGAGTTCCTGGCGCACGATCACCGCGACCAGGCCGAGCACCGCGCCCAGCGCCAGCGCGCCGATGTCGCCCATGAACACCATCGCCGGATAGGTGTTGAACCACAGGAAGCCGAGGCCGGCGCCGGCGATCGCGGCGCAGATGATCACCAGCTCGCCTGCGCCGGGCACCGCCGGGATCTTCAGGTATTCCGAGAACACCGCGTTGCCCGAGGCATACGCGAACACGCCCAGCGCGCAGGCGACCAGCACCGTCGGCATGATCGCGAGGCCGTCGAGGCCGTCGGTGAGGTTGACCGCGTTCGAGAAGCCGACCACCCAGAAGTACGCGACGGTGACGAAGAAGATCGCGCCGCCCACGCCCACCAGCGGCAGCGCCACGTTCTTGAAGAACGGGATGTAGAGCGTCGTCGCCGACTGCACGTCGGCGGTGTAGTACAGGAACAGGCCGGCGGCGAGGCCGAACAGCGACTGCAGCGCATACTTGGTGCGCGAGCGCATGCCGTTGGGATCGCGCTTGACGATCTTGATCCAGTCGTCCCACCAGCCGATCCAGCCGAAGGCGATCATCGTCACCAGCACCACCCACACGTAGCGGTTGCGCAGGTCGCCCCACAGCAGCACCGAGGCGAGGATCGTCAGCAGGATCAGCGCGCCGCCCATCGTCGGCGTGCCGGCCTTGGAGAAATGCGACTGCGGGCCGTCCTTGCGGATCGGCTGGCCGCCCTTGAGCTTCGCCAGCCGCGCGATCACCGCCGGGCCCCACCACAGCGACAGGCCGAGCGAGGTCAGCGCGGCGAGGATGCCGCGGAAGGTGAGGTAGCCGAACAGGCCGAAATGGCGCTGCAAGGTTTCCAGCCAGCGGGTCAGCTCAAGCAGCATGGATGTTTCCCCCGTCCCCGCCGCCGGCGAGGATGTCGTTCACGATTCTGTCCATCGCGCTGCCGCGCGACCCCTTCACCAGCACGCGCGGCGAACTCGTCACGCCGGCAAGATCCGCACGCAGCGCCGTCGCCAGCGCGGCGTGGGTGTCGAACGTCCGGCCGCCTTCCCCGAAGGCGTCGGCCGCACCCGCGCTGAGCGGGCCCAGCGCATACAGCCGCGCGATGCTCGCGGCCTTCGCGCGACGACCCACGTCGACGTGCAGCGCCGCGGCGTCCGCGCCGAGTTCGCGCATGTCGCCGATCACCAGCCAGCGCTCGCCACCGACCGCGGACAGCGTGTCGATCGCCGCCTGCAGCGAGCCGGGATTCGCGTTGTAGCTGTCGTCGATCAGCGTCGCGCCGCCGGGCAGCGCGTGCACGTTGAGCCGGCCGCCGACCGGGCGCGCGGCGTTGAGGCCCGCGGCGATCGCGGCGAGCGGAATGCCCACGCCCATCGCCAGCGCGGCCGCGGCCAGCGCGTTCGACACGTTGTGGCGGCCTGGCATCGCCAGCGCGATGGCGGCCTCGCCTTCCGGCGTCACCAGCACGAACTGCGAGCCGTCCGCCGCCAGCGCGATGTCGCGCGCGGTGAGGTCGGCATCGACGTCGAGCGCGAAACGCAGCTGGCGCCGACCGTGCGCGCGTGCCGCGAAATACGGCGAAAACGCGTCGTCGGCATTGATCGCGGCGGCGCCGCCTTCGGGCAGCGCGTCGTAGATCGCGGCCTTGGTGTCGGCGATGCCGAGCAGGCTGCCCATGCGCTCCAGGTGCGCCGGCGCGATGTTGTTCACCAGCGACGCATCCGGACGGACGATGTCGGTGAGATACGCGATGTCGCCCGGCTTGCCGGCGCCCATCTCGTAGATCGCGAACAGCGCGTCGTCGGGCGCGTCGAGTACCGCCAGCGGCAGGCCGATCTCGTTGTTGCGGTTGCCGGGCGTGTGGTACGCGCGGCCGGGCGCGGCGGCTTCGAGGATCGCCGACACCAGCGTCTTCACGCTGGTCTTGCCGTTGCTGCCGGTGACGGCGAGCACCTTCGTCTTGCGACCGCGCTGCACCGATGCGGCCAGCGCCGCCAGCGCGCGCTCGGTGTCGGCGACGACGACCTGCGGGATCGCGACGTCGGCCTCGCGCGACACCAGCGCCGCCGCCGCGCCGCGTTCGGCCGCCTGCGCGACGTAGTCGTTGCCGTCGAAGTGCTCGCCGCGCAGGGCGACGAACAGAGGCGCGCCCGACGCGTCGAGGCGACGGGTGTCGGTGACCAGCGCGTCGATCGTGCGGTCGTCGCCGACGAGACGGCCGCCGGTGGCCTGCGCGATGCGGGAGAGCGTCATCGGCGTCATGCCCGCGCCTCCAGGGCCGCGCGCGCGACCTCGGTGTCGTCGAACGGATGCTGCACGCCGTGGATTTCCTGGTAGGGCTCGTGGCCCTTGCCGGCGATCAGCACGAGGTCGCCCGCCTGCGCTTCCGCCACCGCCTGCGCGATCGCCGCGCCGCGGTCGCGCACGACCTGCACCTTCGCGGTATCGACGAAGCCGGCGAGGATGTCGGCCACGATCGCGTCGCCGTCCTCGGTGCGCGGGTTGTCGTCGGTGACGAAGACGACGTCGGCATACGCTTCGGCGATCGCCGCCATCTGCGGACGCTTGCCGGCATCGCGGTCGCCGCCGCAGCCGAACACGCAGATCACGCGACCCTGCGCATGCGCACGCAGCGCGTCGAGCGCCTGCGCCAACGCGTCCGGCGTGTGCGCGTAGTCGACCACGACCAGCGGACGGCCGCCGTCGCCGCCGAGGCGATTCATGCGGCCGTGCACCGGCGCGAGCTGCGACAGCAGGCCGGCGATCGTCGCAGGCGTTTCGCCCTGCGCATGCAGCACACCGGCCACCGCCAGCAGGTTGTCGACGTAGAAACGGCCGAGCAGCGGCGAACGCACGGGATGCGCTTCGCCACCGACGTACAGCGTGAAGGCGATGCCGGCGAGGTCGAGCACGATGTCCTCGGCGCGCAGCGTCGCATCTGCCTCGCCACGCGCGCTGACGCCGATCGCGGGCACCGCATCGCGCGCCCGCACGGCGTCGAACAGTGCATGGCCATGGGGGTCGTCGAGGTTCAGCACTGCGGCGCCGAGATCCGGCCACGCGAACAGCTTCGCCTTGGCCTCGCCGTAGGCATCCATCGTGCCGTGGTAGTCGAGATGATCACGGGTGAGGTTGGTGAACACCGCGACCGCGAAATGCACGCCGTCGACGCGGCCCTGGTCGAGCGCGTGCGAACTGACTTCCATCGCCACCGCCTGCGCCCCAGCATCGCGCAGCTCGGCGAGCAAGGCGTGCGTGCGCAACACCAGCGGCGTGGTGAAGCCCGTGGGTTCGACCTGGCCGTACAGCCCGGCGCCGAGCGTGCCGATGGTGCCGGCGACGCGGCCCTGCAGCGTCCACGCCTGCGCAATCAGCTGCACGGTGGAGGTCTTGCCGTTGGTGCCGGTGACGCCGACGGTGGTCACCGTGCGCGACGGCGCCTCGTGGAAGCGGTCGGCGAGTGTGCCGAGCCGCGCACGCAGCCGCGGCACCGCGATCACCGGGACGCGCGCCGACTCGACGACTTCGGCGAATTCGGTCGGCACCGGCGCTTCGCACAGCACGACGGCGGCGCCGGAAGCTTCGGCCTGCGCGACGAAGTTCAGCCCGTGCGCCCCGAAGCCGGCGATCGCGACGAACGCATCGCCCGGGCGCACGGCACGGCTGTCCTGCACCAGCCCGGCGATCACCAGACCACCCGGAATGCCGGTGACGTCGGGCAGCAGCGCGGCGAGGAGCATGCGGCGGCTCATCGCGCACCTCCCGCGGCCGGCACGGCGTCGAGCGCAGCGGGCAGTGCCGGCGCGGGCGCAGCCGGCGCGGGCATCGGCAACGAAACCGGCATCGGCGCGACCGGACGCGCGGCGGCGGCCTGCACCACCGGCGGCGCGCGGCGCGCGTCGACGCGGGTCTGCGCGGCCAGCCAGGTATCGATGTCGTCCGGCGGGACGTCCATCAGCCGCAGTGCGCCTTCCATCACGTTGTGGAACACCGGCGCGGACACCAGGCCGCCGGTGTAGCCCAGCGTCGGATCCGGGTCCTTCAGCACCACGACCATCGCGAAGCGCGGGTGGTCGACCGGCACCAGTCCGGCGAAGAACGCGTTGTAGCGCTTGGAGTACACGCCGTTGGCGTTGATGCGCGCGGTGCCGGTCTTGCCGGCGACGTGGTAGCCGAGGATCGCCGCCTGGGTGGCGGTGCCGCCGGGCTCGGTCACGGTCTGCATCATGCGCAGCACTTCGGCGGCGATGGCCGGATCGAGGACCTGCCGGCTCTCGCCCGCCTCGCCCTTCACGAACGTCGGCACGACCGAGCGGCCGCCGTTGCCGATCGCGGCGTAGGCGCGCGCGATCTGCAGCGGCGTGACGCTCACGCCGTAGCCGTAGGCCATCGCCTGCTTGGTGGTGCCGCTCCAGTCCTCCGGCTTCGGCAGGTCGCCGGGGCTTTCGCCCGGGAACCCGCTGCCGGTGGTCGCGCCGTAACCGAAGCGGCTGTAGAAGCCGTACATCTGGTCCTTGCTCAGGCGCATCGCGATCTTCGCCGAGCCCACGTTGGAGCTCTTGCGGATCACGCCGGTGGTGTCGAGCACGCCGTAGTTGTGCGTGTCGGTGGTCTTCCAGCGGCCGTTCGGAATCCAGCCCGGGTTGGTGTCGAAGATCGTGTGCGGCGTGATGACGCCGGCTTCCAGCGCCGCGGCGACGGTGAGCGGCTTCATCGTCGAGCCCGGTTCGATCACGTCCGTCACCGCGCGGTTGCGGTGCGCGTCGCGGGTGCCGAGGCTGATCGCGTTCGGGTTGAACGACGGCAGGTTGGCCATCGCCAGCACTTCGCCGGTGGCGACGTCCAGCACCACCGCCGATCCACTCACCGAATGGGTGTCGTCCATCGCCTGCTTCAGTTCGCGGTAGGCGAGGAACTGGATGCGGCGATCGATGGTGAGGGTGATGTTCTGGCCCGGTTCGGCCGGACGCACGAGATCAACCTCCTCCACCGTGCGGCCGTGGCGATCGCGGATCACGCGCTTCAGGCCGGGACGGCCGGCGAGCACGCGCTCGTAGGCGTACTCCAGCCCTTCCTGGCCGTGGTCGTCGACGTTGGTGAAGCCCAGCACGTGCGCCATCGCTTCGCCCTGCGGGTAGAAGCGGCGGTATTCGCGCTGCGAGGCCACGCCCGGGATGCCGAGCGCGAGGATGCGCCGCGCCTCGGCCGGGTTGATGCGGCGCTTGAGGTAGACGAATTCCTTCGCCTTGCGCTGGATCAGCCGGGTGCGCAGGGTCTCGGCGTCGATGCCCAGCGCCGCTGCCAGCGCCGGGATGCGCTCGGGCGACTTCAGCACTTCCTGCGGCGTGGCCCAGATCGATTCCACCGGCGTGGACACCGCCAGCGGCTCGCCGTTGCGGTCGGTGATCATGCCGCGCGAGGTCGGGATGATCACTTCGCGCAGGAAGCGCTCGTCGCCCTGCTTGCGGTAGAACTCGTTGCGCACCAGTTGCAGGTCGACCGCACGGGCCACCAGCGCCAGCGCGCAGACGCCCATCGCGCCGGCCACCAGCATCAGGCGACCGCGCAGGTCGAAACGCGCGCGGCCGCGCGGCGCCGGGCCGCGACGGTCGCCCGCGCGGCGAGCGCGTTCGCGCAGGGACTCGATCCACTGGCTCAGGCGCGTGGTCATGGGCGCAGCACCGCCGTGTCCGCGGGTTCCGGCGGACGCATGCCGAGGCGCTCGCGCGCGATCGTGTCGATGCGGTGGCTTTCCGCCCAGGTCGCCTGCTCCAGCTGGAGCCGGCTGAATTCGATGTTGAGCGCGTCGCGCGCCTGTTCCAGCCGGGTCAGCTCGAAGAACAGCTGGCGATGGCGGTAGCGGGCGTGGACGACGCCGATCGCCGACATCACGTTCGCCAGCACCAGCACGAAGACGATGAGGCGCACGCTCATGCGGCCTCCCCGTGCATCGGCGAAGGCAGCTTTTCGGCCACGCGCAGCACCGCGCTGCGGGCGCGCGGGTTGGCGGCGGTCTCGGCCTCGTCGGCCTTCAGGGCGTCGCCGACGATGCGCAGGGTCGGCGTGAACGCGATCTCCACCGGCATGCGGCGGTTGGCCGGCGGCGGCTTGGCCAGGCCGGCGATGAACTGCTTGACGATGCGGTCTTCCAGCGAGTGGAAGCTGATCACCGCAAGGCGTCCGCCGGGCTTCAGCGCGGCGACGGCGGCTTCGAGGCCGCGGGTCAGGTCTTCCAGCTCGCGGTTCACGAAGATGCGGATGGCCTGGAAGCTGCGCGTGGCCGGGTGGATCTTCTGCGCGCCGCGCGGCACCACCGAGGCGATGAGGTCGGCCAGTTGCGCGGTGCGCAGCAGCGGCGCGTCGGCGCGGCGGGCGACGATCGCCCGGGCGATGCGCCGGCTCTGCTTCTCCTCGCCGTAGGTCCACAACACGTCGGCGATCTCGCGCTCGTCGGCGCGCGCCAGCCATTCCGCGGCGCTTTCGCCCGACTCCGGGTCCATGCGCATGTCCAGCGGACCGTCCTTGCCGAAGCTGAAGCCGCGCTCGGCCACGTCGAGCTGCGGCGAGGACACGCCGAGGTCGAACAGCACGCCGTCGAGGCCGTCGCCGACGCGATCCCAGCCGGCGAGCGCGGCGAAGCTGCCGCGGCGGACGGCGACGCGCGGATCCGCGCCGAACGCCAGTTCGGCGACGCGGATCGCTTCGGGATCCTTGTCCATCAGCAGCAGCCGGCCTCCGTCACCCAGACGTTCCAGCACGCCACGCGCGTGTCCGCCACGCCCGAAGGTGCCATCGAGATACGTTCCATCCTTCCGAACCCGCAGCCCGTCCATGACCTGCTCGAACATCACCGGAAGGTGGGCGGGTACCGGACCCGCACCACCCGCGGTCACAGCTGCAGATCGAGCATCGCCTCGCCCAGATCCGCATCGCTCAGCGTCATGCGGATCTGCGCGTGGTGCGCCTGCTCGCTCCACAATTCGAACTTGTCGCCCATGCCCAGCAGCACGGCGCGTTTGTCGATGCCCACCGCACTGCGATGGCTGGCCGGGATGCCGATGCGGCCGTTGGCGTCGGGCTCGACGAAGGTGGCGGCGCCCACCAGCTTCAGCTGCAGACTGCGGCTGACGCTCTTGGTGCGCGGCAATGCGTTGACCTGGTCGCGGACCTTCTCCCACACCGGACGGGGGTAGAGGTACAGCGAACCGGACTCGAAGGGGTTGTAGGTGATGACCAGGTGGCTGTCGCACGCCTGCGCGATGACGTCCCGGTAGGCGGTGGGAATCGCCAGCCGGCCCTTGTCGTCGATCGTGATGGCGGTCTCACCTTGGAACACAACGGCCTGCCTGGTCTGGCCCGTCTGCAGCGGGCTTGGTGAACACGGAAAACCACGATTCACCCGGTTTTCCCACAGGCCGCCACATTAGGAGCGCCACACAGGGTTGTCAACAGCTTTCTGCGACGGAATTCACTATGTGCGTCAATGGCTTGCAGCCATGTTCACAGACAAGTTCAAGGTTTATCCACAACCCCCTGTTTCGTCTCAAATTTTGAGACTCCGGGCCTCCGGCCGGGCGCCCGCAAAGGTCGCCCACGGGCCGTCGGGCGGGTGCCGGAAAGGTGAACCCGGTCCGGTTCGGGCCCGATCCGCCCGCGAGGCGCCATCCGGGCCCGCGGACGGGCACATCCGCCCGTCCCGCGGGCCGGGGGAACCGGTCCGCGGGGCGGGGGGACGAAGAAGGAGGAAGGCAGAGTCGGCCGATAAGCCGGGTTCTGTCGTGGACAGTCATTCCTCTGGGCGCATCGTCACCGATACGCTCAAGCAGCCTACCCGGAGACGTCGCGGGCCACGACATCGTCTCCCTATTTGGCCTTGCTCCCGGTGGGGTTTGCCGTGCCGGTCCGTTGCCGGACTCGCGGTGCGCTCTTACCGCACCATTTCACCCTTGCCCGCATTCCGAAGAACCGCTGGCGGTTTCTTTCTGTTGCACTTTCCGTCGGCTCGCGCCGCCCAGGCGTTACCTGGCACCGTGCCCTGCGGAGCCCGGACTTTCCTCGGCGCCGGCCTCCCGAAGGAAGCGGCGACGCGACTGTCTGGCCGGCTCTGCCGGGGCGGATTGTCGCACATCGCACGGGATTGATCCGGCGCAAGGAATGCGGCCGCGGCAAGAGGGACAGTCAATGCATCCCACGATCTCCCGACGAGGTGTCCATGGCAGGCAAATCCTTCACCCGGATCACGGATGACGTCTCCACGGCACTGGCGGCGATGCGCCACGAAGTCCCGGACACCATGAAGGGCTTCAGCGCCATGGCCCAGGCGTCGCTCAAGGCCGGCGCGATCGACGCCCTCCACAAGGAACTGATCGCCCTCGCGATCGGCGTGTCCTCGCGCTGCGACGCCTGCATCGGCTTCCACGTCAAGGCGCTGATCCGCCTCAGCGTCACCCGCGAACAGCTCATGGAAACGCTCGCGGTCTGCACCTACATGGGCGGCGGCCCGACCCTGATGTACGCCGCCGAGGCCGTGCGCGCCTACGACGAATTCACCGCCG
Source organism: Lysobacter sp. DMC97 (assembly GCF_056313745.1). Taxonomy (NCBI): domain Bacteria; kingdom Pseudomonadati; phylum Pseudomonadota; class Gammaproteobacteria; order Lysobacterales; family Lysobacteraceae; genus Lysobacter; species Lysobacter sp. DMC97. The sequence goes on along the minus strand of NZ_JBQUZR010000003.1, from coordinate 324,234 downwards.
TCGCGACCGCAACAACCGCCTGACCCGTCCCGCGTCCGCGCGCCGGACCGCCCTTTTCCCGCACCGGATCCGCACGCGCCCCGCTTCGACGCGGGGCACGACGGGATCGTCATGCCCGAAACCTGCCGGAGGCTCCTGGAATGCCGTTTCTCGAATGGTCGTCGTCGCTGTCGGTGGGACTGGAGTCGGTGGATCGCCAGCATCGCCTGCTGATCGGGTGCATCAACGACCTGGACGCCGCCGTCGTGCAGGGACACGGCAGCTTCATGCTGCAGCGGATGCTGGAGCGCCTGCGCAACTACACCCGCGTGCACTTCGCCTACGAAGAGGCGATGTTCATGGTCTACCACTACGAGACCGCGGACGAACACACCGAGGCGCACCACGCCTTCGTGCGCATGATCGAAGCCTGCGAACAGCGGCACGCCGCCGGCGAAGGCCGCGTCGGCGAGGAACTGCTCGACTACCTCCGCCGCTGGCTCACCGACCACATCCTGGTCGACGACAAGGCCTACGCCCGGGTGCTGAAGGCGCGCGGCGCGGAGTGAGGCCGACGGGGCGGCGATCAGTCCGTCGTGACGCCGGACTGGCCGCCGTACAACGCCTTCCGCGGTGCGCCCGACAACTCGGCCGCCAGCTTCGCCGCAGTCGACGGCGGCAGGTGGGCGCCGAGCAGCGTGTAGATGCGCCGGCCCTCGGCGATCTTCGTGGCCTCCTCGTCGGCCACGCCCTGCACCAGCAGCACGAATTCGCCCTTGCGCTGGTCGGCGTCGGCGGCGACGCGGGCGTGGAGGTCGGCGAGGGTGCCGTCGAGCACGGTCTCGAAGAGTTTGGTGAGTTCGCGGGCCACCGCAGCCGGGCGATCGGCGCCGAACGCGGCGACGGCGTCGGCCAGCGTCTCTTCGATCCGGTGCGAGGCTTCGTAGAAGATGAGGGTGCGGGACTCGCCGGCGAGGCGGGCCAGACGCTCGCGGCGTGCACCGGCCTTGGCCGGCAGGAAACCCTCGAACGCGAACCGGTCGCTGGGGAGCCCGGCCACGCTGAGCGCGGCGATGAGTGCGCTCGGCCCTGGCACGGGACTGACCTTCACCCCGGCGGCACGGGCCGCGGCGACCAGCCGGAAGCCGGGGTCGCTGACCAGCGGGGTGCCGGCGTCGGACACCAGCGCGAGCGATTCGCCGGCCAGCAGGCGGGCGACGAGGCGCTCGGCCACCCCGGCTTCGTTGTGCTCGTGCAGCGCGATCAGCGACTGCTCGACGCCGTGGTGGGCCAGCAGTTGCCGGGTGTGGCGGGTGTCCTCGGCGCAGATCGCGGCCACCCCGCGCAGGGTCGACAGCGCCCGCGGCGAGAGGTCGGCGAGGTTGCCAATCGGCGTGGCGACCACGTGCAGGATGCCGGCGGCGGCAGGGGAAGACATCGGGTTCGGCTCGCTCGGCTTCGTCGTGGGCGGGTAGAATCCTAACGATTCCGCCGTGGGGTTGCGCCGATGTCGATGAAAGCGAAGGGAATGTCCGGGGTGAAAGGGTGGTCGCGGGCACTGCTGTGCGCCGGCCTGCTCGGCCTCGGCCTCGGCCTGAGCGCCTGCGTGCCGCCGCCGACCAAGCCCGGCAAGCCGGCCGCCTACCGCGTGAACCCCGCGATCGCGCAGGCCTCGGCGCTGGCACAGAACCACGCATCGATGAGCGGCCAGGCCCGTACCGACGCCGCGCGCGAGATCGAGCGCCTGCTCGCCGGCATCGACACCGCCACCCTCGCCATCGAAGCCGGGCGCATGGGCGAAGGCGACCCGCTGTACAACTTCGCCGGCCGCGAACTGATGCGCCGCGGCCAGCCCCTGCCCCGCCCGTTCGACCGCGAAGGCGCCGGCTGGCGCTTCAGCGCCGACGGCCGCGCCGCCGCCGACCGCGACGGCTACCGCCCGCCGCGCAAGCTCGCCGTGCTGCTGCCGCTGACCGGCGACATGGCCGCCGCCTCCACGCCGGTGCGCGACGGCCTGCTGGCCGGCTATTACGGCGAACACCGCGCCCGCCCCGACATCGCCTTCTACGACACCGGCAGCACGCCGGCCGGCGCCGTCGCCGCCTACCGCAAGGCCGGCGAGGACGGCGCGGACTACGTCGTCGGCCCGCTCGGCCGCGAGCAGGTCGCCGCGCTGTTCAAGGAAACCGGGCTGAAGGTGCCGGTGCTGGCGCTGAACCGCGGCCCCGAGGCCCCGCCGTCCGGCAACGCCAGCTTCGCGCTGGCACCGGAGGACGACGGCATCGCCGCCGCCGAATACCTGCTGTCGCGCAACGTGCGCCGGGTGCTGGTGCTGGTCGGCAGCGACGACGGCCTGCGCCGCAGCGCCACTGCCTTCCGCGAGCATCTCGCCGGCCGCGGCGGCGTGGTGGTCGAGACCCTCACCGTCGCCGACAAGCCGGCCGACGCCACCGCCGCGCTGCAGGCCGCGACGCAGAAGGAAGGCGGCGTCGACGCCGTGTTCCTCGCGCTGAAGGGCACGCAGGCGCGGGCCGTGGCGCCGCAACTGGTCGCCACCGGCCTGGGCGCCAAGCCGCGCGTGGCCACGGCGCAGCTGCTGTCGGGCACCGGCAAGCCGGACCAGGACCGCGCGCTGGACGGCATCGCCTTCCCGACCGAGACCTGGACCGTGCAGGGCCTGCCCGGCCTGCCGCCGGCCGACGCCACCGGCAAGGCGCTGGCCTCCGCCCGCGGCCCGGCCGCGAAGCTGTTCGCCTTCGGCTACGACGCCTGGCTGCTGACCGGCTATCTCGACGCCATCGCCCAGCGCGCCGACCGCGCGCTGCCCGGCGCCACCGGCCAGCTGCGCCTGGACGGCATCGGCAACGTCGTGCGCTCGCCGGCGTGGTCGGTGTTCGCCGACGGCCAGATCGTGGCGCTGGCGAAGAGTGGCGGCTGAGCCGCGCACCTCGCGCCGCGCGCAGGGCGCCCGCATCGAGGCGCTCGCCGCCGCCCACCTGCGCGAACACGGCCTGACCCCGATCGCCGCGAACGCGAACGCGCGCGGCGGCGAACTCGATCTGGTGATGCGCGACGACGACACCGTCGTCTTCATCGAAGTGCGCTACCGCCGCGACGCCCGCTTCGGCGGCGGCGCGGCCTCGGTCGACGTCGGCAAACGCCGCAAGCTCGTGTTCGCCGCCGAACACTTCCTCGCCGCGCATCGCGACCTCGCCCGCCTGCCCTGCCGGTTCGACGTGATCGACGCCAGCGGCGATCCCGACGCGCCCACGTTCGTCTGGCTGCGCGACGCCTTCCGCGCCGACGACGTCTAGCGTTCGCATGCCCACGATCTTCACCCACGCCGTCGTGCCGCTCGCGGCCGGCCTCGCGCTGGGCCACCGGGCACTGCCGCCGCGGCTGGTCGCCGCCGGCGCGATCGCGTCGATGGCGCCCGACTTCGATACCGTCGCGTTCAAGCTCGGCATCGCCTATGCCGATCAGTTCGGCCATCGCGGCGCCACGCATTCGATCGTGTTCGCGCTCGCGCTGGGGCTGCTCGCGGCGATCGCCGCGCCGTGGCTGCGCAGCGGACGATGGCCTGCGTTCGCCTTCATCGCGCTGTGCACGCTCTCGCATCCGCTGCTCGATGCGCTGACCAGCGGCGGCCTCGGCGTCGCGCTGCTGTGGCCGGCCTCGCACGAACGCTTCTTCGCCCCATGGCGGCCGATCGCGGTGTCGCCGATCGGCGCGGGCTTCTTCAGTGCTCGCGGATTGATGGTGCTGTGGTCGGAGCTGAAGTGGGTGTGGCTGCCGTGCGCGGGGCTGGCGCTCGTTGCAGGGTTCGGCAGACGGTGGGCCGGGGCCCACCCTACAATCCGGCCATGACGCTCCCTCCCGACCTCCTGCGCACGCTCGCCGATGTCCTCGGCGACGGGCTACGCACGGATCCCGGCGAGCGCCTGACCTACGGTTACGACAATTCGCGGCGGCAGGCGATGCCCGATGCGGTGGCGCTGCCGACGCATGTCGACCAGGTCGTCGCGCTGGTGCGTGCCTGCCGCGCGCATCGCGTGCCGGTCATCGCGCGCGGCCGCGGCACCAACACCACCGGCGCATCGGTGCCGGTCGAGGGCGGCGTGGTGGTGTCGTTCGAGCGCATGGCCCGCATCGTCGACATCCGCCCGGGCGACCGCTGCGCGATCGTCGAGCCCGGCGTGCTCAACGGCGACCTGCAGCGCGCGCTGCGGCCGCACGGGCTGTTCTGGCCGCCCGATCCCACCAGCGCCGACTTCTCCACCGTCGGCGGCAATCTCGCCTGCAACGCCGGCGGCCCGCGCGCGGTGAAATATGGCGCCAGTCGCGACAACGTGCTGGCGCTGACCGCGGTCACCGGCGCGGGCGAACTCATCCACTGCGGCAGCGCGACCACCAAGGGCGCGACCGGCTACGACCTGCAGCGCCTGCTGGTCGGCAGCGAAGGCACGCTCGCGCTGATCGTCGAAGCGACGCTGAAGCTCGCGCCCGCGCCCGCCGCGCGCGCGGCGCTGCGCGCGACCTATCGCGACGTCGACGCCGCGGCCGCCGCGGTCGCGCGATTGATGGCGCAGCCGACCACGCCGTCGATGCTGGAGTTCATGGACGGCACCGCGCTGGGCCTCGCCCGCGACCGCATGCGCGCGCAGACCGGCGCGAGCGACCTGCCCGACGACGCCGGCGCATTGCTGATGATCGAAGCCGACGGCGATGCGGCGACGCTGCCCGCCGCGCTCGACGCACTGCGCGCCGCGGCGGACGGCGACGGCTGCCTCGCCGTCGACCTCGCGCCGGACGAGGCGGCGCGCGAACGCCTGTGGGCCGCGCGCAAGGCGCTGTCGCCCGCGCTGCGCGACCTCGCGCCGGGCAAGATCAACGAGGACGTCGTCGTGCCGGTGTCGCGCATCCCCGCGCTGGTCGCCGGCGTGCAGGCGCTGGCGCGCACGCATGCGCTGCCGATCGTCTGCTTCGGCCATGCAGGCAACGGCAACCTGCACGTCAACCTGATGTACGACCCCGCCGACGCAGCGCAGCGCACGCGCGCCGAAGCGGCGATGGCGGAGGTGTTCGCGCTGACGCTGTCGCTCGGCGGCACGCTGTCGGGCGAGCACGGCATCGGTCTCGCGAAACGCGCGTTCATGCCGCAGGCGATCGACGCGCCGACGCTGGCGGTGATGCGGCAACTCAAGGCCGTGTTCGATCCCGACGGCATCCTCAACCCGGGCAAGCTGCTGCCGTGAGCCGGCGGCTCGATGCGCTGCTGCGCGAGATCCGCGCGTGCACGCAATGCGAAGCGCACCTGCCGCTGGGCCCGCGCCCGGTGCTGCGCGCAAGCGACACGGCGCGGCTGCTGATCGTGGGCCAGGCGCCGGGTACGAAGGTGCATGCAAGCGGCATCCCGTGGGACGACGCGAGCGGAAAGCGCCTGCGTGGCTGGCTCGACATGACGCCCGAAGTTTTCTACGACGAAGCGCGCATCGCGATCGTGCCGATGGGGTTCTGCTACCCGGGCAAGCAAGGCAGCGGCGATGCGCCGCCGCGCCCGGAATGCCGTGCGACGTGGCATCCACGCCTGCTGCCGCAACTCAAGCAGGTACGGCTGACGCTGCTGTTCGGGCAGTACGCGCAGGCCTATTTTCTCGGCGACCGGCGCAAGGCGACGCTCACCGACACCGTCCGCGCCTGGCGCGAGTACGGGCCTGCGCTGCTGCCGATGCCGCATCCCAGCCCGCGCAACGTCGGCTGGTTCAAGGCGAATCCGTGGTTCGAGGCCGAGGTCGTGCCGGCGCTGCGCGAACGCGTGGGCGCGGCGTTCGCTGAGTGATGCCGTGAAGGTGTCTTGTGCAGGAGCGACGTGAGTCGCGACCCCGTGCGGCATCAGGTCGCGACTCACGTCGCTCCTACAAGAGCATCACGGCGAATTTGCAGCGACGATCACTCCGCGAAATGGACGTACCCGCTGCGCGGCGGCGTCCACGCCCTGCCATCGGCGGTGACGGCCTCGATGTCGCCCGTGCCGGCCACGATCGTGCCGATGCGCGTCGCGGACACGTCGGTGTCGAGCATCGCCGCCTCGATCGCGAGGCGCGCGGTCTTCGGCGCGGTGAAGCACAACTCGTAGTCGTCGCCGCCCGCGGCCTGCAGCGTGCGGCGTGCGGCGGCGTCGAACGCGGCGCGGAGCGCGTCGGACACAGGCAGCGCGTCGACCGCGATGCGCGCGCCGACACGGCTGGCGCGACACACGTGCGCGAGATCGGCGAGCAGACCGTCGGACACGTCGATGCAGGCATGCGCGACACCGGCCAGTGCGCGCCCGACCGCGACGCGCGGCGTCGGCCTGTCGAGGCGTGCGCGCAGCAGCGGATCGATCGCGTCACCGGCCTGCCACTGCCGCAACGCCGCAGCGGCATCGCCGAGCGTGCCCGTGACCCACACATCGTCGCCGACGCGCGCATCGCCGCGACGCAGCGCACCGCGCGGTTCGACGAAGCCGTGCACCGTCACGCACACCCACAGCGGCCCGCGCGTGGTGTCGCCGCCCACGAGCGCGACGTCGTGGCGCGACGCGAGGTCGAGGAAACCGTCGAGAAAACCGTCGACCCACGCCGCATCGGAGTCCGGCAGCGACAGCGACAGCGTGCACCACGCCGGCGCCGCGCCCATCGCGGCGAGGTCGGAGAGATTCACCGCCAGCGCCTTCCAGCCGATGTCGGCCGGCGCGGTGTCGCCCGGGAAATGCACGCCGATGTTGAGCGTGTCCATCGCGACGACGAGGTCGTGCCCCGGCGGCATCCGCAGGATCGCCGCGTCGTCGCCGATGCCCAGCACCACGTCGTCGCGCGACGCGGCGCGGGCGCGGATGCGGGCGATGAGGTCGAATTCCGGCGAGGGTGCGCGCATGCGGCGAGGCGTGGACGTGCGCGCGATGGCGCGAGGCGGCCATGGTGACATACCGCGCGGCAGCGGCGCTGCGGTTGGCGGCGCCGGGCCTTTCTGGAACCATGGCCGCTCGCGGCCGACTCCGACGGCGCGCGAGGAGAGGCCGGATGACGGACAACCTGTTCCGCCCCGAAGTGGCGCGCGCCCGGGCGGACGCCTGGTTGGGCACCACGCGGCTGCCGTCGCCGCGGATCGCGTGGCCGATGACCGTGCTGTGCTGCGCGCTGCTGGTCTGCGTCGCGCTGTTCCTGCGCTTCGGCCATGTCACCCGCGAAGCGCAGGCGTCGGGCACGCTGGTCGAAGCGGCACCTTCGACGTCCGCCGCGCCGATGCTGTTCGCGGAACTGCGGGTTGCGGAGGACGCCATCGGCGAGGTCGCGATCGGCACGCCGGTGGTGTTGCGCTACCGCGCGTTTCCGTTCCGCCGCGACGGCGTGCATCGCGGCCACGTGGTCGCGATCGATCGCCGCCCGCTGCCCGCTGACGCCGCGGGCGTCCCAGCCTGGCGCGTCGTGGTCGCGCCCGATCCGCCGCGCACCGGCGAACGCGCGCTGCCGCTGCGTCCGGGCATGCGCGTGGACGCGGTGCTGCGGCTCGAACGCCGGCCGCTGTACGAGGCGGTGTTCTTTCCCGCGCGCCCGGCCCCGCGCGCCGGAGACGGCGCATGAGCCGCGCCGGTCGCGGCACGCTGCCGGTCATCCATCAGGACGAGATCGCCGAATGCGGCCTCGCCTGTCTGGCGATGATCGCCAACTTCCACGGCCACGACGTCGACCTGGCCGGCCTGCGCCGCCGTTTTCCGGTGTCCGCCAAGGGCGCGACGCTGGCGCGGCTGATCGCGATCGCCGACCGTCTGCAGCTCGCGGCACGCCCGCTGCGCACCGAACCCGACGCGCTGGACGAACTGCGCCTGCCCTGCGTGCTGCACTGGGACATGAACCATTTCGTGGTGCTCGCGCGCGTCGGGCGCCGCGACGTCACCGTGCACGATCCGGCGCGCGGCGCAGTCGTGCTGTCGCTCGCCGAACTCGGCCGTCACTTCACCGGCATCGCGCTCGAACTCGCGCCGACCGAGGCCTTCCGCCCGCTGCAGGCGCGCGAGCCGCTGCGCGCCCGCGCGCTGGTCGGTCGCGTCGACGGCCTGCGCCGTGCGGCGCTGCAGGTGTTCTCGTTGGCGCTGGCGCTGGAGGTCTTCACGCTGCTGCTGCCGATGTCGATGCAGTGGGTGCTCGACCGCGTGCTCGTCTCCGCCGATCGCGACCTGCTGTCGCTGGTGGCGCTGGCCTTCCTCGCCGCGGTCGTGTTCCAGTCGGCGATCGCCGCGGTGCGCGGATGGGTGGTCGCCGACATCGCCGCGGCGTTCGAGGCGCAATGGTCGACGCACCTCGCCGGCCACCTGCTGCGCCTGCCGCTGACCTACTTCGCGCGACGCAGCACCGGCGAAGTGCTGTCGCGCTTCCTGTCGGTGCAGACCGTGCAGCAGACGCTGAGCACCAGCTTCGTCGAAGCACTGCTGGACGGCCTCACCGCGCTGCTCGTGCTCGCGCTGCTGCTGATGTATTCGCCGGCGCTGGCGCTGTGGACGCTGCTGGGTTTCTCGCTCTACGCGGCGCTGCGCGTGCGCGGCCTGCGCCGGCTGCGCGCGCTGAAGGAAGACCACCTCGCCGCGTCGGCGCGGCAGCAGTCGCTGCTGATCGAAGCGATCCACGGCGTGCAGGCGATCCGCCTCGCCGGCCGGCACGCGGAACGACGCGCGCGCCTGTCGAACGCCGCGCACGACGCCGCGCGCCAGGACGCGGCCGTGCGCCGCACCACCGCCGGCTTCGCGGCGCTGTCGCGGCTGCTGTTCGGCGCGCTGCGCGTGCTGCTGGTGTGGCTGGGCGCGCGCATGGCACTGGACGGACGGCTCACCGCGGGCACGCTGGTGCTGTGCGTGGCCTATGCCGACATGTTCGCGGCACGCGCCGGCGCGCTGATCGACAAACTCGTCGACCTGCGCCTGCTCGGCGTGCACGCGCGACGCATCGCCGACATCGCGCTGCAGGCACCCGAACGCGACGACGACGGCACATACGACGGCCCGGCGCCCGAAGCATCGATCGAAGTGGACGACCTCGGCTTCCGCTACGGCGAGGACGAACCGTGGATCGTGCGCGACTGCAGCTTCCGCATCGAGGCCGGCGAATCCGTGGCGATCGTCGGGCCCTCGGGCGCAGGCAAGACCACGCTCGCGAAACTGCTGCTCGGGCTGCTGCCGGCGGAAGCGGGCACGATCCGCATCGGCGGCATCGACCTGGCGCAGTACGGGCTGGCCGCGTTCCGCGCGCGGGTCGGCGCGGTGATGCAGGACGACGCGCTGTTCGCCGGTTCGATCGCCGACAACATCGCGTTCTTCGACGCCGACGCCACGCCCGAGGAGATCGAGGCCGCGGCGCGGCGTGCCGGCATCCACGACGACATCGTCGCGATGCCGATGGGCTACGAGACGCTGGTCGGCGACATGGGCGCGGCGCTGTCGGGCGGGCAGCGGCAGCGCGTGCTGCTCGCGCGCGCGCTGTTCCGCGCACCGGATTTCCTGCTGCTGGACGAAGCCACCAGCCATCTCGACGCCGCGCGCGAGCGGCGCATCAACGCCGAGATCGCGTCGCTGCGCGTCACCCGGCTGATCATCGCGCATCGCCGCGAGACCATCCGCAGCGCGGATCGCGTGCTGCTGCTGCGCGACGGCCGCGTGGAAGCGCTGTCGCAGGCCGCGTACCTGGCGCGCGAAGCGGAACGCGATCACGACGCCATCGATGGCGCGGACGCGGGCTCACGGGAAGTTAACAACCACGCCGGCGACGATGTCTAGACTCGAATCGTCCCGGTGTCGCCATCGCGCGCCGGGACCGGCGCCGAGCCCCATGACGACGTGCGCCGCAACGCGACGCCCATGCGCGCCGCATCCCTCAGGAAGACCGAAGGAGTACACCCATCATGTCGAAGTTCGAGGATCAGTCCCAGGATCGCACCGTCCGCCCGCTGGCCCGCACGGTCGCGCGCGAACTGTCGCCGCAGGAAATCGAGAAGATCGCCGGTGGCCGCATTCCGATCACCACCCACGCCACCGGTCCGAACGGCGACGACCCGGCCGATCCGGGTTCCAACGTCTGATCCGGACGCGGTGCGGCGCGGCCCGCGGGCCGTGTCGTTTCCGCCACGCCGCGCCACCGCGAGGGGCGCGGCGTTTTCGTCTCCACGCCCGACGCCGCGACGACGCCGCATGCCGACTTCCGCCTCCCGCTTCGCCGCCGACGCGCGGCAACCGCTGATCCTCTCCGGCTTCGCGCACGACGTGCACGCCGCCGCGGTGTGCTGGGTGCTGCGACGCAGCGGCCTGCGACCGACATGGGCGAAGACCTTCGCCGACGACGCGATGGCGCCGGTGTCGCTGCATGCCGACGATGCCGGCGGCCTGCGTTTCGCCGGCGGCCTCGATCCCGCGCGCACGTCGAGCGTGTGGTTCCGCCGGCCGCGCTTCCCGCACGAGTTCGCGCACGTGGCCGAAGCCGATCGCGCGTTCGTGCAGGACGAATGGAAACGCTTCGCCGAGAACGTCCATGCCACGGCGTCGGCCGCGGACGGCGTGTTCTGGGCGAATGCGCCGGAACGCGCCCGCGACGCCGAGAACAAGCTGCGCCAGCTGCAGGCCGCGCAGCGCTGCGGGCTGCGGTTCCCGCCGACGCTGCTGTCATCGGATCCGGACGCGATCCGCCGCTTCCGCGACGCGCACGGCCGCATCGTCTACAAACCGTTCGCGACGCACAGCTGGCGCGACGGCGATGGCCGCATCTACAGCACGTATGCGCGCATCGTCGATGCCGACACGCTGCGCGACGACGCCAGCCTGCGGCTGTGCCCGGGCATCTACCAGGCGTGCGTGGACAAGGCCTTCGACGTGCGCGTCACGCTCATCGGCCATCGCGCGTTCGCGGTGCGACTGGACATGCCCGACGACGGCGACGGCGTGGTCGACTGGCGCGCGGCGTCGATCGGCGAACGCACGCGCAGCCGGCCGTTCGCGCTGCCCGACGACTGGGCCCACGGCCTGCGCCGGTTGATGGATGCGCTGGGACTGGCGTTCGGCTGCGTCGATCTGGTCGGCGATGTCGACGGCGGCCTGCATTTCATCGAGATCAACCAGGCCGGGCAGTTCCTGTTCGTCGAACACGACGTGCCCGAACTGCCGCTGCTGCGCGCGATGGCCGCGATGCTGGCCGAGGCGCGCCCCGACTACACATTGGAGAGCGTCGCCGACCTCTCCTACGCGCAGTTCCTCGAAGACCCCGAGCAGCAGGCGTGGTGGGACAGCGTCGCCGACGGCATCCGCGGCGCGGACGGGCGTATTCCGGGGGTCAGCGAGGAGTGAGCGCGGGCGCCGCCGCGCTCACCGCGCCGGCAGGACGGCGTCCCGGCTTTCCGCCGCGGCGGCGAGCCATTGCTCGGTCGGGTAACCCTCGACCAGCACGAATTTCGCGGCTCCGGCGCCATCGCGGAGCGTCTTGATTCCGGCGTATTCGGCGGAGCGGTAGAACCCGCGCGCCGCGTCCGCCGACGGGAATTCGATGACGACCAGCCGCAGGGTTTCCTCGGGGCCTTCCAGCGTTTCGACCGCGCCGCCGCGGACGATGAAGCGGCCGCCGAAGCGCTCGATCACGCGCGGCGTGTGCCGCATGTACTCGCGGTAGGCGTCCCGGTCCTCGATGTCGACGTGGGCGACGATGTAAGCGGTCATGGCCGGGCTACAGGGCGAAGGACTTCGCTGCGACCGATCACTTGCCCTTCGCCGCCTGCATCTCCACCGCGCGCAGGTCGGCGGCGAGACGATCCAGCACGCCGTTGACGTAGGTGTGGCCGTGTTCGGAGCCGAAGCGCTTCACCGACTCCAGCGCCTCGTTGATGACGACGCGGTACGGCACGTCCTGGCGGCGGGCGAATTCGTAGGCGGCGATGCGCAGCGCGGCGCGTTCGATCGGATCGACCTCGTCGATCGTGCGGTCGAGGTGCGGCGCGAGCGCGGCGTCGAGGGTCGCGAGATGCGTCTCGACGCCGTGGACGAGGTCCTCGAAGTACGCGAGGTCGGCGATCTCGCGCGCCTGCTCGTGGGCGAACTGGGTGACGATGTCGCGCGCGGTGGCGCCCGACAGCTGCCAGGCGTAGACGGCCTGCAGCGCGCGGCGACGGGCGCGGGTGCGCAGCACGGGATCGACACCGTCCTGACGGCGATGATGCTTGTTCATGCCAGCTTCTCCAGCAGGTTCGCCATCTCGATGGCGACCAGCGCCGCCTCTTCGCCCTTGTTGCCGTGGCTGCCGCCGGCGCGGGCCACGGCGTCCTCGTAGCGGTCGACCGCGAGCACGCCGTTGGCGACCGGCACGCCGGAATCCAGCGACACGCGCATCAGCGCCTCGGAACAGCCGTCGGCGACCTGCTCGTAGTGGCGGGTGTCGCCGCGGATCACGCAGCCCAGCGCGACCAGCGCGGCATGGCCGCCGGCGCCGGCGAGGTGGGCGGCCGTCACCGGCAGTTCCCACGCGCCGGGCACGCGGATCACGTCGACCGCGTCCTCGGCCACGCCGTGGGCGACGAACGCCTCGCGCGCGCCGGCCACGAGCTGCTCGGTGATGCGCGGGTTCCAGCGGCTGGCGAGAATCGCGAACCGGGCGCCGGCGGGGGCGCGCAGATCACCTTCGAAATGGGGCATGGGAAAGGGCTTGGGGGCAAAGGAGGCCGGCTATTGTAGCCGCCCCCACCTCGATCCTCCCCCGCAGGCGGGGGAGGAGGAAAAAGCGGCGGCGCTGCCCGGCGGAGCCGGAACCGGCAGCACGACACGACCGGATAGACCTTCAACCGCCATTGGTTACCCCCTTCCCCCGCCCGCGGGGGAAGGTCGGGATGGGGGGGCGCTGGTGCAGCCGCCCCCACCTCGATCCTCCCCCGCAAGCGGGGGAGGAAGAAAAGCGGCGGCGCTGTCAGGCGGAGCCGGAACCGGCAGCACGACGCGACCGGAGAGACCTTCAACCGCCATTGGTTGACCCCTTCCCCCGCCTGCGGGGGAAGGTCGGGATGGGGGCAGGCCGGCACGACCGGACCAGACACCACCGCCCGCTCAGAGCGCGACGTACTCCACCACTTCCAGCCCGAAGCCGGCCAGGCCGACCTGCTTGCGCGGGGTGCCCAGCACCCGCAGCCGGCCGAGGCCGAGGTCGGCGAGGATCTGGCTGCCGGCGCCGTTGCGGCGCCATTCGGCCATCGCGCCGCCGCGGGCGGGCGGCTCCGGCTGTTCGCGGATGCGCGCCAGCAGCGCGTCCGCGCCCTGCGGTTCGCCCAGCAGCACCAGCGCGCCGCGGCCCTCGGCGGTGATCCGCGCCAGCACGTCGCCCACGGCCGGGCCGAAGTCGGCGCGGCGCCAGTGCAGCGCATCGGCCAGCGGGTTCTGCATGTGCACGCGGACCAGCGTCGGCGCGTCGGCATCGACCTCGCCGCGCAGCAGCGCGAAATGCAGGCCATGGCCGATGCGGTCGCGGTAGGTATGCAGGCGGAACGGGCCGTGCTCGGTCTCGATGTCGCGCACGTCGACACGCTCGACCGTGTGCTCGGTGGCGAGGCGGTGGCGGATCAGCGCCTCGATCGAGCCCATCTTCAGCCCGTGCTCGCGGGCGAAGACCTCCAGTTCGGGGCGCCGCGCCATGGTGCCGTCGGCGTTGAGGATCTCGACCAGCACGCCGGCGGGCTCGAAGCCGGCCAGCAGCGCGAGATCGCTCGCGGCCTCGGTGTGGCCGGCGCGGGTGAGCACGCCGCCGGGCTGCGCCATCAGCGGGAAGATGTGGCCCGGCTGCGACAGGTCGTGCGGCTTCGCGTCGGGGCGCACCGCGGTGCGCACGGTGTGCGCGCGATCGTAGGCGCTGATGCCGGTGGTCACGCCCTCGGCGGCCTCGATGCTCACGGTGAAATTGGTGTGATGCGGCGAGGTGTTGTCGCGCACCATCGGCGGCAGGCCGAGCTGGTGGCAGCGCTCGCGCGTCAGCGACAGGCACACGAGGCCGCGCGCGTGCGTGACCATGAAGTTGATGTCCTGCGGCCGCACGAGTTCGGCGGCCATGATCAGGTCGCCTTCGTTCTCGCGGTCTTCGTCGTCGACGATGACCACCATGCGCCCGGCGCGCAGTTCGTCCAGCAGCTCGGGAATCGTGTTGAAGGTCATGGGTCGCGATCTCGGGAAAGGAAAGGAGCCGCGGCGGGCGACAGGGCGGGCCGCGGGTTCATGGCGCAGCCACGAGCCAGGCCGTGAGCCGCCGCACCACCGGCAGCACCAGCAGCAGCGTGGGGAAACCGATCAGCCATGACATGCCCCAGGCACCCAACCACAGCGTCACGACGCCCTCCACCAGGCCGACGCTGCGCAGCGTGCTGACCAGCGAGACGATCGCGGTCATGAAGATCGAGAGCAGCAGCGGCATCACGAACGCGGCGTAGCGGGCCGGCAGTTTCGGGATGCCGCGCGCGCGGGGCGCAGGGGCGTCCGGCGTGCTCATGCCCCGCCCCGCTCGGCCAGCAGGCGCTCGACATAGCGCGCGACCAGGTCGACCTCGAGGTTCACCGCGTCGCCGACCTGCGTCGCCGAGAACGCGGTGTGCGCGACGGTGTGCGGGATCAGCGCGACCTCGAAGCCGTCGTCGTCGATGCCGTTCACGGTCAGGCTCACGCCGTCGACGCAGATCGAGCCCTTGGTCGCGATGTACTTGCGCAGTGCCGCCGGCACCTCGAAGCGCCAGCGCTGCGAACGCGCGTCCGGCCACACCTCGCGCACGCGGCCGACGCCATCGACATGGCCGCTGACGAGGTGCCCGCCGAGGCGATCGGTCGGCAGCATCGCGCGTTCGAGGTTCACCGGCGCGCCGATCGCGAGACCGCCGAGCGTGGTCAGCGCCAGCGTCTCGGTGGACGCATCGACGGCGAACGACGACGCGTCGAATTCGATCACGGTCAGGCACACGCCGTTGACCGCGATGCTCTCGCCCAGCGCGACGTCGTCGAACGGCAGCGTGCCGGTGCCGATGCGGAGGCGGACATCGCCGCCGCGGGGCTCGCGCTGCAACAGCGTGCCGACCGACTGGATCAACCCTGTGAACATGACTTCGCCTCGCGTCGCGTGATGCCAAGGCGGCACGGCGCAGGCTCCGCGGAGGCGGCTGCGTCGATGCTTCTTCCATCCGGACTGTGACCGTCGGCCCCGGCATTCGACCGGGTCTGCTGACCCTCCGGCGATGCCGGAAGCGCTCGCGGGCTCGCGCGGACGTGCCGCGCCTACCGCCGGTGGGGACTTCCACCCCGCCCTGAAGAGGCCGCGATTCTACCAGCCGACGACCGCAGACCGACGGGACGGGGCGTCCCGCGACGGGAACACCGGCCGAGACGTTCAGCCCTGCCGGCGCGCCGCCAGCGCGAACAGCGGCCAGCACATCCGCTGCGTCGGTGCGTCGCCCCAGGCCGCGGCGATCGCCCAGCCGTGGACGGCCACGGGATCGACACCGTGCGCCTCGCGGTAGCGCTTCACCGCGGAGTAGCTGGAGAAGTAGTCGAGCATCCGCGACAACGGCCAGTCCGCCACGATCTCGCGCACCGGCAGCGGCGGCGTGTCGATGAGGTCGAACGGCGGCGCGGCGAACAGCGGCTTGAAGTCGACGTAGGCGCGATCGACGAGGAAACGCTCGGCCGGCCAGGCATCGCGGATGCGCGCCGAAAACGCGCCGACCGCCTCCTGCAGCGCCGGCGGCACTTCGAGGTCCTGGTAGCCCCAGGCCACCACCACGCCGCCCGGCCGCAGCACGCGCGCGGCCTCGGCGAGGAACGCGCGGCGATCGAACCAGTGCAGCGCCTGCGCCACGCAGACCGCGTCGACGCTGGCATCGGGCAGGCTGCAGCGTTCGCCGGGCTCCACCGCGAAACGGACGTTGTCCAGCTTCGGCGCCAGCGCGAGCTGGGCGTCACTGGGATCGGTGGCATGGACGGCATCGAACACTGCCGCCAGCCCCTGCGTCGCCTGCCCGCTGCCGCAGCCGGCTTCCCACACGCGGTCGCGCGCAAGCGCGAGCGCGGCGATCCAGTCGAACAGCGCCGGCGGATACACCGGCCGCGCGCTGGCATAGCGCTGCGCTGCGGCGGAGAAATGGTCGGCGAAACCGGCGTCGGTCATGGCGTGCCCTCGGGCCGCAGCAGCAGCCGCAGGTCGTCGCCGAAGCGGCGCGTGTCCACGACCTTCAGCGCGAGCCGCTGGGTCATGTCGGCGATGTCGAGGCCGTCGAACAGCGGCCGCGCGTCGCCGCCGAGCAGCACCGGCGCGACGTACAGCAGCACTTCGTCGACCAGTTGCGCCTGCAGCAGCGCGCCGGCCAGCCGCGCACCGGCCTCGACCTGCACTTCGTTGACCCCGCGCGCGGCCAGCGCCGCCAGCACCGCCGGCAGATCGAGCATGCCCGCGTGCACCGGCACCGCCGCGCGCACGAGATCGATGCCCCGGGGCGGCTTGGCATCGGGCGCGTGGAAATAGAGCGTCGGCGCATCGCCTTCGCGGACGCGATGGCGCATCACCGTGGCAAGCCCAGGATCGAGTACGACGCGCAGCGGCGGCACGAATTCGGGCGCGTCGTCGCCGTCGAAGCGCACGGTCAGCTGCGGATCGTCGGCCATCACCGTGCCGGCGCCGGTCAGCAGCGCGCCGGCGCGGGCGCGCCAGTGCATCACGTCGCGACGCGAGGCCTCACCGCTGATCCACTTGGAATCGCCGTTGGCCAGCGCGGTGCGCCCGTCGAGGCTGGTCGCCAGCTTCACGCGCACCCACGGGCGGCCGCGTTCGACGCGCGAGAGGAAGCCGCGATTGAGCCGACGCGCGGCGTCGGCCATCAACCCGTGTTCGACCGCGATGCCGGCCGCGCGCAGTTTCTCGAAACCGGCGCCGTCGACCTGCGGGAACGGGTCGCGCATCGCCGCGACCACGCGCGCGACGCCGGCGGCGATCAGCGCGTCCGCGCATGGCCCGGTGCGACCGGTGTGCGCGCAGGGTTCCAGCGTGACGTAGGCGGTGGCGCCGCGCGCGTGTTCGCCGGCGGCCTCCAGCGCGAAGACCTCGGCATGCGGGCCGCCGGCGCGCCGGTGCCAGCCTTCGCCGACGACGGCGTCGCCCTGCGCGATCACGCAGCCGACCATCGGATTGGGCTTGGTGGTGTACGCGCCGCGCTCGGCCAGCCGCAGCGCCTGCGCCATCATCGCGTGGTCGACGGCGGTGAACGCAGGCGGTACTTCATTCACGGACATAGCGTCCCCGTTCGTCGCCATCGGGCCAGGTCGGCACCAGCGCATCGCCGTCGATGCGCAGCGTCATCGTGTCGAACATCGGCGGCACCAGCCGCGCGCTGTCGAGCGCGATCATGAGGACGTCGCCCTGCGCGGGATCGACGTCGAAGGCCTGCTCCGCCACCGGCAGGCGGCCCTCGCCGTCGTTGTCGTCCCCGGCCTCCGCGTCGCCCAGCACGATGCGGCGCAGCGCGGCGCCGGGCCGCGGCCGCAGTAGCGCCCAGCCGCCGCGGTTGGTCACGCGCGCTTCGTGGTGGCCATCGCTGAATTCGAAATCGACGCGAACCCCGGAGAACCGCAGGTCGGCCTTCGGATCGCCGACCACGACGCCCAGCCCCTGCCCCGGCTTCACGCCGGTCGGCAGCCCGGGCGCGCGTGGCGCCGGCATGGCGCAAACGGCGGGCACGCGCGGCGGCGGCATGTCGGGGCAGGCGAGCCCCGCGGCATCGAATGCATCGCAGGCGGCCGCTGCGGCGGCACGGTAGGCCACCATCGCGTCGACGGCCTGCGCCATCGCCGCGTCCGCGGCCGCATGCCGCGCGGCATCGGCGGGCATTGCATCGGCACGGCTGCGCGCGGCCAGTGCGGCCTCGGCGGCCGATTCCGCCGCCGTGCGTGCGCCGGCGAGCGCGGCCTGCGCCTCGTCGGCGGCCTTCGCCAGCGCCGCGGACGACGGCGAGGCGTTCGCGTCGCCGGCGAGCGGCGGCGCAGACACGGCGTCCGCGACGTCGAGGAACGGGCAGCGCGCGTAGGCCGCGGCTTCCGCCGCATCGGCCTCCATGTCGCGCAGGCGATCCTCGGTGTCTTCGTCCCACGGCATCGCGCCGTCGCGGCGGAACAGCGGGACATCCTGCGCGGGCCGCTCGGTCGTGAGCACCACGCGGCCGTCGGCCGCGGTCCAGCGCCCGGAGGCGGTGCGGTCCATCGCGCCGTAGGCGAGGAACCACTCGAAGCGGCCATCGTCGCGCAGCAGCAGTTCAGAACCGGCTTCGGTCACGCCATTGAGGTAGTAATGACCGGCAAGGCGTTCGGCCGCGAACGCAGGCGACACGGCCACCAGCGCAACGAGCGCCGCAGCCGTCGCGCAGCGCAGGATCGCGCTCACTTCTTCTTTTTGTCCTTGTCGCCGCCGCGGCGATCCGCATTGCGGTCGAAGGGCACCACGTCGCCGCCGGCGAGCAGCGGCAACTGGCCTTCGCCGGGCAGATCGCGTTCGAGGCGATCGAGTTCCTCGCGGAAGTCGGCCACGTCCTCGAACGCGCGGTACACCGACGCGAAGCGGACGAAGGCGACGTGGTCGAGCTTGCGCAGCTCGGCCATCACGAACTCGCCGACGCGGCGCGACGGCAGCTCGCGTTCGGTGGTCATGCGCAACTGGTGCACCACCGCGCGCACCGCCGCCTCGATCTGCTCTTCCGACACGGGTCGCTTGTGCAGCGCGCGGTCGAAGCCGTGGCGCAGCTTGCGCGCGTCGAAATGCTCGCGCCGGCCATCGCTCTTGATGATCGCCGGCAGCTTCAGTTCGATCGTTTCCAGCGTCGAGAACCGCTCCCCGCACGCCTCGCACTCGCGCCGGCGACGGATCGTCGCGCCGTCTTCGCTGACGCGCGAATCGATGACGCGGGTGTTCTCGTGCTGGCAGTAGGGGCAGTGCATGCGCTGATTCGATGACCGTAGGGTGGGCCCTGGCCCACCATGGCAATGTGTCCGACCGTGGATGCGATGAGCGGAATCGCTGCGATCATCGCATCCACGACCGGCGGTGTCGCAATGGTGGGCCAGGGGCCCACCCTACGACATGCCGTGGATCAACCGTAGACCGGGTACTTCCGGCACTGCGCCTCGACGTTCGCTTTCACGCGGGCGATCACCGCCTCGTCGTTCGGCGCATCGAGTACGTCGCAGATCCAGTTCGCCAGATCGATGCAGTCCTGTTCGAGATAGCCGCGGGTGGTCACCGCCGGGGTGCCGATGCGCAGCCCGGAGGTGTAGACCGGCTTCTGCGGATCGTTCGGCACCGCGTTCTTGTTCACCGTGATGTGGGCGCGGCCGAGCGCGGCCTCCGCGTCCTTGCCGGTGATGCCCTTGCCGATCATGTCGACCAGCATCAGGTGGTTCTGGGTGCCGCCGGAGACGATCTTGTAGCCGCGCGCGATGATGGTGTTCGCCATCGCCTGCGCGTTCTTCACGACCTGCTGCTGGTAGGCCTTGAATTCCGGCTCCAGCGCTTCCTTGAAGGCGACGGCCTTGGCGGCGATGACGTGCATCAGCGGGCCACCCTGCAGACCCGGGAAGACGATGCTCTGCAGCTTCTTTTCCAGTTCCGCGAACTGCTCGCTGCCGTCGTTGCGGGCGAGGATGAAACCGCCGCGCGGGCCACGCAGGGTCTTGTGCGTGGTCGAGGTGACGACGTGCGCGTGCGGCACCGGATTCGGGTAGACGCCCGCGGCGATCAGGCCGGCGACGTGCGCCATGTCGACGAAGAGGTAGGCGCCGACCTTGTCGGCGATGGCGCGGAAGCGCGCCCAGTCCATCACCTGCGAATACGCGGAGAAGCCGGCGATGATCATCTTCGGGCGGCTTTCCAGCGCGATGCGCTCGACTTCGTCGTAGTCGACCAGGCCCTGGTCGTTCACGCCGTAGGAGACGATGTTGAACAGCTTGCCGGAGATGTTGGCCTTGGCGCCGTGGGTGAGGTGGCCGCCGTGGGCGAGCGACATGCCCAGCACGGTGTCGCCCGGCTGCAGCAGCGCGAAATAGACCGCCTGGTTGGCCTGCGAGCCCGAATGCGGCTGCACGTTGGCGTAGTCGGCGCCGAACAGCGCCTTCACGCGCTCGATCGCCAGCTTCTCGGCGATGTCGACGAATTCGCAGCCGCCGTAGTAGCGCTTGCCGATGTAGCCCTCGGCGTACTTGTTGGTGAGCTGGCTGCCCTGGGCCTCCATCACCCGCGGGCTGGCGTAGTTCTCGGAGGCGATCAGTTCGACGTGGTCTTCCTGACGGCGGTTCTCGGCCGCGATCGCCGCGGCCAGTTCGGGATCGAAACCTTCGATGCGGGCATCGCGCGGGAACATCGGCGCTCCAGGGGCGGCGTGGGGAGCGGAATTGTAGCCCCCGCCCGCCCCCCGGGCCACCGAAGCCCGGCCCGGCCGGTGCCGAAACTGGCGGGCACCGGGCGATTCCGGCGATAATTCCGCGATCCCGAACCGCCCATCCCCGCCCTGCCCCCGCGCAGGGCGCCGCCGCCTGCCACCCGGCCGGCGCGCGAACGCCCGGAGCCCCCATGCAATACATCTACACCATGAACGGCGTCAGCAAGACCGTGCCGCCGAAGCGCCAGATCATCAAGGACATCTCGCTGTCGTTCTTCCCGGGCGCGAAGATCGGCCTGCTGGGCCTGAACGGCGCCGGCAAGTCCACCGTGCTGAAGATCATGGCCGGCGTGGACACCGACTTCCAGGGCGAGGCCCGCCCGCAGCCGGGCATCAAGGTCGGCTACCTGGCGCAGGAGCCGGAACTCGACCCGAACAAGACCGTCCGCGAAGCGGTCGAGGAAGGCGTGGGCGAAGTGCTGCAGGCCCAGGCCGCGCTGGAAGCGGTCTACGCCGCCTACGCCGAGGACGGCGCCGACTTCGACGCGCTGGCGAAGGAACAGGAGCGGCTCGAGGCCATCCTCGCCTCCGGCGACGCGCACATGCTGGAACAGCAGCTGGAAGTGGCCGCCGACGCCCTGCGCCTGCCGCCGTGGGACGCGATCATCGGCAAGCTCTCCGGCGGCGAGAAGCGCCGCGTCGCGCTGTGCCGCCTGCTGCTGCAGAAGCCGGACATGCTGCTGCTCGACGAACCGACCAACCACCTCGACGCCGAGTCGGTGGAGTGGCTGGAACAGTTCCTCGCCCGCTTCCCGGGCACCGTGGTCGCCGTCACCCACGACCGCTACTTCCTCGACAACGCCGCCGAGTGGATCCTCGAACTCGACCGCGGCCGCGGCATCCCGTGGAAGGGCAACTACACCGACTGGCTGGTGCAGAAGGACGAGCGCCTGAAGCAGGAAGAGAACCAGGAGAAGGCGCGCCAGAAGGCGATCGCGCGCGAACTCGAATGGTCGCGCCAGAACGCCAAGGGCGGCCGCAGCAAGGGCAAGGCGCGCCTGGGCCGGCTGGAAGAACTGCAGTCGGTCGACTACCAGCGCCGCAACGAGACCAACGAAATCTTCATCCCGCCGGGCGAGCGCCTGGGCAACTCGGTGGTCGAGTTCAAGGGCGTGACCAAATCGTTCGGCGACCGCCTGCTGATCGACAACCTCGACATGCTGGTGCCGCCGGGCGCCATCGTCGGCATCATCGGCCCCAACGGCGCCGGCAAGTCGACGCTGTTCAAGATGCTGATCGGCCTCGAAAAGCCGGACAAGGGCACGATCAACGTCGGCCCGACCGTGAAGCTGGCCTACGTCGACCAGAGCCGCGAGAAGCTGGAAGGCAACCACAACGTCTTCCAGGAAGTCTCCGGCGGCCTCGACATCCTCAACATCAACGGCGTCGAGATCCAGTCGCGCGCGTACATCGGCCGCTTCAACTTCAAGGGCCAGGACCAGCAGAAGATGGTCGGCTCGCTGTCGGGCGGCGAACGCGGCCGCCTGCACCTGGCGAAGACGCTGCTGCAGGGCGGCAACGTGCTGCTGCTCGACGAACCGTCGAACGACCTCGACATCGAAACCCTGCGCGCGCTGGAAGACGCGCTGCTGGAGTTCCCGGGCAACACCTTCGTCATCAGCCACGACCGCTGGTTCCTCGACCGCATCGCGACCCACATCCTCGCGTTCGAGGGCGACTCGCACGTCGAGTTCTTCCAGGGCAACTACCGCGAGTACGAGGCCGACAAGAAGCGCCGCCTCGGCGAGGAAGGCGCCCAGCCGCATCGTCTGCGGTTCAAGGCGCTGAAGTAAGGCGTCGATGCCCTGCGCGCAGGACGAATGGATCCGGGCGGACTTCAACGGCATGTTGGAGTCCGGCCTGCTGTGCCTGTCGCATTCGGATGACGTGCAGGATGTCGGCGGCAGGACGATCACGCTCCGGGCCGGCATGCGCGTCACCGCATTCGACGATGATCTGGACGAACGCGGACGGCCGGACAGGCTTTTCGCCACCGGCATCGTCGAAGTCTCGCCTGCCCTCGCGCAATGCCGTGGTTCGCGCTGGTCCCTCCGCTTCGATGCCGATGGCATCCGATGGGAGTCCGAGCTTCCCGAAGCGGCTTCTTCATCAGCGACGCCGGAAGAGCCGCAGGCCGGTGCGAGGCGTTGATCCCATCCGGAACGCGACCGCCCACACAGTTCGCGCCATCGCCGCCGCCGACCTGCCGCCGCGCGCTACCGCCCGACATCCGACTTTGAAAAGATGAGCCTTCCGGGGACCCGATGACGACCGAACCGATGCGCAGCTTCATGGACCGCCTGCGGGACCGCTGGCATGGCGCCGACACGCTGGTGTGCGTCGGTCTCGACCCGGAGCCGGCGAAGTTCCCGGCGAAGTTCGCCCACGACCCCGACGCGATCTTCCATTTCTGCCGCGACATCGTCGACGCCACCGCGCCCTACGTCTGCGCGTTCAAGCCGCAGATCGCGCACTTCGCGGCGGCGCACGCGGAAGAAGCGCTGCGGATGCTGATCCTGCACATCGGCTTCCGCTACCCGGACATCCCGGTGATCCTCGACAGCAAGCGCGGCGACATCGGCAGTACCGCGCAGCACTACGCCGCGGAGGCGTTCGACCGCTACGGCGCCGACGCGGTGACGGTGAATCCGTACCTCGGCCGCGACTCGGTGCAGCCGTTCCTCGATCGCACCGAGAAGGGCGTGGTCGTGCTGTGCCGCACGTCCAATCCCGGCGCCGGCGACCTGCAGGACATGGTCATCGGCGGCCGTCCGCTGTACCAGCACGTGGCCGAGAAGATCGCCCGCGACTGGAACGACAACGACAACTGCGCGCTGGTCGTCGGCGCGACGTGGCCGGACCAGTTGCGCGAGGTGCGCGCGATCGTCGGCGACGTGCCGTTCCTGGTGCCGGGCATCGGTGCGCAGGGCGGCGACGTGCAGGCCGTGGTGTCGAACGCCCGCACCCGCGACGGCACCGGCCTGATCGTCAGCTCCTCGCGCGCGATCCTCTACGCCTCCGCCGGCGACGATTACGCCCAGGCCGCAGCGCACGCCGCGCGCACGCTGCGCGACGAGATCAACCGGCATCGCTGATGCGCGCATCGAAAGAACGCCGGATCAGGCCACGCAAGCACCGGTAGAGCGGCCTTCAGGCCGCTGCTTTTCTGGAAAAATTCGAAAGCAGCGGCCTGAAGGCCGCTCTACCGAACAACGGTCATTCCGGTGACGCCGGCGCGCGCTCCTGACGCAGCACCATCACGCCGTCGAGCACCTCGCCCCATCCTGCGGCGTGGACGATGCGGTCGTTGATCGGGCGCGCGGACATCACGCCGTGGCGGCGCAGCCAGCGGCGATCGAGATAACGCAGGTCGCCGCGTGCGTCCGCCAGCGCGACCGTTTCCAGCGCTTCAGGGCCTGCGGGCGCGAGCGCGTGCACCGCACCGGACAGATCGCCGAACGTGCCGCCCGCCGCGCTGAAGCCGATGGCGGCGACGCGGTCACCGTATGCGCTGGCGAGGTGCTTGCCCATCGGCACCATCGCCGGGGCGATGTTGTCGAGCCGCTTCGCCGCGTGCACCGTCGCGCACCACACGATCGCGCGCGTGCCGCGCGGCCAGCGCGCGCGATGCCAGGCCACGAGTTCGGCCATGCCGAGGTCGCGCCGGTCGCCGTCGCCGTCGAGCGCCATTTCGAGATAGCGGCCGTACGCAGCCGCCATGCCCGCGAGATCCGACGCCGGATCGGCGCCCTGCCCCGACAGCGCGGCGCGCACGGCGTCGCTGCAGGCGCGCAGTCGCGTCTGCGCCGCCGCGTCGAACGGCGTCGCGTCGTCGTACTGCCAGCGATCGTGGCGATCGAATTCGCGCGCGCAGTCCGTGCGCCGGGGCTCGGGCAGCGCCGACGCGAGCGCGGTGCCGAGTTGCATCTTCGCGTAGCGGCCGGTGCGCCCGCCGACTTGCGGATCGATGCCACCGACGCGGAGGCGACCCGCAACGACCTCGCCATGCAGCCAGTCGAGCAGTGGCCGCGTCTCCGGCATGCGCGACCACACCGGGCCGACGGCGTCGGCGAGCATCGCGCCGTCGGCGCGGTCGTCCGCGGCGGCGTGCGCGTAGTCGAGCACGTCGTACACCTGGCTCTCGAACAGCACCGCGCGGAAACTGCAGCGCGCGACGAGGCGCTGCGTGATCGCGATCTTCACCTGCACCGTGCGCGCGGCGCCGTGGTTCGCGTCCTCGCCGAGCACGACGAGGTCGCGGCGGCAGACGTCACGGACGAGGCGGTCGATCTCGGCGCGATCGGCGCGACTGAAGGCGTCGAACGCCGAAGGCGCGGCGGCGTGCGCCTGCGCGCACCATGCGAACGCGAGCAGCGCGCCCGCCCGCCACACGCGTGCGCGACGACGCATCAATGCGCCCGCCGCCATGCCGCGAGCGCGGCGAACGGGAAGCGCGCCCAGATCATCGCGAACACCGCCAGCCGCACCGGCAGGCTGCGCCGCGGCGCCTCGAACCGGCGGAAATAGCGCGCCAGCCCGCGATGCTTGTGCCATTCGACGAACAGCGGCCGGCTGCGGCTGGAGACGCCGCGCACGTGGACCACGCGCACGTCGTTGGCGACCGCGACATGCGCGCCCGACTCGCGCGCGCGGCGACACAGGTCGAGGTCCTCGGCGTGCAGCCGGTAGCCCGGATCGAAGCCACCGATCCTGCGGAACAGCGTGCGCGGCATCAGCATCAGCGCACCGGACACCGCCTGCACGGGTTGCAGCGCGACACCGTCATCGACCGGCACGCCGAGCCGCCGCGCGTCGCGGTGCGCCAGCATCGCGGCAAAGTCGGGATCGCGCCGGCGCGCGGCCTCGTCGCGCACGCCGGCCTCGTCGACGAGGTCGGCGCCCAGCAGCACGGGCCGCGCGCAGGCCTGCGCATGCGCGCGCAGCCGCGCCAGCGTGTCGGGTTCGAGCAGCGCATCCGGATTGACGAAGGCCAGCCAGCCGGCGTCGGCACCGGCGTCCGCGGCGCCCTGGTTGCAGGCGACGCCGAAGCCGGGGTTGTCGGGATTGCCGATGAAGCGCAGCCGCGGATCGGCCAGCGCGTGGCGCTGGACGATGTCGAGCGTGCCGTCGGTGGAGGCGTTGTCGACCACGCGGATGCAGGTCACGCCGTCGGCGGCGCGCAGCCGCGACAGGCAGGCGTCGATGGTCTCGGCGCTCTGGTAGGTGACGACGACGACGGCGATGGCGTCGGCCGCGGTCACGGCGCACCGTCCGTATCGGCGCCGCCGAACAGGTCGGGCTGGCTGCGCAGCGCCGCGTCGGCATGGGCGCGGCCCAACGCCTCGCGCAGGCCGTGCAGCGGGTCCTGCATCAGGAACTGCGCCAGCCGCGCGGGCCAGCCGGGCCAGCGCGCGGCGAGCGTGGCGACGTCGTCGTCCAGCGGCGCGCCTTCGCCGCGGCGGGCGACGAACGCGGTCTCGCACAGCACGTTGCGCCAACCGAGGCCGGCCATGCGCAGCGACAGATCGACCAGCGCGGCGTAGGCCGAGGCATAGCTCTGGATGTCGAGGCCGCCGGCCTTCGCCCGCGCGCGGCCGCGCAGGAACAGCGCATGGTCGACCGCGGACGGCAGCTCCGGATGGTGCGCCGGCAGCGACGCCGCGGCGCGCGCAAGGCGTGCGGGTTCGTCCGGCACCGGACCGACCTCGCCCACGCGCGGCCACGCGGCGGTCTCGCCGGCGTTGCACCACGGCGTGGCGGTGGCGATGGCCGCATCGCGGGCGGCACATTCGACCAGGCGTTCGGCCCAGCCCGGCAGCGGCACGGCGTCGCCGGCCAGCAGCAGCACGTCGGCATCGCCGCAGGCCTTGAGCATCTCGTCGAGGTGGGCAGCCTGGCCGATGGGCCGCGGCCGCCGGGTGCAGTCGGCCCGCAGCGACGTGCGCGCGAGCCAGTGGTCGATCACCGCCCGGCCGCGCGGCCCGGCCTGGGCATCGTCGGCCAGCCAGACCCGCGTGCCCGCGGGCGTGCCGGCGTCCAGCGCCGCCAGACAGGCGTCGAGGGCGTCGTCATCGACGCCCACCGGCACCAGCACGACCGGCAGTCCGCTCATCCCCGTGGCGGACGCCCGGCGTCAGCGATGCGGCTGCGCCGGAAGCGGCTTCAGCCCCTTCGGCGGCGGCAGCGGATCCATCGCGCGGAAGCGGCGCGAGTACTCGTCGGTCATCGTGCGCAGTTCGTTCTGGTCGCGGATGATCGTCGCGGTCAGCAGCACCACCACTTCGGTGCGGCCCTGGTCGCTGCTCTGGTGGCCGAACAGGCCGCCGATCACCGGGATGCGGCTCAGCCCGGGCAGGCCCGAGGAACCGCGGGTGGTGCTGTCCTGGATCAGGCCGGCGAGCAGCACGGTGTCGCCGCTGCTGGTGACGGCCTCGGTCTTCAGGCGGCGGGTGTTGATGCGCACGTTGCCGTTGGCGTCGGCCTGCGAGCCCGGCGAGCTGACCTCCTGCACGATGTCCAGGAACACGGTGCCGTCCTTGGTGACGCGCGGACGCACCTTCAGGATCACGCCGGTGTCGAGGTACTGCACCTGGCTGACCGAGCTGCTGTTGCCCAGCACCGGGTTCACCGACACCGAGGTCACCGGGATGCGACTGCCGACGTTGAGCGTGGCTTCGGAATTGTTGCGGGTGAGCACCGAGCCGGTCTGCAGCAGGCGCACGTCGGAGACCTGGTCGAGCGCGGTGATGATCGCCGCGGCGTCGTTCTGGATCAGCGTCCACGCCAGGCCCGGGCCGGCCTTGCCGCCGCCGAGGCTGGCGCCCAGCGTGCTCCACTTCGGCGGCGTCGCGCCGCCGGGGCTGGTGACGTCGGGCAGGCCGTTCTCGGTGGTCGCGTTCTCGAGGAACCAGCTCACGCCGTAGGACAACTGGCCGCTGAGCGTGACCTCGACCACCTGCGATTCGATGTGCACCTGCAGCGGCATCACGTCGAGCTTCTCGATCACGTCGAGGATCGAACGCCAGGCCGACGCGGTGGCGCGGACCAGCAGCGTGTTGTTTTCCTGGATCGCCGACACCGCGACCTTGTCGCCGCCGACTTCGAGGGTGACGCTGCCGCTGCCGCCCTGCGACGGGCTCAGCGACAGGCCGCCGCCGCCGAGGCCACCGCCGCTGCTGCCGCCAACGCTGCCGTTGCTGCCGCCCGGGTTGATGCCGCTGCCGTCGTAGCCGCCGCCGTCCTTGCTGCCGCCGTCGCCGCCGCTGATGACCGCGGTCTGGCCGCCGGGGATCAGCGAGTAGCCGCCGCCGTCATCGTTGCCGCCGCCGCTGCGGCCGCCGCTGCCGCCGAAGACCTCGCTCAGGCGCGCAGCCAGTTCCTTGGCGGTGACGTACTTCAGTTCGTAGGAATACAGGCGCACGCCTTCGCCGGCGCCGTCGATGCGCTCGATCCACTCCTGGATGTCGTCCAGGTAGTCGGGCTGCGAGGTGATCGCCAGCACCGCGTTCGCGCCTTCCAGCGGCATGAAGCGGAACATGCCGGCGACCGGCGACTTGCTCTGCTCGCCGAACACCTTCTCCAGGTCGGTGACGACCTTCTGCGCCTTGCTCGACTGCAGCGGGTACACGCCCACCGACATGCTGGACATCCAGTCGACGTCGAAGATCTGGACCGTGCGCAGGTAGTTCTCCAGCTCCGCGCGGGTGCCGGCGATGGTGATGACGTTGCGGCCGGGATCGACGGTGACGATGGCGTTGGGGCGCGCGAACGGCTTGAGCAGCTTCTCCATCTCGGTGGCCGAGATGTAGCGGAGCTGGACCACGCGCGACTCGAAGCCGCGCGCGGCGTCGGGCGAGCCGGTGCGCGGGGTGACCACGCCGGTGGCCAGCGCCTGGTCGGACGGCACGATGCTGTAGCGGCCGTCGCTGTAGATCATCCGCGCGTTGTTCCAGCCGAGGATCATCTCCAGCACCGACAGCGCCTGCGCGGCGCTGACCGGCTTGGGCGTGGCGTAGGTGACGGTGCCCTGCACGCCCGGGGCGATGGTGTAGTTCTGGCCGAGCAGGTCGCCGAGGATGGCCTTGACCACCGCGTGCAGCGATTCGCCCTCGAAATTGAAGCGCGCCTCGCCGCTGGTGGCGCCGATGTCGGGCAGCGGCGCGGCGGCGGCGGCGCTGTCGATCACCCGGCCGCTGCCGCGGCGGATGCGCGGCTGCGGGCGGCCGTCGTCGGGGCGATCCGCGTCGTCCCCGGGCGCGGCGGCCGCGTCGGCGGGCTTGCCGTCGGGCGTGACGTTCATGGTGCGGTCCTCGGCGCGGACGATCCGCGGCTGCGGGCCGGCAGCGCAGGCCGCGAGCATCGCGGCCAGCATGGCCGCGATGAAGACTTGGCAGGAGGAGCGCCGAACAAATCGCAGGGTCATCGTGTGGATCTCAGGGAGTTTGGCCCGGCGCTCCGCCGGGATTCTGCGCGGCTTGCGCGGCCTGTTGGCGGAGCTGGGCGCGGCGCGCCTCGATCCGCCTGCGGATGGCTTCCAGCTGGGCCTCGGTGGAGACCGGGGCCGGCGGCGTGTTGGCGACCGGCGTCGGCGGCGGCACCGCCTGGATCGGCTGCGGCGGCGGCACCTCGCCCGGCGCGCCGGGCGGCGGCTGCGGCGGCTGCACGGTGACGACGCCCCCCGGGCCGACCATGCCGCCCGGGCCGGCGGCCGAGATCGGTGGCGGCTGCGGCGGACCGCCGGCCGGCGGCGGGGCGTCGCCGCCCACGCCGTTGAACACGCGCAGTTCCAGCACGCGGTCGCCGTCCGGGCCGCGGAACGTGGCCTGGCGCGGTTCGATGGCGGCGAGGGTCCACTGCGGCGCGGTTTCCACCACTTCGCCCATCTTCACCCGCACCGGCGCCGCGCCGTCGGTCGGCGGACGCAGGATCGCGATCTTCGTGTCGCCGGCGATCAGCACGCTGGTCAGCAGGAAATCGAAGGTGTTGGCCTTGGCCTCGTCGGTCGCGCCGCCGATGGTGAACGGCTGCGGCTGGCGGTTCTCGGAGAAGATCGGGCGCAATGCGATCGTCTGGTACTGCGCCTGCGGGCCGGGGCGTTCGGCGGCGGGGATCTTCGTCGCCGGCAGGCGCTGCGGCGGGACGTCGTCCGGCAGCGGGCCGAGCCGGCTGCCGAGGCCGACCAGCGCGAACACCCACAGGCACACCGCCCAGCCGGCGACGCCGGCGAGCAGCCAGGTCCGGGGACTGAGACTATCGAGCCGCATCGCTGTTGCCTCCCGCGGCGGGCGCGACATAGCCGTACAGGTCGAAACTCACGTCCACGCCGCCGCCGGTGGGCGCCTGGTCGGGCGTGAAGAAGAAGCGCTGCGCGGTGACGTTGAGGTTGTCCACGAACAGCCGCGGCGAGCCGCTTTCCAGCGAATGCAGCACCGCCGCCAGTTCCGGCGTGCCGCACTGCAGGCGGACCTGCACCACCGCGCGCTGGAAGCGTTCCTTGCGCGGCTCGGTCAGCGGCGAGCGGTTCTGGATGGCGCAGCTGCGGTTCTTCGGGCTGGCCTCCTGCACCGCGGTCTCGAGCCGCTGGATCAGCGACGCCGTGGCCAGCTCGGTGCTGCCCTCGCCCATGAAGCCGGGCAGGCGCGCGGCCTGTTCGCGGACCTCGCCGAGGCGTTTGCGGATTTCCGGCGCCTGCGCGAGCGTGGCGCGGGCGCGGGCGTCGCGCTCCTTCAGGTCGTCGATGCGGTCCTGCAGGTCCAGCATCGGCACGGTCCACCAGGTGTGGACCAGTAGCAGGTAGGCCACCAGCAGCACCGCGACCAGCAGGCCGAGTGCGGCCCAGCGCTCGCGCGGCGGGACGGTCGTCGTCGTGGTCATGGCGCGCCCTCCGTCTCGGCCACGGGACCGCCGCGCGCGGGCTTGTCGCCCTTCTTCGGCGCCCCGGTGACGGTGAGTTCGGCGACCAGCGTGAAGCGGTCCTTGCCCTTGGTCGGGTCGGGCATCAGCGCGCCGGTGAGGTTCATCGCGTGCCAGAGCTTGGAGGACTGGAGCTTCTCCACCAGCTGCGGCGCCTGCGAGCTGAGGCCGATGATCAGCAGGTGATCGCCTTCGATCGACACCTTCTCGACGTAGGTGTCGTCGGGCAGGCGGCGGGTGAGTTCGTCCAGCACCTCGACGGTGGTGGGGCGGCCGTTGCGGGTCTGCTGCAGGAAGCGCAGGCCCTCGACCAGGTCGACCAGCTGCTTCTTCTCCGCCGACACCTTGCGCGCCTGCTGGCTGCGCTGCTTCGCATCGGTTTCGAGCGTGTCGGCGGCGGCCTCGCGGTTGCTGCGGATCTGCCAGAGCCCGGCGCCGGCGGCGACCAGGGCGATGACGGCCAATCCGGCGTTCCACGCGGCGCGGGGGTCGCGGCGGCGGCGGCGACGCGCGCCCGGCAGCAGGTTCACGCCCAGCGGCAGACCGTCCGGACCGGCGATGTCGACGCCGGCGAGCGTGGCGACCAGCGGCTCGCCGAGCGCGGCCAGCGCCTGGTCCAGCGCGGCGCGCGGCACCACCACCAGTTCGGCGTCCAGCTGGTCGCCGCGGCGGCCGATCAGGCGGGCATCGTGGTGCACGTCGTCGGCGGAGAACGGGGTCTGGCGGTCGATCTCGAAGCCGAGGACGTCGCGCAGGCGGTCGGCGGCGGCGGCCGGCAGGCTCAGGCGGCGGCGCAGGCCGGTGGACGCCGGCAGCACCAGCCAGCGCGGCAGGCCGGCGATGCGCGGCGAGAGGATGCGGGCCAGCGGATCGCCGACGGCGGTGGCGACGACCTCCTGCGGCAGTTCGGCGAGGGTGCGGACCGCCGCCTCGCCGGGCTGCGCCGGCATGGTCAGCCCGAGCAGGAGCATGTCGTCGCGGGTCTCGACCAGCAGGCGCTGCTGGGCCAGGCCGAAGACCGCGCGCATCCGCGGCGGCAGCCAGCTGCCCAGGGCATGGATCCACCAGGCCCAGAAGCCCCGCAATCCCGGCCACGCACGGCCGAGCGCGGCCTGCGGACCCTTGGGAAGCGCCCGGGCGGGCGTCGCGTTGTCGGCGGATGTGCTCAGAACCTGTCCTCGTTCGATCGCCGCGGCGCGCCCCCATGGCACGCCACGCACACATGACCCCGTGGATCCCGAAAGGTTCGGGCTCCCGGAGCGGAAAGGGTGCGGGCCCGCGACGGGCCCTGGCCGGAGCGACGGAGTGCCGGACTCATCGCACGATGGCGCCGACGTCCCAGCGCAGCGGCGTGTAGGCCGACCCCGGCAGCCCACTGTTGCCGGCGCGCACCACGGCGCGGAGCACCGAGACGCGACCGCCACGCAACCGCGCACGGCTGTCGATACTATACGTGCCCGTGCCCGCACCGACGAGCGGCGGCGCCTCCCCCGGCTGGCGCGGCCGGCGCCGTTCCGACAGGGTGCGATCGGCGTCGATGCCCATCGCCTGCAGCACCTTGGCGTCGGCGTATTGCTCGTTCGGCCGGCCCTGGCCGCTGTAGACCGTCAGGTGCGGCGCCAGCTTGGCGAACAGCTCCGGGGTCATGCCCAGCACCAGCTGGACCTCGGCCACGGTCTCGAACGGCGCGTCCTTGGCGCCGTACGGCAGGTCGGCGCTGGCGTAGTCGCCGTCCTCGCCGCCGCCTTCGGCCTGGGTCAGCGTGTCCGGATCGCGCCAGTCCATGATCGCGGCCGCCAGCTTGCGCGCCGCCGTGCGCTCGACACCCTCCGCCTGCATCAGCCCGGCCAGCAGGTCGAGATCGGCCGCGTTGAGGTCGATCTTCCCGGATTCGTCGGTGATCGTGATCTTCACGTCGGCGTCGCCGTAGTGCCAGTCGTAGTCGCGGCCGTCCGGCAGCCACTGCCGGGACTGGTCCAGGTCGACCACGCGGGTCATCGCGTATTCCAGCCCGGCGCGGGCGGCCTCGTCGGCGACCACGCCGTCGCTCAGCGTCCGCCCCTGCAGGTATTCCACCCGCGCGGCCATGGCGAACGCGCCGACGACCGCGGTCAGCAGCGCGATCAGCCAGATCACCAGCAGCAGCGCGGCACCGGACGCCGTGCGGCGCTGCGGACTGCGACGACGGGGACGATTTGGGCGGTGGCGCGGCGCGGCGACCATCACGGCACCTGCTGCGCCACGCCGCCGTAGCCCGCCGCCTGCGGCAGCGACACCACGATCGGCGGCCAGGCTTCACCGCTGGCGTCGACGATGTCGATGCGCACCTGCAGCGGCATGCGGTCGGCCTGCGTCCACGCGTCCTGCCAGTCGGCGATGCGCATCTGCGGGTCGAGCGCGCGATAGCGGATCTTCACCTCGCGCAGGCCGCCGACCAGCGATTCCGGCGGCCGCGGATTCGCTTCCTCGATGATCTTGTTCCCCAGCACCACCGCGAACTGCGCCTGCAGGCGCACGCCGTCGCCGTCGCGCACCACCGTGATGTCGTGCAGGTGCGGGCCGCCGCGGCCGAGGTAGGCCGGCAGGTCGGCGACGAAACGCAGGCGCTCGTTGTCGCCGATGAAACGCGACGGATTGCCGGTCCTGCTGTCGAGGTCGAACGCGACCGGCAGCGCGGACGCGATGCGCTTGCGCAGGAAGCCTTCGACCGCGCGCATGCGCTCGTTGCGCTGCGCGCGCGCCTCGCCGCGGGTCGCGGCATGCGACGCCGCGCGCAGGGTGGCGAAACCGAGGGTCATCGCCGCCGCCAGCAGCACGGTGGCGACCAGCAGCTCGATCAGGGTGAAGCCGGCGATGCGACGGCGATGGCGACGGCGGCTCACGGCACCCGTCCCATCGCGTTGAGATCGGTGGGCGTGACCAGCCGCAGCGAGCGGATCGCCAGCGTCTGCCGCGGCCCGCCGTCGCCCCAGTGCAGCACGAGGTCGAGCTGCATCAGCTGCGGCGCGCCGAGGATCTGCTCCTGCTTCTTCTGCACGGACGGATCGCGGTACGGCGAGACCGTCAGCTCCCAGCGGTAGCGGCCATCTTCCAGTTCGCCGTCCTTGCTGCCCGGCACCAGCGCCTCGCCGACGCCGGCCTGGTCGAGCAGCGACTGCGCATGCAGCGCGGCGCGGCCGTATTCGTCGGACAACTTCACCTGCTTCGTCGCGTTGGTCATCGCGCCCAGCAGCAGGCTGAGCGCCAGCGCGAGCAGGCCGAACGCGACCACGACCTCGATCAGCGTGTAGCCGCGCGCGGCGGCGCGGCGATGGGATGGGCGACGCATCATCGCCTCGCCTCGCCACGATGCAGCGCCACTTCGCCGGTCAGCCAGGCCACGTCGACGTTCCACACCGCGCGCTCGTGGCGCAGCTGGATGCGGCCGCCGGTCGACGCGCCGTCCTCGAAGAACAGGATCACGCCTTCGCCCCGCTTCGTCTGCACCTGGCGCACGCCGGTGAACTCCACGTCGATCGACGACGGCAGCGTGCCGTCATGGTTTTTCGCACCGGTCCAGGTGCGCTTGTCCGGCACCACTTCGAAGCGCTGCACGGTGCCGGTGGCGATCGCCTGTGCGCGGGCGAAACGCAGTTCGGACGCCAGTTGCTTCGCCGCCGAACGCATGCGCATGCCGTCGATGCCGCCGTTCATCGCGCCCACGGTCAGCAGCGTGAGCGCGGCGATCAGCGTGACCACCACCAGCATCTCGATCAGCGTGAAGCCGGCGGCACGGCGGTCCGCGGCGGAAACGGCCGGTCGGCGTTGGCGTCGGAAGCGACGGGTGCGCATGCGTCGACGCCCGGAGCCGAGGCTCCGCGCTTACTGCTCGTAACGGAGGTCGGCGTCGACGCTGCTGCCGCCCGGCTTGCCGTCCTTGCCGTAGCTGATCAGGTCGAACGGGCCGTCCTGGCCGGGCACGGCGTACTGCAGCGGATGATTGAACGGATCCTTGAGCTGGTCCTTCTTCACGTACGGCCCGATCCAGCCGTTGGCCTGCGGATCGGTGACGAGGTCTTCCAGCGTGCGCGGGTAATCGCCGACGTCGGCGTTGTACTGCTCGATCTGCGCGGCGACCTGGCCGAGCTGGGTCTTCGCCAGTTTGTACTTGGCCTTGTCGCTGTTGCCGAAGATCTGGCTGCCGACGACCGCCAGCACCGCGCCGATCAGCACGATCACGATGATGATCTCGATCAGCGTCATGCCGGCCTGCGAGTGGCGCGGGGAATAGCGGCGGGTGGAGCGGCGGGCGTGGCGCATGCGGGTCAGTCCATTCTTGGAGGGAGGACGCGGGGGCGTCCGGAATTATAGGGCGGGCCGTTCTCGTGCCATGAGCACGACGGTCACAGCGAACCGGTGAGCTGGTACATCGGCAGCAGCACGGCCATGATCACGAAACCGATCACCAGCGCGAGCACGATCGTGATGATCGGCACGAGCAGCGCGAGCATGCGGTCCAGCGCCTGCCCGGTCTCGGCCTCGAAGGTGTCGGCGGTCTTCAGCAGCATGCTGTCGAGCGCGCCGGACTCCTCGCCGACCTGGATCATCTGCAGCGCCAGGCGCGGGAACCGCTTGCCCTTGCCCAGCGCCGCCGACAGGCCGATGCCGTTCTTGACGTCTGCGGCTGCTGCTTCGACATCGGCGATGAGCGCCTGGTTCCCCAGGATGCGACCGCCGATGCCCAGCGCGGTGAGCAGCGGCACGCCGTTGCGCAACAGGGTGCCCACGGTGCGCGCCAGCCGCGCGGTCTCCATGCGGGCGACGATCGAGCCGGCGAGCTTGCGCTTGAGCAGCCATTCGTCGAACCGCGCGCGGAATGCCGGCTCGCGGAACTTGCGCGCGAACACCCAGACGGCGACCGCGGGCAGCGCCACCAGCAGCCACCACCAGTCGTGGACCACGTTGCCCAGCGCCAGCACCATCCGCGAGAACAGCGGCAGCTCGGTGTCGAGGTTCTCGTACATCTGCGAGAACTGCGGCACCACGTAGCCGAGCAGGAACAGCAGCGAGAAACCGACCATCGTCACCAGGATGGCCGGGTAGATCAGGGCGTTGATGACGCGACCGCGCAGCGCGCGGCTGCGTTCGAGATAGTCGGCCAGCCGCTGCAGGGTGTCGTGCAGGCTGCCGCCGGCCTCGCCGGCGCGGATCATGTTGACGTACAGCCGCGAGAACGCGCCGTGCTGGCGCTCCAGCGCCACCGACAGCGAGGTCCCGCCGCGAACGGCGTCGCGGATGTCGGAAATCGTGCGCCGGGCGACGTCGTCCTCCGGCAGTTCCAGCAGGATGGTCAGCGCGCGGTCGAGCGGCTGGCCGGCGCCGAGCAGGGTCGCCAACTGCTGGGTGAACTGCACCAGCCGCGCGCCGGCGAACGGCCTGGGCTTGAACAGGCTGCGCAGCGCGAGGCCGTCGCTGCCGCCGGCCGGGCGCGTCTCCATCGGCAGATGGCCCTGCTCCTGCAGCCGCAGCACCACGTCGGCGTCGCTGGCGGCTTCCATCTGGCCGTCCAGGACTTCACCGCGGCTGTTCAGGGCTTTGTAGCGGTACAGGGGCATGGCAGGCGATCGACCGGGGGGTGGGCCCGCCGGCACGGGCGGGGTCCGGCAGCATATCGGCCGCCGTCCGCGATTGGGAGCCTCCGCAGCGGCGAAGGTTCCCCGCCTCGCCGGTCAGCGCCCCGGTCAGCCCTCCGTCGGCAGCGGCACCGACGGGTTCATCACCACGCCGTTGATGACCTTGACCGCCGCCTCGACCTTCGCCGGATCGATCGTGGCCTCGCGGTTGACGCTCTGGTAGGTCGGGAAATCCGGCTGGTTGCAGGCGAACATGCTGACGCACAGCATGTTCATCATGCGCGAGCCGCGACCGCAGTCGTAGCCGGCACGGCAGGCGGCCAGGCTCCAGGCGCGCTGGCCGACGGCGCCTTCGAAGGCGGCGGCCTGGGCCTTGTCAGGCCAGCGGTCGTTCAAGCGCGGCGCCAGCGTCGTCATCTCGAACATCGCGTCCGGATCGCCGCTGTTGCGCAGCTCCTCGACGAAGTAGCGCATCTTGCCGAAGCCGATCTGGTTGGTCGTCCGCGCGACGTAGCGCATCTGCGAGGTGAGATCGCCGGCCTTGGCGCTGCGGTGGAGCCAGTAGTTGGCGATGTCCGGGGTCTTGCGCATGTCGGCATCGGCCTGCACGCACAGGCGCCGGAATTCGTCGAAGACCGCGGCGATGGTCGGCTTGGAGGCCGGGTCGGCGCCGCTGAGCTGGGACAGGGTCCGCAGGTTGCTGCTGAGCGGCCCGGCGTAGGTGCGGCAATCCTCGTAGACCTCCGAGAGCCGGCGCTGCGCGACCCGGTCGCCGTCCATCGCGGCCTGGCGGATGTCGACGTAGCTGGCTTCGCGCCACCAGTGGCGATGGGTCTCGATGGCCTTGCGCACGGCTTCGGCGCGCTGTTCCGGGGTGAGGGTCGGCGAATGCGCGACCGCTTCCGTCGGGCCGGCGTCCTCGCTGCGGTCGCGGATCAGCCACCAGCCGAGCCCCAGCAGGCCCAGCACCACGACGACCGCGATCACGGCCAGGATTCCCTTCTTCATGCCCCCACCTCAGCGAAAGTCCACGGGCACCCCCCGCACGGGCCGGCCTGCGCCGGCGACGGTCCCGACCGCCGGGGGTCGGGCCGCATTGGACCGGATGTTAACGGAGCCCCGCGCCTCCGTGCATCAGGCGTCTTCCGTGACGCGCAGCACTTCTTCGATCGTGGTGACGCCGGCCAGGGCCTTGGCGATGCCGTCCTCGTACATCGTGCGCATGTTGGCCTGGCGGGCCAGTTGCTCCAGTTCGCCCATGCCGGCGTGGCGCATCACCGCGCGGCGGATCTCGTCGTTCATCACCAGGAATTCCATGATCGTGGTCCGGCCGAGGTAGCCGGTAGGCGCGATCGCGGAGCCGCGCGGGCGGAACAGATGGATCGGGCCTTCCGGCTGGTAGCGGCGCAGGTCAAACTTCTCGATCTCCTCCGGCGAGGCCTCGTAGCGCTCGGCGTGGAGGGGTTCCAGCCGGCGCACGAGGCGCTGGGCGAGGATGCCGTTGATCGTGGAGGTCAGCAGGTAGTCCTCGACGCCCATGTCGAGCAGGCGGGTGATGCCGCCGGCGG
The DNA here is from genome assembly GCF_056313745.1 of Lysobacter sp. DMC97. Taxonomy (NCBI): domain Bacteria; kingdom Pseudomonadati; phylum Pseudomonadota; class Gammaproteobacteria; order Lysobacterales; family Lysobacteraceae; genus Lysobacter; species Lysobacter sp. DMC97. The sequence continues at coordinate 286,665 of NZ_JBQUZR010000003.1, read as the reverse complement.
CGTTGTTGGTGTGCAGCGTCGACAGCACCAGGTGGCCGGTGAGCGCGGACTGGATCGCGATCTTGCACGTCTCCAGGTCGCGCATTTCGCCGATCATGATGATGTCCGGGTCCTGGCGGACGATGCTGCGCAGGGCATGCGCGAAATCCAGGCCGATCTGCGGCTTGGCCTGGATCTGGTTGATGCCCTCGATCTGGTATTCGATCGGGTCCTCGACGGTGATGATCTTCACGTCGGGGGTGTTGATCTTGCTCAGCGCGGTGTACAGCGTGGTGGTCTTGCCCGAACCGGTCGGGCCGGTCACCAGCAGGATGCCGTGCGGCTGCTCCAGCACCTTCTGGAACTGCGGCAGGAATTCGTCGGTGAAACCGAGCTTCTTGAAATCGAACACGACCGTCTCGCGGTCGAGCAATCGCATCACCACCGATTCGCCATGCGCGGTCGGCACCGTGCTCACGCGCAGGTCCAGCTCCTTGCCCTGCACCCGCAACATGATGCGGCCGTCCTGCGGCAGCCGGCGCTCGGCGATGTTGAGCTTGGCCATGATCTTCACGCGCGAGATCACCGCGGCGGTGAGGTTGGCCGGCGGGCTTTCGCCCTCCTCCAGCACGCCGTCGATGCGGTAGCGCACCTTCAGCCGGTTCTCGAACGGCTCGATGTGGATGTCGGAGGCGCGCAGTTCGACCGCGCGCTGGATGATCAGGTTGACCAGGCGGATGACCGGCGCCTCGGACGCGAGGTCGCGCAGGTGCTCGACGTCGTCCATGTCGCCGGACTCGCCCTCGGCGGTTTCGACGATCGCGCCCATCGCGCTGCGGCCCTGGCCGTGCCAGCGTTCGATCAGGTCGCCGATCTCCGAGCGCAGCCCCACCAGCGGGCGGACCTCGCGCTGGGTGGCCAGGCGGATCGCGTCGCGGACGTAGGGGTCCTGCGGGTCGGCCATCAGCACGTCGACCTGCCCCGGCGCTTCGGCCACGGGCACGGCCGCGAACTGCTTCATGAACTTGAGGCTGAGGTCGAGACCTTCCGGCGGCAGGTCCGGCAGTTCCTTCACCGCCAGCAGCGGCAGGCCGAGCACGTCGGCGCAGGTCTCGGCGTGGTCGCGCTCGGACACCAGGCCGAGACGGGCGATCAGGGCGAGCAGCTCGCCGCCGGTTTCCTCCTGGACGCGCTGGGCGCGGACCAGGTCGGCCTCCTTCAGCCGGCCCTTGTCGATCAACGCCGCGACGACGCGGTCGCCGTCGCTGGCGGGGGGCGGGGTCGGGTCGCCGGTCGGCGCCAGGACAGCTGCATTCACCTTGGTCGTTCTCCGTGCTGGCCCGCGCCGGGCAGGCCGGACGCGCAGGACCGTTACTGTAACCCGGCGCTCCCGCCGGAAACGACCGCGCCGCCCGAAGGCGGCGCGGTCGTGTTCCATCCCAAGGCCCGTTCCGTCGGACCCGCCCATGGGACCGCCGGCCTGCGCGGAAGTTCCGCGCCCGTCCGACGAACGGCGATGCCCGGCGCGCTCAGCGCTGGGCGACCGCCTTGGGCTGTTGATCGTTCTCGGGCGCCTGCTGCTGGGTCGGCGTGGGCGTCGCCTGCTGCTGCGTCCGCGCGGCCTCGGCCATGCGCGAGCTCTGGTCGACCGTCTGCGTCGTCGCCTGCGTGTAGTCGATGTACGAGTTCTTCGACGCCGGATTCGTCGGGTTGCCTTCCACCGCCACCAGCAGCGACTGCCCGTTCGGCGTGTTGGTCCTGGCGACGTGGTCGATCGAGTTCAGCCCGCTTGCGCGCGCGTCGGCCGCCACGGCCGCCGCCGCCTTCGTCAGTTCGTCCTGCGACTTGAACCCGCCGCTCGGGCCGAGCTGCTGCAGGTTCGCCATCGCCTGCTCGTATAGCCGGTGATCGGGATGCCGCGGATCGGCGATCGACGGACGTTCGGTTTCGACGCTGCGCTGCGGCTGGCCGGCGTCGGTCGGCGGCTTCTCGGACGACGAGGACGGCGGCGTCTGCGGGTTCGGGGTCTGCTGCGGGGTCTGCTGTTGCGGCGCTTGCTGCGGCGTCGGCGCTTGCTCGGGCGCCTGCTGCTGAGGGGCTTGCTGCTGCGGAGCCTGCTGCTGCGCGGGTGGCTGCTGGTCGGGCGCCTGCTGTTGCGGGTTCGGCGTCTGCTGCGGAGCCTGCTGCGCCGGCTGCTGCGGGTTCGTCTGCTGCTGGCCCGGATAAATGCCCAGCGCGGTCAGCGTGTCGTGGCCGGCCTTGCCGTCGACCGGTTGCAGGCCCTTTTGCGTCTGGTACTGCCGCACCGCGGCTTCGGTCTGGTCGCCGAAGTAGCCCGTCGTCGGCAGCTGCTGGCCGTTCACGCGGACACCGGCCGAGTTCAGCGCTTCCTGCAGGTGCTTGACGTCCGGCCCCTGGTCGCCGTGCACCATCAGCGTGCGCGGCGGGAATTCGAGGTACTTGCGCGGATCCACCGCCTGCCCGCCCAGCACCACGCCGTTGCTGTTTTCACGCACTTCGAAATGCAGGTGGGTGTCGCCCTGCGACGGCGTGTTGCCGCTGCGGCCCATGGTGCCGATCACGGTGTTCTCGGTGACCCGCTGGCCCACTTCGGCGCTGCGCGAATTCAGGTGTCCGTAGAGCGACTGCAGGCCGTTGTCGTGCTGGATCACGACGGTATTGCCGTAGCCCTGCATCTGGCCACTGAAGATGACGCGACCGGGCCCGAAGGATTCGATCGGATCGCCGACCTTGCCCTGGATGTCGATACCCTTGTGGTCGCGGCCGCCGGCGCGCGGCGTGCCGAATTCGCCCTCGCCCTCGCCGGGCTTGTCCGCGCGGTTGACGGTGAAGTTGCCCGGCGCCGGCCAGGTGTTGCCGCCGGGCGTGGTCTGCGCCGGATGCGGCTGCGCGGGTTGCTGCGGCTGCTGCGGCTGCTGCGGCTGGGACTGCTGCGGCTGTTGGGGCTGCGGCGCGGGCGTGCCGCGGCGCAGTTCGTCGTAGATGCCCAGCGCGGTCAGCGTGTCGTGGCCGGCCTTGCCATCCACCGGATGCAGGCCTTTCTGCGTCTGGTACTGGCGCACGGCCGCTTCGGTCATGTCGCCGTAGTAGCCGGTGGTCGGCAGCGGCTGGCCGCGGGCGTCGCGGATGCCGGCATCGTTCAGCGCCTGCTGCAGGCGGGTCACGGCGTCGCCGCGCTCGCCGTGCTTGAGCAGGCCGTCGGCCATCGGATTGACCACGAGGTCCGTCTGCGTGCGCTGGAAGTTCGGCACGAAATAGCGGTCGAAGCCGTCGTTGTTGCGCGCGATGTCGTTGTAGTACTTGCCGGTGGTGGTGCCATTGGCGTCGGCCACGGTGCCGCGGCCCTGCGCGGCGTCGATGGCGTTGTCGTAGCCGCCGAGGTGGCGCGCCTTGAGGAAGCCGGCAACCACGTTCGGCGGGGTATCGGCGGACAGCACGCCGTCGCGCACCGCCTGCTGGTAGGTGGCGTTGGAATTGGTGCGGAAGGCCTGGTCCTGCAGGTCGGCCGAGGCGAGGTACTTGTCCAGGCTCAGGCCGTTGTTCCAGTTCGAAGGATCGGCCAGGAAGCGCTGCGCGCCGCCGGACTTGCCCCACTGCCAGTCGTTGTCGAAGCCCGAGGCTTTCAATGCGGCGTCGTACTTCTCGCGATTGACCAGCCCCGCATCGGTGAGCCAGCCGGCGCCGCCCTGGTAGCGACCGTAGTAGCCGACGCCGTTGTCGGCGCGCAGGTTGCCGCCCGAACTTTCGGTGTCGACGACCGAGGCGATCAGGCGCCGGGTCCAGGCATCGTCGAGGTTCGCGATCGTGCCGGCGTGGTAGTCCGTGGCGGTGCGCACGGAGGTCTGCGGATTCGTGGCCATCGTGGTTTCAACTCCCCTGTCGTGACGGCTTCTGCTCGTCTGGAAAAGCGGCGCCGGGCGGCGTCAGGACGCGACGCAGCCCATCTCGTGGATGCGCGCGTCCGGGCGCGTGCGGGTGAACTCGTAGGTGGTACTGCCGGGGCCGGTGTTGCCGCCGTCCTTGTCGGCCTTGCCTTCCATGTACAGCGGCGCGCCGGTGCCGAGGCGGACCTCGAAGAAGGCGGTGTCGCGGCGGTCGGGGCGCGAGGTGCCGGGCATGCGCGCGCAGCGGTCGGCGATGCGCGTGACCTGCACGTCGGCGCCGAGCTGGGCGCGGATCGACGCCTCGTAGTCGTTCGACGGCGCGGCCTTGCGGAACGCCGCCATCTCGACCGCATCGCGACCGATCAGGGTCACGCCGGCCTCGGTTTCCGGCGGCAGCCCGCCCGGCGGCGGATCGGTGTCGACCCACGCGATCTTGCCGCTGCGCGAACGCGCGTCCTCGAGGCCGAGCGCACCGGGCGCGGCGACCGGTTCGGCGTCCGACCAGGTCACGCCGGCGACGCCCGCGAAGGCGTCCCAGGCCGGCGCATCGCCGGCGAACGCCTGCAGCACGCCGCGCGCGGCCGAAGCGGCCGTCGCCGGGGACGCCGGGGCATCCGCGACAGGCGCCGGTGTCGCCTCGGCGGGCGGCGCCGCGGAAGGCGTCGCGGCCGCAGGTGCGGGCGCCGGCGCCGGCGTGGCGTCGGCTGCGGGCGTGGCCGCACGCTCGCACGCGGCAAGCGCGCAGCACAGCGACAGCGCGAGCAGCGTGGCGGTCGAGGCGCGGGGAGAGCGGAAGGTCTTCCTGGAATTCATGGGGCGTCCGTCGAGGAGGATCGTGGGAGGAGGCGCCGGTCCGGCGCCGGTGTCGCGCGAACATCGCACGAACCGGCGCCTGCCGGCGAGACGGCTCAGCGGCCGCTCACCGCCACCCGGTTTTCCTGCGTCTGCGCCTGCTGCTGCGCCTCGCGCGTCCGCGCCGCTTCGGCCATGCGCGAACTCTGATCGACCGTCTGCGTCGTCGCCTGCGCGTAATCCACGTACGCGTTCTTCGCCGCCGGATTCGTCGGATTGCCCTCGACCGCGACCAGCAGCGTCTGCCCGTTCGGCGTGCTGGTCTTGGCGACGTGGTCGATCGAATCGAGCCCGCTCGCCTTCGCATCGGCCGCGACGGCCGCGGCCGCCTTCGTCAGCTCGTCCTGCGACTTGAAGCCGCCGCTCGGGCCGAGCTGCTGCAGGTTCGCCATCGCCTGCTCGTACAGCCGGTGGTCCGGATGCTTCGGATCGGCGATCGACGGCTTGTCGGTGTCGACGCTGCGCTGCGGCTGGCTGGCGTCGACCGGCGGCTTTTCGGACGAAGCGGACGGCGGCGTCTGCGGATTCGGCGTCTGCGGATTCGGCGTCTGCGGATTCGGCGTCTGCTGCGGCGCCGTCTGCTGCGGCTGCTGCGGGTTGGGCGTCTGCTGGGGCGCGGTCTGCTGCGGCGGCGTGGCCTGCTGCGGATGCGGCGCCTCCGCCTTCGGCGCCTGCTGCTGGCCCGGATGGATGCCCAGCGCGGTCAGGGTGTCGTGGCCGGCCTTGCCGTCCACCGGATGCAGCCCCTTCTGTTCCTGGTACTGCCTGACCGCCTGCTCGGTCATGTCGCCGAAATGGCCGGTCGTCGGCAGCGGCTTCCCGTTCACCTGGATGCCCGCCGCGTTCAGCGCTTCCTGCAGGCGCTTCACGCCCGGGCCGTCCTCGCCCTTGATCAGCAGCTTGTCGTCCAGTCCGCCGCCCGGCGCCTGGGTCTGGCCGGTCGCGCCGGCGTTCTGGGTGTACTTGTTCGGATCGCCGCTGAGCGCCTTGTAGGCCTGGTCGGCGGTCATGCCCGACTGCAGGTTCTTCTGGTACTGCTCGCGCATGTGGTCGAGCGCGGTCTGCACTTCCTTCGGCGTGATCGACGCCGAATTGTTGCCGACCTTGTCGTAGTGGCTGCGGCCGCCCTTGTCGGGATCGCCCACGCTGGCGAACTCCATCGACAGCGCGACCTGCGCGCTGTGCAGGCCCTGCGGGCCGCCGGTCTTGCCGGTGATGTAGTTGTGCACCGCCGGACGCTTCTCGTCGATGAGGTAGTCGGCGAACATCTTTTCCTGCAGCTGCGGCGTGAACTTGGCGTTCTTGTCGATGCCGAGCTTCTCGACCGTTTCCTTCAGCGTGGTATCGACGAACTGGTACTTGCCGACCGCGAACAGGTAGTTCGGATCGCTCTTAGACAGCTCCTGGCGACGCATGACCTCGCCGACGGTCAGGTCGGTCAGGTTCTGCGGCTTGCTGCTGTCGCCGGCGTTGCCGCGGTTGTAGGAGTTGTAGCTGCCTTCGCCGCGACCGATCAGGCGGCCCAGTTCGTTGTCCGGCCCGAAGCCGTAGGGATTGGTCTGTGCCGACGTCTGCGACGGTTGCTGCGGCTGGCTCGGCGGTTGCTGCGGCTGGCTCGGCGGTTGCTGCGGCTGGCTCGGCGGCTGCTGCGTCGGCGGCGGCTGCTGCACGGGCGGCTGCTGCGGGTTCGGCTGCGGCGTCGTCTGCTGCTGCTGGCCTGGATAGATGCCGAGCCCCTTCAGGGTATTCTCGCCGGCCTGGCCGTCGACCTTCAGGCCATGCTGCTCCTGGTACTTGCGCACCGCGGCCTCGGTCTTGTCGCCGAAGTAGCCGGTGGTCGGCAGCGGCTGGCCCGCGTCGTCGCGGATGCCGGCCTTGTTCAGCGCCTCCTGCAGCCGCTTCACGCCCTCGCCCTGCTCGCGCACGGTCAGCAGGGTGTCCTTGAGCGTGCCGCTGTCGGGCGACGGCGTGGACCCGCCGGGCTGCGCGGGCGCGACGACGCCGTTGTTCTGGATCCGGCCCTGCAGCACGTCGTTGATGTAGCGCTGGAACTGCGCGGGTTCGACCTCGACGTGGGCGTGGGTGCCGTAGTGGTGGCGCCCCTTGGGGCCGGTGCCGGACTGGATGCCGAGCGGCTCGCCGTAGTGGATCAGCTCGCCCTCGCGCTTGGTGAACGTACGGTCGTCCATGTGCAGCACCTGGCCGATCAACTGCGCACCCGGCGTGCCGAAGGGCTTGTCGTAGATGCGCACGCCACCGAAGGTGTTCGGGTTCAGGTAGTGCGCATAGCCTTCGATCGGCGCCGGCACGGACACGTTGGCGTTGCCCGACGGGTCCTGGAAGATGATGTCCTTCTTGACCAGCGTGTGGCTGCCCTCGCGGCGCGTCGACTCCAGCTCGCCGTTGACGAACTGGCCGTGCGAATCGACGGCGGCGGCGTTGCCCGTGCGCACGGCTTCCCGGTTGGTGTTCGGATGATGGATCGCCAGTCCTTCGTAGGACGTGACGGAAACATTCCGGCCAAGGTCTTCGCGGGGTTCCAGCAAGGTGTAACGGGACATCGGGAAAGCCTCCTCGGGGGTGCGGCAATGGCCGCCGGCATCGAAAGGAAAGAACGGGGAGCGTCAGGGACTCGGCATTTCGGGATCCTGGGTCAGCGACCAGCAGCCGCCGACGTTCTGGAACCGGTACGAATTGCCTTCGGACACGTTGTAGTCGTAGCTCAGGAAGCGGGAATCGTCCGACTCCCGGGTCACGTGGAGCGCGAGCGGCTTCTGGTCGGCCTGGCCGGTCGAATCGATGAAGTGGAAAGCGCCGCCGGAGAAGCCGACGTTGAAGCCGGTGTACTTGTCGCGCGCGACGTAGACCATGCGCTCGTGGTCGCCTACGTCGTCGGAATGCAGCTCCGCCACCTTCACCAGCGGCGCCGTGAAGGCGGAGCGCACCTGCGCGTCGGACGCGAATGCCTTGAGGAAGGCGTCGAAGTCGGCGGACGGGCATTGCGCCGAGGCGGCCGCAGCGGGCAGCGGCAGCAATTCCGTGGACTTCACCTGCAGCGCGCTTTCCTGGCCGGGCGTGTTCCAGCGGTCGTACGGGCCGTAGGTGGTCACCTCGAGGCGGCGGGTGCCATCGGCGAACTCCATGTTGCAGTAGCCGTCGCTGCTGCAGCTCTCGACTTCGGGCAGCTCGTCGCAGACGGGGGCATCGCCGCCGATGTTCGACCGGCACTCGGGGTCGCGCAGCGGCAGCCAGCCGTCGGCGAGCAGCGCCTCGCGGACGCCGGCGTAGGGCTTGCCCTCGGCGACCGCGGCCGGCAGCGGCTTGGCGGACGGCGCCGACGCCGGCGCCGGGGCGCTGGCCGCGGGGGCGGCGGTGGGCGCTGGTGCCGCGGCGGGCGTGGCCGGCGCTTCGCCGGCGGGCGCGGGCGTGGGCGCCGCGCGGCAGGCCACCATGGCCAGGAGCAGGGCCGTGCCCAGGAGTGGGAAACGGGCGGGAAGTGCGGCGGCAAATCGGGCGGTGGCGGTCTGGGAAGGCATGGTGGTCGTCGTGTCTGCAGGTGGCGAAGGGGGCGAGGTCGCGGCCGGGCCGCGGAAGCAGCCCGGGGACATCACGGGGCTGCAACGGGCATGGGACCAGATCAGGACCGCGATAAGGAAGACGCCGGAGGACAGGGGGACGTGCGGGAAGACGACGACATGCGTGAAGCGTGAAACCCGTTCCGGAGGCCCGCGGCGCCGTCGACAGGCGATGCAATGCACGCGGAAACACGCCGCGCCATGGCAACGGCACGGGCGGTCGGGATCGGGTCGAAGGGGAGCCTCGGAGAGGCGGTCCGCGGCGCCGGGAGGCGACGGAACAGGGAGGCGCTCACGCGGCTGAAGGGGCGTGGAGCGGTTTCCGGGCCGGAACGGAATGCCGCCCGGCATGTATCGGCAGTGGCCACTGCCTGCAGTCTCGTATCAGCCATGACAACACCTGAATGGATACGATCGTTTCGAGTTTTGGACGCCGCTGCCGGTCAGGCAGTGCGGCGTGACACGCTATGTAACATAGGCACTCGCCGGCGCACCAGCCACCCCGACGAACGGCGCCGGACGGGAATGCCCCGCCCGGCGGCCGGGATCAACGCACTTCCGCGACCTCCACGCCGTCCAGGCCGGCGGCCAGGGTGCGGGCGTCGCCGCCCTGGGCGAGCTTGATCTTCAGGCGCACCTCGTTCTGCGAGTCGGCGTACCGCAGGGCGTCCTCGTAGGTGATCTCGCCGGCCTGGTACAGCTCGAACAGCGCCTGGTCGAAGGTCTTCATGCCGAGGTTGGTCGATTCCTTCATGACCTCCTTCAGCTTGTGGATCTCGCCGTCGCGGATGTAGTCCTGCACCAGCGGTGTGCCCAGCAGGATCTCCATCGCGACCTTGCGGCCCTTGCCGTCGGGGGTCGGGATCAGCTGCTGCGCGACCACGCCCTTCATGTTCAGCGAGAGGTCCATCAGCAGCTGGCTGCGGCGGTCCTCGGGGAAGAAGTTGATGATGCGGTCCATCGCCTGGTTGGCGTTGTTCGCATGCAGCGTGCACAGCACCAGATGGCCGGTTTCGGCGAAGGCGATGGCGTAGTCCATGCCTTCGCGGGTGCGCACCTCGCCGATCATGATCACGTCCGGCGCCTGGCGCAGGGTGTTCTTCAGCGCGTTTTCCCAGCTGTCGGTGTCGATGCCGATCTCGCGCTGGGTGATGATGCAGCCCTCGTGCTTGTGCACGAATTCGATCGGGTCCTCGATCGTGATGATGTGGCCGGTCGAGTTCTGGTTGCGGTAGCCGATCATCGCCGCCAGCGACGTCGACTTGCCGGTGCCGGTGGCGCCGACGAAGATGATGATGCCGCGCTTGGTCATCGCCAGCGTCTTGATGATCGGCGGCAGCGCGAGTTCCTCGACCGTCGGGATCTTCGACTCGATGCGGCGCAGCACCATACCCACCTGGTTGCGCTGGTAGAAGCAGCTCACGCGGAAGCGGCCCACGCCGGAGACGCCGATCGCGAAGTTGCACTCGTGCGTCTTCTCGAACTCCTCGCGCTGCGCCGGGGTCATCACGTTCAGCACCAGGTCGCGGCTCTGCTGCGGCGTCAGCGCGTTCTGGGTGATCGGCTGGATCTTGCCGTGGACCTTCATCGCCGGCGGCATGCCCGCGGTGATGAACAGGTCCGACGCCTTCTGGTGCGCCATCAGCTTGAGGAAGGAGGTGAAGTCGATGGTGCTCATGGGGTGCTCCGGATCTGGATGGCGGCGCTCCGGACGTCTGTCATCCCGAGCGCAGCGAGGGACCTGCTGTTGCCTTGACCTGCCGTTGGAATGGAGCGCGCCGGACGACCGTGAAGCAGGTTCCTCGCTGCGCTCGGAATGACAGAAGACTTATTCGAACAGGCGCTTGTCCTTGGCGTAGCTCTTGGCCTGCTGGCGGGTGATGAGGCTGCGCTTGACCAGATCCTGCAGGTGCTGGTCGAGGGTCATCATGCCGAAGTTCTGGCCGGTCTGGATCGACGAATACATCTGCGCGACCTTGTCCTCGCGGATCAGGTTGCGGATGGCGGGGGTGCCGACCATGATCTCCCACGCCGCGGTGCGGCCGCCGCCGACCTTCTTCAGCAGCGCCTGCGAGATCACCGCGCGCAGCGATTCGGACAGCATCGAGCGCACCATCGGCTTCTCGCCGGCGGGGAACACGTCGATGATGCGGTCGATGGTCTTCGCGGCCGAGCTGGTGTGCAGGGTGCCGAACACGAGGTGGCCGGTTTCCGCGGCGGTCAGCGCCAGGCGGATGGTCTCGAGGTCGCGCAACTCGCCGACGAGGATGTAGTCGGGGTCTTCGCGCAGTGCCGAGCGCAGCGCCTCGTTGAAGCCGTGGGTGTCGCGGTGGACCTCGCGCTGGTTGATCAGGCACTTCTGCGAGGTGTGCACGAATTCGATCGGGTCCTCGACGGTGAGGATGTGCGCGTATTCGCTCTTGTTGATGTGGTCGATCATCGCCGCCAGCGTGGTCGACTTGCCCGAGCCGGTGGGGCCGGTGACGAGGATCAGGCCCTGCGGCTGGTCCATCAGCTCGCGGAAGATCGGCGGGCAGGACAGGTCCTCGAGGGTCAGCACTTCCGAGGGAATCGTCCGGAACACGGCGCCGGCGCCGCGGTTCTGATTGAAGGCGTTGACGCGGAAGCGGGCCAGGCCGGGGATCTCGAACGAGAAGTCGCACTCGAGGAATTCCTCGTAGTCGCGGCGCTGCTTGTCCGACATGATGTCGTAGACCAGCGCATGGACCTGCTTGTGGTCGAGCGCCGGGATGTTGATCCGGCGCACGTCGCCGTCGACCCGGATCATCGGCGGCAGGCCGGCGGACAGGTGCAGGTCCGAAGCCTTGTTCTTGACCGAGAACGCCAACAGTTCGGCGATATCCATGCGTGCTCCCCGCGTTGCGATGTCGTGCGGGTCGTGGACCCGGGTGTGCGCCGGAGTATAGCCCCGCCCTTCCGGTTTGCGACCGGGGCCGCCGCCGCGGCTTCGCCGTACACTGCACGGCGTCCGCAACGTTCCGCGACCGTCGTCGCAGCCACCGCCGCCCGCCATGTCCGATCCCCTGCCGCATCCCGCGCTCGACGCCCTCCTCGCCGGCATGGCCGCCGCCTCCGCGGGCCGCGCGCCCGCGCGACTGCTGGCCGTGAGCAAGACCCAGTCCGCCGACGCCGTCGCGCACGTGGCCGCGGCCCTCCGCGCACGCCCGTCCGCCGGCCCGCTGGCGTTCGGCGAGAACTACGTGCAGGAGGCGCTGGAGAAGCAGCATGCGCTGGCCGGGCTGGGCATCGAATGGCACCTCATCGGCCACCTGCAGTCGAACAAGGCGAAGGACGCCGCGGCCGCGTTCGACTGGGTGCAGACGGTCGATCGCGAGAAGCTGGTCGACGCGCTGGCGAAGCATCGCGCGCCCGGGCAGAAGCCGCTGAACGTGCTCATCCAGGTGAACATCGACGACGAGGCCAGCAAGCACGGCTGCCGGCCGGAGGACGTGGACGCCCTCGCCGACGCCATCGCCGCGCGGCCGCAGCTCGCGCTGCGCGGGCTGATGGCGATCCCCGCCCCCGATCCCGACATGGACCGCCGCCGCGCCGCATTCCGGCGCATGCGCACCCTGTTCGACGTCCTCGCCGCCCGCCATCCAGGCGTCGACACGCTGTCGATGGGCATGAGCGAGGACTACGCCCTCGCCATCGCCGAGGGCGCGACCATGGTCCGCGTCGGCAGCGCCCTGTTCGGCGCCCGCCCGCCCAAATCCCCCACTGCCCCTGCCCCGGAGCCCGCATGACCTCCGCTTCCCCGATCGCCTTCATCGGCGGCGGCAACATGGCTCGCAGCCTGATCGGCGGGCTGATCGCCCGCGGCACCGCGGCCGATGCGATCCGCGTGTCCGAGCCGGTCGACGTCCTGCGCGACGGGCTGGCCCGTGACTTCGGCGTCGCCACCACTGCCGACAACGCCGAGGCCGCCGGCCCGGCCGGGCTGTGGGTGCTGGCGGTCAAGCCGCAGGTGATGCGCGCCGTCTGCGAGGCGCTGGCGCCGCTGGCGCAGCGCACCCGGCCGCTGGTGGTGTCGATTGCCGCCGGCATCACCGCCGCGCAGTTGCAGCGCTGGCTGGGCGGCGGCATCGCCGTGGTCCGGACCATGCCGAACACGCCCGCCCTGCTCGGCGCCGGCGTCACCGGCCTGTTCGCCAGCGCCGAAGTGGACGCGAACGGCCGCGAACGGGCCGCCAACCTGCTGGCCAGTGCCGGCAAGACGGTCTGGATCGACGACGAGGCGAAGATGGACGCGGTGACCGCCACGTCCGGCAGCGGCCCGGCCTACGTGTTCCTGCTGGCCGAGGCCATGCAGGCCGCGGCAGAGGCCGAGGGCTTGCCCGCCGAGGCCGCGCGCACGCTGGTGCTGGAGACCGTGCTGGGCGCCGCGCGGATGCTGACCGAGTCGGGCGAACCCGCCGGCGAACTGCGCCGCCGCGTCACTTCGCCGGGCGGCACCACCCAGGCCGCGGTCGAGACCTTCGAGGCCGGCGGCTTCCGCGCGCTGGTCGCCGACGCCATCCGCAACGCCACCGAACGCGGACGCCAGCTGTCCGCCGCCAACGACTGAGGCCCGCCATGCGCCCGATCCCCTTCGCCCTGTCGCTCGCCCTGCTCTGCCTGTCCCTCGCCGGCTGCGGCGACGGCGACAAGCCCCGCCCGGCCCGCAAGCTCGACGCGGTGCAGGACGCCGTCGTCCATGTCGGCGACCTCACCGTCCGCGCCAACGCGGTGTCGACCGCGCACCTCGGCGAGGCGATGGCGAAGCAGTACGGCATCCCCCGCGCCGACGACACCGTGCTGCTGATCGTCTCGGTGCGCCAGGGCCCGGACGGCCAGGACGTCGCCGTCCCGGCGGACGTGTCGGTCACTGCGCGCACGTTGTCCGGCACGCCGGCGCCGCTGCCGTTGCGCGAGGTGCGCACAGGGGAACTCGTCGATCATGTCGGCACGTTCAAGGTCACGCCGCCGGACACGCTGACCTTCGACGTCAAGGTCGCGCGCGACGGCAAGCAGATGGCGACGCTGACGCTGACGCGCGAGATCGCGGCGGAGTGAGGGCCATCCGCACGGCGCTATAGTGCCGGGGCGGGCAGGAAGCCGGCATCGGCTTCGCCGCCCGACGCGCGGGAGCTCCCGCGGAACGCACATGGACCGGGGCCTGGCCCCGCAATATCAAGGAGTCGGTATATGCGAAAGATGAAACTCGCGCTCGGTGTCCTGCTGCTCGCGGGCGGCATGGGCACGAACCTGGCCCACGCCAACCTGCCTGCCCCCGAGGGTGGCGGCGGCATCTGCGGCGCGTGGGAGTGGACCAGCGGCACCTCGTTCCGGCGACTGTGCATCGATGGTTCGCTGTCCTGGTACGAGTACATGACCATCAAGCCCTGACACACCGGGAACCGACGCGATCCGGTCGGCCCGCGACGGGATGCCACCATGCGGAATCCCGTCGTTTCACACCGAGCCCCCGCTCGCTCCTCGCGGGCCTCCACGCCAGCCCGACCCTCGCGATCCCGCGCACGCCAGCGACGACTTCATTCCGCCCGGTGCGCCGGCACGGAAGCCTCACCGCACTGCGCGCACGATCAGGCACCGACGCCCACGGAAATGCGGCGCCGACACCGCCAGGCCACTGCGCTTCGCCACCTCGCCGACACCCGGCTCGCGCATGCTTGACCTCGCCCCGGGCCGAGGCCGCATGCTGCCACCCCGCCGCCGCTTCCACCACAGGCCGGGCCCCGCCCGACGAGACCCCGCATGTCCCCGGATGCCGCCGACCACGACGCCAACCCGTCGATCCTCGCCCCCGCATTCCTCGCCACCACGATCGGGATGGTCGCGCTGGTCGGGCTGATCGGGTTCGAGGCGCTGGCGGTGGCGACCGCGATGCCGACCGTGGCCAAGGCGCTGGACGGGCTGCGCCTGTACGCGCTGGCGTTCGGGCTGACCATCGCCACCAGCACCATCGGCATGACCCTCGCCGGCCCGTGGGGCGATGCGCGCGGCCCGGCACCGCCGCTGTGGACGGGACTGGGCTGCTTCGTCTGCGGCCTGCTGATGGCCGGCTGCGCGACCACGATGCCGATGCTGCTGGCCGGCCGCCTCGTGCAGGGGCTGGGCGCCGGCGGCATCTACGTCGCGCTGTACGTGCTGGCCGGCGAGCGCTACCCGGCGGCGACCCGGCCGCGGCTGTTCGCGGCGTTCTCGGCGGCGTGGGTGGTGCCGTCGCTGGTCGGCCCGGCGGTGAGCGGCGCGATCGTCGAACACCTGGGCTGGCGCTGGGTGTTCCTCGGCGTGCCGGCGCTCGCCCTGCCGGCCGCGCTGGCGCTGGTGCCTGCACTGCGCGGGACGCGGCCGCGCACGGGCCGGTTCGCCGATGGCGGCCATCGCGTGCCGTGGGCCTGCGGCGCAGCGATCGGCATCTGCCTGCTGTACCTCGGCGGACAGATGCGCGGCATGACCGCGCTGGCGGTGCTGCTGCCCGCGACGGCGCTGACGCTGGTGTCGACACATCGCCTGCTGCCGCGCGGCACGCTGCGCGCCGTACGCGGCCTGCCCAGCGTGATCGCACTGCGCGGACTGGTCTGCGCGGCGTTCTTCGGCGCCGAAGCCTTCCTGCCGCTGCTGCTCTCGCGCGAACGCGGGCTCTCGCCCACGCAGGCGGGACTCGCGCTCACGGCCGGCGCGCTCGGCTGGTCCGCGGCGTCGTGGTACCAGGGCCATCGTCGTAACGGCTGGAGCCGGCACCGCTTCCTGCGCGTCGGCACCGCCTGCGTGTGCGCGGGGCTGGCGCTGTCGGCCTCGGCGCTGCTGCCCGGCGTGCCGGTCGCGATGGCGGTGCTCGGCTGGGTCGTGGCCGGGCTGGGCATGGGCCTGATCTCGGCGAGCCTGGCCGTGCTGACCCTGGCGATGTCGCCGGCCGACCGCCAGGGCGAGCATTCCTCCGCGCTGCAGTTGAGCGAAGCGACGATGGTCGCGACCACGCTCGCGATCGGCGGTTCGCTGTTCTCGATGCTGCTGGGGCATTCCACGCTCGCCGCCTACGGCGTGGTGTTCGCGATCGCGGGCGTGATGGCGGTGCTGGCGGCACTGGTCGTCGCGCGGACGGGTGCGCGGGCCTACGTGGTGAATTGAGCGGCGGCGCAATGCGAACGCCGCGCGGATGTCGCCTGCGCGGGCCCATGCACGTCGCGACCCGATGACGCATGCGGTCGCGACTCACGTCGCTCCTGCAAAGCGGAGCCGCAACGGCAGCTCCCTCGCTGCGCTCGGGATGACAGCGGGAATTCAGCGCCCGTCGCGGGCGGCCCACGCCTGCACGATCCGCGCGATCTCGCGCACGCCGTCGGTGAGCGCGGCGGGGCCGGGCTGCAGGATGATCGGCGACTTGATCTCGTGCAGTTCACCGTCGCGCACCGCCGGGATCGCCTGCCAGCCGGGCCGCGCGGCGACCTTCTCCGGCCGGAATTTCTTGCCGCACCACGAGCCGAGGATCAGGTCCGGCGCGCGCCGGATCACTTCGTCGGGGTCTTCGAGGATGCGGCCCTTCGCGAGCGACGAGGCCGCGCGCTCGGGGAAGACGTCGTCGCCGCCGGCGATTGCGACCAGCTCCGACACCCAGCGGATGCCGGTGATCTGCGGCTCGTCCCATTCCTCGAAGTACACCTTCGGCCGTCGCGGCAGCGTCGCCGCCTGCGCGGCGATGGCGTCGAGCCCGCGGCGCAGTTCGTCGGCGTATGCATTCGCGCGCTCGGCGACGCCGACCAGCGCGCCGAGCCGGCGCACGTAGTCGAGGATGCCGTCGACGCCGCGGTGGTTGCTGATCCACACCTCGACGCCGTGCTTGATGAGCGCCGACGCGATGTCGGCCTGGATGTCGGAAAAGCCGACCACGAAATCCGGCTGCAGCCGGAGGATCTCGTCGATCTTCGCCGACGTGAACGCGCTGACCTTCGGCTTTTCCTTCCGCGCCCGCGCCGGCCGCACGGTGAAGCCGCTGATGCCGACGATGCGGTGCTGCTCGCCGAGCGCGTACAGCACCTCGGTCGGTTCCTCGGTCAGGCAGACGATGCGTTGCGGGCCCATGCGGCTGTGGCAGAGTGAAGCGGTCGCCCAGTCTACCCGTCGCCCGATGCGCCCTGTGCCGCTCATCGCCTGCCTGATGATCGTTTGCGCCGCAGGGTGCGAGTCTTCGCACGGAGATCGCGATGCCGCAGGGACGAACGCTGCCGCACCGCGCGTCGCCGACGACGCGACGACGCGCGACGACAGCAATGCACCCTCCGGGGCGGCGACGTCGGCAAATTCCGAAAGCGAGGCCGAGAGCGCCGCGCGCACCGCCGACGTGGACCATGCGGAGGCAGAGGGTTGGGAGCGCAAACTTCTTCTCAGCGTCGATGTGCGGGATGCACGGACCGGAACGCCGGTCGCAGGCGTCGCGGTCGGCCGCGGCCACACGGACGCACGCGGGCACCACGAAGAACACCGGCCGATGCCATACCCGGGCGAGCAGATCGAGGTGCGCTGCCCCACGCGCATCGCCGGGATGGAGGGCCATCGCATCGGGACGGCACCTTTCGTGATCCGGAACGGACGCGCGGAAGCGGTGATCCGGGTCATCGCCGACTGCGCGGAACCCGCCGAACACCGGCGCCTCCGCGCCCTCGCGGGCTTCTACGTCTCGGGGTTCGAAACCTCGGCGTTCCTGCCCTGCTCCGGCATGCCGGTTGAAGCCGCCTACTACGACTGGCCGCACGGTTACTGGGCCGATCCTTCGCCTGCCGTGCGATACGCGCTGGATCGCGCGGTGCCATCGTCGTTCGACGTGACCGCACGCATCCCGTTCCAGAGGGGCCTCAGGAAGGCCTATGTCGAGTGGCTGACCACCGAAATCGGACCCGGACTCAAGGGCGGCATGGGCAACGCGCTGTACGAACTGGAGGTGCACGCCCTGTTCCGCGCCTCGGCCACGCCGCCCGCCAGTTGCCACCCGGTCGACTGGGACCGCTTCCCGCTTCCCGCTTCCGCCAACGCCGAACTCCGAAGAACGACGTCGACTGTTCCTTCTTTCGCTCCGACGGTAACCCGAAGGTCAGGGATACAGCATCCGCTTCGTCCACGCGCCATCCACGCCGCATTCGTACAGGTGCCGCTCGTGCAGGCGGAACTGGGCGCCGTACCAGAACTCGATGGCCTGCGGCTTCACGCGGAAGCCGCCCCAGCGCGGCGGGCGTGGGACATCGACGCCCTCGAAGCGCGCCTTCGCGTCGGCGAAGCGCTGCTCGAAGGTCTCGCGGCTTTCCAGCGTCTCGGACTGGTGCGAGGCCCAGGCGCCGAGCTGGCTGTCGCGGGGACGCTGCGCGAAGTAGGTGTCGGCTTCGGCGTCCGGGACGATCTCGACGTCGCCCTCGATGCGCACCTGCACGCCGTCGTCGCCCAGCGCCTTCCAGAAGAACAGCAGCGCGCAGTGCGGGTTGGCCTGCAGTTCGCGGCCCTTGCGGCCGTCGAGGTGGGTGTAGAACACGAACCCGTCGGGGCCGTGCGACTTCAGCAGCGCCATGCGCGCCGACGGGCGGCCGTCGGGCGTGGCGGTGGCGACGGTCATCGCGGTGGGTTCGGGCAGGCCGGCCTTGGCCTGGGCGTACAGATCATCGAACGTGGCGAGCGCTTCGTGCAGGAGCGACATGGCGGGGGTCCCTTGCGGCGTTGCGCTATTGTCGCCCGATGCCGCAGGCGTCGCATCCGACCACGATCAAATCCGGCGCGACCGGCGTCGACCGGCCCGGCTTCGCGCCGGCGCTCGTCGCCGACCTGCTCGACGACACCCTGCGCCACGAGGCCCGGGTCTTCGGCATCGCCGGGCTGCAGGGCAGCGGCAAGTCGACGCTCGCGGCGCAGGTGGTCGCGCTGGCGAAGGCGCGCGGGCTGCGTGCGGCGACGCTGTCGATCGACGACGGCTACCTGAATCCCGGGGAGCGGCGGCGGCTGGCGCGCACGGTGCATCCGTTGCTCGCGACCCGCGGGCCGCCGGGCACGCATGATGTCGCGCTGCTGAGCGGGACGCTGGACGCGGTGCGCGCCGACCGCGCGACGCGGCTGCCGCGGTTCGACAAGGGCCATGACCGGCGCCTGCCACCGTCGCGCTGGCCGACGGTCGGGGCGCTCGACCTGCTGGTCTTCGAGGGCTGGTGCCTGAAGGTGCCGGCCGAGGACGCCGTGGCGCTGGCGACGCCGGTGAATGCATTCGAATGCGACGAGGATGCCGACGGCACGTGGCGCCGCTGGTGCAACGCGGCGCTCGGCCGCGACTATCCAGCGCTGTGGGCGCGGATCGATCGGCTGCTGTGGCTGCAGCCGCCGGGCTTCGACGTGGTGGCGGACTGGCGCTGGCAGCAGGAGCAGGCGCGACCGGGCGGCGGCATGCGGCTGTCGCGCGCCGGGGTCGACCGCTTCGTGCAGCACTTCGAGCGCGTCAGCCGGCAGGCGCTGCGCTGCCTGCCGGGGATCGCCGACCGCACGCTGCGGCTGGATGCGCGGCGCCGGGTCGCGGACTGAGCGTCACGGCATGACCGGCGCCGGCGGGGTCATTCGACGACGAAACTGACCCGCATGTTGACCCGCCACTCGGTCACGTTGCCGTCGTTGTCGGTGACGACCTTGGTTTCGTTGACCCAGGCGCCCTTGATGTTCTTCACCGACTCGGCGCACTTCTTCAGTCCGGAACGCACCGCGTCTTCCATGCTGTTCGGGGAAGACGCATTGATTTCGATGATCTTGGCGACGGACATGACGCGTTCCTCGTGCGGAACCGGCGAAGCGCCGGACCGGCAGCATACGCCCGCACTGTTAAGATGCCGGGATGTCCCCCGCCCCCCACCTCGTCCTGGTCGGACCGATGGGCGCCGGCAAGAGCGCGCTGGGCCGCCGGCTGGCGCAGCGCTGCGGCGTGCCGTTCGTCGACCTCGACCGCGAGATCGAAGCCCGCGCCGGGGCCGACATCCCGACCCTGTTCGCCCGCGACGGCGAGGCCGGCTTCCGCCGGCTGGAGCGCGAGACGCTGGCCAACCTCCTGGACGGCCCGGCCTGCGTGCTCGCCACCGGCGGCGGCGCGGTGCTCGACGCCGGCAGCCGGGCACGGATGCGCGAACGCGGCTACGTGGTGCACCTGCGGATCGAGGTCGAGCAGCAACTGGCGCGACTGGCCAATGACCGCAAGCGGCCGCTGATCGCCGGCGACGACCGCGAGGCCGTGCTGCGCCGGCTGGCCGCGGAGCGCACGCCGCTGTACGCCGAAGTCGCCGACCTGGTGTTCCCGACCGGCGGCACCGACCCGGCCGACGACACCGCCGCGCGGCTGGCGCAGGCCCTGCACGGCCTGTGGCCCCGCGACGCGGCACCGCCTTCCCCCCTTCCGACGGAGCCGGCATGAGCGCTTCCGACCTGCAGGTCGTCCACATCGGCGGCCCCCATCCCTACGCCATCGCCATCGGCGAAGGCCTGCTCGACGACGGCATCGCCCTGACCTCGCGGCTGCGCGGCCGCCACGCGCTGATCGTCAGCGACGACCACGTGTCGCCGCTGTACGCGCGGCGGGTCGAAGTGGCGCTGCACAACGTGCGCCCGGAGCTGATCCTCGCCCGCTTCGTGATGCCGCCCGGCGAACAGGCCAAGACCCTGGCGCACTTCGCCGAGGCGCTCGACGCCCTCGCCCGCCTCGGCGCCACCCGCGACGCCTGCGTGCTGGCGCTGGGCGGCGGCGTGGTCGGCGACCTCGCCGGCTTCGCCGCGGCCTGCTGGATGCGCGGCATCGACTGCATCCAGCTGCCGACCACGCTGCTGGCGATGGTCGATTCCTCGGTCGGCGGCAAGACCGCCGTCGACCTGCCGCACGGCAAGAACCTCGTCGGCGCCTTCCATCCGCCGCGCGCGGTGTTCGCCGACATCGCCGCGCTCGACACCCTGCCCGACCGCGAACTGCGCGCCGGGTTGTCGGAGGTGGTGAAGTACGGCGCGATCGCCGACGTGCCCTTCCTCGACTGGCTGGAGGCGAACGCGGCCGCGCTGCTGGCCCGCGACCGCACGGCGCTGACGGAAGCCATCGCCCGCAGTTGCCGGCACAAGGCCGACATCGTCGAGCGCGACCTGTACGAACATGGCGACCGCGCGCTGCTGAACTTCGGCCACACCTTCGCCCACGCCATCGAGACCGAGCAGGGCTACGGCACCGTCGGCTCCGAGGTGCTGAACCACGGCGAAGCGGTGTCGGTGGGCATGGTGCTGGCCGCGCGGCTGTCGGCCCATCTCGGCATGGCCCCGGCGGCCGACGCCGTGCGCCTGCAGGGCCTGCTGGACGCCTTCGGCCTGCCGACGGCGCTGCCGGACGGCCTCGCGCCGGACCGGCTGATCGCGCGGATGCGGCTGGACAAGAAGGCCCACGCCGCCGGCCTGCGCTTCATCCTGTGGGAAGGCGCCGGCGTGGCGCGGATCGTCGACGACGTGCCCGAAGGCGCGCTGGCGGACGTGCTGCTCGGCGACTGAGCGCGCCGCCCGTCATCGCCTCTCATCGCCCGGCCCGCCACGGACCGCCGCCCGCTTACAATCCGTCCCCATGCGCATCCTCCTGCAACGACGACCCGACGGCCACGAAGCCCCGAAATTCGTGCAGTTGCAGCTGGAGGCCGACCTGTTCGGCGGCTGGACGCTGGTCCGCGAGACCGGCCAGATCGGTGTCCGCAGCACGGTCCGCCGCGAACAGCATGCCGACCAGGCCAGCGCCCTCGCCGCGTTCGAACACGCCCGCGACCAGACCCTGAAGAAGGGCTTCCAGCTGATGTTCGTGCAAGGCGTCGACGCGCCGCCCTGAGCGCGCGCCGCGCCGCCCGCGTTTTCCCCCATTCCGTCTTCCCAGGATTTCCCGTGACCCAGGCCTCCCCGCTCCGCAACGACCGCTTCCTGCGCGCGCTCCGCCGCGAACCCGTGGACTGCACGCCGGTGTGGCTGATGCGCCAGGCCGGACGCTATCTGCCGGAGTACCGCGCCACCCGCAAGCGGGCCGGCAGCTTCCTGGCGATGGCGAAGAACCCCGAGCTGGCCTGCGAAGTCACGCTGCAGCCGCTGGAACGCTTCCCGCTGGACGCGGCGATCCTCTTTTCCGACATCCTCACCGTGCCCGACGCGATGGGCATGGGCCTGTATTTCGTCGAAGGCGAAGGCCCGAAGTTCGAGCGCCCGCTGCGCACCGCCGAGGACGTCGCCAAGCTCGCCGTGCCCGACATGGAGACCGAGCTGCGCTACGTGATGGACGCGGTGCGCGTGATCCGCCGCGAACTCGACGGCCGCGTGCCGCTGATCGGCTTCTCCGGCAGCCCGTGGACGCTGGCCTGCTACATGGTCGAAGGCGGCGGCAGCGACAACTTCTCGAAGATCAAGGCCATGGCCTTGAACGCACCCGACCTGCTGCACCGCATCCTGTCGGTGAACACCGACGCGGTGATCGCCTACCTCGCCGCGCAGCGTGCCGCCGGCGCGCAGGCGCTGCAGGTGTTCGACACCTGGGGCGGCGTGCTCAGCCCGGCGATGTACCGCGAATTCTCGCTGCCCTACCTCGTGCGCATCGCGAAGGAACTCGAACGCGGCGACGGCGCCGAGCGCGCGCCGCTGATCCTGTTCGGCAAGGGCAACGCGCCCTATCTCGAAGAGCTCGCCGCCTCCGGCACCGACGCCGTCGGCGTCGACTGGCTGATCGAACTGGGCGACGCCGCGCGCCGCATCGGCGGCCAGGTCGCGCTCCAAGGCAACCTCGACCCCGCGACGCTGTACGGCAGCCCCGACGCCATCCGCGCCCAGGTCCGCCACGCCCTCGACAGCTACGCCGCCGGCAACGGCGGCTCCCGCGACGGCCACGTCTTCAACCTCGGCCACGGCCTCTCGCCCGACATGAACCCCGACCACGTCGCGGCGCTGGTGGAAGCGGTGCATGCGGGGAGTGCGAGGGCATAGACACTCTCCTTTTCCAAGCCCGGAAAATGTATACAGAAGATCAGATCGACGAAATCTGGATAGAAAGCAGGATCATCATCAAGAAGCTCGCAGACCTCAGCGCGAGCCTGATGATCGCCTCGTCCCGCATGCGAGAAGAAGCTCGCGAGCACGCGATTCACGGAGTCTCGAGGCGACTCGGCATCATCCGAAGCTGTTTGATCTTCTTCTTCGACGAACTGCCGCCCGACCTCGAGAACGAAGCCAGCCTAGAAATTCGATCATCGGGAAATGCACACTTGCATGCATTCCTTCTCAACTGCGTCGGCGCGTGCGACAACATTGCTTGGCTGATCGCCTATCAACGCGATCTGGACAAGACCATGAACCTCAGCGACAACAAGATCAGAAAAGGTATTGGCATCTTTTCACCAAAATTTCAGACCCATCTACCACCTAAAATATTGGCAAAAACCAAGACCTACGGCGACTGGTTTAAGAGGATAAGCGCACAACGAGATCCTGTCGCACATCGAATTCCTCCATACATCATTCCTTATTGGTCTGTCGATTCCACGGGTGCACGGGATTTCACTCCAACCTACGTAAGCAGGCCCAGAGAAAGCTCTGCTATCCCACTTCACGCTCAATGCATTGCCGACGCGGGCGCAGTTTTTGAGATCGCTGAAGCGCTCTTGGCGGACATTCCGATTTTGGCCCCTTGATTGATCATCATCGACAAAAGTTCTGCATAGCACATCGCGCCAGTTTCAAAAGATCACTTCCGGCGTTCAAAGCCAAGCCTGCTTGGCTTTTTTGAATTTGACGTTGACCTGCCATCCCCTGGTCGCGACGGGCTTCGCGGATCAGGCCCGCAGGGCGCGCGGCAGGACGCCGCGCGTTTTTCGACAGGACAGGGACGTCCTGTCGAAAAACCCCGCGAAATCCGTGCACCCGGCGCAACGCGCCGGGCGCGACCGACGGGGTGTGCTTTCTTTGGGTCACCCTTTCTTTGCACAAGCAAAGAAAGGTGACTCGCTCGCGGCAGCGAGCGAAACCTACGAACAACAGTAGTGCGTTCAGAGCTGGATCCCGGCGCTCACCGGGATGACGGATCCTGTTCGCCCGATGTTGCCTGCCCCGGCAAAGACGGCGGGCCGGGGCCCGCCCTACGACGTCGTTTCGGCGTGGTGCGCGACGATCTCCGCCAGACGCTCGCCCGTCACCGGCTTGCGCACGAACGCGTCGAAGCCGGCGGCCAGCGCCTGCGGTTCGGCTTCGGGATCGGCGCGGGCGGTGATCGCGACCATCGGCCGATCGAAGCCCGACGCGCGCAGTTGGCGCGCGAGCGCGAGGCCATCCATGCCGGGCAGGTCGAGATCGAGCAATGCGAGGTCGAAACGCTTTGTCGCCTGAGCGGACAGCGCCGCCAGCGCGTGCGCCGCGTGCACGACGCGATGCCCCTGCGCCTGCAGCAGACCGGTGAGCACGTCGGCGACGGTCGGGTCGTCCTCGACCAGCAGCACGTCGCGCACCGGCACCGCGGTGACTGCAGGTGCGGCGATCGCATCGGCCGGCAGCGCGGCGCGCGCCAGCGGCAGGCGCACGGTGAAGCAGGCGCCTTCGCCCGGCGCGCTGGCGAGCTCGATGCCGCCGCCCATCGCCACCGCGAGTTCCTGGCAGATCGCCAGCCCCAGCCCGCTGCCGCCGTAACGGCTGGCGGTGCGCGCGCCTTCGGCCTGCTCGAAGCGGCGGAACAGCCGGCGCTGCTGTTCGGCATCGAGCCCCGGCCCCGTATCGGAGACCGCAAAACGCAGGCCCTGCGGCGCGAGCGTCTCGACCGACAGCGCCACCTCCCCACGCTCGGTGAACTTGATCGCGTTGCCGAGCAGGTTCAGCAGGATCTGGCGCAGCCGCGTGGCGTCGCCGTGCCAGCCGCCGCGCGCGTCGTCGTCGAACGACACGACGAAGCGCAGGCCCTTGCGCTCGGCCAGCGGGCGCATCAGGCCGACGACTTCCTCGACCAGCGGCACGAGCGCGAACGGCGCCTCCTGCAACTCGAAGCGTCCGGCTTCGATCCGCGCGAGATCCAGCGCGTCGTTCACCAGTCGCAACAGGTGGTCGCCGGCACGGCGGATCGCCTGCACGTGACCGCGCTGCTTCGTGTCCAGCGACGTGGACAGCAGCAGTTCGCTCATGCCGAGCACGCCGGTCATCGGCGTGCGCACTTCGTGGCCGAGGTTGGCGAGGAAGCGGCTCTTGGCCTGCGAGGCCTGTTCGGCGAGTTCGCGCTTCTGCTGGATCAATTGGTAGGCGTGCCGGCGCCGCGCGCGCATCCGGTCGAGCCAGGCCAGCCACAGCAACAGCGACGCCGCCGCCAGCGCGTACAGCGCGATCGCCCACCAGCGCCGCCACCACGGCGCCTCCACCCGCAGGACGATCTTCCGCACCGGCGACCACACGCCCTCCGCATTCGCGCCCTGCACGTCCAGCACGTAGCGCCCCGGCGCCAGCGTCGAGAAGACGCGTTCGCCACGCTCGCCCTCGTCGCCCTGCATCACCCAGTCCGGATCGAAGCCGTGCAGCCGGAAGCGGTAGCGATGCCGCACCGGATTGACGTAGGACATCACCCGCGCGACGACGCGCAGGTCGCGGTCGCCGGGCCGCACGACCACACCCTCGGGCGAGGCCGGATCGAACTCCACCGTGTCCTCGCCGCGCCGCAGCGACAGCGTCTCGATCGACAGCGGCGACGGGTGCGTGGCCGGCAGCGGGCGATCGGGATCGAAGCGCACCAGCTCGCGGCCGGCGAGCACCACGCCGCTGCCGCGCGGACCGCGGGCGAGCTGGTCGACGGCGAGGTCGAGTTCCGGCAGGCCATCGGCCAGCCCGAAGACCCGCGCCCGTTTCGCCGCAAGGTCGTACTGCAGCAGGCCGCGCACGCTGTTCGCCCACAGCTGGCCGTCCGCCGAGACGCGCAGGCTGCGCATCTCGGCGTTCGGGATACCCGCATCCACGGACAGCCGTTCGAGCAGATGCAGGCGTCGCCCGTCCCAGCGATAGCGTTCGAGACTGCCGAAGCGCGTGACCCACAACTGGTCGGCAGCGGCGAAGTCGAGCGCGTAGACGTATTCGCCGGGCACCACCGGCACGATCCGGAACGCCTGTCCGTCCCAGCGGCGCAGCGCATGGCCATCGCTGTACCACGGCGCGCCGTCGGGCGCGAAGCGCAGGTCGATGAAGGCCTCGGCCTCGCCGCCGATGGTCGCGTTCGCATCGAAACGCCGCGCGGGGCCGCCGTCCGGCGGCAGCAGCACGAGGTCGCCGCCATACAGCGACACCCACAGCCGCCCGGCGGGATCGCAGGCCAGCGTTTCGGGCCGGTGCGAGTCGGCCGGATCGTCGATGCGCAGCACCCGCCGCACGCGCCGGGTCGCACGGTCGAACACCAGCGCACCCTCGTCGTCGGCGATGGCGATGCGGCCGTCGTCGCAGGCGCGGACCGCCCTGGGCATCGCGAGCCCGAGCGATGCGGCGTCGGCGATCCGGACCAGGGCACCGTCATCGCGCCCCTGGCGATAGAGTCCGCCGGCGCTCAGCGCCCAAGCCTCGCCGGCGGTATCCAGCGTCGCGCTCTGCAGGTAGGGCGAGGCATCGTCCGCCGGCAAGGCCGCGCGGCGGAAGCGCGGCGGCCCCGGCGGCACGTGGAACAGCCCCTGCGAATAACCGGCGATCCACACGCCACCTTCGTGATCGGCCACCACCCGCACCGCGCCATCGGTCACGCCGAACCGGGCATCGCGCGCGTCACCGGCCACGGCATCGCGTTCGCCGGCATCGCGACCGCGCCGGTACAGGCCGTCATAAGTGCCGATCCACGCATCGCCGGCGGCGTCGACCGCCACCATCGCCCGCCGGGTCTCGCGCGGCGCCGGCCAGGGCAGCGGCAGTGGACGGTCGTTGCGATCCAGCCGCAGCAGCCGGGTGTCGCCGGCGACCCAGAGGCCATCGTCCGGCGCCGGGCTGAAGGCATAGACCCCGGCATCGCCCAGCCCGGGCAGGCGGACACGTTCGGCCTGCACCGGCACGCGGCGCGGATCGAGACGCCACAGACCGTCCGCGGTGCCGACGAGCAGCGTGCCGGAGGGGCGGAGGGTCATGGCTACCACTAGGCCATCACCAAAAAAAGAATGCCCCCTTGATGGTCGCAGGCGAGCCACAGTGCCATCCGGACTGATACGACATAAATAGCCAATTGTCGTAAACAACCAGAGCGTACCATCCGCAGTCGAGGCCATGGTTTCAATGTCATTCGCACACACCGCAGCCTCCCCCGGGAAGACCACCGGATGCAGGCGATCCCGGTCGCGGTCCATCCACACCAGGCCATACCAGCTCGCGATCCACAGCCGGTCGCGGGCATCGACGTGCAGCACGGTGATCTCGTTGCCGGGGAGCGTCGGCGCACGGCCGATCTCGCGCCGCCAGAAGCGGAAGCCGGTGCCGTCGTAGCGGGCCAGTCCGTCGCCCGTGGCGAGCCAGACATAGCCCTCGCGGTCGACGACGATGTCCGACAGCGTGGGCGACAGTCCCTGCGCGGCGCCGAAATGCACCAATCGCGGGGCCGCGTCGGCGGAGGATGCGTCGACCACGGCTGCCGAGGCCGGCCGCAGCGCAGCCGCCAGCACGACAACCGCGAGCACGATCGCCTTCACGAGCCCATCGAGCGTCGCCATCGTCCAGACGCTCCCTGTCCGCATGCCTCCCCCTGCGCGTCGATCCCGCGCGCCCCGTGCCGACGTCATGTCCGCGACGGATCGTTGCGGTCGCGGACGGGCACATCCTGCGGCATGGCCTAGAATCCGGCAAACCCGACGCGGAGGTGTCCGTCGATGCCATCCATCGCCCGTTCTGTCCGCCGCCAGGGCCTGTCCCTCGTCGCCGGCCTGCTGCTGATCGGCCACGCCCATGCGGCCGACCCCGCGCACTACCGGCTCGATCCGGTGCATACGCGGGTGCTGTTCGCGATCGAGCACGCCGGTTTCTCGCATGCGCTGGGCACGGTGTCCGGCAGCACCGGCACGCTGGATTTCGACCCGGACGACTGGACCACCGCGCGCCTGCACGCCCGCGTGCCGCTGGCCCGCGCCGACCTCGGCGACGCCGCGTGGAACCGCGCGGCGCTGGCCGGCAACCTGCTCGACGTCGCACGCTTTCCCGTCGCCGAGTTCGCCTCCACCACGGTCGAGCCGCTGGCGCCGGACCGCGCCCGCGTCCACGGCACGCTCACCCTGCACGGCGTCTCGCGCGAGGTCGTGCTGGACGTCACCCTCAATGCGCTCAAGCGCCACCCGCTGCCGCCGTTCCGGCGCACGGTCGGGTTCTCGGCCACCGCATCGCTCAGCCGCAAGGCCTTCGGCATCGACGCCTGGCCGTCGGTGATCGGCGACGCGGTCGAGCTGCGAATCGAGGCCGAGGCCGTGCGCGCCCGCGCCGACGGCAGCGACGACGACGCAACCGAATCGCCCGACGCCACCTCTGTTCCGGCAGCGACCTCCGCCGACACGCCTTCCGACTCCGACACGGACTCCACGCCATGACCCTGAAGAACACCGCCGACCGCTGGGGCGCCATCAGCCAGTTGCTGCACTGGACCATCGCCGCCCTGATCCTCTACATGGCCTACCTCGGCCTGACCATGGGCGACCTGCCCAACGGACCGGGCAAGATCCAGACCTACGCCCTGCACAAGTCGGTCGGCATCACCATCCTCGGGCTGGTCGCGCTGCGCCTGCTGTGGCGCCTGTACGCCGGTTCGCCCGCGCACGTGGCGGGCACGCCGACGTGGCAGCTGCGCATCGCCGGCGTCACCCATCTCGCGATCTACGGGCTGCTGTTCGCGATCCCGATCAGCGGCTGGGTGCTGAATTCCGCCGCGGGCTTCCCGCTGCAGTGGTTCCACCTGGTGAACCTGCCGCACATCGTCGAGCGCAACCACGACCTGCACGAACTGGCCGAAGAGGCGCACGAGCTGATGTTCTGGGCGCTGGCGCTGCTGGTCGTGATGCACGCCGGCGCGGCGTTCTACCACCACCTGTTCCAGGGCGACGCCACCCTCGCGCGGATGCTGCCCAAAGGCTGGCTGAAGACCGGTACGGCCGGCGCAACCGATGCCCCGCCGGCCACCTCTGGTGGCGATACCCCCGCCGAATGACGTTTCCAGGAGCCATGCCCATGTTGCGCACCACGCTGTCCACCCTCGTCCTCGCCGCCGCGCTCGTCGCGCCGGCGTTCGCCGCCGACTACACCCAGGCCGCCGGTTCCAGCCTGACCTTCACCGGCAAGTACCAGGGCGAGGCCTTCAACGGCCGCTTCCCCGGCTTCGGCACCGTGTTCTCGTTCGACCCGACGAAACTGGCGACGGCGAAGCTCGACGTCGTCATCCCGCTGGCCACCGCCACCGCGGGCAATCCCGACTACGACAGCGAGCTGCGCGGCGGGTCGTTCTTCAACAGCGGCAAGTTCCCGCAGGCCCGCTACACCGCGACCAAGTTCCGCAGCCTCGGCGGCAACAAGTACGCCGCCGACGGCGTGCTGTCGCTGCGCGGCGTCGCCAAGCCGGTGACGCTGACCTTCACCTGGACCGCGGGCGCGAAGCCGGTGCTCGCCGGCACCGCGGTGGTGAAACGGCTGGACTTCGGCGTCGGCAGCGGCGACTGGGCCGATACCGGCGTGATCCCGAACGAGATCCAGATCGCGACCAAGGTGATCTTCCAGCCCAAGCTGACGGCGCCGGCGGCGCACTGAGCCCGCGTCACTGCGCGTCGGGCTTCACCGGCCACAGGCGGTAGACGAACGCGCCGAGCATGTCGCCGGCGCGTTTGCGCTTGTGGCAGCCGAGGCATTCGTCGCCGGCGCGGATCGCGCCGGTGACCCGCAGCCCCGCGCCGTCCGGCACCACCACCAGGCGCTCGCCCGCGTCGAGCGCACGCAGCGCCTGGCGCTCTTCGTCCGTGATCGGGCGACCGGGGCCGCGCTGCAACGGCACCGCCTTGGCGGGTCGGTGGAACACGTCCATCGAGAAGCCGCTGCCGAACGCGCGCGGCGGATCGTGCTTCGCCACGCCGATCAGTTCGAGATCGGCCACGAACCAGGGCGAGTCGGCGACCGGCTTGTGCAGCACCCGCGCCATCGCCGGCAACCGGGTCCGGCCGAAACCTTCGCTGTCGATGAACGCCAGCACGAACTCGTCGTGCATGCGCAGCAGCGCGGGCGACGGGGCCGGCGTCTTCGGTCCGGCGGCCACGGCGCCGGCCAGCATCGCCGGCAGCAGGCACGCGGCCGCGCATCGCAGGCGTGCGGCGGTCATGCCGCGCTGGCGGTTCATGTTCATTTGCCGATACCCGTGCCACTGGCCCAGTCCGCGACCATGGCCGCATCGAACGGCCAGTCGAGCTCGGCGCCGTCGTCGCGGCGCAGCACCGGCAGGCGGTGGCCGTAGGTGGCTTCCAGCGCCGCATCGTCGTCGACGAACACGCTGTCGAACTCGGGCAGGCGTGCCTGCGCCAGCACGCCGATCGCGCGATCGCACAGATGGCAATCGTCGCGCTGGTAGAGCAGGAATCCCGACTTGCGAGCCACCATACGCCGCCGTCCCTGTCGCAGGAGTGATGGGGCATAGAATAGCGCCCCGCCGCGCCGGCATCTGCCGCGCACCGTCACCGGAGCCGCCGCATGGCCGTCAGCACCTTCGACCTGTTCAAGATCGGCATCGGTCCGAGCTCCTCGCACACGGTCGGGCCGATGCGCGCCGCCTGCCGGTTCGCCACGCACTGGCTGGACGAAGCCGGCGACCTCGCGCGCGTCGCGCGGGTGCGCGCCGAGGTGTTCGGCTCGCTGGCGCTGACCGGGCGCGGCCACGGCACCGACAAGGCCGTGCTGATGGGCCTGGAAGGCCACTGGCCGAACGAGATCGACCCCGACCTCATCCCGGAAGCGCTGGCGCGCATCCGCGGCGAGAAGCGGCTGCAGCTGCTGGGCCGGCATGCGATCGACTTCGACGAGAAGCGCGACCTGATCATGAACAAGCGCCAGAAGCTGCCGTTCCACACCAACGGCATGCGCTTCTCCGCCTACGACGCCGCGGGCGCCGAGATCGCCACCCGCGATTACTACTCCGTCGGCGGCGGCTTCGTCGTGAACCAGGACGAAGCGGCCGAAGACCGCATCGTCGCCGACACCACCGAACTGCCGCATCCGTTCCGCAGCGGCGCCGAGCTGCTGGCGCAGTGCCAGCGCAGCGGCCTGAGCATCGCCGCACTGATGTTCGCCAACGAGCGCGCGTGGCGCGACGACGACGCCATCCGTGCCGGCCTGCGCGAGATCTGGGACGCGATGCAGTCGTGCGTGCGCCGCGGCATCCGCGAGACCGGCACCCTGCCCGGCGGCCTGCACGTGACCCGGCGCGCGCCCAGCCTGCAGGCGGAGCTGTCGTCGCGTCCGGAAGCGGCGATGCGCGACCCGCTGACCGTGCTCGACTGGGTGAACCTCTACGCACTGGCGGTGAACGAAGAGAACGCCGCCGGCGGCCGCGTCGTCACCGCGCCCACCAACGGCGCCGCGGGCATCATCCCGTCGGTGCTGCACTACTACGACCGCTTCTGCGCCGGCGCGAACGAACAGGGCGTGTTCGATTTCATGCTGACCGCCGCCGCGATCGGCATCCTCTACAAGGAAAACGCCTCGATCAGCGGCGCCGAGGTCGGCTGCCAGGGCGAGGTCGGCGTCGCCTGCTCGATGGCCGCCGCCGGCCTCACCGCCGCGCTCGGCGGCACGCCCGCGCAGATCGAGAACGCCGCCGAGATCGGCATGGAACACAACCTCGGCCTGACCTGCGACCCGATCGGCGGTCTGGTGCAGATCCCGTGCATCGAACGCAACGCGATGGGCGCGGTGAAGGCGATCAACGCCTCGCGCATGGCGCTGCGCGGCGACGGCGAGCACAAGGTCAGCCTCGACAAGGTGATCCGCACCATGCGCGACACCGGCCGCGACATGCAGGACAAATACAAGGAAACCAGCCGCGGCGGGCTGGCGGTCAACGTCATCGAGTGCTGAGCCGCGGGGGCCGGACCGGCCCTCGGCCGCCCCGACGATGGGCGGCCGGCGCGATATCGACCATCGGATGAGAGCGTCCGGCGCCACCGCGCCCCGGGACGGCTTGGCAGCCGCCCCGGCTTGGCGCATTCTGAACGGCGAGCCGTACTCCCCCGTCGACGTGCCGCTGGCCGCCGAACCGTCTCGTCCGTTCCGTTTCGCGACCACCGGGAGATGCCATCGTGCTGCGAGTGCTGTGGCTGTCGGGCCTGTACCTGCTCGGCGTCTGGTACGCGGGCGTGTTCATGCGAACGCCCGAGGACGTCACTCTGTTCTGGCCGGCGGCCGGGGTCGCGTACGCCGCCGTCGTCCGCTACGGGCCGCGCTGGGCCCTGTTCATCCCGCTGCCCGTCGTGCTGGCCCACCTGCTCTGGGAACCGGTGCCGACGCTGTTCCTGCCGTTCTCGGTAGTCAGCAACGTGGTCGGCACGCTGGCCGGCGAGCGCGTGTTCCGCGCGCTGTCGGAGGGCCCGGTGCGCATCGGCGTGCGCAACGGGCTGGCGCTGCTGTGCGGCGCCGGCGTGGCCTCGGTGCTGGCGGCGCTGATCGGCGGCAGCGGCATGCTCGCGACCGGCATGGCCGATCCGGGCACCTTCTGGCCGACGTTCGCGCAGTGGAGCATGGCCGACCTGCTCGGGATCGTGTCGCTGACGCCATCGGTGCTGCTGATCACCCAGCCCCGCCCGCGCGACATCACCGGCGGCCTGCCGCCCGGCGAGCCGCGCCGGTTCGAGTACGTCCTGTGGGCGTGCTGCGCCGCGCTGTTCGGCGTGTTGTTCTACCTGCTCAGCCTGCGCGTCAGCTTCTACGCACTGGGCATCAGCACGCTGCCGCTGGCGCTGCTGGTCTGGACGGCGCTGCGCTTCCCGCCCTCGTGGACCGTGCTCGGGACCGGCGTGACCGTGGTGACGCTGACCAGCCTCACCGGCCTGGGGCTGATCGGTTTCCGCGCGCCGGCCGCGCCGCTCGACGCCGCGCTGCTGCTGGTCTTCCTGTGCGTGTTCGCGTTCATCCCGCTGATGCTGCTGGCAGCGGTGATCGAGCAGCGCCAGGCCAACCGCCGCGCGCTGCTGCGCGCCACCACCGATGCCGCCACCGGGCTGCCCAACCGCTCGGCGTTCATCGATGCGCTGGGCCGCGCGCTGCAGCACCGCGACGCGCTCGGCGGCGTCGCTTACCTCGACCTGGACCACCTCAGCGTGATCAACGACACCTCCGGCCATGCCGCCGGCAATGCCGTGATCCAGGCGATCGGCTCGCTGCTGCGCACGCTGGTGGGCCCGGAAGGCCAGGTGTTCCGCATCGGCGGAGACGAATTCGCGCTGCTGGTGCACGGCGACGCCGATGCCGTGCAGCAACGCGCCGAAGCCGCGCGCGCGGCGATCGAACGCTTTCGCGTGGGCTGGCAGGACCAGGGGCTGAACGTCACCGCCAGCCTCGGCGTGGCGATGTTCACGGCCGGTCGCACGCATCTGTTCGACCTGCTGTCGCTGGTCGACAGCGCCTGCTTCGCCGCGAAGGAACTCGGCGGCAACCGCATCTGCGTGGTCGGCAGTTCGCCCGGCGAACTGGAGGCACGCAACGAGGCCATGCGCTGGGCGGTGCGGATCCGCGACGCGCTGGAGCACGGCTGGTTCGAGCTGTACTGCCAGGCGATCTCGCCGCTGGGCGACGAGCCCGTGACCGGCCGCGCGATCGAACTGCTGCTGCGCATGCGCGATCCCGACACCGGCCAGGTGCTGACGCCGGGCGTGTTCATTCCGGCGGCCGAACGCTTCCATCTCGGCGTGCGCCTGGACCGCCACGTCATCGAACTCGCGCTGGGCTGGTTCGAGCGCCGGCCGGACGCGGTCGCCGGGCTGCGCCGCTGCGCGATCAACCTGACCGCCGCGTCGATGGTCGACGAACCGTTCCGGCGCTTCCTGCTCGATCGCGTACGCCGCAGCAGCGTGCCGCCGGGCAAGCTGTGCTTCGAGATCACCGAAAGCACGGCCGTGCGCGACCTGGCCGAAGCGCAGTCGCTGATCGACCAGCTGCGCGCGCTGGGCTGCCGGTTCGCGCTCGACGATTTCGGCACCGGCTTCTGCTCGTTCAACTACCTGCGCGCGCTCGACGTCGACTATTTCAAGATCGACGGCAGCTTCGTGCGCGGGCTGGAGGACTCCGCGCTGTCGACCGCGATCGTGCGCTCGATCACCGACATCGCCCACGTGCTCGACAAGCGCACCATCGCCGAACACGTCGAGACGGCCACCACCTGCGTGACCCTGCGCGCGCTGGGCGTGGACTTCGCGCAGGGCTTCGCACTGCACCGCCCGGAACCGCTGGAAAGCTTCTTCGCACCGTCGCGCACGGTCGGCGGCGGCGCGGAGAGTTATTCGATCTGAGGCGAACGCCCGCGCACGATCGCCAGCGCGTCGTCCAGCATCGAGGCGGCGGTGACCTCCGCCCCGGCGCCGGGACCCTGGATCACCAGCGGCTGCGCGCGGTAGCGGTCGGACCAGATCGCGACGCGGTTGTCGGTGCCGGCGCCACCGGCCAACGGATGCTCGGCCGGCAGCGCTTCCAGGCCGACGCGCGCGCGGCCGTCTTCCAGACGCGCGATGAAGCGCAGCTTCTCGCCGCGCTTGTACGCCTCGGCGTAACGCTCGCGCAGCGGTGCGTCGAGCTGCGGCAGCGCGGCGTCGACCCCGTCGACGGCGAGCGCGGCCAGCGCCGGCGGCACCAGCGAATCGACCGCGACCGCGCCGGCGTCCAGCGCGACGCCGGCGGCGCGGGCGAGGATCAGCAGCTTGCGGCGCACGTCTTCGCCGCTGAGGTCCTCGCGCGGGTCGGGCTCGGTGTAGCCGGCTTCGCGCGCCTGGCGCACGAAGCCCGAGAACGGGCGCAGGCCGTCGTAATGGTGGAACAGCCACGCCAGCGAGCCCGACAGCACGCCGGCGACGGCGTGGATGCGGTCGCCGCCGGCCTGCAGCGCGCGGAGTGCATGCAGCACCGGCAGCCCGGCGCCGACGGTGGCGCTGTCGCCGTAGCGGGCATCGCCGATGCGCTGCGCATCGCGGATCGCCCGCCAGCGCGCCAGCGACGTGCCCTGCCCCAGTTTGCAGGCGGTGACGACGTGCAGGCCGCGCGCGAGCCATTCGGCGTGGCGGTCGGCGACGAGGTCGCTGGCGGTGGCGTCGAGCACGATGCGCACGCCGTCGTCGCCGAGCCGCGATGGCAGGTCGTCGAGCGACACCGCCGGGCCGGCCACCGCGCGCCGCGACGCGCGCAGGCGCGCGCTGACGCAGCTCTCGGGACGGAACCACGTGCGCGAGTTCGCCACGTGCACCAGCGACAGCGCCACGGCGGGCGCGGTGTCGGGCGTCGCTTCCCACGTCGCGAGTCTTTCAAGCACGGCGCGGCCGACGGTGCCGGTGCCGAGCAACGCGATGCGTGCAGGCGCGGGGGCGTGGGCCGTCGCGACCGGCGACGAGGCGGGCGCGACGGCGGCGTTCATCGCGTGCCCAGTTTGCGCAGCTCGACGTCGGCGACGGCCGCGGCGCGATCGAGCGCGGCGGCGAGGTCGGCGACGAGATCGTCGGCATGCTCGATGCCCACCGACAGCCGCACCAGCCCGTCGGAAATGCCGGCAGCGGCGCGCGCTTCGGCGGTCATCGCCGCGTGCGTCATCGTCGCCGGGTGCGCGACCAGGCTTTCCACGCCGCCCAGCGATTCGGCCAGCGTGAACAGTTCCAGCCCGTCGACGAACGCGCGCACGGCCGCTTCGCCGCCTTCGAGTTCGAGGCTCAGCATCGCGCCGAAGCCGGTCTGCTGGCGTGCAGCCACCGCGTGGCCCGGATGCGAGGCCAGCCCCGGATAGTGCAGCGCGCGCACCGCGGGATGGTCTTCGAGCAGCGCGACGATCGCCTGCGTGTTCTCCTGGTGCACGCGCAGGCGCGCATCCAGCGTGCGCAGGCCGCGCAGCGTGAGGAAGCTGTCGAACGGCGCGCCGGTGATGCCCAGCGCGTTCGCCCACCACGTCAGCTGCGTGCCGGCCTCGGCGTCCTTCGCGATCACCGCGCCGCCGACCACGTCGCTGTGGCCGTTGATGTACTTCGTCGTCGAATGCAGCACGTAGTCGGCGCCGAACGCGATCGGCGTCTGCAGCGCGGGCGACAGGAAGGTGTTGTCGACCACCGCCAGCGCGCCGGCCGCGTGCGCGGCCTCGATCACGAAGCGCAGGTCGGTGATGCGCAGCAGCGGGTTGGACGGGGTTTCGATCCACACCACCTTCGGCTGCTGCGCCAGCGCGTCGGCGAGCGCGCGCGGGTCGGTGAAGTCGATGGTGATCAGCTCGAACGCGCCCTTTTTCGCCAGCGCGTTGAACAGGCGCCAGCTGCCGCCGTATGCGTCGTGCGGCACCACCAGGCGATCGCCCGGCGACAGCAGCGCGTGCAGCAGCAGTGTGATCGCGGACATGCCGGTGGAAGTGACCACCGCGGACGCGCCGCCTTCCAGCGACGCCAGCGCCTCGGCCAGCAGGTCGCGGGTGGGATTGCCGCTGCGGGTGTAGTCGTACTGCCGCTTCTCGCCGAAGCCGGCGAAGCTGAAGTTGGACGACAGCACCAGCGGCGGGGTGACCGCGCCGAAGGCGGTGTCGCGATCGATGCCGGCGCGCACGGCGCGCGTGGCGGTCTGCGGGCGGGAGGAGGCGGCGGCGCCGTCGAAATGCGCGCTCATGCCGCACCTCCGCAGGCGTCGAACGCAGCGGTGTCGAGGGTCTCGCGCACGAGTCCGGCGATCGCCGCGGTCTCGACCAGGAAGGCGTCGTGGCCGACCTTCGAGCGCAGCACGCGCAGCGTGCCCTGCGGCAGCGCCGCGGCCAGTGCGGCGAGATCCTCCTGCGGCACGAGGCGGTCTTCCTCGATCGCGACGACCGTCGTCGGCACCGCCACCGCGGCCGGGTCGATGCGGTGCAGGTCGATGGATTCGGACAGGCGCAGGAAAGCCGTCGGCGAGGTGCGCGCGACCCACGCGGCGGCGCAATGTTCGAGGTAATCCTCGGCGGCGACGCGGACGCGGCCGTGGGCCACCGCCGGCGCGTCGTCGAAGCGCTCCGCGAACTCTTCCGGCGTGCGGTAGCTCAGCATCGCCAGCTGCCGCGCCAGCGCCAGGCCCTGCGCTTCGTCGCACTGCAGCTGGCCCAGCGCCACCGCCTGGCGCTGCAGCGCACGCCACGCGCTGGCGAAGGGATGCGCGCGGTGCGCGCCGCTGATCGCGAGCAGGCGGCCGACGCGGCGCGGATGCCGCGCGGCGAACTGCAGGCCGACCATCGCGCCGTAGGAGCTGCCGAGGAAGGCGGCGACGCGCGCGATGCCGAGTGCGTCGAGCACCGCGGCAAGCGCATCGGCCTGGTCGGCGCTGTCGATCACCGCGTCCAGCGTGCCGTCGGCGCCCAGCCAGTCGATGGCGAGCACGCGCACGCGGCGCAGGTCCAGCCCGACGCCGTTCTGGCCTTCCCACCAGCCCGCTTCCGGAAACGCGGCGGTGGACACCACGTGGCGGTGCGCGGAGATGCCGCCGGCGGCGATCACCACAGGCGCATCGGCCGGACCGGCCAGTTCCCAGGCGATGCGCAGGTCGCGCTCGCCGGCATGGCGCAGGCGCAGGCGTGCGGAAACGCGGCCGCGGCGGGCATCGACGGCGGCATCGGCCGGGGCAAAGGCGGGCCGCGACGCGAGCGAGGCGGCGGGCGTTTCGGCGAAGGCGAGGGACATGGCGACGGTCTCCGGGGAAAGGGCCCATCGAGCCCGCGGGGAGACCGAAAACTGCTGAGCGCACGGCATGACGCAGCCGCTGCGCGCAACCATCTTCCGGTGGACCGACAGGTCCCCGCAGGAATTGGCACCTCGACGGCTGCGTGCGCTCCGCGCTCGCTGCCATCAGGTTGCCCCGGCGTCTTCGGGCCTGTCCCTCAGCCGGATCTTGATGGATGCAGGCAGCTTGCCCGAGCTTTTTCCGGATGTCAATCGCTTTATCCGCATGAAGCGATGGCATGTCATGCGACCAAGGTCGACGCTGTGACCGGCGCCGCGCATCGGCGATACTCGCGACGATGCGAATCCCGATGTCCGCGCCCCGGCGCCCGCTGTTCCCGACCGCCCTCCTCGCCTGCCTGCTGGCCGGTTGCGCCGCCGCCCCGGCCCGCCAGGCGACCGCCGCCCCCGACCTCGGCGGCGTGCGCGTGGCCGAGGCCTACGTGTCCGCGCCGCAGCCCGGCGAGGAACTCGATTCGATGGCCACCTGGCGCGCCCCGGACGGCGCGCAGTGGCTGATCGCCACCGCCAAGTCGTCGCACCGGCTGGTGGTGTTCGATGCGGACACCGGCACCCGCCTGCGCGACGTCGGCGGCAAGGGCACGGAGGACGGCAGGTTCAAGCGTCCGAACGGGATCGCCGTCGCCGGCGACCGGGTGTTCGTGGTCGAACGCGACAACCACCGCGTGCAGGTGCTGTCGCTGCCCGACTTCCGCCCGCTGGGCACGTTCGGCCAGGGCGAATTGCGCTCGCCGTACGGGCTGTGGCTGATGCCCGCGGCCGACGGCTCGGTCGATCTGTTCGTCACCGACAACTACATGCTGGGCGAGCATTTCGACGTGGTGCCGTCGCTGGAGACGCTGGACCACCGTGTGCAGCGCTACCGCGTGCGCTTCGACGCCGACGGCCTGCCGGAGGCGACCGCGGCGGCGCATTTCGGCGCCACCGACGAAACCGAGGCGCTGAAGATCGTCGAATCGATCGCCGGCGACCCGGCGCAGTCCCGGCTGATGATCGCCGACGAATCGCTGCCGCATTCGACGTTGCGCGAATACACCTTCGCCGGCCGCCCGACCGGCCGCCGCATCCCCGGCGAACCCTTCGCCTACGAGGCCGAAGGCGTGGCGCTGTGGGCCTGCCGCAGCGACGCCACCAGGGACGGCCCGGTCGCGCGCGGCTACTGGGTGGCGGTC
This sequence comes from Lysobacter sp. DMC97, assembly GCF_056313745.1. Classification (NCBI taxonomy): domain Bacteria; kingdom Pseudomonadati; phylum Pseudomonadota; class Gammaproteobacteria; order Lysobacterales; family Lysobacteraceae; genus Lysobacter; species Lysobacter sp. DMC97. The sequence goes on along the minus strand of NZ_JBQUZR010000003.1, from coordinate 248,209 downwards.
GACCAGTCGGCGGAACGCACGGTGTTCCACCTGTTCGATCGCCGCACGCTCAAGCGCGTCGGCAGCCTGCACGGCGACACCGTGGCCGCGACCGACGGCATCGCGCTGCGCACGACGCCCAGTCCGCGCTTCCCGCACGGCGCGCTGTTCGCGGTGCACGACGACCTGTCGGTGGCGGCGTTCGACCTGCACGACATCGCGACCGCGCTGAAACTCGATCCCCGCTGCTTCTGACCGCGATGCGCCCGCTCGCCCGCGCACTGCCGTGGTGGTCGGTCGTTGCGGGCCTGGCCGTCGCGGGCCTGGCCATCACGGGCATGGCGCAGGCCGACGATTTCTACCGCTGGCGCGACGGCGGGCTGCATCGCGATCCGCCGCCGGCATCGACCGCCGCGACGCCGCGGACCGATCCCGCCGCGTCGCCGGTGCGGCTGCGCTTCGAGCCGCGCAGCGACGCGATCGAGGCCTGGGTCGACAACACGCTGGGCGGGCCGGTCGAGGTCGAACTGCGCCCGGCACGCGACCGCGTCGTCGGCGCCGACCCGCCGCTGCCGGTGCGAGCGGTGGTGCCGGCGCGACAGCAGCGCCGCATCGCCCGGCTGCCGCCCGACACCGACGCCCGCTTCGCGCTGACCGCCGTCCGCGGCGCGCCCGACGCACAGCCGGAGGACGTCGAATACGCCTTCCCGCTGGAGACCGAGGCGCTGCGCGTCGAACAGGGCTGGGGCGGCGGCTTCAGCCATCGCGACGCCGAGAACCGCTACGGCGTCGACTTCGCCGCGCCATCCGGCACGCCGGTGCGCGCCGCGCGCGCCGGGGTGGTGATGGAAGTCGAGAGCGGCTTCGATGGCGGCGGCCGCGACCGCGCCAACGACCTCGGCCGCGCCAACTTCGTCCGCATCCTCCACGCCGACGGCACGATGGCGCTGTATGCCCACCTGCAGCGCGGCGGCCTGCGCGTGCGCGTCGGCCAGCGCGTGGGCGCGGGCGAGCCGATCGGGCTGGTCGGCGCCACCGGCTTCGCCACCGGGCCGCACCTGCATTTCGCGGTGCAGGCCAACCGCGGCCTGCGCCTGGAGGCGATCCGCTTCCGCATGCTCGGGCCGCAGGGGATCCTGCGCTTCACCGAGGCGCCGTGAGCGACCTGCGGCCTCAGCCGCCCGCGCGGACTGCGGCGATCCGCACCGCCACCGGGCAATCGTCGCGATGCGCGCCCGGCAGGTAGCCGAGGCTCATCAGGAATTCGCCGACGATCTCGCCGCCGGTGAAGCGGAAGGTCTTGCCGAACAGCTTCACCCACGCGGCCTTGTCGCGCGGCCGGCCATCGAGCACGACGTGCGCGTCCAGCCACTCGGCGAAGCCGCCGTGGCTGTCGCGGAAGCCGCGGATCACCTGCGCGTTGTGGATCGCCGCGTTCACCTTCAGCCGGTTGCGGATGATGCCGGCGTCGGCCAGCAGCCGGGCGCGGTCGGCCTCGCCGTAGGCGGCCACGGTGTCGACATCGAAGCCGTCGTAGGCGCGGCGGAAGCCTTCGCGCTTCTTGAGGATGGTCTCCCAGCTCAGCCCGGCCTGGTTGATCTCGAGGATCAGCCGCTCGAACAACGCCGCCTCGTCCCGGGTCGGGAAGCCGTACTCGTGGTCGTGGTAGGGCCCGTGGACGGGGTGGCCGGGGGCGATGTCGCAGTAGGCGCTCATGCCGCGCAGGATACCGCCGGCTGCTGACACGTCATGTCCGCAGGGTGACCGGTGTCCTCCTTCCCCCGCCTGCGGGGGAAGGCCGGGATGGGGGCATGGCGGAAGCTCCCACCCGGCCCCCACCCCAACCCTCCCCCGCGTGCGGGGGAGGGAGCATGACAGGGCGCGGGGGGGAGGCCGCATGGCAGCGCGCGCAAGGGGCCAGGAAGTCGCGCATGCGAGGGCTGGATACGGCCAACCGCTATAATCCCGCCCTTCCCTTCGCTCCCCGGGCGCCGTGCGGCGCCGTTGCCGCATGTCCGAACTCCTCACCGAAGTCGCGCGCGAGACTGCCCGCCGCCGCACGTTCGCGATCATCTCGCACCCCGACGCCGGCAAGACCACGCTGACCGAAAAGCTGCTGCTGTTCGGCGGCGCGATCCAGATGGCCGGCTCGGTGAAGGGCCGCAAGGCCGCGCGCCACGCGACCTCCGACTGGATGGCGCTGGAAAAGGAGCGAGGCATCTCGGTGACGTCGTCGGTGATGCAGTTCCCGTACGAGGACCGCATCGTCAACCTGCTCGACACCCCCGGCCACGCCGACTTCGGCGAGGACACCTACCGCGTGCTGACCGCGGTCGACTCGGCGCTGATGGTCATCGACGTCGCGAAGGGCGTCGAGGAACGCACGATCAAGCTGATGGAAGTCTGCCGCCTGCGCGACACGCCGATCATGAGCTTCATCAACAAGCTCGACCGCGAGGGCAAGCCGCCGATCGACCTGCTGGACGAAGTGGAGTCGGTGCTGGGCATCCAGTGCGCGCCGATCACCTGGCCGATCGGCATGGGCCAGCGCCTGAAGGGCGTGGTGCACCTGCTCACCGGCGAAGTGCATCTGTACGAAGCCGGCCGCAACTTCACGCGCCAGGATTCCACCATCTTCCCGTCGATCGACGATCCCGCGCTGGAGGCGAGGATCGGCGCGCAGATGCTGGCCGAACTGCGCGAGGAACTGGAACTGGTCGAAGGCGCCTCGCATCCGTTCGACCTCGACGCCTACCTGTCCGGCAAGCAGACGCCGGTGTTCTTCGGCTCGGCCGTGAACAACTTCGGCGTGCAGTTGCTGCTGGACTTCTTCGTCGAACACGCGCCGTCGCCGAAAGCGCGCGCCACCACCGGCCGTGACGTCGCGCCGACCGAAGAGAAGCTCACCGGCTTCGTGTTCAAGATCCAGGCGAACATGGACCCGCAGCACCGCGACCGCGTCGCGTTCATGCGCGTCTGCTCGGGCAAGTTCACCGCCGGCATGAAGACCTTCCACCCGCGCACCGGCAAGGAGGTGAAGCTCGCCAACGCGCTGACCTTCATGGCCAGCGACCGCGAGATCGCCGAAAGCGCGTATCCCGGCGACGTGATCGGCATCCACAACCACGGCACGATCTCGATCGGCGACAGCTTCACCGAAGGCGAGAACCTGTCGTTCACCGGCATCCCGAACTTCGCGCCGGAACTGTTCCGCCGCGCGCGCCTGCGCGATCCGCTGAAGCTCAAGCAGTTGCAGAAGGGCCTTGCGCAGCTGTCGGAAGAAGGCGCGACCCAGTTCTTCCGGCCGCTGATGAGCAACGACCTGATCCTCGGCGCGGTCGGCATGCTGCAGTTCGACGTCGTCGCGTACCGACTGAAGGACGAATACGGCGTCGACGCCTCGTTCGAGCAGGTGCAGGTCGCCACCGCGCGCTGGATCCGCTGCGACGACGCGAAGAAGCTGGAGGAATTCCGCGACAAGCACGCGATGAACCTCGCGCTCGACGCCGCCGGCCAGCTGGTCTACCTCGCGCCGACGCGCGTCAACCTGCAGCTCGCGCAGGAACGCGCGCCGGCGGTGACCTTCCTCGCCACGCGCGAACACGCGCAGGCCGTCGGCATCGACTGACGCCCGTGTTCGCGATGCTCGGCCAATGGGTGCGCTACCTCCTCGGCAAACGCAGCGAGGTGGCGCAGATGGACTACAAGGACGCCTACATGGCGAAGGTCGTCCTCGACATCCACCGCAAGCGTCGCGACAAGCGCATCGTGCTGGTGCCGCTGGCGAAGCTGGCGCCGATCCACCGGATCGACCGCGAGAACGCCCTCGCCGCCACCCGCGCCCGCACCGAGGCGTTGCGCGCGCATCGCGACGCTCTGCTGGCCACGCGCACGCTCGACGGCGCGGCGCTGCAGGCGATCATCCCGTCGGTGTCCGCCATCAAGGTCGTCGCCGACGGCGACCGCTGGCTGGCGTTCGAGGGCAACGGCCGCCTGTATGCGATGCGCGACGCCTTCACCGACGACGACGGCATGCAGGTGGAAGTCGAGGAGTACCTGTTCGCGGACGACCGCAGCATCCGTCGGCGGTTGAACCGGGTGCGGCGGTTGAATCGGCTCTGACCGCCTTCCCCCGGCCCCACCCGTTCCTCTACCCTACTCCCGCTCCGACCGGGGGCTCGCACACTGGGGAAATGCCATGCAGTACATCGGATCGATCCTGTCGCTGATCGGCGCCATCTGGATCGTGGTCAACGCCTTCAAGAAGGACGGTGCCCTTCCCGGCATCCTCTGCCTGATCTGCGGCTTCTACACCCTCTACTACGGCGCGAAGAACTTCGCCGAGAACAAGATCCCGCTGATCCTGCTCCTCGTCGGCCTCGTCATCAGCGTCGGCGCCGGCTATTCGATGGGTGCGCGCGCCGCCGCCGGCATGTGATCGCATCCGTGATCGCCGCAGTCGAAGGGACATCCAGCTTCGGCTGGATGTTTCGTTTCCGGGGTCAGCCCCCCGCGATCACCCGCGGCAACCAGTCCGGCGTCGGCTGGTCCGGGTCGAAATATTCGAAGATCAGGTGGATGCGGTCGGTGTCGCCGTCGTTCTTCACCGCATGCACGCCCATGTTGTTGACCTCGGCGGCCTCGCCTTCGGGCATGTGGTAGCCGGTGCCTTCGACGTAGAACGTGACCTTGTCGTTGGTCAGCAGCGGCACGTGGATCTTGTGCGGCCACTTCGCCGCGGCGTTGGCGTCGCGGTGCGGCTTGATCTCGCCGCCGGGCGCCATGCGCGCGAACATCACCCGCGGGAATTGCCCGTTGGCGTAGCCGTACGGCGCGACGGCCTGCTGCAGCACGGGTTCGATCAGCGCCTTCCACTCGGCCCAGGCCGGGCGGTCGTGCGAGCTGCGCCAGTCGCGCACGCTGTCGACGAAGCGGAAGACGATGTGCCGGGTCTTGTCCAGCGCCTCGAAGCGGTTGGGCTTGGTCGCGTTCTCGGCGTCCCACGTGGCCTCGGGCAGCGCCAGCACCGCCGCCTTCAGCGCGGCGATGTCGACCGGGCCGAGCCGGCGGATCGTGGTGGTCTTGCGCGGGTTGGCGTAGGGATCGTGGGCCATGGCGGCGGGCTCGTCGCGGCAGGAATCGAAAGGGCGATCAGAAGGTGTAGCCGAAGCGCTCGAGGTCGCCGCGGTACAGCTCAGCGACGCCGTCGATCAGCGCCTGGTCGTAGTACTGGCGGTAGTCGCCGCGGCGCGAGCTGTTGACCTTGTCCAGCGCGCGCGACGGGATGCCGATGCGCGCGCAGACCGCGTCGTAGTCCTCCTGCATGCGCTCGACCCGGCCGACGATGTCCATCTCGATCTCGCCGGCATCGTTGGTCAGCAGCGTGTACTGCGGCTGGAAGTGGACGTGGTCCAGCGGCCGCACCTCGAACAGGATGCGGCGCATCGTGCCCTGCGGGTCGCGCTCGAACGCGCCGTGCTGGCGGGTCATGAAGGCGCAGTAGGACACGAAGCGGTCGAACGGATTGCGCACGAAGGTGAACTTGCAGTACGCGTCGCAGACGGCGTCGCCGAGATACGGCCGCACCTGGCGCACGCTGAGGTGGCCGTGGCGGATCTGCGCGATGGCGTCGAACGGGAAGCGCTTCTCGACGAAGAGGCCGACCTGCTCGATGTCGTCCGGCCCCAGGTGCTCGCGCAATGCCTGCCGCACCGAGTGCGTGCCGGTTTTGGGCATGGCGACGAAGATGTAGCGGTGCAGGTGTGAGACGATCATGGCCAGGGCGACACGGAACCGCGCCCATGATCGCACAGCCGTCGGTCCCCTCCCCCCGGATCGGAATCACTGGAATGTTTGCACTAGCCCGCGCGGGCATGGTCCCCCGATGACCGACCGCATCGAAACCCTCCGCGAGGAGATCGCCAGCGCGCTGACCCACGGGCTGGGCGCGGCCGCGGCGCTCGCCGGCGGCGCGGTCCTGATCACCCTCGCCGCGCTGTACGGCGACGTCTGGCAACTGAGCGCCGCCGTCGTCTTCGGCATCACGCTGTTGCTGCTCTACACCGCGTCGACCCTGTACCACGCGATCCAGCACCCGACCGCGAAGGGCCGGCTGCAGATCTTCGACCACTGCGCGATCTACCTGCTGATCGCCGGCACCTACACCCCGTTCACGCTGATCGGCCTGCGCGGCACGATCGGCTGGTGGCTGTTCGGCATCATCTGGGCGATCGCGATCTCCGGCGTCATCTTCAAGCTGTTCTACACCGGCCGCTTCCATCGCCTCTCGACGCTGCTCTACATCGCGATGGGCTGGCTGATCGTCTTCGCCGCCAAGCCCGCGATGCAGGCGCTGGACGCGTGGACGTTCGGCTGGCTGCTGGGCGGCGGGGTGGCCTACACGCTCGGCACTTACTTCTACCACCACCCGCGGTTGCCCTACGCGCACGCGATCTGGCACATGTTCGTGATCGCCGGCAGCGTCTGCCACTACATCGCGGTGATGGCGCAGGTGCTGTCGGGGCGTTAGTCGGTCGCCCGGGGCCGGCGCGCCGTGTCCGCGTCGCGGCCCGCCTGTTCGGGCCGATCGGCCACCCAGCGGCTCCAGTACGACAGCACGAGGGACAGCGCCTCGGACCGTCGCAGGCTGGTGCGGGTCACCGGCATGGCCGCGACCCATTCGGCGTTCGCGATCGTCTGGAAGGCATCCTGCGGCGGCTCGCAGAAGCCCATGTACCACGACGGGAACAGCCGCTCGGGCTGCGGGCCGTCGAGCAGCACCTGCAGCGAGTGGTGCCGCGGCGAGGCGACGATGCGCGTCCGCACGCGGTCGACGGCGCCCGCCTCGCCCTCGAAATACTGGAAGAAGCGGCCGGCGTGGTGGAACAGCACGCCGGTGACGCCGACCGTGGCGTTGAAGCGGCGAGCGCCTTCGAGCAGCGCAGTCAGGTCCGCGGCGGTCATCGGGAAGGCGATGCTGGTGTACGCGATGCCATGCACGTTCGACATGGGCCCTCCTCGGGCAACGGGGCCGGCACCTTAGGCGGCCGGGCCGTGACGCGCATTAATCCGGATTAACGACCGGGCCCGCGGATCATGCCTTGGTGTCATGCCCTGAAGTCATGCCCGCGGGTCATGCCTTGGGGAACCAACTGGTGTCGATGCGGAAGTGGCGATCCTCGAAATCGACGCTGCGCCTGAGCCCCGCCTCGTCCAGCAGGTCGATGCGATGGCCGTGCCGGGCGATGGCGCCGGACGCCGCCAGGCGGCCAAGCCCGCGACTGACGTGGACGTTGGTGAGGCCCACGGCATCGCCGATCATCGACTGGCTGAGCGGCAGGTCGTAGGCCGTGCCGAGGTCGCGGCGCGTCACCCGCAGCCGCGACACCACTTCCAGCAGGAAGTGCGCGACCCGCGCCGTCGCGCCCTGCCGGCTGACGATGCGCAGCCGGTCGGCCAGCACCGCGTGCTCGACCATGCCGATGCTGAAGAGCAGCGCCGAGAGTCGCGGCGAGCGCACGAAGATCTCGTCCAGCGCCGACTTCGGGAACGGACACAGGACGCCGTCGGTCGCCGCGGCCAGCGCGGCGCTGGTGCGCGAGAAGGCGATGTCCGGGATGCCGACGATGTCGCCGGGATAGTGCAGGTGCAGGATCTGGCGACCGCCGTCGGGCAGCATCGTGTAGGAAAAGAACCAGCCGCCGCGCACCACGTACAGGCGCTCGACCGGCGCCCCGATGTCCCGCACCGTCTCGCGGGCGCGGAACGTTTCCTGCGCTTCTTCCAGCCGCGCCAGCAGGGCTTCGTCCTGCGGCGCCAGCGGCACGTGGTAACCGATCTTCTCGATCAGGCAGCTTTTCGGCATCGGTGCCTTCCGTCGGTCGCGGGCATGGCGTCAGCTCGCGATGTAGCGCTGCAGCTGGTCCAGCTCCGCGCGCTGGTCCTCGATCACCGCCTTCACCAGGTCGCCGATCGAGACCACGCCGATCACGTCGTCGCCCTCGACCACCGGCAGGTGGCGGATGCGGCGGTCGGTCATCACCTGCATGCAGTGGTCGGAGGTGTCGTCCGGCCGCGTGGTCACGACCTGCGCGGTCATGATGTCGGCCACCGGCGTGGACGACGACGACCGCCCCTGCAGCACGACCTTCCGCGCGTAGTCGCGCTCGGACAGGATGCCGACCAGCCGCGGCCCGGCCATGACCAGCACGGCGCCGACATGGCACTCGGCCATCAGGCGGATGGCCTCGAGGACGGGGGCGTCGGGCGGGACGGTGTGGACCGCGAGGTGGTCAGCCGACTTCGCTTCCAGTATCTGACGGACGGTGCGCATGACGCGGCTCTCCTTCAGGGGCGATGTCGCCCAAGGATACGCCCGCGGCGGGGAGCGAGTGGCCCGGGCGCACGACATGGCCCACGAGACATTCGACCAGATACAGCGGCCGCTGCTTGGATTCCACGTACAGCCGACCGAGGTATTCGCCGATCGTGCCCAGCGCCATCAGCTGGACGCCGCCCAGCAGCAGGATCACGGTCATCATCGTCGGCCAGCCGGCCACCGGGTCGCCCCACAACAGGGCCTTGACCACGATCCAGGCGGCGTAGACGAACGCCAACGCCGCGGTCAGCAGCCCGAGGTAGGTCGCCACCCGCAGCGGCGCGGTGGAGAAACTGGTCACGCCTTCCAGCGCGAAGTTCCACAGCTTCCAGGCGTTGAACTTGCTGCGCCCGGCCAGCCGCGGCGCACGGCGGTAGGGGATCGCCACCTGCCGGAAGCCCACCCAGCCGAACAGGCCCTTCATGAAGCGGTGGCGCTCGCGCAACTGGCGCAGCGCCGCCAGCGCCCGCGGCGACAGCAGGCGGAAATCGCCGGTGTCGGACGGGATCGGCGTCTTCGACAGCCGCTGCATCACCCGGTAGAAGCCGTGGGCGGTGGCGCGCTTGAACCAGCCCTCGCCCTCGCGGGCGGTGCGGGTGCCGTGGACGTCGTCGTAGCCCTCGCGCCACTTCGCCACGAACTGCGGGATCAGCTCCGGCGGGTCCTGGCCGTCGGCGTCGAGGATCAGCGCCGCGCCTTCCCGCACCTGGTCCAGCCCGGCGGTCAGCGCGACCTCCTTGCCGAAGTTGCGGCTCAGGCGCAGCGCCGACACCCGCGGATCGGCGGCGGCCAGCGCCTCAAGCACCGCCCAGGTGCCGTCGTGGCTGCCGTCGTCCACATAGAGAAGGTGTCCCTCGATGCCGTCGCCGGCCAGGCCGTCCAGCACGACCGCCACCCGAGGGTGCAGCAGCGGCAGGGTCTCCGCCTCGTTGAAAGCGGCGACGACGACGGTCAGGCGTTCGGCGGGCATGGCGGGAGTGTACGTTCCGCGGTCCGCGGGCGGACGCTCAATCGAACGCGAGGTAGCCGGGCCCGCCCAGCGCGCGCATCTGGCGCTGGATCGCCGCGCTGCGCCGCTGCACGTAGGCGCCCGGCTTGGCGACGCTGTACTTGCGCGGGTTCGGCAGCACCGCCGCCAGCCGTGCGGCCTCGGCCGGGGTCAGCGCCGACGCGTCCTTGCCGAAGAACCGCCGCGACGCCGCCTGCGCGCCGTAGACGCCGTCGCCGTATTCGATCACGTTGGCGTACATCTCCATGATCCGCGACTTCGGCCACATCGCCTCGATCAGCACCGTGTACCAGACCTCCAGGCCCTTGCGCGCCCAGCGGGTCAGGCCGCTGCCGCGCCACAGGAACAGGTTCTTCGCCAACTGCTGGCTGATGGTGCTGGCACCGCGGACCTTGCGGCCCTTGGCGTTGTGCACGCGCGCCTTCTCGATCGCCTCGAAGTCGAAGCCGTCGTGGAACGGGAAGCGCTGGTCCTCCGCCGCCACCAGCGCCAGCGGCAGTTGCTTCGAGATGGCGTCGGCGTCGCGCCAGTCGTAGGCCAGGGCGAAGCCGCGGTCGCCGTCGCCCCAGGCTTCCACGTAGCGGCCGACCATGAACGCCGTCAGCGGCGGATTCACGAACCGCAGCACCGCCACCTGCAGCACCGTCACCGTCACGAAGATCAGCGGCAGCCACAGGAACAGCCAGCGCCACCAGCGCACCCGGCCGCGCGCGCGCGGCGCCGGCGGCGCGCCGGGGTTTGAATCCTCGTCCGCTTGCCCCATCTTCTGCGTCATTCCCCACCCTTCGGAACCCAGCGCCGGATCGCGGACCCGGTGCGCCCTGAGCGGCGCATTATCGGTCATCCCGCGGCCGCCCGGCCCGTGACGCCCTCCATGACCCAGACCGACACCTCCACCGCCCCCGACGCCCTCGTCCGCTTCCTGCTCGAGGAGGCCGGCGTGCGCGGCGCCCACGTCCGCCTCGACCGCACCTGGGCCGAGATCCGCGAACGCGCCGATCCCCCCGCCACCGCCGTCGGGCTGCTGGGCGAAGCGGTGGCGGCCGCGGCGCTGTTCACCGGCCACATCAAGGTCGACGGGCGTCTGTCGGTGCAACTGCGCGGCGATGGCGCACTCCGCACGCTGTTCGCCGAATGCACGGCCGCCGGCACCCTGCGCGGCATCGCCACCGTGGCCGAGGACGCCGACCCGGACGACGCGCCGGTGCCCGCCGACGCCCTGCGTGCGCTCGGCCCGGACGCGCTGCTGGCGATCACCATCGAGAATCCCGGCGCCCACGGCCAGGACCCGACCCGCTACCAGGGCCTGGTCGGCCTGGAGGCGGATCACCTGTCGGCGGCGTTCGAGAGCTACTTCCGGCAATCCGAGCAGCTCCCCACCCGGCTGCTGCTGGCCGCGGACGGCCAGCGCACCGCCGGGCTGATGCTGCAGAAGCTGCCGGGCGACGCCGGCGACCTCGACGGCTGGGAGCGCGCCAGCGTCCTGTTCGACACCCTGTCCGCCGCGGAACTGCTGGAGACGCCGGCCGACGTCGTGCTGCACCGGCTGTTCCACGAGGACGGCGTGCGCCTGCTGGGCGACCGCCCGCTGCGCTTCGCCTGCTCGTGCTCGCGGGAGCGGGTGTCGGCGATGCTCGAATCGCTGGGCGAAGACGAATCCCGCGAGGCCGCGGCCGGCCACGGCGGACTGGTCGAAGTGCGCTGCGAGTTCTGCGGCGAGACCTACCGGTTCACCGGCGACGACCTGGACGCGCTGTTCGCCCCCAGCCCGGCCGCCTGGGCGGCCCCGGACCGCCTGCAATGACGGCCCTGCGGGGTCCGTCACAGATCGCCGGGCCCTTCAGGATTGTTAAAGAACCATAAATCTGATAGCTTTATCTTCGATGGACCCGTAAAAGGAACTCGACCGCCCGAGCGCGGTCTGACCCACGCCATGCGCCTCTCCCTCCTGCCCCTGCTGCTCTCCGGCGCCTTCCTGGCGACGTCGGCGCACGCGCAGTCGCGGCCGGCCGGGGATCGGGTCGAGCTTCCGATCTGGAACAAGATGAGCGGCGAAATCGAGGGCATCGTGGTCCTCGAGCCCACCGACGTCGCCAAGAGCCGCTCGCTGGCCCGCTTCGGCGTCCGCCATCTGGACACCACGCTCGGCCTCAGCGAAGGCGATTCGCTCGGCCTGCTCTGCGACCACAAGCCCGGCCTGGGCAGCGCGCTCAGCAGCCTCGCCACCAATTGCGTCCTCGCCTCCGTGCCCGCCCGCCGCACCGGCGCGGCCGCGGTGTTCCAGCGCAACGGCACCCAGCTCGGGATCAGCGCCGGCAGCGGCCGTACCGTCGTCCCGGCGTGGATGACCCCCGGCAACGGCATCAACGGCCGCGTCGACCTCAACGACATCACCATCTTCAGCCAGAAGGCGCTGCCCCGCGAAGGCTACGTCTCCATCGCCGGCACCGTGGCCAAGGCCCGGCTGCAGAGCCCGTCGGAAATCCCGGGCTTCAGCGATCGCTGGACCTCGCGCCAGCTCAATCTGGGCGGCGGCTTCGGCGCCTTCGGCGTCAACATCATCGGCGAAGTCGTCGATACCCCCGGCCGGGACCGCTTCGGCAGTCTGGGCCTGGGCCTCAGCTGGCGCACCCCCTGGAGCGGCCAGCTCACCGTCGGCGCCGACAATCTGGTGACCCGCGGCAAGAACCCGTTCGCACCGCCGGCCACCGGTGCCGAGGACGAAGGCGCCGTGCCCTACGTCCGCTACGAGCAGGACCTCTGACCCCGCTTCCGGGCGTCCGCCGGGCAGTCCGCCCGCCGTGTTAACGACACTTTAATTTTTCTCCGAGTGGGGCTACTATCGGCCCCGGCCTGACCCGGATTGGCGGTTTTCTTGCCGCTTTCCGGCAGGTTCCCATGGGAAACCCCAAGACTCACTTGGAGAGAGAGATGACTTTGAAGACCAACAAGCTCCGCGACGCGATTTCCTTCGCGCTCGTGGGCACCACCGCTTTCGCGGCGACGGGCGTCGCCTTCGCCGAAGACAAGAAGGATTCCGATCAGCTCGACACGGTCGTCGTCACCGGTTCGCGCATTCCGCGCGCCGCTGAAGTCGAAGGCACCTCCCCGGTGCTGTCGATCGACCGCGCCGCGATCGAGGCCACCGGCCTGACCTCGGTCGGCGACGTGCTGTTCAACATCACCGCCAGTGACGGCGGCGCGCTGCGCAACGTCACCACCAGCACCAACGGCAGCGACGGCACGCAGAACGTCTCGCTCCGCGGCCTCGGCGCCACCCGCACCCTCGTGCTGGTCAATGGCCGCCGCTGGGTCACCGCCGGCATCACCGGCAGCGCGCTGGTCGACCTGAACACCATTCCGATCTCCGTCGTCGAACGCATCGAAGTGCTGAAGGACGGCGCCTCGGCGATCTACGGTTCCGACGCGATCGCGGGCGTGATCAACGTGATCACGAAGAAGAACTTCGACGGCGCGGCGATGAACGCCTACGTCGGCGGCTACACCAAGGGCGACGGTTCCGCGCAGGCCTACGACTTCACCGTCGGCGCCAACAACGACCGCTGGAACGCCGTCCTCAGCCTGAGCTACTCGCAGAACGACCCGGTGTACATGGGCGACCGCGAGATCTCGTCGGTGCCGGTCTACGGCGGCGGCGACATCGCCTCGGGCGGCCTGTTCGGTTCGGGCAGCACCCTGCGCGGCAACTTCACCCGCTGCGCCGGCGCGACCAGCCCGACCGCCAGCGGCTTCCAGACCTGCTCGATCGTGGCCGGTGGCCCGTTCACGCTGAACGAAGGCCGCCCGGGCACCTCGGCGAGCGACTTCCGCCGCTTCATCAGCTACAGCACCGACGGCTCGGGTCATTCCGACCGCTACAACTTCGCGCCGGTCAACTACCTGCTGCAGCCGATCGAACGCTTCAACGTCTACGGCCAGGCCAGCCTGCGCCTGACCGACAACATCAACGCCAACGCGATGGCGACGTACGTCACGCGTAATTCGAACCAGCAGCTGGCCGAAGTGCCGCTGACCATGGACATCCGTGGCGTCAACGGTCCGCAGTGGGCGTTCGCGCCGACCGCCGGCAACGTGTTCAACCCGTTCGGCCAGAACCTCCGCGGCGCCAACTTCCGCGCCGCCGCCGTCGGCCCGCGCAAGAACTACTACAACAACGACAACACCGCCGTCACCCTGTGGCTGGACGGCCAGTTCGACCTGGGCGGCCGCGACATGTACTGGGACGCCGGCTACTCGTACCTGGACGCGCGCTTCACCCTGCGCGGCCAGAACTACGTCAACCTGTTCAACCTGCAGCGCGCGGTCGGCAATTCGCGTCGCAACCCGGTCACCGGTGCGCTGGAATGCCTTGACGGCGCCGGTGCGGTGATCCGCGGCTGCGTGCCGTACAACCTCTTCGGCGGTGCGGACCTCGGCCTGGGCGCCGGCGTCATCAGCCGCGCCGAATACGACGCGATGAACGACTACATCGGCTACACGCTGAACGAGTCGCAGCAGCTGACCACGAAGGACTACTTCGCCAACCTGTCGGGTTCGATCGTCGACCTGCCGGCCGGTCCGCTGGGCTTCGCCATCGGTCTGGAAACCCGCAAGTCGTCCTTCGTCGACTCGCCCGACTCGCTCGTCGCCGGCGGCGGTTCGTCGAACAACTTCCGCCTGCCGACCAGCGGCCAGGAGAAGTCCGACGAAGTCTACGTCGAGTTGAACGTGCCGCTGCTGGCCGATCTCCCGGCCGCGAAGCTGCTCGAACTCAACGTGGCGGCCCGCAAGTCGACCTACGACACCAACGGCGTGTTCAACGGTGTGGCGGTGAACCCGGATCTGGGTGGCGACACCTCGAAGAAGATCGGCATCAAGTGGCAGATCTTCGACGACCTGATGCTGCGCGGCACCTACTCCGAGTCGTTCCGCGCCCCGGACGTGCTCGACCTGTACGCCGGTGGTCAGGAAGGCTTCCCGGCCGCGACCGACCCCTGCAACACGCTGAACATCAACGCGACCGATCCGGCTCATCCGAACCCGGCGGATCCGCTGCACTTCATCAACGATCCGGCGGCTTGCGCCTCGGTGGGCGTGCCGGCCGGCGGTACCCCGCAGCCGAACAGCCAGATTCGTTCGCTCAGCGGTGGCAACCCGTCGCTGCAGCCCGAATTCGGCAAGACGAGGAGCTTCGGCATCGTCTACAGCCCGAGCTGGCTGCAGGGTCTGAACATCACGCTCGACTGGTACCAGATCAAGCTCAATGACGTGATCTCGTTCCGTGGTGCGCAGTCGATCCTGAACTCGTGCTTCAAGAACCCGAACCGTCCCGACCTGGGCGGCACCCCCGACGCCGCTCAGCGCGCCCTGTTCTGCTCGTTCATCGATCGCACCACCACGGGCGAGCTGGTCACGGTGAACACCTCGAGCTTCAACCTGTCGCAGGGCAAGGTCGAAGGCTACGACATGCAGGTGGCCTACGCCCTGCCGGAAAACAGCTGGGGCAAGTTCTCGTGGCAGTGGGACAACACCTACCAGACCGAGAATGACCTGTTCGGCACCGTCGGTTACTACAACGGTGCGCCGACGTGGCGCCTGCGCTCCAACCTGACCACCTCGTGGCAGAAGGGCGACTGGGACGCGACCTGGGCGATGCGCTACTACTCTGCGCTGAAGGACCCGTGCTCGGGCTCGAACTACTTCGAGTACGGCATCACCCCGACCGAAATCTGCCCGGACAACGGCGTCAACATCATGGGCGCCCGTGTCTATCACGACGTCCAGGTCGGCTTCAAGACCCCGTGGAACGGCAAGGTCGCCGTCGGTGCCCGCAACATCTTCGGCCGCGATCCGCCGATCACCCACAACTCGTTCGCCGGCAACTTCGACGGCTCGTACGATCTGCCGGGTGGCGGCTACTGGTACCTGCAGTACAATCAGAAGTTCTGATCCGCGTCACCGCAAGCGTCGAAACGGAACGGCCCCCGCAAGGGGGCCGTTCTTTTTATCCGAAGAAAATGGCGGATCAAGGCATGTCGGGCGGCGCGCCCGACGCCCGGCGGGGTCATTCGCTTCGCGAGAACCAGGCGTTGAACGCCACCGTCACGCGCTGGCCGCGGCCATGGAACGGGGTCACGTAGTGACCCAGCCACGACGGGAAGAAGACCAGCATGCCGGGCTTGAGGGTCAGCACGAAGTTGCCGTGCGTGAACGGCCAGCGCAGCACGGCATTGGCAGGATCGAGGAAGGTGTTGACCGCCATCTGCGGATGCGGAAACACCAGGCAGCCGTTGTTGGAATACGCGGGATCCGGATCGCCGTCCGACACGCAGTAGACGCCGGACCAGCTGGCCATCGGATGGTTGTGGTAACCGAAGTAGCCGCCGTTGCGGGTCACGTGGAACCAGGTCTGGCTGGCGACGCGCAAGCCCTGGGTGCCCTCCGCGAGGTTCGGATTGACGTCGCGCAGGAATTCCCCGAGCGAGCCCCAGACGAAGCTGCGCAGGGCCTGCACGCAGGGTTCCTCGCGGGCGAAGAAATCGAATTCGCTTTCGAACAGCCCTTCCGGCTGGTGCATGACCGGCTCGGGGTTCCGATAGGCCGCGCCCTGGGCCTCCAGCGCCAGCACCAGCGGCATCAGCTGGGCATTGAGCGGCGCGGGGTCGGGATGGAAGGCCTCGGCCATCGGCGCGGCGAAGGCGGGAAAGACGTTCACGGGCATGGCGGGCATCCGCAGGGGCACATGGGCGGGCACCTTAGCGCAGGCGCAACGCCACGGCACCGGGCCGGATCAAATCCCGCCTCGCGGCGCGCCGGGCGGCGTCAGGCCAGCCCGTGCGCGGCGAGCCGGTCCAGCAGCGGCGCCAGATGCGGCGCGTAGTCGCGCCAGAGGCCGCCGCGGTTGGTGACGATGCCCTGCCGCACCTGGTGCGAGCTGGCGGTGGCGACGGCGCCGGACGAGCGGCCGACGTCCAGCATCGTGTCGCGGAAGGCGAAACCGCAGTGGTCGGCGATCCGCCGCGCCTGCGCCTCGGGTTCCTGCACCAGGGCGTCGTAGTCGACGTCGAACACCCGCCCCGGCAGCACCTCGCGCCAGTGCGCCATCAAGTCGAGGTAGGCCTTGCAGTAGTCGGCCATCTCGATCTGGTCGTACGAATACGACGCCTCATTGGTGAACAGCGTGCGCAGGTTCGAGAAGCAGGTGTCGACCGGGTCGCGGCGCATGTGCAGCAGCCGCGCCTGCGGCAGCGCCCTGGCGATCGGGCCCAGCAGCACGAAGTTCGGGTTCTGCTTCTCGGTGACGAACGGCCGGCCGGCGCTGCGGCTGCGCATGGCGTCGAGGAAGCCGCGACCGATGGCGCCGTAGTCGAAGCCGGAAGCACGCTCGGCGATGGTGCCGTCGGCGATGACCCGGCAGAAATGGTCGGCGGCGTAGCGCAGCTGCGCGGAGAAGGTGTAGGTCTCGCCGGCGTCGGCGACCTCCGGGCTGCCGGCGAGGATGCGCTCCAGCAGCGTGGTGCCGCTGCGGTGCAGTCCGACGATGAAGATCGGGGTCAGCGGGTCGTCGAACGGCACGCCGCGGCTGAAGGCGCCGTCGAACGTCGCCCGCAGCGTGTCGAACATCGCCATGGTCGCGGCGTGGTCGTAGGGCTGCTCCTTGCGCCGGGCGCGGCAGCCGCGCTCCAGTGCGGCCCAGGCGCCCTCGAAGTCGCCGAGATCGTGCAGCTCGTTGTGCAGCGCGTAGGCGAGATGCGACTCGTCGCGCGTCGCCAGCCCGGGCTGGTCCAGCAGCCGGCGCAGCAGGTCGACGTGGTGGTGATGCGGGGTGATGCGGTCCACCCGCGCCAGCATCGAATACACCGCGGCGTAGCTCGGGCGAATAGCCAACGCGCGCTCGAACGCGGCGGCGGATTCCTCGCGCCGGCCGGCGAACATCAGCGCCAGCCCGTGCATGTTGTGGATCTCGGCCACGCCCGGGCGCAGCTTCAACGCGTGCTCGACCCACGGCAGCGTGCGCACGTGGTCGCCGGCGCTGGCGAAGAACGAGGCCAGATCGACCAGCTTGTCGGGCGGGATGCGCCCGGCCAGACCGGTGCGCTCGACGTAGGCCTGCAGCCGCGGCAGGTCCTCGAAGCGGCGCAGCAGGCGGGCGACCACCATGCCGGCGACCGGCGGCACGCCGTCGATGCGCTCGGCGGCGAGCACCGCGTGGTAGGCGTCGCGATAGGCGCCGAGCTGTTCCTTCGCGTTCGCCAGCTCCACCCACGCCGGCAGGAAATTGCGGTCGTGTTCGACGATGGCGGCGTAGGCATCGGCCGCCTGCCGCCACCACCCCTTCTGCGAGTACCGCTGGCCCTGTTCCCAGAGCGCCTGTTGCTTGTTCGACATGGCGGCCATTGTACCGGCCAGCCCCTGCCCTCGCCCCCGGCCGCCGACGGCGGCCGGGCGATGCGGCCGATCAGCCTTCGAGCGCGGCGCGGATGCGCGCCTGCTCGTCGCGCAGGGCCTGCGGCATGCGCGGGCCGTACTCGTCGAGGAAGCCGCCGATCGAGTCGAACTCGGCGCGCCAGTCGTCGCGGTCGAAGCCGAACAGCAACGCGCGGGCCTCGTCGGTCAGGCTGACGCCATCGAGGTTGAGATCCTCGATGCGCGGCAGCGCGCCGATCGGCGTCTCCACCGCGCCGACCTCGCCGCCCGCGCGGCGCAGCATCCACTCCAGCACGCGCAGATTGTCGCCGAAGCCGGGCCACAGGAACTTGCCGTCGGCGCCCTTGCGGAACCAGTTGACGTGGAAGACTTTCGGCAGCTTCGCGTCGGCGCGGTCGAAGGTCAGCCAGTGCGCGAAGTAGTCGGCGAAGTTGTAGCCGCAGAACGGCTTCATCGCCATCGGGTCGCGGCGCATCACGCCGACCGCGCCGGTGGCGGCGGCGGTGGTTTCCGAGCCCATCGCGGCGCCGACCAGCACGCCATGCGTCCAGTCGCGGGCCTCGAACACCAGCGGTACCAGCGACGCGCGACGGCCGCCGAACACGATCGCGCTGATCGGCACGCCGCCGGCGTCCTCGGCGTGCGCCGAATACGACGGGCACTGACTGGCGCTGACGGTGAAGCGCGCGTTGGGATGCGCGGCCGGGCCCAGCTCGGCGGCGCGACTGCAATCGTAGTCACGACCGCGCCAATCAAAAGCGGGTACGCCGCCGTCCAGACCCTCCCACCACGGCTGCCCGTCCGCGGTCAGACCGACGTTGGTGAAGATCGTGTTGCTGCGGATCGTCGCCAGCGCATTCGGATTGGACTTGCTGGACGTGCCCGGCGCGACGCCGAAGAAACCGGCTTCCGGATTGATCGCGTACAGGCGGCCGTCGTCGCCGGGACGCATCCAGCAGATGTCGTCGCCGATGGTCCAGATCTTCCAGCCGGCCTCGCGATAGCCTTCCGGCGGGATGAGCATCGCCAGGTTGGTCTTGCCGCAGGCCGACGGGAACGCGGCGGCGATGTAGTGCGTCTCGCCCTGCGGGTTCTCGACGCCGAGGATCAGCATGTGCTCGGCCAGCCAGCCTTCGTTGCGCGCCTGGTGCGAGGCGATGCGCAGCGCGTGGCACTTCTTGCCCAGCAGCGCGTTGCCGCCGTAGCCGGAGCCGAACGACTTGATCGTCAGTTCCTCCGGGAAATGCATGATGAAACGACGCTCGGGGTCGAGTTCGCCGATCGAGTGCAGGCCCTTCACGAACACGCCGTCATGATGCAGGCCCTCGCGCTCGATCCGCGCCAGCGCCGGCGCGCCCATGCGGGTCATGATGCGCATGTTCGCGACCACGTACGGCGAGTCGGTGATCTCCACGCCGCAGCGCGACAGCGGCGAATCGATCGGGCCCATGCAGTACGGGATCACGTACATCGTGCGGCCACGCATGCAGCCGTCGAACAGCGCATCCATCTTCGCGTGCGCCTCGGCCGGCGCCATCCAGTGGTTGTTCGGGCCGGCGTCCTCGGCCTCGCTGCTGCACACGAAGGTGAGGTGCTCGACGCGGGCGACGTCGTCCGGATGCGAGCGATGCAGCCAGCTGCCCGGATTCGTCGTTTCATTGAGCCGGATCAGCGTGCCGTCGCCTTCCATCCTCGCGATCAGCGCGGCGTGCTCGGCATCGCTGCCGTCGCACCAGTGCACGGCATCGGGACGGGTCAGCCGGGCCACGTCGTCCACCCAGCGCTGCAGGGCGTCGAGGCGGGTGGGCGGGTGCATCGGGACAGCGAAAGCATTCATGCAGGGACTCGGCAGGAAGGAAACGGAAAGCGGCGACGACGGACGCGGCGCTCAGCGCGACAGGGCGACCGGCGGGATGAGCGTGGCCATCATGTGTTCGACGTAGCCCTCGAACTCGTCGTGGGCCAGGCGCGGCTGCAGCTTCAGGCTCAGCTGCAGGAAACCGACGTACGCCGCATAGGCCAGGCGCGCGCGGTGCTGCGCATCGGTGCGCTGCAGGCCGGCCTGGCGGAACGACGCGGACAGGTAGTCGAGGCGACGCTGCGCCACGCGGCCGATCACCGGGCCGACCGCGGGATGATCGAACGCCTTCAGCAGTTCGCTGTAGATCTTGTGCGCCTTCACTTCGTGCGCGACCAGCTGGAACAGCGCGCGCAGGCGCTGGCGCGGATCGCTCACCGCTTCCAGTTGCCCGAACACCGTCTCCTGCTCCACCGCTTCCCAGCGTTCCAGCGCGGCGGACAGCAGCGCGTCGCGCGAAGGGAAATGCCAGTAGAAGCTGCCCTTGGTCACGCCGAGCCGGCGTGCCAGCGGTTCGACCGCCACCGCCGCGACGCCCTGTTCGGCGATCAGGTCGAGGGCGGCCTGCGCCCAGTCTTCCGCACTCAGGCGGCCGTTGCGTTCGGTCTTCGGGACGGGTTCGTTCATGACAACAGTGTAACCATACGGAAGCGATCGCAAAAGTATCGTGTGACTACGATTGCAAACCGGATTTCCGGGGTTTCGCGGCACATTGACAGCGGCGAAATCGCGTGTCCATACTTTGGCGTATGGAAACGGGTCGCCGGCAACGCCGTGGCGCACCGCTCCCGCCCGGATCGCGACGCCACGCCGCGATCCCCTCCCCGTCGCGCCGATGTCCGCCGGAGTTGCCATGAGTCTCGTCCTGCCCTTCCTCGCCCTGCTGCTCACCACCGCGTTCTGCGCCTACCACCGCCTGCGCATGGCGGTCTGGGCGGCGATCGCCGCCACCCTGCTGGTCGGGTGCTGGCTGCTGGGCGCGAACCACACCGCCACCCTGGTCGCCTCCGCGCTGACCGCGCTGGTGGCCCTGCCGATGCTGATCCCGCCGGTGCGCAAGGCGCTGATCACCTCGCCGCTGCTGACCTTCTACACGAAGCTCCTGCCCCCGCTGTCCGACACCGAGCGCACCGCGCTGGAATCGGGCACGGTCGGCTTCGAGGGCGAACTGTTCTCCGGCAAGCCGGACTGGGACAAGCTGCTGTCGCTGCCGAAGCCCGAGCTGAATGACGAAGAGCGCGCCTTCCTCGACGGCCCCTGCGCCGAGCTGTGCCGTCGCGTGAATGACTGGGAGATCACCCACGTCCGCGCCGACCTGCCGCCGGAGCTGTGGGATTACATCAAGCAGAACAAGTTCTTCGGCCTCAACATCCCGAAGGAATACGGCGGCCTGGGCTTCTCGGCGCTGATGAACCACAAGGTCATCCAGAAGCTGGCGCCGGTCTCCAGCGTGGTCAGCTCCACCGTCGGCGTGCCCAACTCGCTCGGCCCGGCCGAGCTGCTGATGCACTACGGCACCGACGAGCAGAAGCGCCACTACCTGCCGCGCCTGGCCGACGGCCGTGAAGTGCCGTGCTTCGCGCTGACCGGCCCATTCGCCGGCTCCGACGCCACGTCGATCCCCGACTACGGCATCGTCTGCGAGGGCGAGTGGAACGGCGCGAAGGTCGTCGGCATCCGCCTCACGCTCAACAAGCGCTACATCACGCTGGCGCCGGTCGCGACCCTCATCGGCGTGGCGTTCCGCATGTACGACCCCGACGGCCTGCTCGGCGACAAGAAGGACATCGGCATCTCGCTGGCGCTGGTGCCGCGCGACACCGCGGGCCTGGAAATCGGCCGCCGTCATTTCCCGCTGAACTCGCCGTTCCAGAACGGCCCGATCAAGGGCAAGGACGTGTTCGTGCCGCTGAGCCAGCTGATCGGCGGCGAGGAATACGCCGGTCAGGGCTGGCGCATGCTGATGGAATGCCTGTCGATCGGCCGCTCCATCACCCTGCCGTCCACCGCCAGCGGCGGCGCCAAGATGGGCGCGCTGGTCACCGGCGCCTACGCCCGCATCCGCAAGCAGTTCGGCCTGTCGGTCGGCCGCTTCGAAGGCGTGGAGGAAGCGCTGGCCCGCATCGGCGGCCGCGCCTACGCCTGCAGCGCGCTGTCCGAAGCGACGGCGGCCGCGGTCGCCCGCGGCGAGAATCCCGCGGTGCCGTCGACCATCGCCAAGTACCACTGCACCGAGATGGGCCGTGAAGTGGCCCGCGACGTGATGGACGTGCACGGCGGCAAGGGCATCATCCTCGGCCCGCGCAACTACGCCGGCCGCAACTGGCAGTCGGTGCCGATCGCGATCACGGTCGAAGGCGCCAACATCATGACCCGCAGCCTGATGATCTTCGGCCAGGGCGCCATCCTCTGCCATCCGTGGGTGATGAAGGAGATGAAGGCGACCCAGATCGAGAATCCGAAGGAGCGCATCGCCCAGTTCGACACCGCGCTGTTCGGCCACATCAGCTACGCCATCTCCAACGCCGTGCGCGCGTGGTGGTTCGGCTTCACCGGCACCCGCATCGGCACCGCGCCGGGCGGCGAATACACCCGCCGCTGCTACCGCAAGCTCAACCGCTACTCGGCGGCGCTGGCGGTGATGGCCGACACCTCGATGCTGCTGCTCGGCGGCAAGCTGAAGTTCAAGGAATCGCTGTCCGGCCGCCTCGGCGACGTGCTCAGTCAGCTGTACATCGCCAGCGCGATGCTGAAGCGCTACGAAGACCAGGGCCGTCCGGTCGCGGACCATCCGCTGCTGGCCTGGGCCTTCCACGACGCGATCCACAAGATCGAACTCGCGCTCTCCGGCGCGCTGCGCAACTTCCCGATCCGTCCGGTCGGCTGGCTGCTGTGGGCGGTGATCTTCCCGTGGGGCCGCCGCGCCGAAGCGCCGAGCGACCGCCTGGGCCACCGCGCCGCCAGCCTGCTGATGACGCCGTGCGAAGCGCGCGACCGCCTCGGCGCCGACCTGTTCCTCGAACCGTGCGAGAACAACCCGGCGGCGCGCGTGAACAGCTACCTGGCGAAGGTGATCCTGGCCGAGCCGGTGGAGCGCAAGTTCCTCAAGGCGCTGAAGAACAGCGACATCGAAGCGCTGGAGTTCCCCGCGCAGCTCGACGAGGGCGTGCGCGAGGGCTGGATCACCGCCGACGAGCGCAAGCAGCTGGAAGAACTGCGCGAACTGACGCTGGACACGATCATGGTCGACGACTTCGAATCGTGGGAACTGCGTTCGGCCGGCTACGTCGACGAGACGGCGCCGAAGGCGCACCGCGCCGCCGCCTGACCGGCGCCGGCACGCAAGCCGCATGACCTCACGAACGGCGGGATTTTCCCGCCGTTCGCGTCTCCGGGGTTTGCGCACCCGCACCCCTTCGCATCCGTCCTCCTTCCGCGAGGTCTGCATGTCCGCGTCCCTGCTGTCGGCTGCCGCGATCGTCTTCGCCTGCGTCGGCGTGGCGCATTCGGTGATTGGCGAGTTCCTGATCTTCCACCACGTCCGCAGCGCCGGCTGGCTGCCGACCGACAACGCCCCGCCGCTGCGCGGCCGGCACATCCGCATCCTGTGGGCGAGCTGGCACATCGCCAGCGTGTTCGGCTGGGCGCTGGCGGCGATCCTCTGGCGCCTCGCCACCGCGCCCGGGCAACCGATCGATGCGTTCGCGATCCGTGCGTTCGAATGCGCCGCCCTCGGCAGCGCCGCGCTCGTGCTCGTCGCCACCCGCGGCCGCCATCCCGGCTGGATCGGCCTCGGCGCCGCCGGCCTCCTCGCCCTGCTCGCCTGACCCCGCCGCCGACCCGCACGCCATGGCCAACAAGACCCTCGCCCTCCACGACCGCATGCGCCGCTGGCCCGCCGGGCAGTGGCTGTTCTCGCGCGCCATCTGCTTCAAGGCGCCCTACTTCGCCAGCATCCGCCCGCGGATCACCGTGCTCGAACCCGGCCGCTGCGAAGCCGTGCTGCGCCATCGCCGCGCAGTGACCAACCATCTCGGCACCGTCCACGCCATCGCGCTGTGCAACCTCGCCGAACTCGCCGGCGGCATGGTGACCGAGGCCAGCCTGCCCGACGGCATGCGCTGGATCCCCAAAGGCATGACCGTCGAATACCGCAAGAAAGCGGTCGGCACGATGCGCGGCGTGGCGACGCCCGCGATCCCGGTGGTCGCCGCCGACGCCGGCTACGAACTGCCGGTGGTCGTCGACGTGCACGACCCGGCCGGCGACATCGTCTTCCGCGCGACGATCGCGATGTGGCTGTCGCCGAAGCCGCCGCGCGGCTGAGCCCGGACGCCCGCGTGGCCGCCGATCCCGTCCTCATGCTCTGCGCCGCGCACAGCCTCGCGCTGGCGGTATTCCACATGGCGTTCTGGCGCCTGTTCCGCTGGCCGGCGACGCTGCGCGAGACCACGTTCGCGAACCGCGCGATCCTGCAGATCGCCAACGTGCAGCTGATCTGGGTATTCCTCGGCGTCGCCGCGCTGTGCCTGTGGTTCCCGGCCGAATTGTGCGGCACGCCGCTGGGCCGCGCCGTGCTCGCCGGCATGTCGGTCTTCTGGATCGTGCGCCTGGTCCAGCAGGTCGTGTTCCTGCGCGTGCACCACCCGCTGGTGCACGCCCTCAGCGTCGTGTTTGCGTTGGGTGCCACGCTGTTCGCGTGGCCGCTGCTGCGCTGACCCGGAGAGACGGACTCAGGCGTTTCGCGGCACGCGCGACCGGATCGTCCATTGCCGGTCGCCGATCCTGACGTCGATGTCGTTGTTCTCGTTCCGCTCCGACACCAGACCCGGGACGCCCTGCTCCGATTCGACGATGAAGCAGGGGCCCGGGAAGCCGTCGGGAGCTCCGATCGTCAACTGCCGTCCGTGGATCTCGAACAGGCCGACCCTGCCGCAATGCGGGCAGACGAAATCCTGCCAACCGTGTGGCCATGCATGGCGCGCCGAGGACAGCACCGCCTCCGGCGTCAGATCCGCACGGCAAGCGGCGCACTGCAGCGACACGAAGGGACGCCGGGCTCAACCCGCCAACAGCACCGCCGCGATCGCCGCGATCGCCGGCACGCCCTGCACGTAGAAGATGCGCTTGCTCACGCTGTACGCACCGTACAGCGCCGCGACCACCACGCAGCCGAGGAAGAACAGCGCGATGTCCTGCCTGCCCGACGCGGCGGCCCAGAACAGGCCGGCGGCGAGGAAGCCGTTGTACAGCCCCTGGTTCGCGGCCAGCACACGGGTGGTCTCGGCCTTCTCCGGCGTGTTGCGGAACACCTTCATGCCCAGCGGTTTCGTCCACAGGAACATCTCGAGGACGAGGAAGTACACGTGCAGCAGGCCGACCAGCACGATCAGCGACGGAGCGAGGAACGACATCCTGTGGTTCTCCTTGGAAAGGTCAGGCCGCGGGTGCGGCCGGCAGCGCCTCGGCTTCGGCCGATTCGCGTTCGATGCGTCGGGCGAGGCGCCAGCCGACGACGCCCGAGGTGAGCGACGCCAGCGCGGCAATGCCCGCGAACCCGGCGACGACGACGTGCAACTTGCGCAGCGCGTTCATGCCCAGCGCCACGCTGAGGTCGCCGAAGCGCCACACCGCGGTGTCGACGGCGTTCTTGCCCTTGTAGCGCTGGCTGCGCGGCGCCATCGCGAACAGGCTCTCGCGCGCGGGGCCGACCATGCCGTAGGCCAGGCCGCGGCTGACCACCATCGCCAGGCCGACCCACGGCATCGCGACCGCGGTCTGCATCAGACCCTGCACGAACGACAGCACCAGGCCCTCGCCGCCGCCGAAGCGCGCCGCGGCCTCGGCCGCGGCGATGCCGGTCACGGGCGCGTTCGGGTCCACGGCAATGCAGACCAGCAACAGCACCAGCACCGTCGCCGCTTCCTTCATCACGATCACCGGCGCGGCGCCGTGGCGCGCCAGCAGCCAGCGGGTCAACGTGGCCTGGACGATGATCTGCAGGCCGTTGGTCAGCAGGTCGAGGTTGGCGAAGAAGCGCGTGCGCTCCGCGGCGTCGTGGAAGGTCTGGCCGGAGAAATCCGCGACCAGCGCGTAGTTGATCGTGCCGATGGCGTCGCCCAGCAGCAGCATCAGCGCCATGCCGCGGGTGAAGGGATCGGAGAACACCTGGCGCAGGCCGTCGAACATCCCGCCGCCGACCGGGGCGTCGTGGCCGGGGTCCTTCGCGCGGTGGCCGTGCGCGGACGACCAGCGTCCCAGCCACCACGCGCAGAGCATCGCCACGCCCAGCAGGCACGACGCCACCACCAGCAGCGGCGGCACGCCGATCTCGCCGACCAGCAACGACGCCATCGCCGGGCCGAAGATCGCCCCGAACGCGCCGCCGAGGCCGATGACCGGGAACAGCCGGCGCGCCTGCCGGTCGCTCCAGATGTCGGCCATGAAGCTCCAGAACACCGCGACCACGAACAGGTTGAACACGCTGACCCACACGAAGAACACGATGCCCAGCGCACGCGGCGTGAGCAGGCCCTCATGGGTGAACAGCGGCACGAAGCCCATCAGGCAGGCGATGAAGAACAGGTAGACCCCGGGCACCACGATCCGGCGCGGGTAGCGGCCGATCAGCCACGCGAACACGGGCGTGAGGGTGAGGGTCGCGAGGAAGGTCGCCGCGTAGAACCACGGCAGCTGGGTGGACCCGACCGCGCCCGACAGTTGCTCGCGCACCGGGCGCAGCATGTAGTACGCGGAGAGGATGCTGAAGAAGTAGAGGAACGACCAGGCGACCGCCTGCCGTTCGCCCGCCTGCACGCGGGGCCCGCCGGGGTGGACGCCCGAATGGCCGGTCTGGTCGTCGACGGTCATGCTGCGGTCCGGGAGCGGTCGGGGATCCAGCGCGCACGGTAGCGGATGGCAACCGGCGCCGCCAGCCCGCCCCGGGGCCCGTCGCCGCGGCCTCGCAGACGCCCTTTCCGCCGAGCATTTGCTCTAGGCGGCGGGCATAGTGTCGCGCGCATACGATTTCAGGGGGCCGCGCGTGTTCGACTACATCATCATCGGCGCCGGTTCGGCGGGCTGCGTGCTCGCCCATCGACTCAGCGAGGACCCGGGCGTCAAGGTGCTGCTGCTGGAAGCCGGCCCGCGCGACTGGCACCCCTTCATCCACATGCCCGCCGGCATCTCCAAGCTGGTGAACCAGAAGGGCGTGAACTGGGACTACGACACGCTCGCCGAGCCCCACCTCAACCACCGCACGCTGTGGTGGCCGCGCGGCAAGGTGCTCGGCGGCTCCAGCTCGATCAACGCGATGTGCTACATCCGCGGCGTGCCCGCCGACTACGACGACTGGGCCGCGCAGGGCGCCACCGGCTGGCACTGGGACAACGTCCTGCCCTACTTCCGCAAGTCCGAAGGCAACACCCGCGGCGCAGACGCCCTGCACGGCGCCGACGGCCCGCTGTCCGTCTCCGACCTGCGCTACACCAACCCGCTGTCGCAAGTCTTCCTCGATGCCTCGCAGCAGGCCGGCCTGCCGCTCAACCGCGACTTCAACGGCCCCGGGCAGCAGGGCGTCGGCTACTACCAGGTGACCCAGCGCGACGGCGCCCGCTGCTCGTCCGCGGTGGCCTACCTCAACCCGGCGCGCAGCCGTCCCAACCTGACCGTGCACAGCGGCGCGCGGGCCAGCCGCATCACCTTCGACGGCCACCGCGCCAGCGGCGTGACCTACACGATGGGCGGCAAGGCCCACCACCAGCCGGCCGCGCGCGAGGTGCTGCTCTGCGGCGGCGCGATCAACTCGCCGCAGTTGCTGATGCTGTCGGGCATCGGCCCGGCCGACGACCTGCGCAAGCTCGGCATCGACGTGGTGGCCGACCTCGACGGCGTCGGCGGCAACCTGCAGGACCACCTCGACATCTGCACGCTGTTCCACTCGACCCGGCGCGTGACCTACGACCGCGTGAGCGACGTGATGACCGCGCTGACCTACTACCTGCGCGGCCACAGCGGCCCGGGCAGCAGCAACATCGCCGAGGCCGGCGGCTTCGCGCGCTCGCCGCTGGCGCCGGACGACCGCGCCGACATCCAGTTCCACTTCGTGCCGGCGATGCTGGACGACCACGGCCGCCGCCGCCTGCCCGGCGACGGCTACACCCTGCACGCCTGCTTCCTGCGTCCGCGCAGCCGCGGCCGGATCACGCTCGGCAGCAACCGCGCCGGCGACAAGCCGCGGATCCACGCCAACTACCTCGGCGACGCGGAAGGCTTCGACCTGAAGATGATGGTCGAATGCGCGAAGATCTCGCGCACGATCCTCGCGCAGAAGGCGTTCGATGCCTTCCGCGGCAAGCCGATCTTCCCCGCCAGCACCGACCTCGACGACGCCGGCCTGATCGACTTCATCCGCGCCAAGGCCGAGACCGTCTACCACCCGATCGGCACCTGCCGCATGGGCAGCGACGCCGGCGCCGTGGTCGACCCGCAGCTGCGGGTCCGCGGCGTGGACGGCCTGCGCGTGGTCGACGCCTCGGTGATGCCGACGCTGATCGGCGGCAACACCAATGCGCCGACGATCATGATCGCCGAGCGCGCCGCCGACCTGATCCTCGGCCGGGCGGCGTGAGCCCGCCGGGGCCGGGTGCCCGCAAGGTCGCGACGCCCGCCCCGAACCGCTAAAATTGCCCGTCTTCGCCCGGGGTTTTCCGTCCCGGGCGTTCCTTTCCGCTCCAGGCCCCTTCGATCCAAGCCTTCTCGAATTCAAGGACTCCCGCTCGATGAAGATCCTCGTCGGCTACAAGCGCGTGGTGGACTACAACGTCCGCATCCAGGTCAAACCGGACGGTTCGGGCGTCGTCACCGACGGCGTCAAGCTCTCGCCCAATCCCTTCGACGACATCGCGCTGGAAGAAGCGCTGCGCCTGCGCGACAAGGGCATCGCGACCGAGGTCGTGGTCGCCACGATCGCCCCGGCCGACGCCCAGCCGCACCTGCGCAACGGTCTGGCGATGGGCGCCAACCGCGCCATCCACGTGGTCACCGACCAGGCGATCCAGCCGCTGACCGCCGCGCGCGCGCTGCTGAAGCTGGTCGAGAAGGAACAGCCCGACCTCGTGATCCTCGGCAAGCAGGCGATCGACGACGACGCCAACCAGACCGGCCAGATGCTGGCCACGCTGTGGGGCCGCCCGCAGGCGACGTTCGCCGGCAAGCTCGACATCGCCGACGGCAAGGCCACGGTGGTGCGCGAAGTCGACGCCGGCCTCGAAACGCTCGAAGTCGACCTGCCGGCCGTCGTCACCAGCGACCTGCGCCTGAACGAGCCGCGCTTCATCAAGCTGCCGGACATCATGAAGGCCAAGAGCAAGCCGCTGGAAACGCTGCAGCTGGCCGACCTCGGCGTCGCCTCGGGCGACACCCTCAAGACCACCCACTACGCACCGCCCGCCAAGCGCAGCAAGGGCGTGATGGTGAAGGACGCGGCCGAACTGGTCGCGGCGCTGAAGGCCAAGGGTCTGCTGTGACGCAAGCGTAGGGCGGGCCCTGGCCCGCCATTGCGACCTTGCCGATGCAGGTCGCAATGATCGAAGCCGCTTCGACTCACGTGCATCGCAAACCGAATTTCCGCAACGGCGGGCCAAGGCCCGCCCTACGAGGAACAACGCAATGTCCAAGGTTCTCATCGTCGCCGAACATCTCGACGGCAAGCTCAACGGCGCCACCGCGCGCTGCGTCACCGCCGCGCAGGCGCTGAACCCAGCCGCCATCGACATCGTCGTGCTGGCCGCCGATCCGGCCGCCGTCGCCGCGCAGGCCGCGCAGATCGCCGGCGTGGCGAAGGTCGTCACCGTCGCCAACGCCGCGAACGCCCACGCCATCGCGCAGGTGCTGGCGCCGCAGATCGCGCAGGTCGCCGCCGGCTACACCCACGTCTTCGGCCCCAGCACCACCTTCGGCAAGGACCTGATGCCCTGCGTCGCCGCGCTGCTGGGCGTGTCGCAGGTGTCGGACGTGATGGCCGTCGACGGCGCGCACGTGTTCAAGCGCCCGATCTACGCCGGCAACGCCATCGTCACCGTCGAGGCCCCGGCCGACCAGACCGTCGTCGCCACCGTGCGCACGGCGTCGTGGCCGGAAACCGCCCGCGGCGGCAGCGCCGCCATCGAGGCCTCGTCGGTCGACGCCGCGCTGCCGACGCACACCCGCTTCGTCGCCCTGGCCGCCGGCAAGTCGGACCGCCCTGACCTGCAGAGCGCGTCGAAGGTCGTCTCCGGCGGCCGCGGCGTGGGTTCGGCCGAGAACTTCAAGATCGTGTACGACCTCGCCGACAAGCTCGGCGCCGCGGTCGGTGCCTCGCGCGCCGCGGTCGACGCCGGCTACGTGCCGAACGAACTGCAGGTCGGCCAGACCGGCAAGATCATCGCGCCGGAGCTGTACATCGCGGTCGGCATCAGCGGCGCGATCCAGCACCTCACCGGCATCAAGGACGCCGGCACGATCGTCGCGATCAACAAGGACGGCGACGCGCCGATCTTCGAGATCGCCGACATCGGCCTGGTCGGCGACCTGTTCCAGATCCTGCCGGAGCTGCAGGCGGCGGTCTGATCGCCCGCCAGCGTCGCGCAGACGAAAAAGAGCCGGGTAAACCCGGCTCTTTTTCGTTGGCGGCGGAGGAAAGACTCAGCGGCCCGGGACGCGGCAGCACTGCACGATCGCGGTGACGGTCACGGTGGTATCGGAGCGATTGATGCCCGTGCAAGCGGGCCGCATTCTCGATGTCGCGTCCTCCATGAACATGCCCGTGATCGTCCAGTCAACGCGATCGGCGACGATGTTTTCCGTGCGGCAACTACCCGCGACAAACGAATATCCCGTCGGGCAAGCCCCGGGGAAGATTCGGAAGCTGAACATCGGATCGACCACGAGCGGCATCTTCATCCCGACGCACGAAAGTTCCGTCGCCACCGGCGCCGCGTAATACCCCACGATGTCGATCACGTAGTCGGACGTCGCCAGCGAATAGAGGCTGAAATCCTTGTTCTGCGGCGGACTCGGGATACGCGTCACCACGGTGTTGTTGACGATGCCGCCGGCACCGTAGTTCACGCTCGCGGTGGCCGGCCGCGGGTCTCCGTAGGGATAGACCGTGGCGTAGCCGGCGATGGACGGCCCCACCGTCGTGACGTTCAGCACGACGGCGCCGGCGAGATTGGACGTCAACGATCCGCAATCCCCGGCACTGCCGCCCTGCGCGGCATAACCGCCGCCGGCAGCGGCGCTCGCGTTGAACGCGCGGCTCTGCCCGGCGGCGATCGGGCCTCCCGCCACGCGGGTATCGACGATCCGGCACGGCGCCAGCGGCGTGTAGACCAGGTCGGAACCACTGGCGCCCAGGACCTTCGCCGGCTTCGCGCCAACGGAAGGCCGCGGCAGGCCGCGATCGAGATCGGCGAGCGCTGCATCGAACGTCGATGCCACCAGCGCATGCCGGAAACGCTCCGGGTCCGCATGCACGAAAGTCGGCACCATCCGCATCGCCCAGTCGGCGACCGGCACCGCATGGACGCGTTCGACGTACGCGCCCCACTTCCGCACGAAACTCCCGGCCAGTGCGCCGCGCTGTGCCGGCGAGAGTGCAACGTCCCCGGCCGACGCCGCCCCGGCTGCGCACACCGACATCAGGCCCGCCAGCAACAGGCACGCACGAATCTTCTTCCTTTCCATGGTATTCACTCGTTTCGACGTGGACACACCGTCCACGCCGCATCCTATCGCCGCGCCCCCGGCTGTCGTCCCGGATGAAAAAAAGAGCCGGGGAAACCCCGGCTCTTTTTCGTTGGCGCGAGAAGAAAAACTCAGCGTCCCGGCACGCGGCAGCAGTGGACCCACGGGGTCACCACCTGCGCGTTGCTGTCCTGGTTCCAGACGAAGAAATTGCCGGAGGTCGGGCCCATGTAGCCGTCGGCCATCACCACCTTCTGTGCGGCCTGGAAGCCGACGTTGGTGGACCCGTAGCCCACGGGGCAGGCCACGCCGAAGCCGTAGCCGTAGGTGTTGGCCGGGACGCTCACCGCGGTCCCGCTCACCGTGACGCATTCCAGCGCGGTCGCCTGCGGCGGCGCGTAGGTGCCGACGATGTCGGCGACGAAGTCCGACGAGGCGAAGGTGTAGACCGTGAAGTCCTTCGTCGTGAGCGGCGTGGGCAACTTCACCACGATCGAATTGTTGACGATCGCGCCAGCGGTGTAGTTCACGCTGGACGCGAGCGGCCGCGTCGTGCCGAAGGGATACGCCGTCGCGAAGCCGGCCCCGTTCGGGGTGACGGCGGTCAGGTTGATCACCACCGCCGCCTGCCCCGCGGCGACCACGCCGCAGTCGGTGGCGCTGCCGCCCTGGGCGCTGAAGTTGCCGCCCGAGCCGACCACCGCGTTGAAGTCGCGGGTGAAGCCGGCGGCCAGCGTGCCGCCGGCGACGCGGGTGTCGAGGATGCGGCAGGGCGTGACCGGCGTGTAGACCAGATCGGACGCCGCGGTCCCGAGGGCCTTCGCCAGCATCTCCGGCCGCACCGAGGTCGGCGCCAGGCTGGCGCGCGCCATGGTGTCGATCACCTGCCCGTCGGAGAGCGACGCCCCGGTGCCGCTGAGCATCGCCGATGCGCCTTCGTACGTCGTGCGCTCGAGCGCCTTGCGGAAGTTGTCCGGGTCGGCGTGGACGAAGGTCGGCACCATGCGGTTCGCCCAGTCGCGCACCGGCACGTGGTACACCCGCTGTACGTAGCCACCCCACTTCAGCACGTAGGCCCGGGTCATCGCGCCGCGCTGGGCGGGCGTCAGCGAACCGGCCGGTGCCGAAACGAGGATGGGCTTGGCCGGGGCCGCGAAGGCGACGGACGGGGAACAGGCCACCACGATCGCGGTCGCGACCGCAGCGATGGCACAGGACACAGATTTCACGAAGACCTCCGGAACGGAAGAAAGACGGACCCCCACTGCAACACAGGAACGCAGTTCGACGGTCCACGCGGTCATTCCACCGCCACTGAGGCACGGCCTGCGCGCCGTGGTCGGCGCGACGACCGGCGATCGCGAACGAAAAAAGCGCCGGGTTTCCCCGGCGCTCGTCGTCGGATCCAGGGGCACCGGTGCGCGGTCAGCGTCCCGGCACGCGGCAGCAGGTCATCTTCGCGGTCACGTTCTGGGCGTTGGCGCTCAGGCTCCGCACGAAGATCTGCCCGGCGTTGCCGGCGGTGTAACTGTCCGCGACCACGACGTTCTCGCCCGCGCTGATGGCGAGGCCCGTGGGCGTGTAGGTGGCCGCGCAGAACAGGGTGGGCAGCGACACGTACGCGCCCGCGTTCACGTTCGTCGGCACGCCGGACACCGTGGCGCAGTCCAGTGCGGTCGCCTGCGGCGGTGCGTAAGTGCCCACGATGTCAGCGACGAAATCCGACGTGGCGAAGGTGTAGATCGTGAAGTCCTTCGTGGTGAGCGGATTCGGCAGCTTCGCGACCACGGTGTTGTTGACGATCGCGCCCGCCGTGTAATTCACGCTGGAGGCCAGCGGCCGGGTCGCGCCGAAGGGATAGACCGTCGCGAAGCCCGCGCCCGAGGGCGTGACCGCGGTGACGTTGATGACGACGGCCGCCTGGCCCGCGGCCACCGCGCCACAGTCGGTCGCGCTGCCGCCCTGGCTGCCGAAATTGCCGCCCGAGCCCACCACCGCGTTGAAGTCGCGGGTGAATCCGCCGCCCAGCGGGCCGCCGGCGACGCGCGTGTCCAGGATTCGGCACGGCGTGATCGGCGTGTAGACCAGATCGGTCGCCGCGGCACCCAGGGTCTTCGCCAGCATCTCCGGCCGCACAGAAGGCGGCGCCAGGCTGGCACGGGCCATCGTGTCGATGACTTGCGCGTCGGACAGCTTCGCGCCCGCGCCGCTGAGCGTCGCCGAGGCGCCCTCGTACGTCGTGCGCTCGAGCGCCTTGCGGAAGTTGTCCGGGTCGGCGTGGACGAAGGTCGGCACCATGCGGTTCGCCCAGTCGCGCACCGGCACGTGGTACACCCGCTGCACATAGCCGCCCCACTTCAGCACGTAGGCCCGGGTCATCGCGCCGCGCTGGGCGGGCGTGAGCGCACCGGCGACCGCCGCCGGCTGCGGCGACGCGGCACCGGCGGTGGAGGCAGGACAGATCGTGGCGGCCGCCGCGATCGCGGCAGCAACACCCAGCAGGTATCTCATGGTCGTCTCCGGAGGCCTTCGGACGTCGAAGGCATTGTGCCTACAACGGGATCGATCACACGGGACGGCCAGCGTGCCGGCGGGGGACGTGTCCGGGGCAGGATCGGCGACCAGGAAAAAGAGCCGGGTTTCCCCGGCTCTTCGTGCACCGCTCGCGATGGAGGACGCGCGCTGGAGGATCAGCGCCCCGGCACGCGGCAGCAGGTGCGCGACGCACGCAGGTCCTGCGCGATGGTGTCGTTGTTGCGCGCCGAGCATGTGCCGCTGTGGCTGAACACGATCGGCATCAGCCAGCTCGACGTCTCGCAGTTCGTCGCGGTCTGGGTGTAGCCGGTCGGACAGGCCGGTGCGTTCGCGTTGGCGGTACCGCCCGCGGCGATGTTGGCGACGGTGGTGTTCGCGGTGTCCTGGCACTGCAGCGCGGTGGCCAGCGGCGGCGCGAAGTAGCCGACGATGTCCGCGACGTAGTGCGACTGGGCGAAGGTGTAGACGGTGAAGTCGAACGAGGACAACGGGTTGGGGATCTGCACGATCAGCGCGTTGTTGACGATGGCGCCGGCCGTGTAGTTCACGCTGGCGGCCACCGGCTGGGCGGTGCCGAACGGATAGGCGGTAGCGTAGCCGGCGCCAGCGGGCGTGACCGCGGTCAGGTTGATCGCCACCGCGGTGGCGTTCAGGCCCAGCGTGCCGCAGTTGGTGGAACTGCCGCCCTGGCTGGTGAAGCTGCTGGCATTGATGGCGACGAAGCTGCGCGTGCTGTTGTTGGCGATGGCGCCGGCGGCGGTGCTGCGGGTGTCCAGGATGCGGCAGGGCGTGACCGGGGTATAGACCAGATCGTTGCTCAGCGAACCCAGGGTCTTGGTGCCGACGGTGCCGGCGGCGCCGGCCTTGGCGGCGAAGCGGTCGATCATCTGCGCATCGGTGAGCTGCTCACCGTTGCCGCCGAGCTCGGCCATCGCGCCTTCGAAGGTGTCGCGCTTGAGCGCATTGCGGAAGTTGTCGCCGTCCACCCGGCCCAGGGTCGGGCCCATGCGCTTGGCCCAGGTGCCCACCGGCACGCCGTAGACACGCTGGACGTAGGCACCCCACTTGCTGACGAACTGCCGGGTCAGCGCGGCGCGTTCCTGCGACGACGCATTGGCGCCCTGGGCGACCGCCGGTGCGGGCTGGCGCTGGACCATGCCGGGCGCGCTGCCGGCAGTGGACTGGGCGGACGCGCACATCGAGGTCGCAGCGAAGGCGAACGCCATCAGCGGGGTGGCGACGCGGGAAACTGTGGACATATTTGGACTCCGGAAGAGTGAAGTGAGCGAAGGGCGTGGATGGGATAGCGACATCCGTGCCACATCAACCAGAACGTCCAATGGGGCATGCAGGGGACAGCGCGGGGCGATCATGCACGGCGCACGACAGGCATCGCGCAACGCAGACGAGCGCCGGTCGCGCCGGCGGCTCGTCGTTCCGTGCAGGCTGCGCGATCAGCGCCCCGGGATGCGGCAGCAGCGGCCCACGCCCTCGACCGTGATCTGGCCGGAGGTCTTGTTGCGACCGGAGCAGGAACCGGCGACGGTGCCCGCGGTCGGCTGGTACAGACCGTTGATGCCCCAGTCGGCGCTGTCGAAGGTCGGCGTGCGGCAACCGGCGCCCACCAGCGTGTAGCCCGCGGCGCAAGCCGGGATCGGCTGGTCGAAGGTCGCGCCCGCCAGCACCGTGGTGGAGACGAAGGTCTGCGTGCAATCGAGCGCGGTGGCGGCCGGCGGCGCGAAGTAGCCGACGATGTCGATCACGTAGTGCGACTGCGCGTAGCTGAAGACCGTGAAGTCCGACGCGGCCAGCGGATTCGGGATCTGGCTGATGATCGCGTTGTTGACGATGTCGCCCGCGGCGTAGTTGACGCTGGAGGACAGCGGCTGGGTGGTGCCGAACGGGAACACCGTGGCGTAGCCGGCGATCGACGGCGTGACCGCGGTGATGTTCAGCGCGACCGCGCTGGCGCTGAGGCCCAGCGTGCCGCAGTCGGTGGCGCTGCCGCCCTGCGCGGTGTAGCTGGAGGCGTTGATCGCGCGGAAGCTGCGGGTCGAGTTCGCGGCGATGGCGCCGCCACCGGTACGGGTGTCGACGATGCGGCAGGGCTGGATCGGCGTGTAGACCAGGTCGCCGGACAGGCCGCCCAGGCTCTTGAGGTCGGTGGCGGTGAGCGCACCGCTGCGCTTGGACGCGCGCGCCATGCGGTCGACGACCGCGGCGTCGCTGAGGCGCTGGCCGCTGCCGCCGAGTTCGGCGATCGCGCCGTCGAAGGTGTCGCGCAGCAGCGCGCGGCGGAAGTTGGCGGCATCGGCGGCGGTGAAGTTCGGCACCATGCGCTTGGCCCAGGTGCCCACCGGCACGTCGTACACGCGCTCGACGTAGTAGCCCCACTTCAGCACGAACTGCTTGGTCAGCGCGCCGCGCTCGGCGGGCGACAGCGGCGTGGCGGACACCGGCCTGGACGCATCGGCGGCGAGCAGGGCGCGACCGGCGGCGCCGGTCTCGCGGGGGGCCGCGGACGCGGACAGGGCGGGCACGAGCGCGAGGGACAGCGCCGCGAGCGTGCGGGACAGGGACTTCGACATGGGATTCTCCGGAATTGCGGTGACGGACGTGGGCGTTCCGATCTTAAAGGCTGGCCCCGTCGACGGGGGCCGGCATCGCCCGGGCCGTCCCGGGCCCGGACCGGGAACGCCGGCATCGCCGGCGTTCCGCGGGGCGTGGACGGGTGCGATCAGCGACCCGGCACGCGGCAGCACTGCGCGGTGCCCTGCACCGAGATCGTGCCGTTGGTGGCGTTCTGGCCCGAGCAGTAGCCGACCAGCTGGCCCGGGGCCGAGCGGAACAGCCCGTTGATGGCCCAGTTGGCCTCGTTGAAGCCCGGCGTGCGGCAGCCGGCGCCGGTGATGCGGTAGCCGGTCGGGCAGCTCGGGATGGCGATGTCGAAGACGTCGTTCGCGACCACGTTCTGGCTGACGTAGGTCTCGGTGCACTCCAGCGCGGCGGCGGGCGCGGCGGCGAAGTAGCCGACGATGTCCGCGACGTAGTGCGCGGTGCCGTAGCTGTAGACCGTGAAGTCGGAGGTCGTCAGCGGGCTGGGGATCTGCACGATGATGCCGTTGTTGACGAACTCGCCGGCACCGTAGTTCACGCTGGAGGCCAGCGGCTTGGTGGTGCCGTACGGATACACGGTGGCGTAGCCGCCACGGTCCGGCGCGACCGCGGTGAGGTTGATGGCGATCGCCGCGGCGTGCACGCCCAGCGTGCCGCAATCGGAGGCGCTGCCGCCCTGCGCGGTGTAGTCGCTCTGGTTGATCGACACGAAGTCGCGGCTGGAGTCGGCGACGATGGCACCGGCGGCGGTGTTGCGGGTGTCGAGGATGCGGCACGGCTGGATCGGCGTGTAGACCAGGTCGGTCGCCCCCGGGGCCGGCGCCGGCAGCGCCTTGGCGCCCGCCGGCAGCTTCGCGAGGCGGGTGATCGCGGCCTCGTCGTCGAACCGGTGGCCGGCGCCGTTCAGCGCGGCCATCGCGCCCTCGAACGTGTCGCGCGCGAGTGCGGCGCGGAAATTCGCCGGATCGGCCGACGCGAAGTCGGCGACCATGCGCTTGGCCCACGTGCCGACCGGCACGCGGTAGACGCGCTGGACGTAACCGCCCCAGCGCAGCACGAATTGCTTGGTCATCTCGCCGCGCGCCTTGGGCGTGAGCGTCAGCGAAGCGGTCGCGGGTTGCGCGGCGCGCGTGCCGGTCACGCCGGTCACGCGAGCAGCGGAGGCATCAGTCGCAAGCGTGCCGATCGCCAACGCGAGTGCGGCCGCCGTGAAGCGGATTGCATGAGACATCGAAGGTTCCCCGGATGAGAGCAGCAGCCTGCCCGGTGGCACTATAACGAAGTTCCCGCGCCGGTTCGGCCCGGCGGCGCATGCTGCTGCGCAGCAAGCCGCATCCGGATCGCGAGGCGGGAGCAACGGTTCCCATGGACATCCCCCATCCGCAGAAGGACTTCGTCATGACATCGCCCGTCTTCCAACGCCTGCTGCCGCTGGCGCTTGCCGCCGCCCCCTTCCTGGCCGCCGCCGCGCCCGCCGACACCCAGCCGCAACCGTCCGCCGCGACAGCGTCGCAGCCCCTCTCCCCCGCGGCCCGCGCGGACGCCATCCGCGCGTTCGTCGACCGCTGGGGCGGCCACGTCCAGCGCGTCTACCGCCTCGATGTGCACGCCTGGGCGATGCGGCTGGTGCCGCAGTTCGCCACCGGC
The DNA here is from genome assembly GCF_056313745.1 of Lysobacter sp. DMC97. Classification (NCBI taxonomy): domain Bacteria; kingdom Pseudomonadati; phylum Pseudomonadota; class Gammaproteobacteria; order Lysobacterales; family Lysobacteraceae; genus Lysobacter; species Lysobacter sp. DMC97. The sequence continues at coordinate 210,034 of NZ_JBQUZR010000003.1, read as the reverse complement.
GACGCCGCCGACCTGCGCGCGGCGCTCGCGCGCGACACGTTCGAGGGCGCGATGGCCGCGCTGGACGGCCGCGCGCGCCAAGGCGCGGGGAGCCGCACCGCCACGGCGCTGGCGCTGTTGCCGCCCGGGCCGATCGACACCCGCGCACCGGCGATCGCGAAGGCGCTGGGCGACACCACCCAGGATCTCGTCTACACCCCGGTCACGCCCTGCCGCATCGTCGACACCCGCAACACCGCCGCCGGCGCGATCCCGGCCAGCGGCAGCCGCAGCTTCGTCGGTGCCGGCGTCAGCACCTACGCCGGCCAGGGCGGCGCCAACGTCAGCTGCGGCCTGGCGCAGGAATCGCCGGCCGCGCTCGCGCTGAACATCACCGTGGTCACGCCCGCCGCCGCCGGCTACGCCACCGCGTACGCCTACGGCACCGCGCAGCCGGGCACCGCCAGCCTGAACTACGGCAGCGGCGACATCGTCAACAATTCGGTGGTCACCCCGACCGGCGCGCCGACGGCCGCCTTCGACTTCACGCTCTTCAGCTACGCCGAGGCGCATTACGTGATCGACGTCGTCGGCTACTTCGACCGCCCCCGTGCCTCGCCGATCGAGTGCGTCAACAGCGCGACCAACACCACGACGGTCAATGTCGGCGCCACGGCCAATCTGGTCGCGACCGCCACCTGCCCCACGGGCTACGGCGCCACGGCGGTGAACTGCGAGAGCACCTCCTGGGACATGCCGCTGGTGTTCATCTCCGGGAACGTGTGTTCGGCCAAGAACAAAGGCACCACCCAGGCCACGCTCAAGGCCGGCCTGCGCTGCTGCCGGATCCCCGGCCGCTGAACGCCCCGCGGCCCCGTGCGCAGGGCAAGGTGCGAAATCCCGTGGCGTGCCTCCAGGGCATGGACTGCGCAACGTACACAAATCGCGTCGACAGGCCCTAGAATCGGGACGCCACGGGGGACGCACTCGTTCTTTTCCGGACTGTGAACTCCGTGGCATTCCGGATGCGGCGTCGCTCTCAGCCCCGGGCGCGCGGACGCGCGTCCCGAGGTGCTGCGTGACGCCGCTTCGGCGTATCCTAGGTCCCCCCTGCTCCGTCCGCCGGAGCCCACAGCCGAGAGTCCCTATGCGCCATCTTCTCCTCAGCGTGACCGCAGCCCTGGCGCTCGCCGGGTGTGCTGCCGACCGGCAGGACGCCGAAGCAACGTCCGCCGCGCAGCGGTCCACCCAGACCCCGCAGACGCCCCGGCCGACCGCGCTGGCCGCCGCCACCCGGCAGGCGGGCTTCGCCTCGATGCCCGACCACGGCGCCCTGCTCGCCTACGCGCCCGGTCGCGAAGTCATCCAGCGCGGCGCGGAAACCTACCGCGCGGTGGAACTGAGCGAGGCGCATGCGCTCCACGCCGCCGCCCCGGGCCGTTCGATCGAACTGCCCACGCCCTCAGGCGAGACCCTGCGCATCGGCTTCCAGCGCGTCGAGGAAAGCCTCGACGGCAACTGGTCCTGGATCGGCCGCACCGCCGACGGCCAGGACGCGGTCATCACCTTCGGCGAGAAGGCGGTCTTCGGCCGCATCGCCCAGCGCGGCACCGAAGCGCTGCGCCTGACCACCTCCGGCGGCCGCACCTGGCTGGTCCAGACCGACCCCAGCCGCGTCCTCGACGCCAACCGCACGCGCGGCAGCAGCGACATGCTGGTCCCGCCGAGCACCGCCAGCGCGATCCTCACCCGCAAGGCCGCCGCGCAGCTGACCGCCGGCAGCAAGGTCTCCGCGCAGCTGAGCGGCGTCGACACCAAGGCCGGCCCGTCGCAGATCGTCGACGTGGTCGTGGGCTACACCAACGGCCTCGCCAGCCGCCTCGGCGGCACCTCGCAGGCCGCGACCCGCATCGCCAACCTGGTCGCGCTGACCAACCAGGCCTACGCCAACAGCTCGATCACGCCGCGCGTGCGCCTGGTGAACACGCTGCAGGTCACCTACACCGACACCAACAGCAACGACGTGGCGCTGGAAGAACTTACCGGCATCACCTGCACCACGACCAGCTGCAGCCCGCAGACCGTGCCGGCGGCCCTGGTGCCGCTGCGCAGCGCCCGCGACCAGTACGGCGGCGACCTGGTGTCGCTGGTGCGCCCGCTGCAGCAGCCGCAGCAGGCCGGTTGCGGCATCTCCTGGCTCAACGGCGGCGGCGGCACCACGATCGACAGCAGCGACGCCGACTTCGGCTACTCGGTGGTGAGCGACGGCACCGACGTCGACGAGACCGACGGCCGCACCTACAGCTGCTCCGACACCTCGCTGGCCCACGAGATGGGCCACAACATGGGCCAGCAGCACAACATCGAGGACAGCGCCGAGGCCGGTGCCCACACCTACTCGTACGGCTACCGCGAAACGTCCACGACCGGCTTCTACACGATCATGGCGTACCGCCTGCCCAACAGCAGCCAGTTCGAGATCAACTACTTCGGCAACCCGAGCGTCACCTACACCGACACCGGCCGCGCCACCGGCACGGCGAACGCCAACAACGCGGCCAGCCTGAACCTCACGATGCCGCTGGTGGCCCAGTTCCGCGCTGCGGTGGTGTCGTTCGGCAAGCGTCCGCACAACGACTTCAGCGGCGACGGCAAGAGCGACATCGTGCTGTGGAATCCGTCGCTGGCGTACCTCGGCTACTGGATCATGAACGGCCCGACCTACACCGGTTCGGCCGGTTTCGGCGTCGCCGCCAACAACGAGCCGGTCGTCAGCGGCTTCATGCACGCCACCGAAGCGCATGCCTCGCTGGTCGTGCGCAACCAGACCGCCAGCACGCTGTCCTCGTACATCTGGAACACCACCTCCAGCGCCTACGCCCTGAACAACATCGGCGGTTACGCGGCCGGCTGGATCGTCATCGGCATGGCCGACATCGACGGTGACGGCAAGGACGACCTGCTGTGGCGCAACCCGACCAGCGGCCAGTTCGCCTACTGGCTGATGAACGGCCCGGTCTTCGTCAGCGGCCAGACCTACGCGACGCCGGTCACCTACGTCGTCGCCGGCGCGGGCGACTTCAACGGCGACGGCCGTTCCGACCTGCTGTGGAACGACCCTGGCACCCGCAACGCCAGTGTCTGGCTGAGCACCGGCAGCGGCTTCACCGTCTCGCAGATCGGCCAGTACGGCACCGACTGGAACATGGTCGGCGTCGCCGACGTCACCGGCGACGGCAAGGCCGACATCCTCCTGCGCGACAACAACAAGGTCTATCTGGCCTTCTGGAAGATGGACGGCGCCGTGTACCAGGGCTCGTCGGCCTTCGGCCTGGCCAGCGACTACGATCTGCTGACCACCGGCGATTTCGATGGCGACGGCATCGAGGACGTGGTCGTCAGCCGCGCCAGCGACCGCAGCATGCGCCTGTGGCGCAGCACCGGCACGGCCTTCACGCAGTCGAACATCGGCCAGTACGGCACCGGCTGGAGCATCGTGAAGTAAGCCGCTCCGCCCGCCTCCACGCAAAAGGCCGCCGACGCAAGTCGGCGGCCTTTTCGTTTGTGGGATGACGCGGAGGTCGCGCGGGGGGAGTGCGGGGGCGGATGGGAATACCGCAGCCCCCGCGCGACGCGCGGATCAGCGGCCGGAGATCACAGGACCGAGACGTGGCGGCCGTTGTCGCAGGCGTAGAGCTTGTCGCCTGCGCGATAGGCCAGATACACGTGATAGCGGCCGGACGCCAGCGCGCCGGCATCGAACGCGACCTCGAAGCCCGGGGTGCCGCCGGCCTTCGGCAGATCGTCGCGGGCGATGGTCGGCTGCACCGGGACTTCCCAGACATGGGCCTTGTCTTCCGACTCGAAGCGCAGCACCGGCGACGTCGGCGTCGCGTCCGCGGCATCGGCGCGGAGCCAGCCGGTGGCCTTGGCCGTGTTGGGCATCGCCAGGGTCACGTCGGCACCGGAGAACGCCTGGCCGTCGGCGGATTCGAGATTGCAGCTCGTCGCGGCGACCAGCACCTCGGCGCGCTGGGCTTCGTCGAGTTCGCGCAGCGACGGCGGACCGGCGGGTTCGGGCGCGGGCGTCTCGGCGGGTGCCTGCGCGGCCGGTTCGGCGGCAGGCGACGGGGCCTTGTCGGCCTGCGCATCGGCCGCGGGCTGTTCGGGCGCGCTGCAACCGGCGAGGGCAGCCGCGAGCGCGGCGGCGATCAGGGAAGAACGGAGCGGAAAGGTCATGGGGGAACTCCTCAGCGGGTATCCAGGGAAAGACCGGGCAACCCATGCTGCTCGCCCGGCCGGCGGTATGCGAACACGTCACCGTCGTTCCCGCGGGCCGGCCAGCCGGCCCCGGGCGCGGCCGGCGCGAGCTGCGCCTGCGGACGGGCGCCCAGCGACGGGCCGGAAGTGACGCGGGACTTGCGGGGGATGTCCGGATTGCGGATCACGATGCCTTCGTGCGACCGCTTGCCGGCTCCGCGGCGATCGATCCCGGAACGCTCCGGGATCCCGCCTTCTTCACGATGCAAGCGTCGCACGTCGTCGGAACTCACTTGCGCTGGAAGACGAAGCAGGCCTGGTCGTAGCGGGCCGGATCGAAGCAGCTCGCGACCAGCGAGAAGTGCTCGGCATAGGCCGACCGGGCATAGGCCTCGGGGATCCAGGTCTCGCCGTAGAAGCTGCTGTCGCGCGGACCGCCGCCGCCCACGCCTTCGGACGAAGCGTGCACGATCTGGCCGGCGCGGTAGCGGCGGCGCGCGTCGTCGATGTCGGGGAACAGCGCGCCCAGCGCCTGGATGTACGGCGAGGCCGCGGCGCCCTGCTTGCGCGCCCACTCGCAGAAGCCGAAGAACGAGTCGTGGCGCGTGGTCCACGCGACCACGCCGCCCGGGCGCACGAGGCGCGCGAACTCGCGCATCCATTCGGCGCAGGCGCGCTCGGACAGGTGCGAGAACACCGAATACGCGATCACCAGGTCGAAGCTGCCCTCGTCGAAGCGCGTCGGCGGGAACGCCGGGCACACCTCGAAATGATCGGAGCCGAACAGGTCGCGGGTCATCTCCGTGAAGGACGCGTCGACGTCGACGCCGTACAGGTTGCGGATCGACGCCTTCTCCATGAACGTGCGCGAGATGCGGCCCCAGCCGAAGCCGAAGTCGAGCACGCGCGTGTTCGCATCGATCTCGCGACCGATGGCGCGCGTCGCGCGATCCACGTCGGCATAGAAGGCGTACGCCTGGCGCAGCGCGGCCTCGGCCGACAGGCCGGTGGTGTTCTCCTGCATCTGCGCGGACGGGAAGCGGGGCAGCGTCTCGCCGAGCGGGCTGGTCTGGGTCGAATCGAGGCTGCGGATCAGGGTCTGCAGCCAGGGGCTGTCGCTCGCGGTCGACGTCATCGGGGCAATCCTTGGGTCTGGGGGAAAGGGGAATCGGGGCGCTCCGCGCCGGTATGCCAGCGCCACGTGCGGGCGATGCCGTCGTCGAGATCGACGCGCGGCGTCCAGCCGAAGCGCGTGCGGGCCGCGGTGGTGTCGAGCACCACCTCGCGCACGTCGAAGCCGCGCGCGGGCTGGTAGTCGGTGGGCAGCGGGCGGCCGGTGACGCGCACCACGGCGTCGCGCACCGCGTTGAGGCTGCGGCCTTCGCCGCTGCCGGCATTGAACGTGCCGCAGACGTCGCTGGCGGCGGCGTCGATCGCCAGGCGCACGAGATCGTCGATGTAGAGGTAGTCGCGTACGGTCTCGCCGTCGCCCCAGATCTGCAGGCCCTCGCCCGCCCGCGCACGCGCGAGCGCGGCGGCGATGAAGCCCTGCCCGCCCGCCGCCGACTGGCGCGGGCCGTAGGGATTCGACGGACGCAGGATCAGCGGATCGAGCCGGCCGAGGTGGCCGTGCATGCGCAGGTACTGTTCGATCGCGACCTTGACGATGCCGTAGGACGAAATCGGCCGCAGGGGATGGTCTTCCGGCACCGGCAGGCGCTCGGGATTGCCGTAGACCGTGCCGCCCGACGAGAAGAACACGATGCGACGGATGCCCGCGGCTTCCAGCGCGTCGATCAGGCCGAGCGCGCCGATCAGGTTGGTCGAGACGTCGTGCACCGGATCGCGGTTCGACGTCGCCGGCACCGTGGTGCTGGCGAGGTGGAACACGGTGTCGATGTCGTGCAGCGCCGCGGCCAGCGTCGCCGCATCGGTGTACGCGCCCTGGCGATAGTCGATGCCGGTCCAGTCGGTGTCGGTGCGCGCCGGGCCGGGATCGAGCACGCGCACGCCGTGCCCGCCCGCGCGCAGGCCTTCGGCCAGGTGCGAGCCGATGAAGCCGTTGCCGCCGATCACCAGCGCGCGCATCTCAGCCCGCCTCCGTCTGGGCGACATCGGACAATCCGAACTGCTTGCGCAGGCCGCGCACGTAGTCGGCGGCGTGTTCGCGCACGTCGGCGTCGAGCGTGAACACGCGCGCGGCGACGGCCTGCGCACGGGCGACCTCGTCGCAGTGGCGCGCGAGGTCGGCATCGGAGGTCACGCTGGTGCGATGGCGGCGGTGCCGGTTCAGCGCCGCCGGCACGTAGTGGATGCCGCCGCGCGCCAGCAGGTAGATGTAGGCCACCCAGTCGCCGGCGACGCGATAGCCGCAGATCTCGTCCTCGTGCTCGCGCAGCACCGCCAGCAATGCCTCGCGGCGGAACAGCACCGCGCTGACGTTCGGGATCGTGTTCTTCACCGCCAGCGCCTGCGCCGCTTCGTCGGCACCGCTCGCGGTGTAGGCCGCGGTCCACTTCGTCGCCGACAGCTCGCCGGTGTAGGCGCGGTAGTCGGGCATCAGCAGCGCGCCGTCGGCGTCGATCGCTTCCGACTCGCAGTAGGCCATCGCCACCTCCGGATGCGCGTCGAGCGCGGCGACCAGCGTGTCGAGCAGCGCCGGCTTCGCGAGGTCGTCGGCCTCGGCGATCCACACGTAGTCGCCGGTCGCCAGCTCCACGCCCTTGCGCCACTGCCGGAACACCGAGCCGGAGTTGGCCGCGTTGACGACGATCCGCGGCTCGGGATGCAGGTCGCGACGCAGCGCGTGCAGCACGGCGACGCTGTCGTCCGTGGAGGCGTCGTCCAGCACCAGCAGTTCGGCGACCGGCCAGGTCTGCTCGGCGATGCTCGCCAGCCGCGACGGCAGGTAGCGCGCGTAGTTGTAGTTCGGCACCACCACCGACACCCGCGACAGCGGGCGGCCGGCCATGGCGGCCAACGCCAGCGCGTACTCGCGGAACGAGAAGTCGCGATCGATCAGCGCGATCCCGGCCTCACCGCAGGCGCTGCGCAGCGCCGCATCGTCGAGCAATGCGTCGAGCGCGTCGGCGTACGCGGCCACGTCCAGCGCCGGCACGGTGCGGCCCGCGCCATGCGTCTCGACCAGACGCGCACCGCCGCCGGTACCGGCGAACGCGACCACCGGCGTGCCGACCGCGAGGCTTTCCAGCACCACCGACGGGAACGGGTCCTCGCGCGAGGTCAGCGCGTAGACATCGGCGCCGGCGTAGAAGTCGTCGGTCTCGAAATCGAGGCCGGCGAAATGGAAGCGATCGGCGATGCCCGCCTGCGCCAGCAGTGCGTCGACCTCCGGCTGCAGGTCGACGTCGCGATGCCCGACCCAGATCGCATGCGTGTCGGCATGGTGCGCACAACAGCGCGCCATCGCCTGCGCCAGCAGGTCCACACCCTTGCGGCGATCGGCGTAGCCCACGGCCACGACGATGCGCGCATCGGGCGACAGGCCGAACTTCTCGCGCAGCCGGCGACGGGCGACGTCGCGATTCACCCCGCCACGGTAACGGCTGCGGGTGAACAGGCCCTGCGGCCGCAGCACGAGCTTGTCCTGCGCCACGTCCGCGGGCCACGACGCGCGCAGGCCGTCGCGCACGTCCTCGGCCGCGACCACCACGGCGACGCTGTCGCGCGCCAGCGCGGCGACCGCGGACTGCAGCCCGTATTGCGCGATCACGCCCGGCAGTTCGTGCACCAGCGCGACGATGCGCAGGCCGGCGGCGGCGAAGATCGGCGTCACCCGTCCGGACACCGCGGTGTTGGCGACCAGCGCATCGCAGCCCTGCGCGCGCAGGTCGCGCGCGAGCGCGGCGATCGCGTCCGGCGTCATCGCATACAGCCGGTGCACGCGGCAGACCGCCTCGAATTCGGATTCGAGTCGCCCCTCGCCCTGCAGCAGCAGATCGACCTGGAAGCCGATGCGCGTCCATTCGCGCACGAGGTTGAGCGCGAGGTACTGCGCGCCGTGCGGGTGCGCGTCGTGCGAGATCAGCGCGATGCGCCCGCGATCGGGCACCGTCGCCAGCACGCGGCGCGTGGCGGCGAGGTGCGCGTAGCCATGGCGCGCGTCGGGTTCGAGCATCGCGCCTTCCGCCCACTCGTTCCAGGCGTTGACGAACACCACGCGCTCGCCGGCCACCGGATGCTGCTCGGCGTAGCCGACCGCGGCATCGAGCCAGCGCGCGTATTCCGGCGGCGAGGCGTGGGCGAAGGTGTAACCCTTGCCCGGTTTCCGCGCCTCGTTGTCCCAGCTCGGCGCGACCGCGCGGAACAGCGGATAGTCTTCCTTCGGCCAGTGCAGCGCGTTCTCGACCATCTCGCGGTAGTCGACGACGATGCCGGCGTAGTCGGGATTGACGATGTCCAGCGTGGCGTTGATCGGCGGCAGGCCGCGCGCGACCTTGTGCGGCGGGAATTCCAGCGCCGCGTCGAAGCCGTAGGTGCGCGGATCGTCGACGTCGAACTGCACCATCGCCAGGAACAGTTCGCCCAGGCCGGCCTCGCGCGCGTGGCGGCGCCAGGTCTCCAGCGTGCGGCGCGCGTCGGGCAGCAGCGACGGCCGGTACATGATCACCAGCAGGCGGCCATCGATGCGGATGTAGCGCGGATCGCGCAGGTACGGCTCGAGGTCGCGGATGAAGCGCTCGTCGCTTTCGTCGCAGTAGTTCTGGCCGAGCAGGATGTCGGCGTCGTGGCCGTCCCACCGCCGCGTCCAGTTCTCGTTCGCCCAGCAGAGGCAGAACGGCAGGTCGATGTCGGGATGCGCGATCAGCTGGTCCAGCGGCCGCTCCAGCAGGCGGCGCCCGGCAAACCAGTAGTGGTGGAAGCAGAAGCCGTGCACGCCGTGCAGGCGCGCCAGTTCGGCCTGGCGACGCATCACGTCGATCACGCGCAGGTCGTAGTAGCCGAGTTCGCCCGGCAGCTTCGGCTGCTCGTGGCCGACGAACTGCGGCACGGCCTTGCCGACGTTGGTCCACTCGGTGAAGCCGCGGCCCCACCACGCATCATTTTCGGCGATCGGATGGAACTGCGGCAGGTAGAACGCGATCGCCTTCGCGCGCACCGCCGCGGGCGGCGCCGACGCGGGCGCGGACACGTAGTGCGCGCTGCGCGGCACGCGCGCGTTCGCGAGCACGTCGTGCATCCAGCGCGCATGCGCGGGCGGCGCGGCGGCGACGGTCTCGGCGCCGTTGTGCCCGACCGGCACGGTCTGCACGGGATCGGCGGCACGCGTCGCGGCGAGCGCGAGCCGGCGACCGCGGAACGCATGCCAGCGCTTGTAGACGTTGGTGTTCGACAGCAGCGGCGCCAGCGCGATGAACACCGCGTCCTTCACCGCGAGCCGCAGTTCCCAGGACACGGGCACCGCGCGGTACACGCCCTGCACTGCACGACCGACGAGCGTCCGCAGCGACGTCATGCGCGTCGTCCCCGCAGCAGGCCGGACAGCCACCGCGCCGGTGAGGTGATCTTCCAGCTGGTGGAGGCCAGCAACGCGGCAATCTGCGCACGGGCGTCGGCGAGCGCGGTGTCGCGGTCGGCGATCGTCACGGCACGCGCCGTCAGGGCCGCATCGCGATCGGCGATCGTCGCGCGGTGTTCGGCCAGCGCGGCATCGCGCGCCGCGAGATCGGCCTCGCGTCCGGCCAGCGCAGTGCGCAGCGTGTCGACGCTCGCGGCGAACACCGCGTCACGCGCGGCAGCAGCCTGCTCGGACGCGGCGAGCGTCGCCCGCAGCGTTTCCTGTTCGGCAGCGCTGCGCTGCAGTGCGGCGTCGAGCGTCGCGTGCACCTCGCGCGCCGCACGCAGGTCGGCCTCGAGCGCCGTCGCCTGCGCGTGTGCGGCATCGGCGGCGCTCATCAGTGTCGCGATCCGCGCTTCCAGCGCGGCGCGTTCGGCGGCGTGCTGTGCGTGCTGCGCGGCGTCGGCATTGCGGCGTTCGTCCTGCGCGGCGGCGAGCGCCGCGTTCAGCGCGTCGCGCTCGCCTTCCAGCGTGCGGATGCGCCCTGCGAGATAGTCGTGGGCCTCGCCCGCGGCCTTCATCGCGTTCTGCGCATCCTGCAGCGCCTGCGCGAGATGGCCTTCGGCGGCGTCTGCCCGCGCCTCGGCGATGATCCGCGCGCCCAATGCCTCGAACAGGTGCAGCACCGGCACTTCGGCGTCGGTGCCGGCGAGTGCGGCGAGTTGGCGGAACGCCTGCGGCGCCTCGTCGCCGACCAGCAGCACGCCGAGGCCGTGGCTGTGCCGGAATTCGAATGACGGATATTGCGCGCGCAGCTCTTCCCAGAGCTTCCACACGCCGAAACCGCGCTCGCGCACCATCGTGTCGTGGAACAGCACCACGCCGCGCGACGACAGCTTCGGCCGCCAGCTCTCGAAATCGTGCTTCACCGCTTCGTAGGTGTGCAGGCCGTCGATGTGCAGCAGGTCGACCGAGCCGTCGCTGAAATACGCCAGCGCCTCGTCGAAGGTCATCCGCATCAGCGTCGAGAAACCGCCATACAGCGGGTCGTGGTGCGCGGCCAGCGCCTGCAGCACCTCGTCGCCGTAGAAGCCGGCGTGCTCGTCGCCCTGCCACGTGTCGACCGCGAAGCACTTCGTCTCCAGCCCGCAGCGCGCGACCGCCTGGCAGAACGCGAGGTACGACGTGCCGTTGTGGCTGCCGAGTTCGACGAAGACGCGCGGCCGCGCTTCCTCCACCGACCAGAATGCGAACGGCAGGTGGCCGGTCCACGCGCTCGGCGGCACGTGCCGCGGCCGCATCGACATGCCGGCATCGAGCGCGAGCGCGCTGCGGAGTGCGTCGCTCATCCGCGCACCTGCATGGCCAACCCGCGCCGCACGAGGCCGAGCGCGATGCGCTCGCGCCAACCGCGACGACCGACGCGGAACACGCCGACGGTGTCGCCCCACGGGCCGCTGCCCGGGTCGGGATGCGGTTCCCAGTCGGTGGAGACCTCGACCAGTTCGCAGCGGCCGAATTTCGCCAGTGCGCGATAGCCGTCGGGATAGAAACGCCAGCAGTCCTGCGGATAGCGATGCTCGGGGCCGCGCGAGGGCGCGATGAGGAAGATCCGGCCGCCCGGCTTCAGCACGCGGACCATCTCCAGCCACGTCATCCAGAAGAACTCGACGTGCTCGAACGCCTGCCCGGAGATCACCAGGTCGACGCTGGCGTCGGCGAACGGCAGGCGGTACGGCGAGGTCAGCACCACGTCGACGCCGGGGCCGGCTTCGAGATCGATGCCGGTGTACTGCCAGCCCGGCGCGTCGAACAGCGTGCGGTACGAGCCGTTGACGTCGTACGAGCCGATGTCGATCACCCGGAGCGCCTGCGCGCGATCGAGGTGCGTCGACACCAGGCGCTGCATGTGTTGGTAGGAACTGGTATGCAAGGGCGTGCCTCGTGTCGTGGGACCGGCGCCGCCGCGGGACTCAGCCGCGACGCTCGCGGGCCTCCAGCGTAATCGAACGGAAGGGAAGCCCGATCAGGCCGGAGACTATCGTGCTGGCGACGGACTCCAGCGCCACCGCGTCGTAGACCCAGGCCGCCTGGACATGCTCGAAGTGCGAGCCGTCGGCAACGGCGACATCGACCGTGTAGCGCCCGCGCGGCAGATAGGGCATCCGGAATTCGAACATCGCGCGCAGCGCGCCGCCGGCGACGGTGTCCACCGACCGGGCATGTTCCTGCCAAGTGTGCTTGCCGAACAGTTGCTGGCCCAGCCGGTCCTTGAAGAAGAAGCCCACGATCGGACTGGCCAGCGCGGCATCAGTGCGGGCCTCGACCACCAGCCGCACCACTTCGCCGCCGCTCACCTGCGCGAGCGGCTTTCCGGACGCGTCCTCGAAGCGCACCGTGTCGATGCAGGCGCGGCCGTCGCCGAAGCCGGCCTGCGCGGGATCGAAGGCGAAGACGCGGGCGGTGCTCGCGTCCAGCGTCGGATCGCCGCCATCGAGCTCGTCGTGCGCGGCGAGCGCCGCTGGCGACGGCGCCTCGGCCGCGACCGGCGCGGTTGGCGCATGGCCGTAGAAATTCGCGTGGTAGGCCTCGCACACCGCCTTCGCCGGGCCGTCCATCGCCACGCGGCCGCGATCCAGCCAGATCGCGCGATCGCAGAGGTTCACGATCGCCGCGGCGTCGTGGCTGACGAACAGCACCGTGCCGCGCTTCTGGAAGTCGCGCAGGAAGCGCATGCACTTCTGCGCGAAGAACACGTCGCCGACCGACAGCGCCTCGTCGACCACCAGCAGGTCGGCGTCGGCGTGCGCGATCACCGCGAACGCCAGGCGCACGTACATGCCGCTGGAGTAGGTCTTGACCGGCTGGTCGATGAACTCGCCGATGTCGGCGAAGGCGACGATGGCGTCGTACTTCGCGGCGATCTCCTCCGGCGACATGCCGAGGATCGCCGCGTTCATGTGCACGTTCTCGCGCCCGGTGAATTCCGGGTTGAAGCCGCTGCCCAGTTCCAGCAGCGCTCCGACGCGGCCGCTCGTTTCCACGCGGCCGGCGGTGGGCGTCAGCGTGCCGCAGATCGTCTGCAGCAGCGTCGACTTGCCCGAGCCGTTGCGGCCGATGATGCCGACCGTCTCGCCGCGCGCGATCTCGAACGACACGTCGCGCAGCGCCCAGGCTTCGCGGAAGAACGTCGACGGCGTCATCCCGACCGCACGCTGCAGGCGCGGCACGATCGCCTGCTTCAGGCGATTCTCCGGGCGCTCGTACAGCGGATAGCACTTGGACACGCCGGCGACGACGATGGCCGGTTCGCCAGCTTGATGCGCAGCGGCTTGCGCGCGGTCAGAGGACATCGGCGAACCCCCGGCGCGTGACCTGGAACCAGGCGTAGCCCAGCGCCATGAAGACGAGGCTGCCGAGATAGAACCACACCAGCAGCATCGCGTCCGGCGCGGTGCCGGCGAACAGCACCCCGCGGCTCTGCTCGATCGCGATGGTCAGCGGATTGAGCTCGACCCAGCCGCGGTACTGCTCGGGCAACGCGGCGATCGGATAGAACACCGGCGAGAGGAACATCAGCACGGTCGCGAACACGCCGGTGAGCTGCGCGATGTCGCGGATGAACACGCCCAGCGCCGCGAACAGCCAGGCCGCCCCCAGCGCAATGAAGCCCAGCGGCAGCAGCACCACCGGCAGCCACCACGCGGTGAGCGGCACCCAGCCTTCCAGCAGCCACTTCGCCACGAGCAGGATCAGCAGGCTGACGCAGGCATGGAACGCCGCGGCGCCGACGAGGCTCCAGCCCAGCGTTTCCAGCGGAAACACCACCTTCTTCACGTAGTTCGCGTTGCCCACCACCAGCGCCGGCGCCTTGGTGATCGCTTCGGCGACGAGGCCGTGCGCGATCACGCCGACGAACAGCAGCAGCGCGAAGCGGGTCTTGCCGCCGGTGTCCATCATCCCGGGCCACTTGGCCTGGAACACGACCGAGAACACGAAGGTGTAGACCACCAGCATCAGGATCGGCGACAGGAACGACCACGCCACGCCCATGAACGAGCCGCGGTAGCGCCCCAGCACTTCGCGCTTGATCAACTGCCCGATCAGGCGACGCTCGCGCCAGAAACCGGTCAGCAGACTGCCGGGGGTCGCTGGCGGTGGCGCGTGGACGTGCATCGGTGGCTCAGGCCAGCGCGTGCGCGAGGTCGTGGCGCAGGTCGTCCAGCGTTTCCACGCCCACGCTGAGGCGGACGAGGTCGTCGTGGATGCCGAGCGCAGCGCGGCGTTCGACCGGCACCGACGCGTGGGTCATCACCGCGGGATGGTTCACGAGGCTTTCCACGCCGCCGAGGGATTCGGCGAGCGTGAACAGCTCGGTGCGTTCGCAGAAGCGCTGCGCGCCGGCGTAACCGCCCTTGATGCGCACCGAAACGATGCCGCCGAAGCCGTCCATCTGCCGCGCGGCCAGCGCGTGGTGCGGATGCGCGGCGAGACCGGGATAGATCACCTGCTCGACCGCGGCGTGCGTCGACAGCCACTCGGCCAGCGCCTGCGCGTTCTCGCAGTGCGCCTTCATGCGCAGGTGCAGCGTCTTCAGGCCGCGCAGCGCGAGGAAGCTGTCGAACGGCCCCTGCACCGCGCCGACCGAGTTCTGCAGGAAGGCGAGCTGCTCGGCGAGTTCGGTGTCGTCGCCGACCACCACCATGCCGCCGACCATGTCGGAGTGGCCGTTGAGGTACTTCGTCGCCGAATGCATGACGATGTCGGCGCCGTGTTCCAGCGGGCGCTGCAGGATCGGCGAGGCGAACGTGTTGTCGACGACCATGCGCAGGCCGTGCTTCTTCGCGATCGCACTGATCGCGCGCAGGTCGACGATCTTGAGCATCGGGTTGGTCGGGGTTTCCACCCAGACCATGCGCGTGTTCGGGCGGATCGCGGCCTCGAACGCGGCCGGATCGGTCAGGTCGACGAAGCTGAAATCGAGGCCGGCGCTGCGCCGGCGCACGCGCTCGAACAGGCGGAAGGTGCCGCCGTAGACGTCGTCCATGCAGACGACGTGGCTGCCGGTATCGAGCGACTCGAGAATCGTCGAGGTCGCCGCCAGCCCGGACGCGAACGCGAAGCCGCGGGTGCCGCCTTCCAGCCCGGCCACGCAGCGCTCGTAGGCGAAGCGCGTGGGATTGTGGGTGCGCGAATACTCGAAACCCTGGTGCACGCCCGGGCTGCTCTGGGCGTAGGTCGAGGTCGCGTAGATCGGCGGCATGACGGCGCCGGTGCTGGGATCGGGCGACTGCCCCGCATGGATCGCGCGGGTGCCGGGGCCCCACTGCTGCTCTCGATCGTGATCAACGCTCATGCCGTGGTTTCCTTGGTCGCGGCACGTGGGCCGCAGTCGTTGAGTGGATGCATCGCGGTCGCGATCGCGCGCCCGCGGCGGCGGATCACCGCCTGCGCAGATAACCCTTCGGATTCCAGGTGATCAGGAACGACTCGCGGCTGCGGTCGATCTCGAACGCCGGGTTCTCGTCGACGAACGTCTCGATCGCCTCGAAGGGGCCAGGCGACGGGCCGACGTCCAGGCCGTGGTGGCAGATCGAATCCTCGACGATGAAATGGCCGCCCGGCCTGACGAGATCCGAATACGCGCGCAGCACGCCGAGCGTGTTGTCGTAGGTGTGCGAACTGTCCTCGATCACCAGCACTTCGGCACCGGGCGGGATCATCGCCTTCACTTGGTCGACCAGCGCGCAGGCATCGCCTTCGAGGAACGTGATGCGCGGATGCGCCTTCGCGGCAGGCTGCAAGGGCGTGTGATCGATGTCGATGGCGATGATGCGGCCATGGCCGAGGCGATCGAGCAGGTGCGCGAGCGCCAGCGCGCTGCCGCCGTACTTGTTGCCGATCTCGACGATGACGTCCGGCGGACGGGCGACGATGAGTTCCTGGTAGACCCACAGGTCCAGCGGATTCTTCTGCGTCTGCACCCCGAAGTAGGTGGTGCGGCCGTCGATGATGCGCTTCTGCATGATCTCCAGCACGTCGCCGAGGGGCGTGGCGAGGCTGGATTCGAGGTGGAGACTCATGAACTTCGCAATCCGGGTCAAAGGTGAGTCGGCCGCTGCCGGGCGCCGGGCGGAGGCTGGGCGAGCCCGGCCGCCCCGCCGCAAGCCGGACGCGCCGCAAGGCGTCCGGCCCGCGAAAACGGGGCGAATTGTAGCATCGGGCCCGGACCGGCCCGGGCCGGTTACTGAACGCGACGGCGCAGCCAGTTCAGCAAGTCGATCCGGGTGATCAGGCCCAGGAAGAGGTCGCCGTCCATGACGATGGCGACATGGCCGCGGTCGAACACCGGCAGCAGGGCCTCGACCGGGGAGCGCACGTCGAGGATGTCGAGCTTGCTGACCATCGCCGTCGACACCGGGTCGCGGAAGCGGGTCTCGTCGCCGTAGACGTGCAGCAGCACGTCGCTTTCGTCGAGGATGCCCACGATGCGGTCGCCGTCCATCACCGGCAGCTGCGAGATCTCGTAGAGCTTCATGCGCTGGTAGGCGGTGACCAGCAGGTCGCGCGGCCCCACCACCACGGTGTCGCGGCGGTTGTACGGGCGCAGGATCAGGTCGCGCAGGTCGCCGTGGCTGTCGCGGGCGAGGAAGCCGTTGTCCAGCATCCAGTAATCGTTGTACTGCTTCGACAGGTACTTGTTGCCGGTGTCGCACACGAACACCAGCACGTTCTTCGGCGTGGTCTGTGCGCGGCAGTATTTCAGCGCGGCGGCCAGCAGCGTGCCGGTGGACGAACCGCCGAGCACGCCTTCGCAGCGCAGCAGTTCGCGCGCGGCGAGGAAGCTTTCCTTGTCGGTGATCGCGAAGGCCTGCTTCACGCGGCTGAAGTCGGAAATCGACGGCAGGAAGTCCTCGCCAATGCCTTCCACCATCCAGCTGCCGGACTTCTCGCTGAGCGTGCCTTCGTTGATGTATTCGGCGAGGATCGAGCCGACCGGGTCGGCGAGCACGAGTTCGGTATGCGGCGAATGCGTCGCGAAGCAGCGCGACAGGCCGCTCATCGTGCCCGAGCTGCCGCAGCCGAAGACGATCGCGTCCAGGCCGCCGACGCCGGCCATCTGCGCCAGGATTTCCGGGCCGGTGCCGTGCTCGTGCGCGGCCGGGTTGTCGGGATTGCCGAACTGGTTGATGAAGTAGGCGCCGGGCGTCTCGTCGGCGATGCGCTTGGCCATGTCCTGGTAGTAGTCGGGATGGCCCTTGGCCACGTCCGACCGGGTGAGCACCACTTCGGCGCCCATCGCCTTCAGGTTGAAGATCTTCTCCCGGCTCATCTTGTCCGGGACGACCAGGATCAGCTTGTAGCCCTTCTGCTGCGCGACCAGCGCCAGGCCGATGCCGGTGTTGCCGGCGGTGCCTTCGACCAGCGTGTCGCCGGGCTTGATGTCGCCGCGCTGCTCGGCGGCCTCGATCATGCGCAGGCCGATGCGGTCCTTGATGGAGCCGCCGGGATTCTGGCTTTCGAGCTTGAGGAAGAGGTTGCACACGCCCGCGTCGAGGCGGTGGGCGCGGACGATCGGGGTGTCGGCGATCAGTTCGAGGACGGAATCACGGACCGCGGGAGGATTCGACGGGGACTTCGACATGCCGGCACCGGCTCGCTGGAGGAAAGGCCGGATTATCGCATCGCCGTCGCGGTGCACGGGATGGGCGCCGGGCCGGAGTTGCTCCGGCCTGCGGACGACGACGGGCGGGCGCCTCGGCCCTGCCCCGTCGCCGTCCGCGGATCCGCCGGGTGCGGATCGGACGGACTCGGCTGCCTCAGTGGTGCAGTTCGTCGTACATCCGGGTCAGGCGATCCTTCGCCGCGAGCTTTTCGCGCTTCATCTGGGCCAGCCGGGTGTCGTCCACCGGCAGCACGCCGAGCTCGGCGTCCAGCACCTGCTTGTCCAGCTCCTTGTGGCGCTGGTACAGCTGGCGGAACTCGGTGTTGGCCTTCATCAGCGCTTCGACTTCGGTCTGCGGTTGCCCTTCGAACATGGAATCCTCCTCACGAGGGAATGACGGGCCCGGCCACGACGGCCCGGCCACGGGTGTGGACAAGGTGGGGAAACAGGCTTGGAAACACGATGGGGGAGAGGGAGAAACGACGGCCCGGCGGCGGCATGCCGGGGGCCGGACACGAAAACGCCCCGGCCGGCGAAGGCACGGGGCGCTGCATGCGGAAATCGTGGCACCACGCGGCGGATACCCCGGTCGGGGGCATCCGCAACCGCCCGGCTTGCGGCGGCAGACTCCTGGCTGGCGTCGTGCGGGAACATCTCGGGGCCGCGACTCCTCCGGAAGCGAACGGGCCTCCGGAGTTCCGACACTACGCCTCCCGTCGCCGCCCGGCAAGCGCCCGGATCATCTTTTTCCGGCACCGCCACCGGGGTGCCGTGGACACCATGCGGGAAGCTTGGCCTTCTGCGGCCAAGCCATTGATTCGACGGATCAATTTCCCGGAATCCCGGGGCTTTCGAGGTCAGCCGGAAGCCGGTTTCGGCTTCGGCCGGGAGGCCGGTTTCGGCTTCGGTTTCGGCTTGGGCTTGGCAGCCCCGGCGGGCTTCGACCCCGCGCTCAACGCGGCTTCCTGGCGGGCCAGTTCGGCCTCGCGCTCCTTGGCCAGACGCAGCTTCTCGGTCTCGTCGGCGGTCATCGTGTCGAGCAGGCCCTCGGCCTCCTGGCGGCTGCGCGACTCGGCCTCGACCTCGGCGCGCAGGCGTTCGGTCTCCTCGGCGCGGATCTGGGCCTCCACCCGCAGGCGCTCGGCCTCGGCGCGGGCACGCTCGGCGTCGCGGCGGCTGGCCTCGACCAGCAGTTCGCTGCGCTCGGTCTCCAGTTGCGTCAGTGCGGTGCGCCCGGCCTCGGTGCGCGCCGCGATCTCGGCCGTCTCGACCCGCATCCGCGCGATCTGCAGCATCAGCGGGCGCTGCTTGCGCTTCGCGTCCTGCAGCGCCTGCACGGCGGTCCGCGCCTGCAGCCGCTCGTAGGCGGCGAAGGCATTGCGCTGGGCATCGGTGTCGATCGCCTGCAGCCGCTGCGTGAGCGCGACGACATCCGGATCGGGCGGCGCGGCGAAGGCCGCGGCCGGCGTCGCCAGCACCAGCACCAGCAGCGCTGCGGCGAAGGTGCGGCGCGCGGTCATGGCGCGGCCTCCATGCCGAGACGGCGCCGCAGTTCGGCGATCTCGGCGCGACGCTGCGCGAGCTCCTCCTGCTGCGCGGTCTCGCGGCTGCGGGCGTGGGCGTAGTCCGCTTCCGCCGCGGCCAGCCGCGCCTGCGCGACGGCGTCCTCGTTCTTGCGCGCGCTCAGCGCCACCTGCGCGGCGGACAGCGCGGCCCGCGCACGCTGCAGTGCATCACCGGCGTACTGGTCGGCATCCGCGCGTTCGGCGCGCAGCACCGCGGCCTGCGCGGCGTCGATGTCGACCGTGGGCGGCGGCGTCTTCGCGGAGGCGATCACCGGAAGCGTGAGCGCGATCACAAGCGATGCCGCAATGCGGAAATCGCGGAGCCTTCGCGGGTGCTGCGGGACGCGCGACATTTGTGCGAAGCTTGCGGGCATGGGGTTCGTGTCGGGGCAGAGTGGGAACACGGTCTCGGTTTTGGCCCGAAATGCGGTCGTTGCGGCCGTCTCATTGTCATCACCCCTTCCGGCCGTTGCAACGCGGGCATCCGGCGGCCCGGGGGGCAAGTCATCCAACAGTCACGGCTGCACCCTCACGGGGGAGGTTCATCGATGGACATCGGCTATTTCCTCAAGCTGATGACGGACAAAAACGCCTCGGACATGTTCCTGACCACCGGCGCACCCGTCCACATCAAGGTCGAAGGCAAGCTGTACCCGCTCGGCAACACCGGCCTGCCCCCGGGCATGGTCAAGAAGATCGCCTACTCGCTGATGGACGAGGGCCAGGTGCCCGACTTCGAGCGCGACCTGGAACTCAACATGGCGCTGTCGCTGGCCGATGCCGGCCGCTTCCGCGTCAACGTGTTCAAGCAGCGCGGCGAAGTCGGCATGGTCATCCGCGCCATCCGCAGCGTGATCCCGAGCATCGAGGAGCTGCAGCTCCCGCAGGTGCTGAAGAACGTCATCATGGCGCCGCGCGGGCTGGTGCTGATCGTGGGCTCCACCGGCTCGGGCAAGTCGACCACGCTGGCATCGATGATCGACTACCGCAACACCACGGCGGCCGGGCACATCCTCACCATCGAGGATCCGATCGAATACCTGCACCGGCACAAGAAGTCGATCGTCAACCAGCGCGAGGTGGGCCTCGACACCCACGCCTTCCACAACGCGCTGAAGAACGCGATGCGCGAAGCGCCGGACGTGATCCTGATCGGCGAGATCCTGGACGCCACCACGATGGAGGCGGCGATCGCCTTCGCCGAGACCGGCCACCTGTGCCTGGCGACGCTGCACTCGAACAACGCCGACCAGACCATCGAGCGCATCCTCAACTTCTTCCCGGAAAGCGCGCACAAGAACGTGCTGATGAACGTGGCGCTGAACCTCAAGGCGGTGGTCAGCCAGCGCCTCGTGGTCGGCACCGACGGCCGCCGCCTGCCCGCGGTCGAAGTGCTGATCAACACGCCGATGATCCGCGACCTGCTGCGCCGCGGCCAGGTGCACGAGATCAAGCAGGCGATGGAAGAGACGCTGGAGGAAGGCATGGAGTCGTTCGACCAGTGCCTGTTCCGGCTGGCGAAGGAAAGCAAGATCAGCATGGAGGAAGCGCTGCGCGCCGCCGACTCGCGCGACGGCCTGGCCCTCAAGTTCCGCCTGTCCGAAGGCGCCGGCGCCGAGCACGACCCCTACGCGGTGGCGTTCGAGGGCGGCGACGGCACGTCCTCGTTCCAGCACTGACGCCGGCCCGTCCGGCGATGCGAAAACGCCCCGGGAGACCGGGGCATTTTGCGTTGCACGGCGGCACGCGGGCGCGGATCAGGCCGCGTCGGGCTGCAGTTCGGGCCGCGCCGCGTCGAACGCCGGCAGCGCCAGGCAGGCCGCGTCGATGCGGCGGATGTTCGGATACGGATCGAGGTTCACGCCGAAGCGGCGGGCGTTGTAGACCTGCGGGATCAGGCAGCAGTCGGCGATGCCGGGCGATTCGCCCTCGCAGAACTCGCCGCGCGACAGGTCCTCGACCAGCAGCGCCTCGAATGCGCGGAAGCCGTCCTCGATCCAGTGGCGGATCCACGCGTCGCGCTCGGACAGCGGTGCGTTGTATTCGCGCTCGAGGTACTGCAGCACGCGCAGGTTGTTGAGCGGGTGGATGTCGCAGGCGACCAGAAGCGCCAGCGCGCGGGCGCGGGCGCGCTCGCGCGGGGCGATCGGCAGCACCGGCGGGTCGGGCCACAGTTCGTCGAGGTATTCGATGATCGCCAGCGACTGCCGGATCATGCGCTGGCCGTGCTGCAGCACCGGGACCAGGCGCTGCGGGTTGGTCGCGGCGTACTCGGGGCGATGCTGCTCGCCGCCGTCGCGGATCAGGTGCACCGGGACCTGCTCGTACGCCAGGCCCTTGAGGTTGAGCGCGATGCGCACCCGGTAGGCGGCGCTGGAGCGCCAGTAGCCGTGCAGCTTCAGCTGATCGTTCATGCCTGCCCTCCGAGCCGTGCGCGCACGTCCATCAACGCGAACCCCAGCAGATTGGCGCCCCGCCATCGGTCCGGATCATGCGCGCCCGGGTCGTCGGCGGCAAGCCCGATCCCCCAGACCGCATCGACCGGGCTGGCCTCGACCAGGATGCGGTCGCCGGTGGCGGCGAGGAACGCCGCCAGCGCCGGATGCTGGCCGAACTTCGCGAGATTGCCGGCGACCACGATCCCGAAACGATGGCGCTGCCAGATCGCCTCGTCGAAGCCGCGCACCGTGCGGCCGGCGGCCTTCGCGGCGGCGGGATCGTCCTTCGCGAACACCTTCGCCACCGCCGCCTCGTCGCCGAACAGCCGCGCCTTCTCCGCCATCATCCAGTGCTCGGCGGTGGCGTAGCGCCGGCCGTCGACGACGAAGGGCGCCGGGAACCACTGGCTGAAGCAGGCCGCCGACGGCGCGCCGTCGGCACGCCCGCGATGGCCCCAGAAGCACAGGTAGCGGAAGGTCTCGCCGGCGGCGACCCGGGCGCGCAGGGCGTCGAGGTCCGCCGGCAGCGCACTCACGCCGGACGTTCGATCCGCTGTTCGATCGCGCCGAAGACGTCCGCGCCGTCGCGGGCGCGCATCTCGATCCGCACCACGTCGCCGAACGACATGAACGGCGTGACCGGCTTGCCGGTCTCCAGCGTCTCGACCGTGCGCTTCTCGGCGAAGCAGGACGCGCCCAGCGACGTGTCCTGGTTGGCGACCGTGCCGGAGCCGACGATCGTGCCGGCGCTGAGCGGGCGCGTCTTCGCGGCGTGGGCGAGCAGTTGGGCGAAGTCGAACTGCATGTCGACGCCGGCCTCCGGCGCACCGAACCACGCGCCGTTGATGTGGGTGACCAGCGGCAGGTGGACCTTGTTGTCCTGCCAGGCGTCGCCCAGCTCGTCCGGGGTGACGAACACCGGCGACAGCGCCGAGCGCGGCTTGGACTGCAGGAAGCCGAAGCCCTTGGCCAGCTCGTTCGGGATCAGGTTGCGCAGCGAGACGTCGTTGACCAGGCCGATCAGCTGGATGTGCTCGGCCGCCTGCGCGGGCGTCACCGCCATCGGCACGTCGTCGGTGACGATCACGACCTCGGCTTCGAGATCGATGCCGTAGTCCTCGCTCGGCACCCGCACCGGGTCGCGCGGGCCGTAGAAGCCGGCGCTGACCGCCTGGTACATCAGCGGGTCGACGTAGAAGCTCTCCGGCACCTCGGCGCCGCGGGCGCGACGCACGCGCTCGACGTGCGGCAGGTAGGCCGAGCCGTCGACGAACTCGTAAGCCCGCGGCAGCGGCGCCGCCAACGTTTGCAGGTCGAGGTCGAACGCGCCTTCGGCGGTGCCGGCGTTCAGCGCCTCGGACAGCGCGTTGAGGCGCGGCGCGGCGTTCGACCAGTCCTCCAGCGCCCGCTGCAGCGTCGGCGCGATGCCATCGGCGCGCACGGCGCGGGTGAGGTCGCGGGAAACGACGATCAGGGTGCCGTCGCGGCCGCCCTCCTTCAGGGAACCCAGCTTCATCGGGACCTCGGTCGGATGCTGTGAATTGGTTTCAATTGTAACTGATTGCCCGTGCCGGGCGTCGCGCTCCGGCCGGGCGGGCGCTCACCCGGCAGGCGCTGACCGGGCAGGCGCTCACCGAGCAGACGTTCAATCGCCGCCCTCGCTCTGGAACCCGCCCGCGCGGAAGGTCAGCACCAGCGTGTCGCGGTGGCCGGCGTCCTCGCCCGCCGGCTGGATCGGCGTGGATTCGTGGATCACGCGGGTGTCGTCCAGCAGCAGCAGGCTCCAGGGGCGATCCAGCGTGAAGCGCTGGCCGTCGGGGCCATGGGCGTCGAAGACGCGGGTCTCGCCGCCGCGGATCGCCTGCCGAGCCACCAGGAACACCGCCACGAAGTCGACGCCGTCGCGGTGCGCGCCCTCGGGCGTGGGCCGGCCGATGCCGTCGGTGGTGTCGATGCGGAACTGGTGCGCCTCGACGTACCACGGATCGACCGCACGGACGCCGCGCAGCCGCGCGCCGAGGGTTGCGATCAGCTGCACGAACGCCGGCGCCGCGACGATCTCCGGCGTGATCGGCGCGAACCAGCGCTGCAGGCCGCCGTGCAGCGCGTTGTAGTCCAGCGACTGGTAGTGCGCGCGATGCGGCGCCTGCACGACACCCGCGCGGCCGACGACGAAGGAGCCATGGCGACGACGACGATAGCGGCCGCCGTCGCGCAGGTAGTCGTCGGGCGGGAGGTCATCCCACGACGGCACCAGCGCGTCGAGCGACGCCGTCGACACGTCGCACAGCGCGGCGACGGCCTCCGGCGCGAACACGGCGTAGCCGTTGGCGGTCAGGCGTTCGGCGAGCGCCTCGGCCGGCGCACAGGGAGCGGAAAACAGGGCGACCATGCAGACATCCGGAACAGCGAGGGAAGACATCACGACAAAGGCGTCGCGATAGATGATATCGATCAAGTCGCGATTTGCGATCGCGGTCACTGCATGCATGCGACGTTAC
The DNA here is from genome assembly GCF_056313745.1 of Lysobacter sp. DMC97. Classification (NCBI taxonomy): domain Bacteria; kingdom Pseudomonadati; phylum Pseudomonadota; class Gammaproteobacteria; order Lysobacterales; family Lysobacteraceae; genus Lysobacter; species Lysobacter sp. DMC97. The sequence continues at coordinate 186,107 of NZ_JBQUZR010000003.1, read as the reverse complement.
ATCGTTTGCATCGTGATCCGACGGGTTCGCAGAGCCCGACAAGCCTGTTACTTTAGCGTGAAGATCGGGCATGACCGGGGGACACGTCCGCGTTTCATCGCGCAGCGCCCCCTTGTCGTGTCCGGCCATCCACCGCCTTCGTCGCGTTGGCGTCACCAGGACGGGTCATGAGCAGGACGCCGATCGACATCGACACCATGCGCGGGTTCGCCGATGCGCCGAACACCGAAGCGCTCAGCGCCCACATCGAGCGCATCATCCGTCCGCTCGGCATCGACTACTGGTTCTACGCGGTCGACCTGCCGCTGGTGAACGAGCATCCGGACCAGCTGCGCCTCGGCACGTATCCGGAAGAGTGGGTCACGCACTACTTCACGATGGACTACATCGGCATCGATCCGGTGATCAGCCATTGCCACGACCACGCCACGCCGGTCTCGTGGGAAGAAGCGCAGCTGCACCATCGCCGCATCCTCGATCCGCACCTGCAACGGGTGCGGCACCTGTTCGGCGAGGCCCGCGAATTCGGCCTGCGCCAGGGCGTGAGCGTGCCCCTGCACGGACCGGGCGTGTCGTGGGGCCTGATGTCGTTCTCCTCGCGCACGCTCAGCGCCCGCGACTTCGAGGCGATGCTGCCCGACCTGCACCTGCTTTCGCATTTCGTGCACGAAGCCGCGCGCCAGTTCCTGCGCACGCGCACGCCCGCGCCGCTGCCGGCGCTCACCCGGCGCGAACGCGAATGCCTGTCGTGGGCCGCCGAGGGCAAGACCAGCTGGGAAATCGGCCAGTTGCTCAACATCAGCGAGCGCACGTCGATCTTCCATCTGCAGAACGCCACCCACAAGCTCGGCGTCAGCGGCCGCCAGGCGGCGATCGCGCGCGCGATCTCGCTGGGCCTGATCGTCTCCCAACGCGCCTGAGACGCGGCCTTCGCGGCGTGCGTTCGCGCACTTCCGGAAACAATCACATTTTGTTTTCCATCCACAGCGAATGATGGATGTCATCGCGATGCCGGAATGATGCCGGAATGATGTGACTCCGCGATTTTTCCGGACGCTTCCGTGTCGCCATCGGCAGCGCGAACGGACCTGCGTCAACCTGTAAGGTCCTTCAGCTGCAAGAAGCGACAGGTCTTATGCCCACTGAAGTCTCCTTCCACCCTACGAGGAGACACCATGACGCACTTCGTCATCGGGCGGGCCGGCGAATCCGGTCTGGGCGCACCCCTGCTGGACAGCATGTATCGCCTGCGCTGCGCCGTGTTCCACGAACGCCTGCACTGGAATGTCCATGTCGAACACGGTCGCGAGCACGACTGGTTCGATCTGATCGGACCGCACTACCTCATCGCCCACGAGAGCGCATCGACTGCGCTCGGCTGCTGTCGTCTGCTGCCGACCACCGGGCCGAACATGCTGCGCGACATCTTCCCGTTCCTGCTCGCGGACGGGCGGGCGCCGTCGTCGCCGGCGACCTGGGAAGTGAGCCGGTTCGCGATCGACCCGCGCGGCGCGGCGGAAGGATTCGGATTCGGGGCGATCGCCGCGGGGATGCTGGCGGAAATGTTCCGCTTTTCCGGCGCGCGGCAGGTGGACACGCTGGTCGGCGTCACCAGCGCACCGGTCGAGCGCCTGCTGCGTCATCTGGGGCTGATCGTCGAGCGGCTCGGCCCGCCGCAGCGCATCGGCGAGGTGATGAGCCTCGCCTTCCGCATGCCGGTGGCGGAAAACCTGCGTGTGGTCGGCGACAGCCCGGTGGAAGCCGGCGTCCAGCGCGCGGCCTGAGTCCGACGTGAAAACGAAACGGTCTCCCGCTGTGCGCGTCCGCGCACAGCGGGAAGATCCGGAGAGCGTCAGGCGGCGGCCTGCGCCTTGCGCTTCGGCAGGCTCGCGATCTTGCCTTCGCGCAGCGCCCGCAGCTGGGTCGCGGCGCCGTCCCACAGCGCGCGACGCGCCTGCAGCGCCTGGGTCGCGGAATCGCGCGCTTCCTGCAGACCATCCGCGCGGCGCACCAGCTCGGCCTCGATCAGCCGATGCGCGGCCGGGCCGTGCGTGTCGCCGTCGAGCTCGATGTGCCGCTGCAGGTAGTACACGAAACCGGGCGCATGGCCTTCGTTCAGCCCCCAGCGATCCAGCAGGCTCTGGAACATCACCGGAATGACGTTCTCGCGGCCGTAGAAGAAGCTGGCCATGGTCTCCAGGGTGCTCCCGCGCAGGGCGGTGCCGATGGTGTGACCGACGAAATCGCGAACGAAGGCGGGTACGTCCGTCGCCTCGAAGGCATCTTCCAGCGTCGCCCCGCCGCGCAGGGCGTCGAGGAAACCTTCGAACTGTGCCGTCGGCGCACCGACGTCACGCATCGCCTGGAGATAGAGATCGAGATGACTCGCCGGATTCCCCTGAGCATCGACGTCGCTTTCCTCGGCGAGGACGATGTCGTTGATCAGCCGCGCCGCGACCGGATCCGCCGGCGGCATCCACGGCAATTCGACGCAGGTGAGGTCGCGCTGCAGGCGCTTGGCCAGGGACATGAAGTCCCAGACCGCGAACACGTGCACCTGCATGAAAGCGCGCAAGGCCTCGATGCGGTCGATCTCCGCAAAGACCGGGTGGGTTTCCAGTTCGTGGCGCACCCGGCGCATGGCCGGGGTCAGAATGGTGTCCTGAGGTGTGGCATCCGCTTCCTTTTTCATACGTTCTCCTTGATCGGGCACTGCGGTGAACAACGTTGGGAAAAAATGCGCCGGACGACGACCTTCCTGGTTCGTCCGAACCTCCCGCCGCCGGCCTCGCCGACAGCGGTCCCATCTCGCCGCCGCACATCTGCGACGGCCCCCGGCGAGCCTTCCCTGTCTCGCCTGACCTTGTGCACGACCCGGAGTCCGCATGCCGCGGACGCCCGATCGCTATCGCGCGGAGTACAGCGGGTAGAGGCTGCTCTCCTCGCGTTCGATGCGTTGCGCCAGCAGGCCGCCGACCACCTGGTAGTCGGTCATGAAGGCCTCGCGGGTTTCCTGGTCGAAGTTGCCGACCTGGTACTTCTTGACAAAATCCACCACGCCGCGCGCGATGGCATTCATCTCGCGCCGGAAGCTGCGCACCAGCGCGGTGCTGTCTGCATCGCCCTGCATGGCATTTTCGACGTAGTTGTAGAAACGCACGTTCTCGGCGATCAGGTGCCCTTCGAGGTGCACCTTGAAGGCATTGAGCATTTGCGGGATCTGCTGGAAATCACCCTGCTGCGCCAGGTCCCCGATGGCACCGTAGAGCTTCACCAGATCGGCGTGATCGCGCTTGAGCGACGGCACCAGATCCGGGTCGTAGCCGATCGGCCCGCCCGCGCGGCGCTGTTCGAATGTGGGGGCACCCTGCGGCAAAGCACGCGATCTGGGTCCCTGCCCGCCCCCGAGCCACTTCTTCAAAAAATCGAGCACAACATCCCCTGTCGAATGAACCGTCGGCATGCCGCCGACCCGACGAACATATCCGCGTCCACACGCTGCCGTGTACCTGTAAGAAATTACAGGTTCGTCATGGGCGTGAAAAAAGAAGGGAAAGCGTGACTGCGCGCTGGGAATGCGACGGCATCCCGTCGCATTCCCGGGAGCGGAAACGCCGGGGGCGTGCCTCCGGCCCGGGCATGTCGCCGATCCGATCACCCGGCATTGCGCGGCGACGCCGACGATTGCGCAAAAAAAGACACCCGCCTTGCGGCGGGTGTCCCGAAGATGGCAGCCCCGGATGGATTCGAACCACCGAATGCCTGAGTCAGAGTCAGGTGCCTTACCGCTTGGCGACGGGGCTGTAGTGCAAGCGGACCGCGATTGTAACGCGAAATCGGGGCCGCGGGCCAGTCGCCCCCGGGACCCAACGGGCCCCGGTGCGACGCAGCCGGATCAACGCTTGGAGAACTGGGTGGCGCGACGGGCCTTGTGCAGACCGACCTTCTTGCGCTCGACCTCGCGGGCGTCGCGGGTCATGAAGCCGGCCTTGCGCAGCTCGGACTTCAGGGTGTCGTCGTACTCGACCAGGGCGCGGGCGATGCCCAGGCGGATGGCGCCGGCCTGGCCGGTGGTGCCGCCGCCGGTCGCGGTGACGACGATGTCGAACTTGTCGACGGTCTTGGTGAGTTCCAGCGGCTGGCGCACGATCATGCGCGCGGTCTCGCGGCCGAAGAACTCGTCCAGCGGACGGTCGTTGACGGTGATGTTGCCGGTGCCCTTGCGCAGGAAGACGCGGGCGACGGAGGACTTGCGACGGCCGGTGCCGTAGTTCTGCTGAGTAGCCATCGGTTAGAGTTCCAGGACTTGCGGCTGCTGGGCGGCGTGCGGGTGTTCGGAACCCTTGTACACCTTGAGTTTCTTGTACATGGCGCGGCCGAGCGGATTCTTCGGCAGCATGCCCTTCACGGCGATCTCGAGGACGCGCTCCGGATGGCGCTCCAGCGCCTGGGCGAGGGTCTCGGTCTTCAGGTTGCCGACGTAGCCGGTGAAGCGGTGGTACTTCTTGTCCTGCAGCTTGTTGCCGGTGACCGCGATCTTCTCGGCGTTGATCACGACGAAGTAGTCGCCGGTATCGACGTGCGGGGTGTAGACGGGCTTGTGCTTGCCGCGGAGGCGGTAGGCCAGTTCGGCTGCGAGACGGCCGAGCGTCTTGCCGCTGGCGTCGACGAGGTACCAGTCGCGCTGGACGGTCTCGTTCTTTGCGGTGAAAGTCTTCATGAAGGGACTCTGGTTGGGGCGCGCCCTGAGGTGCGCTGGTCGGGCTGGTTCCGGAGCGGCAGGGCCGGCGGAACGTCGCCTCGCGTTGTCTGTGGAGCGGCTTCGCGGACCCGGAACCGGGGCTGCAAAGAAGCGAGATGGTAGCCCGGCAGGCAGTGCGTCGCAAGTTGCGGGGTTCCGGCCTCGCGCGGGCCGGCGGCTTCCCGGAAGATGTCCGGATGAACGTTCCGGCGCCTTCCGCCCCGTCCCTGGCCGCCCTCGCCGACCGCTGCGTGCAGTGCGGCCTGTGCCTGCCGACGTGCCCGACCTACCGGCTGGCGGGGCTGGAAGCCGAATCGCCGCGGGGCCGGATCGCGCTGGCCCGGGCGCTCGACACCGGCGCGCTGGCGCCGACACCCGTCCTCGATGACCATCTCGACGCCTGCCTCGGCTGCCGGCGTTGCGAGGCGGTCTGCCCCGCGGACGTGGACTACGGCGCCGTGCTCACCGGCGTGCGGGCCGGGCAGCGTGCGCGGCGACCGCCCGGCATGCGTCAGCGCGCGATCGAAGCGCTGGCGGCCCGACCGCGGACGCTGGCGCGGCTGCTCGACGTGTACCGGCGCGTCTGGCCGCTGCTGCCCCGCGCCGCACGACCATTGCCGAGACCACCGATGCCGGCGGTACGCTTGCCGCCATCGCAGGACATTCCCGCGCCGGACGCCACCGCGGCGCTGTTCACCGGCTGCGTGGCGCGCGGCTACGACGCGGCGCTGTTCGACGCCGTCGCGCGACTGGCTGCCGCGGCCGGCCTCGCGCTCGAAACGCCGTCGGCCCAGACCTGCTGCGGCACGCTGCACGCGCATGCCGGCGCCGCCGACCGCGCAGCCACGCTCGCCGACGCCAACCGCGCCGCGTTCGCGGGCCACGCGCTAGTGATCGGCCTGTCCAGCGGCTGCCACGAGGCACTCGCCGATGCGCTGTCCGGCCAGTCCGTCGTCCGCGACGCCATCGACGTGCTCGCCGAACGCGCCGACCGGCTGCGCTTCGCACCGCGCACCGCGCGCGTCGCCCTGCATCTGCCCTGCACGCAGCGGAACGTCGTCCGCAGCGATGGCGCCCTGCGCGCACTGCTGGCGCGGGTGCCGGGGCTGGAGATCGTCGATCTCGACGCCGGCCTCGGCTGCTGCGGCGCGGCCGGCACCGCGATGCTGGCCGACCCGGCGCGCGCGGCGACGTTCCGGCAACCTCTGCTGGACCAGCTCGCCGGCAGCGGCGCCGCGATGGTGCTCAGTGCGAACATCGGCTGCCGCCTGCACCTGGCGAACGGCACCGCCGTGCCGGTGCGACATCCCCTGGAATTCCTTGCAGAATGTCTGGCATGACCGCGACCCGACAGCTCACCCCGCTCGACCGCCTGCTCGCCGATGCGCAGAACGCGCTGGAGACCGTCGCCGGCGCGCCGCGCGCCGAACGCCCGAACCCGGGCGACCGCGAGGCCGACGTGGTGCTGGACGAGGCCGAACGCCGCCACGCCGCCGGGCTGATGCGCATCAACCATGTCGGCGAGGTCTGCGCGCAGGCGCTGTACGTGGGCCAGGCCGCGGTCGCGCGCGACCCGGCCACGCGCGCGCAGCTGCATGCGGCCGCGCAGGAGGAAACCGACCACCTCGCGTGGTGCGCGGACCGCCTGCGCGAACTGGACAGCCGCCCCAGCGTGTTCAACCCGCTGTGGTACGCCGGCAGCTACGCGATCGGCCTCGCCGCCGGCCTGCGCGGCGACGGCTGGAACCTCGGCTTCGTGGTCGAGACCGAGCGCCAGGTCGAGGCGCACCTGGAAGAACACTTGCGCACGCTGCCCGCCGCCGACGCGCGCAGCCGGGCGATCCTCGAAGTCATGAAGGACGACGAAGTCCGCCACGCCGACCACGCCCAGGCCGCCGGCGCGCGCAGGCTGCCGCCGCCGATCCCGACGCTGATGGCCACGGCGTCGAAGCTGATGAAGGCGGTCGCGTACCGGCTGTAGGGCGGGCCCTGGCCCACCGTCGCGAGTCTGCCGGTCGCGCCAAACAACGATCGAAGCGCGCGGTGCGATCGGAACGACCGCAATGGCGGGCCAGGGCCCGCCCTACGAAACCCGATCTTCCCGCGCAACGAAAAAAGCCGGCTTTCGCCGGCTTTTTTCGTTGACTGCAGCGAAGCGGATCACTCGACCAGGTTGCGACCTTGGTAGAGCTCCTCGATCTCGCGGCGCAGGCGCGCCTCCACCTTCATGCGTTCCTTGAACGAGAGGTTCTTGGCCTTCTCTTCGAACAAGTACTGGTCGAGGTCGAAGTCCTTGAGGTGCATCTTGGTGTGGAACAGGTTCTCCTGGTAGACATTCACGTCGAGCATCTCGTAGCGCGACCTGATGTTCTTGGCCAGGTAGTCCTGGATCGAGTTGATCTTGTGGTCGATGTAGTGCTTCTTGCCCTTGATGTCGCGGGTGAAGCCGCGCACGCGGTAGTCCATCACCACGATGTCGGACTCGAGGCTCTCGATCAGGTAGTTCAGCGCCTTCAGCGGCGAGATCACGCCGCAGGTCGACACGTCGATGTCGGCGCGGAAGGTGGCGATGCCGTTGTCCGGATGGGTTTCCGGATACGTGTGCACGGTGATGTGCGACTTGTCCATGTGCGCGACCACGGCGTCGGAGATGAGCTCCTTGCCGGCCTGCTTCTTGTCGATCACCGGCTCCTCGGAGATGAGGATGGTCACCGACGCGCCCTGCGGGTCGTAGTCCTGGCGTGCGATGTTGAGGATGTTCGCGCCGATGATCTCCGCCACGTCGGTGAGGATCTGGGTGAGGCGGTCGGCGTTGTACTCCTCGTCGATGTACGCGATGTAGCGCTGACGCTCTTCCTCGGAGGCGGCGTAGCAGACGTCGTAGATGTTGAAGGACAGCGACTTGGTCAGGTTGTTGAAACCTTGCAGCTTCAGGCGCGGCAGCGGCTTGACCACGGCATCGGTTCCTCTGGGGGCGTTGGACGGGGGCGCGATTATGCGGCATTGCGGCAACGGGGGCGAGACGTTGCGGCGGCGCAGCATCAGGCTGCGTATCCTGTCGGGAGGATACGGCGCCGTTTGCCGGAATCGTGACAAAAGCCTACTCTTGTCCTTTCATACGTTCAGGCTCGCATGAACCGACCCCCCGTGGCCACGCTGACTCCCCTTCGACGGAACGCAAATCCGCTCGCGCCCACGGTGGCGACCATCGAGCGTTTTCTATCGCACTGCCACCGACGCCGCTACCCGCCGCGCACGGAAGTCTTCCGTCCGGGCGACCCGGCGGGCACCCTGTACTACGTGATCTCGGGCTCCGTGAGCATCATCACCGAGGAAGAGGACGGTCGCGAGCTGGTGCTGGGCTACTTCGGCCCGGGCGAATTCGTGGGCGAAATGGGCCTGTTCGTCGAAAGCGACCGCCGCGAGGTGGTGCTGCGCACCCGCACCCAGTGCGAGCTGGCCGAGATCGGCTACGAGCGCCTGTACCAGCTGCTGGAAGGCCCGCTGGCCGGCGACGCCGCGCAGCTGATCTACGCCATCGGCGCCCAGCTGTCGCGCCGCCTGCTGGACACCAGCCGCAAGGCCGGCCGCCTGGCCTTCCTGGACGTCACCGACCGCATCATCCGCGCCCTGCACGACCTGACCCGCGAACCCGAGGCCATGAGCCACCCGCAGGGCACCCAGTTGCGCGTCTCCCGGCAGGAGCTGGCGCGGCTGGTCGGCTGCTCCCGCGAGATGGCCGGCCGCGTGCTGAAGAAGCTCCAGGTCGACGGCAAGCTGCACGCCCGCGGCAAGACCGTGGTCGTCTACGGCACCCGCTGACCGATGAGCGGCACGGGGATGTCCGCTTCCCCGGTCGAGGTCGACCTCGACCTGCGCAACGCCACCCCGGCCGATGCCGACGAGGTGGCGGTGCTGCTCGGCGCCCTCGGCTATCCCTGCGATCCCGTTGACGCCGCCGAACGCATCGCCGCCGTGCTGCACAACGATCGCCAGGCGCTGTTGCTGGCCCGCCTGCGCGGCGTCGCCTGCGGCCTGCTGTCGCTGGACTTCATGTACTACCTGCCGCTGGGCACCACCACCTGCCGCGTCACCGCGCTGGTGGTGAGCGACGACGCCCGCGGCCACGGCGTGGGCCGCGCCCTGCTGCGCGACGCCGAACGCCGCGCCCGCGCCGCCGGCGCCGCGCGTCTGGAAGTGACCAGTGCCGGCCATCGCACCGAGGCCCACGCCTTCTACCGCGCCTGCGGTTTCACCGACGGCGCGGTGCGCTTCGTCAAGTCGCTGGGCGACTGAGCGCGGCTCGCGACCGCTGGCAGCGTCCGGCAGAATGGCGGCTCCTCACGACGACGACGGACGCGCCATGCAGTGCCCCAAGTGCCATGCCCCGATGAATCCCGTGCCCGGCACCGAGGAGACCGTGCAGCGCTGCAGCGCGTGCAACGGCATGTGGTTCGAGATCATGGCGCACGAGCAGCTGCGCGAAGAGGCCGAACGCATCGACCTGGTCGCCCCGCCCCCGCCGCCCGCGAGCGACGCGACCTTCGATCCCACCGCACCGGCGGCGCAGGTCATCCTCTGCCCCGCCTGCGGCCATTACCCGCTGATCCACATGGTGGACCCGCACCAGCCGCACATCCGCTTCGAGAGCTGCAAGTTCTGCTACGGCCGCTTCTACGATGCGGGCGAATTCCGCGACTTCGCCGACGAAGGCGAGTACGAGACCGCGATCGACCGGCTGCTGAAGCGGATCGCGCCGCTGGCGGACGGGCCGAGCGAGCTGTGATGCGCAAGCCGCAGGGCACGCCGGCCCTGCCTGCCGATCATCGCGGCGACGTCCGTCCTCGCGGGTCGGGCGCCGGCGCGGGGTCGAGCGCGGGGTCGAGCGCGGGGGCGCGCATGATCGCGGTGCGCAGCGCCGCGGCGGCGGCATCGCCCCGGAAACGCAATCCGCTGCCGTCACGGACGATGCCGAGCGCGGCGTAACGGTCGTCGAGCGGCGGGAAGTCCGTGGACGCGGCATAGGTGCGATACCGCGGCGCGAACAGCGCGGTGCCGGCGATGCGATCCAGCGCCGCCACGAACGCTTCCGGTGCGACGTGCGCGGTGCCGTCGAGACAGCAGCGCGCATAGTCGTCGAGCACTGTCTGCAGTGAACTGCGGTGGTCGCGGCGCAGACGCAGGTCCATCTCCAGCCAGTACGCCGCACCGGCCCAATAAATGCGCATCGTCGCGCCGCGCCCGGCCTGCGCCAGCGGCACGCCGGTTCCGGCCGCTTCGCCGCGACTGAAACCGGCATCGAGTGCGGTCCACGCGGCTTCGACGCTGGTCAATCCGGCGCGCGCCCGCAGCACGTTCTGCTGGTAGCTCGCCAGGCCCTCGGCGAGCCAGCGTCCGCGGTCGCCGAGATAGGGATGCGCGAGGTGCGCGAATTCGTGCACCGCCGTCCAGTCCGCACGCAGCGCGTCGCGACCGGCGTCGCGGCGCACGAACAGCAGCACCGCCACGTCGTCGTCGCGACGCGTCTGGCCCCACGGCACCGGGCTGGGATCGCGGCTGTCGATCTCGACGATCCGCGCCTGCGCCGCGTCCAGCGGAAAGCGCCGCGACGGCAGCACGGTCGCGCGCGCCGCCTCTTCGGCCCAGTCCATCAGCATCGCGCGGCGCCCCGGATCGGCGACGCCCGCGACGTCGATGCGCAGCGTGGTGCCGCCTGCCTGCACGAGCCGGGTCTCGTCCACGGGCGCCGCCGCAACGGCAGGCAGACCGGCGAGCAAGGCGACGAAAGCGGGCAGCGGACGCAGCATGCGGTTTCGATGCGTGGCTGCGCGCGCGGGTTCCCCGCGGCTCAGCCGCGCTCCAGCATCGGCGGCAGCGGACAGTGCAGCAGGGCGCAGACGGCGCGCAGGAGTTCGGCTTCCGGCACCGTGACGCGGCCGTCGTGGCTGACCGCCGCGGTCAGTGCTTCGACCAGCAACTGCTTGGCCTCGGGCGCGAGCGCATCCAGCTGCGGCCAGACCGGATCAAGCGCCAGCACGCCGTTCGCCGGCGGCGCGTAGTCGGCGTGATCCTGCGGGAACACGCGCTGGAAGCCGGCGAGCCAGGCGCGCCGTGCGTCCGGGGCCGAATCGTGGCCGGCCTGGGCGATCGTCGCCAGCAGCAGGGCGACGGCGTCGCGGGCATCGACCAGCCGGCGACGGCCGAACGGCGCGTGCCGCACCGGATCCAGCGCCTCGCGCATCTGCGCCTGCAGCAGCGTGCCGAGGCAGTACTCGAACACCGACACGCGGCCGTCGGTGTTCACCGCCGCGTGCACTGTGTCCAGCACCAGGCCGATCGCGGCGCGCGGGCGCTGGCCCAGCATCGGGAACGCCAGTGCCGCCAGCGGCAGGCGCAGCATCGGGTGCAGCGCCTCCAGGTGCTCGTCACGCAGCGCCTGCGCGTGGATCGCCGCCTGCCGGCCCAGGCGCGCGGCGATCTCGGTGTGCTGGCGCGCGCGCACCGCCGGATCGGCGTCCAGCAGCAGGCCGATCACCAGCGGCACCACGCTGTCGCGATCGGCGGCCAGCGCACGCACCGCGGCAGGCAGCGCAGCGACGATGACATCGGCGCGGCGGTAGTCGTCCGCGGCCGGCTGCGCCACCTGCGCCACCACCATCGACGGACTCACCGCGAACGCCGCGTCCGGCGCGGGCAGGCCGCCCTCGCGCGGCGCCAGGCCGAGGCGGATGTCTTCGGCCATGCCGTCGGGCGGCTCGGCGGCCCAGCGCCGCTGCAGCGCGGACAGCTGCGTCGCGTCGAAGGTCGGCTCCAGCGCGCGGATGCGCTGCAGCAGCGGCGGATGCGTGGCGAACAGGCCCTGCAGGCCGACGCCATCGCCGAACAGCATGTGGCTGACTTCCTCGGCCTCGCCGCGCTGCGCCAGCGTCGCGCCGCCGGAGACGCCGGCGATCTTCTTCAGCGCGCCCGCCAGGCCCGCGGTCTGCCGCGTGAACTGCACCGCGGACGCATCCGCCAGCAGCTCGCGCGAACGGCTGACGCCGGCCTTGATCATCCGCGCGAAGAACAGGCCGAGGTAGCCGACGCCCATCGCCACGAACGCCGCGCCGAGCACCGCGCCGGTGCTCTTGCCGCGACCGGAGAAGCGGCCGTGTTCGAGGATCCTGCGCCCGGCGAGCGCCAGCATGAGGATGCCAAACAGCACGCCGACCAGGCGGAGGTTCAGGCGCATGTCGCCGTTGAGGATGTGGCTGAACTCGTGCGCGATCACGCCCTGCAGTTCGTCGCGGTTGAGCCGCTCCAGCGCGCCGCGCGTCACCGCGACCGCGGCGTCGGCCGGCGCGTAGCCGGCGGCGAAGGCGTTGATGGCGGATTCGTGTTCCAGCACGTACAGCTTCGGCATCGGCACGCCGGAGGCGATCGCGATCTCCTCGACCACGTTGCGCAGCCGCCGCAGCTGCGGATCGCGGCTCTGTTCGGGCACCGGCACGCCGCCCAGTTGCCGCGCGATCGCCTCGCCGCCGCCGGACAGGCTGGCGATGCGGTACAGCGAGCCGAGGCCGATGATCGCGAGCACCAGCAGCGAGACCAGCGCCAGCAGGCCCAGCGTCTGCCTGGGCGAGGCGGTGTCCTTCGCGGCGATGAGCAACCACGCGACGAAATCGACGGCGAGCACGATGCCGGCGACCGCCAGCGCGAACAGCAGCACCAGCCGGAACGAGGCGCGCCGCGCGGCGGCCTGGCGATCGAAGAAGTTCATGTGGAAAGGAGTTCGACGGACGGGCATCGGCCGGACGCGGGACGCCCGGCGCGATGCGGGAGCGATCGCGGGATCAGAACTGCACCTTCGGCGCTTCGCGCATCTCCGCGCGATCGCCCGGGATGGCCAGCGACGTCGCGGCGGCGAAGTCGAAGCTGCCGGCGATGACGCTGGAGGGGAACATCTCGCGCCGGTTGTTGTAGGCCATCACCGCGTCGTTGAACGCCTGGCGCGCGAACGCGACCCGGTTCTCGGTGCTGGCCAGCTCCTCGGTGAGCTGCATCATCGTCCGGTCGGCCTTGAGGTCGGGGTAGGCCTCGGCGACCGCCAGCAGGCGGCCGAGGCCCGCGTCCAACTGCCCCTGCGCCGCGGCGAGCGTGGCCATCGCCGCGGGATCGCCGGGCACGGCCTTGGCGGCGGCCAGTCCGGCCTGCGCGGCCCCGCGCGCGGCGACCACGGCGTCCAGCGTCTCGCGCTCGTGCGTCAGGTAGCCCTTGGCGGTCTCGACGAGGTTGGGGATGAGGTCGAAGCGTCGCTGCAGCTGCACGTCGATCTGGGCGAAGGCGTTGCGGTAGACGTTCCGGGCCCCGACCAGGCCGTTGTACGCACCGACCGCCCACACCAGCAGGACCGCCAGAATTGCGAGCAGGATCAACAAAATAACCACCGAACTTCCCCTTGTTCATGCAAACCGCGGAAGGGACGCTATGATCGCCGGGAGCCCGGCGGAAGACCGGGCGCGTTCGCGACAGCGGACGGCCGCACCGACGCGACCTTCAGACGATCGCCCACGCGATCGACCCACACGACCGACCCGCAGGCGAAGCATACGCAGGGGGCAACAGCGATGAAAGACGATTACCGGCGCCGTTCCGCACTGCCATCGGCCCGCCTGCACGGACCGCGTCGGCGGTTTCCGCTGCTCGCCCTCACCGCCGGGCTGAGCGCGCTGCTGCTGCCGCTGTCCGCGGGCGTGTCGGCGCAGACCTCGCTGCGCTGGGACAGCAGCCTCGGTGACGGCGCGGTACTCGGCAACGCCAGCGTCTACTCGCCGCGCGCCACGATGGTCCGCGTGTTCCCCGGCAACGGCCTGCAGGTGCTGCCGCCGGCCGCCGGCTTCAACGTCGCCGATTTCGAGCGACTGGCGCAGGGCCTGGTCGCGGGCCAGAAGGTGCCCGGCCTGGCGATGGCGATCGTGCAGGGCGGCCGCGTCCTCAGCGCCCGCGGCTACGGCGTCACCGACGTGAACAACCCCGAGACCGTCGACGAACACACCGTGTTCCGGCTGGCCTCGCTGTCGAAGTCCTTCGCCGCCACCGCGACCGGCCTGCTGGTCAACCAGGGCCGCCTGCGCTGGGACAGCCGTGTCGTCGACTACTACCCCACCCTGCAGTTCTCCGAGCCGCGCGCCGCGCTGGAGCTCACCGTCGCCGACGTGCTGAGCCATCGCGTGGGCCTCGGCCACAACGCCTTCGACCGCGATCTCGAAGGCAACGCCGAATACGCCTCGCTGGTGCGCAAGATGGCCTACACGCCGATGCAGTGCGCGCCCGGCGAGTGCTACGCCTACCAGAACATCGCCTACAGCCTGATCGGCGACGTCGTCCGCGGCGCCAGCGGCGAACCCTTCGAACAGTGGGTCGCGCAGCGCGTGTTCACGCCGCTGGGCATGCGCGACGCCAGCTACGGCCTCGACGGCATCCAGGCCAGCCCGCGGTGGGCGAAGCCGCACGTGCGCGTCGCGCGCGGCTGGTCGTCGGTGACGCCCAAGCCGAGCTACTACCGCGTCGCACCCGCGGCGGGCGTCAACGCCAGCATCACCGACATGGCGCAGTGGCTGGTCGCGCAGACCGGGCATCGTCCCGACGTGCTGCCGGCGACGCTGCTGGCGACACTGCACGCGCCGCTGATCGACACGCCCGCCGAAACGCGCGGCTCGAAGTGGCGCAGCGCGCGGCTCGACGCCGCCGGCTACGGCTTGGGCTGGCGCATCTTCGATTACGCCGGCCACCGCGTGGTCTTCCACGGCGGCGCGGTGCAGGGCTATCGCGGCGCGATCGCGATGCTGCCCGACCGCGACCTCGGCGTGGTCATCCTCTGGAACGCCAACAGCGGCGCGCCGTCGGGGCTGTTGCCCACCGTGCTCGATCGCGCGCTCGGCCTGCCGCCGCAGCAGTGGCTGGACAGCGAGCCCGAGCCGCTGGAGGAAGGGCTGTACGCGCAGGGCCTGCCGAAGCTGCCGGATCCGCCGGCGGCCGGCGGCGGTGCGGAAAGCTCGGTCTCGGACGCCAAGCCCGAGTAAGCCTGCGCCGGCAGGCATTGCGCCTCCACATCACCGAGGCGGGCACCGCGTCCGCTCCGGTCCCGGCGCGCCCGCCTTTCGCCGGGCATAAAAAAACTCCCTCTCCGCCTGGGCGGCGCGGAGAGGGAGTTCGGGTGACGCAGATCGGGGTGACGTGATTACGCCATCGGCTCGATCGCGGCCGGAGCGGCGGCCGGCGCGGCCTTCTTCGCGCGCTTCTTGGCAGCCTTCTTCGCCGGCTTCTTCGCAGCCTTCTTGGCGGCCTTCTTCGCGGCGGGCTTCTTCGCAGCCTTCTTCGCGGTCTTCTTGGCAGCCTTCTTCGCAGTCTTCTTCGCGGTCTTCTTGGCGGCCTTCTTCGCCGTCTTCTTCGCGGCCTTCTTCACGGCCTTCTTGGCAGCCTTCTTCGCCGGCTTCTTGGCGACCTTCTTGGCGGCCTTCTTCGCGGCGGTCTTGCGGACGGCCTTCTTCGCCGCCTTCTTCACGGTTTTCTTGGCCGCCTTCTTGACGGCCTTCTTCGCAGCTTTCTTCGCAGCCATGGTATGGCTCTCCTCGTCAGTGGACTTGCGTTGGGTATTACGGCCCAGACATCAAACGGATCGCGGGAGTCGGACCCGCCATCCACCGCCGGCGCACTAGGCAAGCCGGTACGGATTCGGCCCGGCGCCGCGTCCACGGCGACCGGAGAAAAGACACGACAACGTCGAACCGCCCCGCATCCGTCGCGGCGATGCCGTGGCGGACATGACTCGTCCCGGTGCCATCCTGACCTCGGGCGAAAAGGCGCGGGTGGCGAGACCCGGCGGCGACGTGGCGTTTTGCGAAGGAGACGAAGCCTGTTTCCACCGGAACCGAAGTCCGGAAGGAAATCCTGATTGTGCTTCGCGTTTTCGTCTTGGAGGGACTCACTCACTTCTGCGCAGGCAACACTTGGGGCGAAACCTAATCACGGTTTTTTCCACTGTCAACACCCCGACGCGAAAAAAATCGCGCGACTTGCCGCGCACACGCAGCGCGCGCGGTGTCCGGAGGTCCGCACGCGCTGTGCGTCGCCGGAGGCATGCGCGCGGCATGCCTCCGGCGACGCGAAACGAAACATCTTTTTTTCAGACGTTTTGTTCCACGCGGCATCGCGCAGGCCGTCGCGGACGCATGCGCCGAAGCGCGCGGCGACACGCCCGCCGGCGCGGATGAAGACAGACGAAAGCGCGTCGTTCGACGATCGTCGAAACGGACCGGATTTCGCGTCGCACAAGCCGGAATGCGCGGAACTGCGCGAACAATGCGCGGACGAAAACGCGGCGAACGCCCCGCTCCGCAGCGCGATGCGCGCGTCGTCGGCGCGGTGATCGGCACGGCGAACGCCATGTCGATGGCGGCTCCGATGGCACCTCGACGGCATGCCGACGGTGCGTCGACCGGCTTCGTGCACGACGCATCGGCATCGGTTCGCGCGCCGGCGACGCGCATCGGGCGGGCAAGAAAAAAGCCGTCCGCGGGTACGGACGGCTTCGCGATGTCGCCTGCGCGGCGGTGTGCCGCGCCGGGATCAGGCTCAGTGCTCGTCGTCTTCGAGCAGCTCGGCGTAGTCGTCGGGGGCCAGCAGCTCGTTGAGCTGGTCGGTGTCATCGATCTCCAGGACGAACAGCCAGCCTTCGCCGTAGGCATCTTCGTTGATGGTCTCCGGCTTGTCGGCCAGCGGCGCGTTGACCGCGACGACGGTGCCGCTGACCGGGGCGTAGACGTCGGAGGCGGCCTTCACCGACTCGACGACGGCGCAGGCGTTGCCGGCTTCGACGCGGTCGCCGATGTTCGGCAGCTCGACGTAGACCAGGTCGCCGAGCAGGCCCTGCGCGTGGTCGGAGATGCCCACGGTGACCTTGCCGTCTCCTTCGACGCGGGCCCATTCGTGGGATTTCATGAACTTCAGATCGCCGGGGATGTCGCTCATCGGGGGCTCCGCAGGGGTGGCGGTGGAAAGTGGAAGAATGCGTCTAGTTTAGAAGCGCGGCGGCGGCGGTCAAATGCCTTCCTGCGCCTTGCCGTCGCGCACGAACGGAAACTTGACGACGCGCACGGGGACGTCGCGGCCGCGGATGTCGACGCGGACGTCGCCGAGCTCGCCGGCGGGCACCCGGGCGAAGGCGATCGCCTTGCCGAGCGTGGGCGAGAAGGTGCCGGAGAGGATCTCGCCGTCGCCGGCGGCGGTGCGCACGGTCTGGCCGTGGCGCAGCACGCCCTTCTCGTCCATCACCATGCCGATCATGCGGCGCGGCACGCCGGCGGCCTGCTGCGCTTCCAGCACGGCGCGGCCGACGAAGTCGCGGCCGGCGTCCAGCGCGACGGTCCACGCCAGCGCGGCCTCGAACGGCGTGGTGTCCTCGTCCATGTCCTGGCCGTAGAGGTTCATGCCGGCCTCCAGGCGTAGCGTGTCGCGCGCGCCGAGGCCGGCCGGCTTCACGCCCGCGGCGAGCAGCGCGTCCCACAGCGCGACCGCGCGCTCCTGCGGCACGACGATCTCGAAGCCGTCCTCGCCGGTGTAGCCGGTGCGGGCGAGGAACAGCGGCGTGCCGTCGCGCAGCGTCGCCTCGGTCGCGGCGAAGCGGGTGATCTTCGCCGCCGCCAGCGCGGTGTCGGGCGAGAGCAGGCCCAGCGTCTTCTCGCGGGCGTTGGGGCCCTGCACGGCGATCATCGCCAGTTCGGCGCGCTCGGTCATCTCCACGCCGAACGGCGCGGCCTGCGCGGCGATCCACGCGAGGTCCTTGTCGCGGGTGGCGGCGTTCACCACCAGGCGGAAGAAATCCTCGGCCAGGAAGTAGACGATCAGGTCGTCGACCACGCCGCCGCGTTCGTTGAGCATGCAGGTGTAGAGCGCCTTGCCCGGCTTCTGCAGCTTGTCGACGTTGTTGGTGACGAGGTGGCGCAGGAACTCGCGGGTACGGGCGCCGCGCAGGTCGACCACGGTCATGTGCGAGACATCGAACATGCCGGCGTCGCGACGCACCTGGTGGTGTTCGTCGAGCTGCGAGCCGTAGCTGAGCGGCATGTCCCAGCCGCCGAAATCGACCATCTTCGCGCCGAGGGCGCGGTGGGCGTCATTGAGGATCGTCTTGAGCGTCATCGCGGGGCCTGGCTGCCGAAAGACCGGCATTATCCCAGACCCCGCCCGCGGATGGTCCACTTTCGGGGCGGGCAAGCGTGCGGTCAGACGCCCGCGGCGGGATTCGCGCAGCTCACCTGCGCAGCCTCGACGTCGACCAGCTTGCCGGCGTCGGTATCGAAGCGGCGGATCCATTTCAGGTCGGCGCTGGTCTCGCCGGCGCCGTAGCGGACGACGGCGATCAGGCCCGGCGCGTCCTTGCCGTCGAGCTTGCACGCGCCGAGCTGCAGGTCGTAGCCGGGCGGCAGCTGCGGCACGTCGACGGCGTCCAGCACCTGCCAGCGCGGCTTGCCGTCGGCGCCCGGATCGGCCTTGCGCGAGGCGGTGACGAAGCGCGCCATCGCGCCGGACGTGCCCTTGGCGGCGTCGCCGACCATCGCGATGCCGAAGTCGCAGAGGCGGTCGTAGCCGGCGCCGCTGGGCACGCAGCTGCCGGCGATCTCGGCCAGGCCGTCGGGATACGGCGGCACGGTCAGGCCGACCAGCGCCGACGCGCCGCTGGCCGGTGCGTCGGGCTGCGCGGCCGGTGCGTTCGCGGCGGGCGCGTTCGCGGCGGCGTCGGGCGTCGCCGCAGGCGTCGGCGTGGCCGCGGACTCCGCGGCGGGCGTGGCATCGTGGCCGCAGGCGGCGAGCGCGAGCAGCGCGACGCACAGGCCGGCGACGGGCAGGCGCGGCAGCACGCGGGCGGATCGGATCGACATGGTCATGGGGATCTCCTCGATCGACGTTCGACGCGGCCGCTCAGTCGGCCGCTTCCACTTTCAGGATCATGCCGTGCACGTCGACGATGCGCACGTTGGCACCGGCGGGCAGGTCGGGGCCGCTGACCTGCCAGAACGCGTCGGCGATCTGCACCCGCCCCGCGCCCTGCGCGATCGCGCTTTCCAGCGGCACCACGCGGCCGACCAGCTGTTCGGCACGACGGTTGAGCGTGGAGCGGTCGGCGGACGATTCGCGGCCGCGGAACCACTTGCGCGAGATCTGCACCGAGATCGCCGCGAGCACCACGAACAGGATCGCCTGCACGAGGAACGGCAGCCCGGGCACCAGCCAGACGATGAGCGCGAGCGCGCCGGCGGCGAAGCCCAGCCACAGCATGAAGGCGCCCGGCGCGAGCATCTCCAGCGCGACCAGGCCCAGCGCCGCGATCGCCCACAGGAACACCTCAGGACGCATCCCGAAGTCCATGGTTCAGCCTCCGCTGCGCGGGATCGACGGCGGCTTCGCGCCGCCCTGCTGCTGGTGGTTCAGCGCTTCCTTCGCCAGCTCGGTGATGCCGGCCAGCGAGCCGAGGATGCCGCTGGATTCCATCGGCAGCATCACGAACTTCTGGTTCGGCGCCTCGGCCAGCGCCTTGAACGCCTCGATGTACTTCTGCGCCACGAAGTAGTTGATGGCGTTGACGTTGCCGCCGGCGATGGCGTCGGACACCATCTGCGTCGCCTTCGCCTCGGCCTCGGCCAGGCGCTCGCGGGCCTCGGCCTCGCGGAACGCGGCTTCGCGCTTGCCTTCAGCCTGCAGCACCGCGGCCTGCTTCTCGCCCTCGGCGCGCAGGATCGCCGACTGGCGCACGCCTTCGGCTTCGAGCACCGCGGCGCGCTTGTTCTGCTCGGCCATCTTCTGCTGCTGCATCGAGGCGATGAGGTCGCGCGGCGGCTGGATGTCCTTCAGCTCGATGCGGTTGACCTTCAGTCCCCACGGATGGGTGGCGTGGTCGACCGCGGTCAGCACCTTGGCGTTGATCTCGTCGCGCTTGGACAGCGACTCGTCGAGATCCATCGAACCGATTGCGGTCCGGATGTTGGTCATCACCAGGTTGAGGATCGCCACTTCGAGCTGGGCGACCTCGTACGCGGCCTTGGCGGCGTCGAGCACCTGGAAGTAGACCACGCCGTCGACCTTGACCACGGCGTTGTCCTTGGTGATGACGTCCTGGCTGGGCACGTCCATCACCTGTTCCATCATGTTGATCTTGCGGCCGACGCCCTGGTAGATCGGGACCAGCAGGTGCAGGCCCGGCGACATGGTGTGGGTGTACTTGCCGAAGGCCTCGACCGTCCACTCGTAGCCCTGGGGCACCATGCGGATGGCCTTGAAGAAGAAGATCGCGACGATCGCGACGACGACGAAACCGATGAACGAACCCATCTGGAACCCTCCCTGCCGAGTGGCGGCCAGTATAGGGCCGGACGGGGACGGCCATGGGACGGCGCGGGCCGACGAACGGTGTCGCCCGGCTGCGACGGTTTCGCCCCGTGGCGCATCCTGTCCTTTCAGATGACCCCGAACGCCTCCGCTTTCGCGATCGATGTGCCCGACGCCCTGCTGGCGCGCCTGCGCCGGGGCGAGGCCGCGGCGTTCGAGCAGGTCTACCGCTGGTTCGAGCGCCCGGTGTTCACGTTGGCGCTACGCGTGTGCGGCGAACGCGAGCTGGCCGCCGACGTGCTGCAGGACACCATGCTGAAGGCGTTCGACCGGATCGGCGATTTCCGCGGGCGCGGCGCCGGCACCGACGACGCGCCGTTCTGGGCCTGGCTGCGGCGGATCGCGGTGAACGAGGCGTTGATGGCGCTGCGTCGCCGGCGTCCCGAGACCGGCGGCGACGCGCTGGACGACCTCGACCCGATCGACGACACCACCCCGCCACCGGCCGCCGCCGCGGATGCCGCACGGCTGCAGCGCGCGCTGGACGCCCTGCCGGCGCTCACCCGCACCGTGCTGTGGCTGTACCACGCCGAGGGCTACACCCACGAGGAGATCGCGGCGCTGATGCAGCGCACGCCGAGCTTCTCGAAATCGCAGTTGTCGCGCGGCGGTCGCCGCCTGCGCACGCTGCTCGAACCCGATGCGGCCGCCGACGCCGCATCCCGCACCGCAACCGCCGTCGTCCGCGAGGCCGCCCATGGCTGACGCATCCCGCACTCCGTTTTCCTGCCTGCCCGCCGCCCCGCAGACGTGGGGCGAGGCCTTCGCCGCATTGCCGGCCGAAGCACCCGACGCTTCGCGCTGGCCCGTGCTCGCGCAGGCGGCCGCGCGCCGTGCCGCACGCACGCGGCGGCGGCGCATCGGGCTGGCGCTCGCCGCCGGCCTGTGCGCGCTGGCGCTGCTGCCGTTCGCATTGCGGCGCAGCGAGGATCGCGCGGTCGCGACCGCTCCGGCGCCGGCCGTCGCGACCGCCGCGCATGCTCCTGCCGCGACGCCCGATGCCGTGAAAACCACGCCGCCCGCCGTCGCGCCATCGACCGATGCGACGCACGCATGGATGCCGACGCATGCGTCGACGACGCCCCGCATCGCCCGCGCCGCGCAGCCAACACCCCGCCACGCGACGCGACGCGCACGGCCGGCGTCGCACGCCCTGCGCGAGACCGCGCCGGTCATCGCCGACGCCGCGGCGCATCCGGCGACGCCGCAAAACGGCCAGCGCGAAACGCTGGACGCGCTGTACGCCGCTTCGGCGCAACTCGAAACCCTGCTGGCGCTGGCCCGCGACACGCGCGTCGACAGCGGCCCGGCCGCGGCGCTGGCCGGCGGTTACGACGCCGACCTCGCCGCGATCGATGCGCGCCTGGCGCAGCCCGACCTGCCCGCCGACCAGCAGTTGCAGCTGTGGCAGGCGCGGGTCGACACGCTCGAACAGGCCGCCGGTCTCGAAAGCCAGCTGCGCGCACTCGCCGCCAGCGGTGGCCGCCTCGACGGCGCGCTGGTCACCATCGACTGAACATCCGCCGCGTCCTTCTCTCTCCGCTCCACCGTCCCGAGGTTCCCATGCCTTTCTCGAACATGACCCTGTCGCGCAAGTCCCTGCTCGTCCTCGCCATCGCGGCCGCGCTGCCGCTGGCCGGCGCCGTGCATTCGCAGTCCGCGCCCGCCGCGCCGACGCCACCCGCGGCCCCCGCCGCCCCCGCCGCACCGAAGCCGCCGACCGCAGCGCAGCAGAAGGAGATCGAGGCCGCGCGCGCCGATCTCGAACGCGCCGCGAAGCGTCTGGCCGAACTCACCGGGCACCGCGCCGGCCCCGGCTTCGGTCCTGGTTTCGCCCCGCATTTCGCCCGCGATTTCGGCGGCATGCCGGCGCGGCCGGTGATCGGCGTGCTGCTGGCGCCGGACGCCGACGCGGGCGTGCGCATCGCCGGCGTGACGCCCGACGGTGCCGCCGCGGCCGCCGGCCTGAAGACGGGCGATCGCCTGCTGCGCATCGGCGGCAAGCCGATCGCCGGGCCGTCGCCGGAAGCGCGCGTGGCCTCGGCGCGCGCGCTGCTGCAGGGCACCGACGAAAAGACCGCCGTGAAGCTGACCTACGCCCGCGACGGCCGCGAGGCCGACGTGTCGGTCACGCCGAAGCTGGACACCCGGATCATGGTGTTCACCGGCGACGGCGGGATGATGCGGCCGGGCGGCAACGTCGTCGTGCGGCGCATCGGCGATCGCACCGAAGTGCAGGCCGACGCGCTGGACATGGCGATGCCCGACGGCATGGCGCCGCCGGGTGATCGCGACGTGCAGGTCTTCACCTTCACCGGCGACGGCCCCGCGGCAGACGGGCGCGCCGAGCATCGGGTGATCCGGATCGAATGCAAGGACGGCGGCCAGGACTGCGCGCAGCACGCCGCGATGGGCGGCGGCTTCGCGCCGCATGCGCCGCGCGGCGAGCGCCGCCTCGCCGAAGCCTTCCGCTGGAACGGCCTGAACCTGGCGTCGGTGGACGCGAAGCTCGGCCGCTACTTCGGCACCGACCACGGCGTGCTGGTGCTGAGCACCGGCCCGGCGCTGGAAAACCTGCAACCCGGCGACGTGATCCAGCGCGTCGACGGCAAGCCGGTCGCTTCGCCGCGCGAAGTGATGGACGCGCTGCGCGGCAAGCCGGCCGACAGCAGCGTGCCGGTGGATTACCTGCGCGACCGCAAGGCCGCGTCGGCGAAGATCAAGGTGCCGAAGGCGATGCCGATCGCCTCGATGGCGCCGATGCCTCCCATGCCGCCGATGCCGGCCATGCCCGGCATGCCGCCCATGCCCCCGATGCCGCCGATGCCCCCGAAGGACGGCGCCACGCCCCCGCCGTTGCCCGACGCACCGCTGCCGCCGCCTCCGCCGGCGCGCGTGGACTGAGCGTCGCGCGCGGGAGCGCGCAGACAGGAACTCGCAAATGGAAACGCCCCGCTTCGGCGGGGCGTTTCCGTGTCCGACGATGGCGTGCGCCGGAGCTCAGGCGGCGGTCGCGGCCTCGATCCGGCGCCAGGCCGCATCGTCCACACGCTCCAGCAGCGCCAGCGCCTGCAGGTTCTGCTGCAACTGCTCGACGCGGCTCGCACCCAGCAGCACGGTCGACACGTGCGGGTTGCGCAGGCACCAGGCGATCGCCAGCGGCGCCGGCGGCACGCCCAGTTCCTCGGCGATCGCGACGAAGCGACGCGCGCGCCCCGGGCGATCGGCGTCTTCCGGACCCATCACCAGCCGCTGCAGCCAGCCCTGGCCTTCCAGCCCGAGACGCGCGTCGGCCGGCGCGCCGGCGGCGTACTTGCCGGTGAGCAGGCCGGAGGCCAGCGGCGACCACACCGTGGTGCCGAGGCCGAGTTCGGCGTACAGCGGCGCGTATTCGAGTTCCACCCGTTCGCGATGCAGCAGGTTGTACTGCGGCTGCTCCATCGACGGCGCGTGCAGGTCGTGCTGGCGGGCGATCTTCACCGCCTCGCGGATCGACGCCGCGGTCCATTCCGACGTGCCCCAGTACAGCACCTTGCCCTGGCGGATCAGCGCGTCCATCGCCCACACGGTTTCCTCGACCGGCGTGTCGGGATCGGGGCGATGGCAGAAATACAGGTCGAGGTAGTCCACGCGCAGCCGCTTCAGCGCGGCATCGCAGGCGTCGCGCACGTGCTTGCGCGAGAGGCCCTTCTGCATCGGCCGCGGGTCCCTGGCCGAACCGAACATGACCTTGCTGGTGACGGCGAACCCGTCGCGCGGCAGGCGCAGGTCGGCGATGACGTCGCCCATCACCCGCTCCGCCTCGCCGTCGGCGTAACCCTCGGCGTTGTCGAACAGGTTGATGCCGTGGTCCCAGGCGACGGCGATGAGTTCGCGCGCGGTGCCGCGGCCGATCTGGCCGCCGAAGGTCATCCACGCACCGAACGACAGCGCTGAAACCTGCAGGCCGGTGGAGCCGAGACGACGATATTCCATGGCGTGTTCCGTGACCGATGCGGCGGGCCGTTCAGTGTAACCGCGCGCGCCACGGGCACCGACCCGCTACAATGCGCGTCCCCTCCTCCGGGGAGTAGCCCACCGGCCTCGGCCGGTCCCCGCGTCAACACACTTGGCCCGCAGGCCATGGCGCGGAACGGTCGCACGGCGACCGCGGGCAAGACCGAAGGCAGGCGTCGCGCCAACCCGGGCCGGGCTGCGCGGCGTTTGCCTTCGCCTCCGCGCGAAGCCCGGCCCCGGAGTCCCGCATGGACCTGTCCTCGCTGTCCACCCTCGGCGTGTCCACGCTGACCGTCGCCATCGCCGAGATCGGCGACAAGACCCAGTTGCTGGCGCTGCTGCTGGCCGCACGCTTCCGCCGCCCGTGGCCGATCATCGCCGGCATCTTCGTCGCCACCGTGTTCAACCACGCGCTGGCCGGCTGGGTCGGTGCGCTCATCGCCTCACACCTGACGCCCGACACGCTGCGCTGGATCGTGGTCGTCAGCTTCGCGGCGATCGGCCTGTGGACGCTGGTGCCTGACAAGATCGACGAGGACGGTGAAAAGCTGCCGGCGCGCGGCGCGTTCGTCGCCACGGTGATCGCGTTCTTCCTGGCCGAGATCGGCGACAAGACCCAGATCGCGACGATCGTGCTGGCGGCGAAATCCCCGACGCTGTGGCCGGTGGTGTTCGGCACCACGATCGGCATGCTGCTGGCAAACGTGCCGGTGGTGGCGCTGGGCAGCAAGTTCGCGACGAAGCTGCCGCTGAAGGCCGCGCGGATGGCCGCGGCGGCGCTGTTCCTGGCGCTGGCGGCGTGGGTCGCGGTGAACGGCGTGTCGGTGACGACGACGACGCAGGCGCCCGCTCCGGCGCCGGCCACGCCCGCGGGCATGGCCGTGCGCTGACGCGGCACGCGGCCCGCGCTCAGAACGTGGTCTGGGCCCAGTCGGCGACCGGCACGCGCTCGAACTGCTGCGATGTCGCCGCGCTGCAGGCCTCGGTCTTCAGCTGGGTGCCGGTGGTGGTGACGCCGCCCGGCACCGCCGCGCAGTAGGCGGTGTTCGTGCGGCTGCGCAGGCGGCCGTCGGGCATCAGGAACCACTTTTCCGAATCGCCGCCGTCGCAGTCCCACAGCGTCATCGCCTTGGCGTTGCCGGCAGTGCCGCCGGCGATGTCCATGCAATAGGTGTTGTTGCCGCGCGGCCGCAGTTGGCCTTCCGCGGTGTAGACGAACTGCTGGTCGGCGCCGCCGGTGCAGGTTTCCTGGTCGATCTGCACGCCGTTGCCGTAGCCGTTGTTGCGCATGCCGATGCAGCGGGCGCCGCCCGCGCTGGACGGCCGCAGCGTGAAGTAGCCGGGCACGCCGCGACGGGTGCCGACCAGCGGGATATTCCCCGCCCACGACGGCACGAACACCCGGGTCGCCGACAGCGACTCGGTCACGTCCATGCCCACCGCGGTCGCGCCGTGGGCCACCGCGATGTAGACCGGCGAGTAGTCGGTGCTGGTGAAGTCGCCGGCCGCACCCCACAGGTGCATCAACTGGCGGTACTGCGCCGAGCGGTTGGCGACGATCTGGTCATGGTCGCCCGCCTGCACGTTCGCGCACAGCATCTGGCCGGACGCCGCGGCCGACATGCCGTCGACGAGGCCGGAAATCTCGTCCGGATCCGGTGCGTCCACGTCGGGGCAGAGGAAGGCGCGCGTCGACGCGCCGCGCAGCGAGATCATCGCGTCCATGCCCTGGTTCACCGCGCCGATGCGGCCGCCGGTGAAGACGACGATGATCCGCCCGCGCAGCGCATCGGCGGTCGGCCAGCCGGCCGCCATCAGCTTCTCGCGCGCGGTCGCGCCCGGTGCGGCGGCGATCGCGTTGCGCAGGTCGCCGTAGCGGTACTGGCGCGCGCCGAGATGGCCGCTGACGAACGCGTCGAGCGCATCGATCTTCGACACGTCCCAGGCGCTCAGCAGATTGTCGAGGCGGGTCTTCATGTCGACGAAGACCACGATCGGCAGCTCGCCCGGATGCGCGTCCTGCCAGTCGACGATGTCGTCGAGGCAGTCGGCCAGGCGATCGGCGGTGCCGCGGCAGTTGCTGTCGACCGGGCCGCCGTCGTGGGCGACGTACGGACCGCGGGCATGCGTCCACCAGTTGTCCTGGTCCTGCACGTCCAGTTCCACCGTGCGGTAGCCGGCGGACAGCCACAGCGTGAGCTGCGCGCCGTGGTCGTAGCTGTTGTGCGGCTGCAACATGTAGAGCTGGTCGAAGCGCGGCGCGGTGTCGGCGGCGGCGGCGCTGCCGCAGGCGGCGAGGCCGGCCAGCAGCGCAAGCCAGGCACCGAGCGGACGTCGGTCACTTTTCCGGAACGGCATCGAATCTTCCCTGAGTCGATCGGACGGGCGGCCATCCTACCGTCCCCGGCACGCCGCGGGACGCCTGCGGCCGGCGACGCTATGCTGTGCGCCGATCGAGGGCAGGCACGCAACGGCAGGCACCCAAGGGCATGAGCATCACCGGCGACTGGAAACGCGATCTGCTGCGGACGCTGTTCGCGCGGCCGGACGAAGTCATGCTGGATCTCGGCGCCGGCGGCGAGCTGATGGTCGCGCGGGTGCGCGCCACGCTGTCCGCACTGGCGCTGCTGCTGGTGCCGATGGCGATGATCGGCAACCAGGGCGCCGGCAGCGTGACCGAGTTCGTGATCGGCCTCGGCGCGTCGGTGTTCATCAACCTCTGCGCGCAGATCTGGCTGGCGCTCGCGCGCAACCGCCGCCGCCACACCTGGCTGCCGTACGCGACCACCACCTACGACGTCACCACCACGACGCTGGTGCTGGCGCTGCTGCAGATCGGCGATCCGGTCGCGCCGTTCAACAGCATGATCATCTGGACCTTCTACCTGATCTCGATCAGCATGACCGCGCTGCGCAACGACGGCCGGCTGACGCTCTACGCCGGCGCGCTGTCGATCGTGCAGAACAGCGCGCTGGTGGCGCTGCTGTACATGGCGGCCGATTCGCCGGAGCAACTGGTGTCGGTGGATTACGGCACGGTGTCGCTGGGCAGCCAGGTCGAGCGCCAGGTCCTGCTGCTGCTGATGACGGTGCTCACCGCGACCGTGGTGTTCCGCATGCAGCGGTTGATCGAATCCTCCGGCAGCGACGGCCTGACCGGCCTGCCCAACCGCGCCTGGCTGGTGCAGCGCATGCCGCGGGTGCTGGAGACGGTGCGTGCGGAAGGCACGTCGCTCACGCTCGCCCTGCTCGACCTCGACGACTTCAAGCGCGTCAACGTCGCCTACGGCCACCTCGCCGGCGACCGCGCCATCCGCCACATCGCCGGATCGATGCGCGAGATGCTGCAGCCGAAGGAGCGGCTGATCCGGATCGGCGGCCAGGAATTCGTGCTGCTGCTGAACTGCCCGATCGGCAACGCCTGGGAGCGGCTGGACCGCCTGCGCCAGCTGATGGTCGAGCGTCCGTTCGTGCCCGAGCGCGGCGGCGACCCGCTGAAGATCACCTTCAGCGGCGGGCTGTCCAGCTATCCGGCCGACGGCAGCGACGTGTCCACGCTGCTGCGCAGCGCCGACCGCCGGCTGCAGGTCGCCAAGCGCGAGGGCTGCAACCGGGTGGTCGCCCGGGACACCTGAACGCGCCGGCGGACGCCCGACCCCGCGCCCCGCCGGTACCCCGCCCAGTTGCCCGGTCCGGCCGGCTGCCCTACCCTGCCCCGATTCTGCCGTCAGGTTTGGGGAGTGGGGATGGATGCGTTGATGCGGATCGGCTTCGGCCTGTTCGGACTCGCGGTGCTGCTCGGCATCGCCTGGCTGTTCTCGAGCAACAAGAAGTCGGTCGACTGGAAACTCGTCGGCACCGGCGTGGCGCTGCAGATCGCGTTCGCGGGCTTCGTCCTGCTGACCGGCTGGGGCAGCAAGATCTTCGAGGGCCTCGGCGCCGTCTTCGTCAAGCTGATCGGCTTCACCAACGAAGGCTCGAAGATGATCCTCGGCGGCTTCGCCGACCAGGACAAGTACGGCTTCGTCTTCATCTTCCACGCGCTGCCGACGGTGATCTTCTTCGCCTCGTTCATGGCCGTGCTGTACCACCTCGGGGTGATGCAGTGGGTGGTGAAGGTGATGGCGATGGCGATCACCAAGGTGATGAAGGTGTCCGGCGCCGAGACCACCAGCGTCTGCGCCAGCGTGTTCATCGGCCAGACCGAGGCGCCGCTGACCGTGCGCCCGTACATCAACCGCATGACCGAATCCGAACTGCTGACGATGATGATCGGCGGCATGGCGCACATCGCCGGCGGCGTGATGGCGGTGTACATCGGCATGCTGGCCGGCACCGACGTGGTGCAGCAGCAGATCTACGCCAAGCACTTCCTGGCCGCGTCGATCATGGCCGCGCCGGCCACGCTGCTGATCGCCAAGATCCTGATCCCCGAGACCGGCACGCCGCTCACCGGCGGCAAGGTCAGCATCCACGTCGAGCGCGAGAGCAAGAACATCATCGACGCCGCGGCCGGCGGCGCGTCCGACGGCATGAAGCTGGCGATCAACATCGCCGCGATGCTGCTGGCGTTCGTGGCGCTGATCGCGATGCTCAATTCGATCATCGGCTGGTTCGGCGACCTGCACCTCCCGGGTTACCAGAGCCTCAACATGATGCTCAACGACGGCGCGGTCGACGTCGCGGCGCAGAAGGTGCGGCTCAACCTCGGCCTGATCCTCGGCTACGTGCTGGCGCCGATCGCCTGGGTCATCGGCATCGACTGGAACGATTCGGTGATCGCCGGCGGCCTGATCGGCCAGAAGGTGGTGCTGAACGAGTTCATCGCCTACCTGCAGCTGTCGCAGACGCCGGTCGGCGACGGCCCGGGCCAGATCAGCGAGCATTCGCGCCTGATCCTGACCTACGCGCTGTGCGGCTTCGCCAACTTCGCCTCGATCGCGATCCAGATCGGCGGCATCGGCGGCCTCGCGCCCGAGCGCCGCGGCGACCTCGCCCGCTTCGGCCTGCGCGCCGTGCTCGGCGGCTCGATCGCCACGCTGATGACGGCGACCATCGCCGGCGTGCTGATCGGCCTGCGCTGACCGCCCGCCCCGGGGAAGGCCGCCGCGCGGCGGCTTCCCCGTTCCACGCCATGTCCCGCCCGCCGCCTCCGGAGCGATCCGGAGGCGACGGCGTCTTTCCGCTCCACAGGATGTCCCCATGCCCGTTTCCACCCCCGCCGCGCCGGTCGTCGTCGTCGGCTCCTTCAACGTCGACCACGTCTGGCGCAGCGACGCGTTGCCCGCCCCCGGCGCCACCCTGTCCGGCGAGTACGCCAGCGGTCCCGGCGGCAAGGGTTTCAACCAGGCCACCGCCGCCGCCCGCAGCGGCGCCGCCACCACCTTCGTCTGCGCGCTGGGCGACGACCTCGGCGGCCAGCTGGCACGCGCGCTGGCGACCGCCGACGGCATCGACCTGCGCGACCAGCGCAGCACGGCGCCCACCGGCACCGCCGGCATCTTCGTCGACGCCCAGGGCCGCAACAGCATCGTCGTCGGCCCCGGCGCCAACGCCGCACTGTCGGCGGAGTTCATCGACGCCCAGACCGAGGCCGTCGCCGCGGCGGCGGTGGTGCTGGTGCAGCTGGAATCGCCGCTGGACGCCGTCGGCGCCGCGCTGCGGCTGGCGCGCGCGCAGGGCCGGATCGCGATGCTCAACCCGGCGCCGGCGAACATCGCCGTGCCGCGCGAGGTGCTGGCGCTGGCCGACCTGCTGACCCCGAACGAGACCGAATGCGCCGGGCTGTTCGCCCGCCACCTCGGCGAACGCATCGACGGCGGCGACCTCGCCAGCCTCGATTCGCCGCGCCTGCACGCGCTGTGCCGCGACCTGCTGCCCGGCGGCACGGTGGTGGTGACGCTCGGCGCCGCCGGCTGCTTCGTCTCGCACGCCGACGGCACGCTGCGCGGCGACGACACCGCCTGGTACCGGCTGCCGGCCGAATCGGCGGCGGTGGTCGACACCACCGGCGCCGGCGACGCCTTCAACGGCGCGCTGGCCGCCGCGCTGGCCCTGCGCCCGGACGCCCCGTTCGCCACCCACCTGCGCGCCGCCCACCGCTACGCCGCGCTGTCGACCGAACGCCCCGGCGCCGCGGCGGCGATGCCGACCGCCGACGAGGTCGCCGCAAGATTCCCGGTTTGAGCCCCCCGACGGCCGAGGTCGCCTGCTACGCTCGGGATTCCACCCTCATCCAGGAGGTCCCATGGCCGGCAAGTTCGTCATCAGCAAGCGCAGCAACGGCGAGTTCCAGTTCAACCTGAAGGCCGGCAACGGCCAGGTGATCCTCAGCAGCGAGGGCTACAAGGACCGCGGCGGCTGCAACAACGGCATCGAATCGGTGAAGAAGAACGCGCCGGACGACGGCCGCTACGAGCGCAAGACCGCCGCCAACGGCAAGTTCTTCTTCAACCTGAAGGCCGGCAACAACCAGGTGATCGGCAGCAGCCAGATGTATGTCGACGAAGCCGGCCGCGACAACGGCATCGCGTCGGTGAAGACCAACGCGCCGGACGCGTCGGTCGAGGACGAGACGACCTGAGTCCGCCTCCACCCGCAATACCGCAATACAAAGACCCGGCGAACGCCGGGTCTTTCGTCAGGGGCCCCGCGATCGCCCCGTACAATGCCGCCATGCGCATCGGCCCCCACTTCATCGAGCCCCGCGTGATCCTGGCCCCGATGGCCGGGGTCACCGACAAGCCGTTCCGGCAGCTGTGCAAGCGGCTGGGCGCGGGGCTGGCGGTGTCGGAGATGACCACCTCCGACCCGCGCTTCTGGGGCACGCGCAAGTCGCTGCACCGCATGGACCACGACGGCGAACCCGCGCCGATCAGCGTGCAGATCGCCGGCACCGTGCCCGAGGTGATGGCCGAGGCCGCGCGTTACAACGTCGACCACGGCGCGCAGCTGATCGACATCAACATGGGCTGCCCGGCGAAGAAGGTGTGCAACGCGTGGGCCGGCTCGGCGCTGATGCGCGACGAGGCGCTGGTCGGCCGCATCCTCGCCGCGGTGGTGCAGGCGGTGGACGTACCGGTGACGCTGAAGATCCGCACCGGCTGGGCCGCCGACGCACGCAACGCCCCGGCGATCGCGCGCATCGCCGAGGACAGCGGCATCGCCGCGCTGACCATCCACGGCCGCACCCGCGACCAGCAGTACACCGGCGTCGCCGAATACGACACCATCGCCGCGATCAAGGCGACGCTGTCGATCCCGGTGATCGCCAACGGCGACATCGATTCGCCGCGGAAGGCGAAGCAGGTGCTCGACGCGACCGGCTGCGACGCGGTGATGATCGGCCGCGCCGCGCAGGGCCGGCCGTGGATCTTCCGCGAGGTCGCGCACTTCCTCGCCACCGGCGAGACGCTGCCGCCGCCGACGCTGGCGGACATCCGCGACATCCTGCTCGATCACCTCGACCACCTGCACGCGTTCTACGGCGAACCGCAGGGCGTGCGCATCGCGCGCAAACACCTGGGCTGGTACGCGAAGGATCGCCCGGAGAACGACAGTTTCCGCGCCGTCGTCAACCGCGCCGAGACCGCCGACGCGCAATTGCGCCTGACCCGCGACTACTTCGATGCGCTGATCGCGGGCGTGGCGCCGGTGCTGGAGGCGGCATGAGCGATGATGCCGATCGTGCCGCGACGCCGGATGTCGTGGACATCGCCTATTCGCTGCGCTACGGCGAATGGCTGCAGGCGCTCTGGTTGCTGACGCTGGCGTCGCCGACGGCGGTGTTCTGGATGCTCTCGCCGCTGCTCTTCGGACTGCCCCTGCTCCTGTGGCTCCGGTACGAGGGCATCGATTCGCTGTCCTGGCTCTGGATACCGATCGCGGTGTCGGCGGCGATGTCACCGCTGCAGATCGCCCGTCGGGCACGCCTCCACGAGCGGAACGCCCGCCAGCAGGGTCCGCACCGCTATCGTTTCGACGCCGACGGCCTGGAAGTACGAAGCGCCAACAGCGAGTTGAAGCAGCGCTGGGCGGCGATCCTGCGGATCCGCCGGCGCAACGGGTTCCTGTTCCTTTATTTCAGCAAGCAGCACGCGCACGTGATCCCGCGTCGCGTGCTGCTCGACCGGCAGGGCGAGGCGACGCTGCTGCGGCTCGCGCGGCAGGGCGGTGTGCCCCGCATCGACGCGTGACGACGGCTGCGCAGCGCTTTCGCCCCAGGCCGCACCCCACACGAGGGCCTTCGACATGAACACGCAAGACACTCCCGCTTACCTCCACGGCTTCTCCGCCACCGAACAGGCGCGCCTGGTGAAGCAGGCCCGGATCGCCGAGAGCACGATCTTCCACGACATCGACTACACCGGCGCATCGCGGTTGCTGGAAGTGGGCAGCGGCGTCGGCGCGCAGACCGAGATCCTGCTGCGCCGCTTCCCGGACCTGCACGTGACCTGCGTCGACCTCAACGAGGCGCAGCTCGGAGCGGCCCGGGACAACCTCGGCGCGATGCCGTGGTTCGACGGCCGCTACACCCTGCAGCGGGCGGACGCGACCGACCTGCCGTTCGAGGCGCGCAGCTTCGATGCCGCGTTCCTGTGCTGGGTGCTGGAACACGTCCCCTCGCCCGCGCGGGTGCTGGCCGAAGTGCGGCGCACGCTGGCACCGGGGTCGGTGGTGTACATCACCGAGGTGATGAACTCGTCGTTCCTGCTCGATCCGTACTCGCCCAACGTGTGGAAATACTGGATGGCCTTCAACGACTTCCAGCACGAGCAGGGCGGCGACCCGTTCGTCGGCGCGAAGCTGGGCAACCTGCTGCTGGCGGGCGGCTATCGCGACGTCACCACGCAGATCAAGACCTTCCACTTCGACAACCGCGAACCGGCGCGGCGCAAGACCATGATCGCGTTCTGGGAAGAGCTGCTGCTGTCGGCGGCGGACCAACTGATCACCGCCGGCCGCGTCACCGCAGAGGTCGTCGACCACATGCGCCGCGAGATGCGGCAGGTGCAGAACGACCCGAACGCGGTGTTCTTCTACGCCTTCGTGCAGGCGCGGGCCGTGGTGTACTGACCGGGGCAGCGTCGGTTCCGGACGCCGCGGCGTCACCGATTCGTGGCGGACGGCATCCGCGGCGCAACCGGCGCCATGCAGACGTCCTGCTTCGGTAGAGCGGCCTTCAGGCCGCTGCTCTTTACGATCTCGGCGACAAGAGCAGCGGCCTGAAGGCCGCTCTATCGATCACGGTGCTGCCGGCATCGACGCCCCTTCCTGCACCGGCTCCCGCCAGATCCGCGTCCACATCGCGGGCAGGCGGTCGGCGGCGTTCCATGGCCACTTGAGCTGCACCGGCACGATCGCGCGCCAGAGGACGACGGGCTTCGGGCCCTGCGCGGTGTTGACGGCCTGCGCGCTGCGCTCGGCGATGTCGAAGCGGAAGGTGTAGTCGGGCTCGCTGCCCATGCGCAGGTCGGTGAGGCGCAGGCGGCCGTCGACGGTGTCGACGCGGGCGAAGTGGTGGTTGAACCACAGCAGCCGCGCGCCGGCGGGCACGGACTTCGCGGCATCGACCAGCGCGACGTCGGCCGGCACCGCGCGGAAGCGCATCGGGCCGCGATCCGCGGCCACCGAACGCTCG
The DNA here is from genome assembly GCF_056313745.1 of Lysobacter sp. DMC97. Taxonomy (NCBI): domain Bacteria; kingdom Pseudomonadati; phylum Pseudomonadota; class Gammaproteobacteria; order Lysobacterales; family Lysobacteraceae; genus Lysobacter; species Lysobacter sp. DMC97. The sequence continues at coordinate 152,307 of NZ_JBQUZR010000003.1, read as the reverse complement.
CCTTCGAGATACCCGTCGGGCGTCATCACCACCACGCGCCACAGCAGCGTGTTGAACGGCATCGGCACGCTGAAGCGCGGCGCGTCCTGCAGCGCCATCGCCGCGAGCGTGCGTTCCGCCGCCCGCTCCACCTGCCATTTCGCGACCAGCGACCAGCCGAGATAGCCGAAGCCCAGCGCCAGCCCGGCGACCAGCGCGCGGTCGGCAAGGCGTCGCTGCGGCACCGCCATCGCCACCACGAAGGCCAGGAACCAGAGGAGCAGGAACACCGGGTCGATGATGAACAGGCTGGACCACATCGTCGGCGCCAGCGGCAGCGGCCACAGCAACTGCGTGCCGTAGACGGTGAAGGCGTCGATGAACGGATGCGCCAGCAGCGTGAGCATGAACACCCAGAACCAGCGCCGCGGCGCTTCCGCCACGCGCCCACCGCGGCGCTTGAACCACGCCCACAGCGCCCACGCCACGAACGGCAGCAGCAGCATCGAATGGGTGACGCCGCGGTGGCAGGTCATCTCCGCCACCGGATCGGCGAACAGCTTCAGCGGGATGACGTCGAGGTCCGGCAGCGTGTTGAGTGCCATGCCGGCCAGCAGCGCCGCGCGCCGGTGCGCGCGCGGCGCGATCGCGGCGGCGATGACGCCGCCGTAGAACATATGGGTCACGGAATCCATGCGCGGATGCTAGCAAACACCCGCGCGGGACCACCTTGCGGCGGGCCTCAGCCGCTCGTCAGCGCCTGCACCGCCGCCACCAGCTGCGCGTTCATCGACGCCTGCTGCTGGGTGATCGAGATCACTAGCTCCGGCGACGCCTGCGTCGGGTCGCCGCTGTGCACCGGCGGGTCGGGCGCGTACTGGTTGTCGAGCTGGGTGCTCTGTGCCGCGCGTTCGCCGGCGATTTCCTTCACCAGCTCCAGCGCGAGGTCGAGCGACGACGAGATGCCGCCGCCGCTGAAGCGCCGGCGTTCGGCGTCGATCTGCGCGCGCGGGTAGCCGGGCACGACGTCCAGCGTCGGGAACAGCGCCAGTGCATCACGGGCGCTCCAGTATGTGGTCACCGCGCAGCCGTCGAACAGCCCGGACGCGGCCACCACGAACGCGCCGGTGCACACCGACCCGGTCCACTTCGCCTGCGCGCCGGCCCGCTTCAGCCACGCCTGCAGCGCGGGGTCGGCCATCGCCGCGGTGACGCCGTCGCCGCCACCACCGGGCACGAACACGATGTCCGGCTGCGGCGCGTCGGCGAACGAGAAATTCGGCACCACCGACACGCCTTCGGTGGTCGCGATCGGGTCGGTCGTCGCCGCGATCCACACCGTGCGGAAGCCCGGGGTGTAGGCGAAGATCTGGGTCGCCCCGGCGAAGTCCAACAGCGTGCAGCCGGGATAGAGCAGGAAACCGACGGTCAGGGTCGTGGTCATGTGCATTCTCGGGGCGAGGGTCCGTGCGCGCCGCGACGCGACGCACGCGGACGCGGGCCGTCAGGCGGCGGGATTGGTCGGCTGGTACTCGAAGCTCGGCCCGGTGTACGGCCCGGCCGGATTCGGGATGCCGGCCATCATCGCGCGGGCCTGTCCCTTCAGCGACATCATCAGTCCGATCGCGACGTTCATCTGGTCCTGCGTGTTGGCGCCGTTGAACAGCGCATGCAGGGCCTTCAGCAGGCCGGTGTAGGTGTAGTTGAAGGTGTCGTTGGCGAAGGCCTGCGCCGTGCCGGGCGGATAATTCGCGGCCTTCGGGTCGCTCGGCAGCGGGAAGATGCCTTCGATGTCCAGCGACACCGGCGGCGCGCCGAACTGCCAGGGCGGCGTCTGCCCGGGCGCGGGCAGCAGCGTGTTGCCGGCGAAGATCTGCAGGAACCGGTAGTAGTGCGCGTAGCCGTCGCCCACCACTTCCAGCGGCGAGGTGCTGTTGCCTTCGCCCTGCTCGATGATGGTGGTCAGCGCCTGCTGCGCGGACGCCAGGTCGGTCACCACCACCGCTTCGGGCATCAGGTCGGGACCGACCTGGTTGCGCGCCGGATCGTGGAAGACCGAGGCCGGCAACTGCGCCAGCGCCGTCAGGATCGCCTGGTAGAACGCGCCGATGGTGATGCCGTCGTCGACGTCGGGCGGGCCGATCGGACCGATCAGCGGATTGAGGATCGGAATGTCGATCACGTTGGCCGGCTGTTCGATCTGCAGGAAGGTCAGCAGTTGTTCGGACGAGAACGGCGCCAGGTGCACGGTCAGCCCGCCCTCCACGCTGCCGGGCAGCGGGCCGGGATAGGTCGGGATGAAATCGGGGCGATCGATGCTGGGCGTGCCGCCGATGGCGTTCAGCACGTTGGCCGCGAGGGTCATGTGCAGCATTTCCTCGACGACCACCGACTGCACGATGTCCACGATCGCCGCGTTGCGCGCGGGGTCCAGCGAATACAGCCCGTACAGATAGACCGGGATGGTCGAATGCTCCAGTTCGATCGCGCTTTGCAGCGCGCTCGCGACCGTGTCCGGCGTCGGCGTCTTCAGGCCGTCGAGCAGGGCGCGTTTGACGAGGATCATGGCGTGTCTCCTGTGCGGGTCTGCATGACGACGCGGCGTGCGAGCGCGGCGGTCTTGCCGCCCTTGGGCATCACCGCGGCCGGCGGCGCGGTCGGCGATTTCGCCGCACGCGCGGCCTTGGCGACCGGGGGCGGCGTGCCCTGCGGCGGCGGACTTTCCTGCAGCCACTGCAGGATCGCCTGGCGCTTGGCGGGCGACAGGTCGCGGGTCACGGGCATCACGTTGGGATTGCCGGTGTCCAGGCCGAAGGCGAGCAGCAGCAGGCGCTGGTTCGCGACCACCGACGTGTAATCGCCAAGGTCGAGGAAGCGGTTCATCACCGGATAGAGATTCGCGTACTGCCGGAAGATCGGCTGCAGGTCGCCGAACCACGTCGGCGCGCCCGGCGTCTCCAGCGTGAAGCCGCTCCAGAGCAGGATCGAGATGTAATTCCACGGATTCACCGGCCCGTTGTCCGCCGCGTTGGCGAACGCCGGCCGCACGCCGTAGACCTGGCCGTCGATGCCGTAGTCGGCGCCGCCGTTGAACCAGCGCGGCGTGCCCGGATCGGTCATGGGCAGGGTCAGCGTCGCCCAGCCGTCGTCGCCGGTGGTGGCGGTGAGCACCGTGGTCGGTGTCGGGAATCCGATCGCCGACAGCGGCGTCGCGACCGGCGGCACGTCGTTCGGATTGATGGCGTTGCTCGGCTGCAGCTGCGAGTCATCGGGCGTGAAGGTGACGCCGGCTTTGACCAGCGGCTGGCCGAAGCGCGTGGCGAACACCGGGATCTGCAGCGTGTCGCCGGGACTGGCGCGCCAGACGAAGGTGTCGGCGCGCACGAACGCCCCGGTCGGCGCTTCGGAGATCACCGCCGTGCTGCCGTTGATGACCAGCGGGAAGACCTTCACCAGCGGCAGGAGCGTGGCGTCGAACGCCAGCGCGACCACGCCCGCGGTGGTCGCGTACCAGTCGGGATCGCCGATGTAGCCGCCGCTGCCGGCGGCGGCGACGGTCGCGAGCGGCGTCGTGGTGCCGGCGGGGTTGCCGGGCGTCGCGATCGGATCGCAGACCGACAGCACGAGATCGCCGAGGTCGACCGGCGGGCCGCCCGGGATCGTCGTCGGCAAGGCGTTGCCGAGGTCGAGGTAGACGATCGAGGCGTCCGCATCGACGACCGCCGCGCAGAAGTTCAGGCCGTTCTGCGGCGTCACCGGATTCTGCGGCGACACCGTCGCCATGAACTGGCGGCCCGCGACGAAATGATGCGGCTCGCCCGCGGCGGCCGGGCCGATCGTGCCGGCGATGCGCCCGCACATGAAGTCGGGCGCGTCGTAGTTCATGTTGATGCCGTCGACGTTGAACTTGATCGACAGCAGGCCGCTGGCCGCCGACGCCGCCTGCAGCGCGGTCAGGAACGGCGAGGCCGACACGTCGCCCCATTCCAGCGAGGTCAGCACCGACTGGTACATCGCGCCCATCACCATGTCGCCGCCGCCGCTGCCGGTCGCACGGTTCCAGATGTCGATGAAGGCCGCCGGCTCGAACTGCCCGCGCAGCAGCGTGTTGCCGGCGGCGTCGGCGATGCGCACCTCCAGGCCCCAGATCTCCGAGACCATCTGCTGCTCGGAATCGAGGTCCACGAGTTTGGCCGGCGCGCGGACGTCGCTGTCGGCGATCGAGAACGCCAGCACCGGATCGCTCGCCGGCACCGGCGCCGACGGCGCGGTCGTCGTCGGCATCCACGCCGCGGTGACCGCGCAGCCCAGCAGCCGCCACGCGGCATCGCCCTGCGGGTTGAACCAGCCGTTCGCGGGGAACATGTTGACGCCCTGCAACTGCTGGTAGCCGGGCTCGAAGGCCGCGTTGTCGAAGTGCCCGGGGTCGTTGTTGACCGTGGACACGTTGGCCTGGAACCGGCCCGCGAAATGCAGGCGCAATGCGTTGAGATAACTCATGTCGACTCTCCTGTCGGGATGCGCGCGCGGCGCTCAGTCGCGTGCGGGCGGCACGGGTTCGGGCGGTCCGGATTCGATGGGTTCGGGTTCGATGGGCATCACCGGCGATACCGGACCGGTCGCGGCGAACGGTTCGATCAGGCCGACCGGATTGCCTTCCGGGTCGGCGATCATCGCGAAGCGGTAACCGTCGACGGCGGCGATCGGCATGTACAGCTCGCCGCCCGCGTGTTCGGCGGCGGCGATCGTGGCTTCGAGGCTGTCGACCAGCAGGTAGAAGTTGTGCCCGGGCTCGAACCCGGGCACGCCTGCCTGCGCCTTGCCGATGCCGCCGAGCAGCGGCCGCACCGTCGTCGGGAAGTCGATGTAGGCGAAGCCGCCGGTGCCGATGCGGTAGGTCCAGCCGAACACCGCGGTGTAGAACGCCTGCAGCGCGGCCTGGTCGTGGGCGATGAGTTCGAACATCACCGCCGGATGCGCGTTCGCGGTCACGACGGCATGCCTCCCTGCGTCTTCACGTATTCGTAGCTGGGACCGACGGTCTGCCCGGTCTGCGGATCGGCGACGGTCTGCATCATCGCCACCGCCAGCACGCGCAGGTCGTACATCGCGCCGATCGCCGCATCCAGCCGCGCGGGTTCGCCGTTGAAGGCGTCGTGCAGCGCATTGAGCAGCGAAGAGTAGTTCCACGCGAACTGCTCGATGCGCGTGCGCGCCTGCGTGCCGACCTTGAAATCCGTGATGCGGCAGTTCGGCTTCAGCGGCCAGATGCCGTCGGGGTCGAACGGGATCGCCGCGCCGGCATAGGCGTAGCCGGTCGGCGTGGTGACCAGCTCGCGGCCGGCGACGATCGAGCCGAACTTGTAGAAGTGCGCCGGGTCGTCCGGCGACTGGTACGGCGTCAGCGCATTGCCCTCGCCTTCCAGTTTGATCAGGTCGATCGCGCGGCAGGCGGTCTCCGGATCGGTGATCGGGTACAGCTTGTCCGGCGGGAACCAGTGCGGCGCCACCACCTGCGGCGGCGCGGTCGGCTGCACGAAGATCGACGGCCCCAGCGCCACGATCTGCGTCTTGATGGCGTCGTAGAACTCGCCGATGGTGGCGTAGGTCTCGGTCGCCTCCAGCAGCGTCTTGCGCACCGGGATCTCGTTCTCCGGCTGCTCGATCGCCATGAACGTGCCCTGCACCACCGCCATCGAGAACGCCTCGATGCCGACCACCAGCCCGCCGATGTCCATCGGCAGCGGCCCCGGGTAGTGCGGGATGAATGCGCGATTGTTGATCTGCGGCCGGCCGCCGATCGCGATCAGGATGTTCGCGGCGATGCTCATGTGCAGCATCTCCTGGATCACGATGCTGCGGATCAGCGCGCCGATGCGGCGGTTGGTGCCCGGCCGCAGCGAGAACATCGCGGTCAGGTACGGCGGGATGGTGCTGTGCTCCAGCTCGATCGCGTTCTGCAGGTAGACGTGCAGCTTTTCCGGGGTGTCGGCCTGCTGGATGCCTTCGATGACGGCGCGTGACAGACGGATCATGACGGGTCTCCCGGCTCGGACGCGCCGTTGCGACGCGCGGCGTACTGCAGGATGAAGGCGGTCTTGCCGCCGCCCTGTCCGGGCAGCAGGTCGAGATCGGGTGGCGGCGGCGAGGCCGCAGTGGCCGTACCGGCCGCCGCCGTGGCGACCGCTTCCGCGGTCGGGCCCGGTTGCGGCCGTCCCAGCACCGGGCGACCGTCCGGCCCCGGATTACGCAGCCACTTGAGGATGGTCTCGCGATCGCCGACGCCGAGATCGCGCGTCACCGGCATGTGGTTGGCGTCGTGCCGCGGCAGCGAGAACGCGAGCGTCAGCGGCGGGATGCGTTCGCAGACCGATTCGTAGTTGTTCAGGTCGACGATGTAGCGGCCCATGATCGGGTAGAGGTTCCCGAACTGCGCGAACACCGGCTGGATGTCGTCGTACCAGGTGGGGATCTCGGGCACGTCCTTGCGGGTGTAGGCCAGCACGCTGACGTAGTTCAGCGGATTCGACAGGTAGCCCGGCGGTTGCTGCGCCAGCTGGTAGCCGACGCCGTACAGCTGGCCGGAAATGTACCCGCGCGGCGTACCCGGCCCGGCCTCGGACAGTTGCAGTGACGCGACGGCGCGACCGTCCGCGTCGGTGCGCACCTCGCCGGGGAACGCGAACGCGTCCGCGGGGACGGCGATGTCGGGGATCGCGGCCGCGGGGCGCAAGGGTGGCGTGACGGCCGTGGTGCCGCCCGCCGGCGTCTGCATCATGCCGGTCGTCGGCGACAGCAGCACCTGCGCGTCGGCCAGCGCTTCGCCGAAGCGCGACGCGTGCAGGTGCAGGTCGCACGCCTCGCCCGGATCGAGGCGGAACACGAACTGGTCGGCGCGCACGTACTGGCCGTCGATCGATTCCTGCAGCCGCACCTGGTAACCCGTGCCCGACGTCGCCGGCCCGAGCAGCACCAGCGGATGGTCGCGCAGCAGCTCGCAAGCCTCCTGCTGCCCGGCCAGGTCGAACGCCTGCACGCCGGCGGTGCGCGTGTACCAGTCGGGATCCTGGTACGGCACTTCGCCGATCAGCACGACGTCCGCGGCTTCGACCGCGGTGACCGCCGCCGGCGGATTGGCGCGCAGCACGCCGACCAGCACGCGGCCGACGTCGAGCAGGCCGCTGTTCGCGTCCTCAATCGGGAAGCTGTTGCCGAGGTCGAGCGTCAGCCGCGCCGCGTCGGCGTCGTAATCGCCCTGCGCGCTGTAGAGGCAGCCGGCGGCGATGGTCGGCCAGCTCTTCGGATCGGCGATCATCTGCCGCCCGACGACGAAGTGCGCGGGTTCGCCGCGGCGGTACGGCCCGATCGTGCCGACCAGATGGCCCATCGTGTAGCGCGGGATGGTCGCGTCGCGGCCGTAGCCGTAGACGTTGAACGCGATCGACAGGCGATCGTCGTCGCTGGCCTCGCGCAGCGCGCGCAGCAGCGGCGAATCGATCAGGTCGTCCCACGCCATCGCGTCCAGCACCGACTGATAGTTCGCCGCCAGCTGCTGGTCGCGCGGCACGCCGGTCTGCTGCCGCTTCCACAGGTTGCAGAACGGTCCGGGCTTGTATTCGCCGCTGAACAGTTGCCGGCGCGCGGCATCGAGCAGTCGCAGTTGCATGCCCCAGATCTCGGACACCATCTGCTGCTGCGGGTCGAGGTCGACCAGCTTGCCGGGCGCACGGCGATCGGCGTTCTCCAGCAGCATGCCGATCACCGGATCCTGGCTCGGGTCGAACAACTGGCGACCGTCCAGGCTGCCGCCGGTCACGGCGCAGTCGACGAAACGGAAGATGCCGGTGCCTTCCGGGTTCCAGCTGCCGTTGGCGTTGAGCTGCTGGTATTCCGGCACGAAGGACGCGTTCTGGTAGAAGCGGACGTCGTTGTTGATGGTGGAAACGTCGGCCTGGAACCAGCCGCTGAAATGCAGGCGCGGACTGTCGAGGTAACTCACGGCGCACCTCCCGTCTCCTGGCCCTGCAGATCGGACCACTGCGTCGGCGCCTCCGCACCGCGCACGGCGGCGGGGGCCGCGTCGGCGCCTTTCTTCGGGCAGTCGCCCTCGAACAGGCAGCACCATTCCGGATCGGCCGGGCACATCTGCGCGACCTGGTCCCAGGTCACGATCGGATCGGGCCGCTGCGCGCGGAAGCTGGTGTAGTTCTGGCTGACGATCGGCGCGTTCGGCGGATCCAGCGGATAGCCGGAGAAATAGAACGACTGCGGATGCCGGTACTTCGGCGACTTCGGGTCCGCGGGATCATCGGAGGTCGGCGTCGCATAGAACGCGTAGCCGAACAGGATCGGCGGCTTGCCGACCTCCAACGCATACGCCTGCACCTGGCCGGCCACCTGCGTGCTGCGCGCGGGGCTGTAGGGCAGGTGCTTGATGAAGTCCACCCGCGGCGGATGGTTCTTCGGCGAGAACTTGCAGCACTGCGGCGTGCCCTGCGGGCGATCGGCGTAGCGCAGGAAGTAGGCCTTGTTGCCCAGCGAGACGAAGGCGCAGGTGTAGTGGTTGTCCGACGGGAAGATCGGCAGGCAGTACTGGTCGTAGTACTCCATCATCGCGCCGGTGCCGTCGCGGTCCTTCGGCACGTAGGTCGAATCGTAGTAGCTGGCGCCGTACGACACCTGGTAGTCCGACGGCGACAGCCCCGCCGGCGGATTGCCGTACGGCGGCGGGTATTTGTCGTAGTTCGCGAACACGCGGTACATCGTCCACGTGCTGACCCACCATTTCGGGAACTGCGGGTCGGTGGGCTCGCCGGCCTTGCGCGGGTAGATGCATTTGGCGAGCGGGATGCAGTCCTTGTCGTTGTGCACGCCACCGGTGAAATAGACGTGACGCTCCGCGGGCGTGGACGCGACGGCGGGCCGGCCCGACGCGCCCGCAACGGAGGCGACGATGGCCAGCACGCTGCCCAGCAGCAGCGACAGCGGCCCTGCGAGTGCGCGCCCGCGGGCACGCGATGCGAAGACGGTGCGACGGTTCATCTCTCCTCCTGGACTTCGATGGACGTGGCGTGGGTGGACTTCACGACGACGGACGCGGCGTCGCGGCCGAGCAATCGCCCGACCACGCGCCGATGGAGCAACCAGAGGGCGCCGGGCAACGCCAGCGTCGACAGCAAGGCGGCGAGCAGGCCCGGCGCACCGCGTCCCAGCGATGCGCTGGCGGCGTAGAGCGCGGCGGTCGCGATCGATGCCGCGGCCGCGCAACCCGCTGCGGAAGGAAACGGCAGCCGCCAGACGCCGGCGAGCACCGCGCTCGTCTCCGCGAGCAGCGGCAGCGGACGCATCAGCGAAATCCACCACAGCGCGCGGCGATCCGCGCGGTCACGGGTGCGGTCCCACAGCGCGGGGCCGATCCAGCGCCGCAGCCGCGCTTCGGGCATCAGCCGTCCCAGGCCGTAGCCGACGACGAACGCCAGCGACAGGCCGGCCGCCACGCAGGCGCCGCCCCACAGCGGACCCAGCCGCCAGCACAGCGCCATCGCGACGAGGCTGCTCGGCACCGGCAGCAGCACGTCGGCGACCAGCAGCGCGATGCCGACCATCGCGAACGCGGCGTCGGAGGTCATCGCCTCGAGCCAGCCCGGCGCGGCGCGATCGAAATGCGCGCCCCACAGCACGAACGGCAGCGAGAGCGCGAGGACGAGCGCGCACAGCACGGCGCCGAGACGCCAGCGCGCCTGCGCATCACCGCGCATGTCACCGCGTCCGTCCCGTCCTTCGACCTGCGCCATCGTCGTCCCCCTTCTTCCGATGAAGCCGTCCCGCCGCGCACTCCGCTTTCCGTGACCCGGTCGCCTCAGTGCGACGACCAGGTCAACGACAGCCGCAGCCGTCGTCCGGGCCACGGCGTGCCGATGCTTTCCTCGCGATCCGTGTCGAACACGTTGTCGACGCCCGCCAGCACCGTGACCGCGCCGAACGTGCGGCGCAGCGCGGCATCGAGCGTCGTCACCGCCGGCAGCCAGCGGTCGCCGGTGGGGATCGCCGAATCGAAGCGCCGCCCGAGGTGGTTCGCCTGCAGCGACAGCGCGAACGCGCGCGGCAGCGGCACGTCGAGCCCGGCGTTCCATTGCAGTTGCGGGCGATGGCGCAGGGTGACGCCGTCGTCGGCGCGCACGCGCTGGCGACTGCCGTCGAGGCGCAGGCGCCAGTCGTTGGCGAAGCGGTGCGACAGCGACCATTCGAGGCCGTCGGCCGCGACCCGCGCGCGGTTGACCAGTTGCGGCGGCGGGCCGGCATCGAAATCGACGAGATCGCGATAGCGCGCGCTGAACAATGTCAGGCGCAGCGGCCATGCGGCGTCCGCGTCGGTCGCGTAGTACAGCTCGCGCTGCAGTGCGCGTTCCGGCTTCAGGCCGGGATTGCCGACCAGCGGATGGCCGAGCGCGTAGAAACTCGGCTGCTTCGTGCTGCGGCCGACCGATGCGCCCCACTGGCCGTGACCGGCGCCCAGCGCGCGCTGCACCGACAGCATCGGCAGCGTGCTGGCGTCACCGCGGTCCGGGTCTTCGCGACGCACGCCACCCTGCACGGTCCAGCCGTTCGCCTGCCAGTGCGCCTCGGCGAGCAGGCTGGTCGTGCGCCGGCGCAGCTCGAAGTTCGCCGGCAGCGCGAAGAACGGACCGAAGTGGATCAGGCTGTCGAGCGTGCCGTGCTCGCGCTGGTGCTGCGCGCCGACGGTGAAACGCAGCGCCGCGTCGTCGCGCGACAACCACAGCAGTTGTGCGTCCTGGCGGCGGTATTCACCGATCGCGTCGATCGCCGGCAGGCCGGCGGGATCGCGCAGGCCCGGCGACACGCCCGGCGAACGCTCGTCGGTGCTGCGCGACAACGCGTCGGCCTGCAGCCGCAGCGTGCCGCCACCGACGTCGTGCACGGAAACGTCGATCGACCCCTGCCGGCTCTCGGCCTCGCGCGTCTCCAGCGTGCGCAGGTCGGCGTAACGTTCGCCGCCGCTGTCGTCGGGGAAGCCGCGGTTGCGGCTGTCGGCATAGCGCGCATCGACGCGCAGGTCGACGCGATCGCCGAAGCCATGCGCCCAGCCGCCGTTGGCGGCGCGGGTTCTGTTGTCGCCGGTGTCGCGGTCGCCGTCCTCGCGCGCGGTCGCGCCCACGCGCCAGTCGCCCGCACGCAGCGACGCGCGCACGCCGGCGAGGCCGTCGCCACCGGCGTCGAGCCCGGCCGAGGCGCCATTGCCGCCGCGGCGGGTGAGGATGTGGATCACGCCGGACATCGCTTCGGCGTTCAGCACCGACGCGTTGCCGCGCACGATCTCGATGCGCTCGATGTCGCCGGCGGTGAGGGTGTTGAGGTCGACCGCGCTGCCGCGCGAGGACAGCGGATCGTTCTGGCGCACGCCGTCGATCAGCACGACGACGTGGCTGGGATCGGCGCCGCGCAGGTACAGCGAGCCGAAGCCGCCGCTGCGCGCGCTGCGGTCGATGACGAGGCCCGCCTGCGTGGCGAGGATGGCGCCGGCGCTCATGCCGGCCATGGCGTCGAGGTCGGCGCGGCCGAGCACGGTCACGTGCTGGCTGGCGGCGGCCGCGGTGGTGGGCAGCGCGGAGGCGCTGACGACGATGCGATCGAGGGTCTGCGGGTCGTCTTCGCGGGAAGCCTGCGGTGTGTCCGCGGCGAACGCGGCCTGCGCGGTCGCGAGCGACAGCGTGATCGCGACGCCGGCGGCGAGCGCCACCGTGCGCATGCAGGGCGCATGCGCGCCTGCGGTCGAACGAAGACGGCTCCGCGACGGCGGAACCGCCACCTCCCTGTGACGCCGATGCATCGATGGCCCCTGTTCCGTGAATCCCCGGCATCCACGCCGTGGCCGCACTGTACCGCAAACCATTCGCGTTCACAGCACCGGAAAGGTGACGCGCCGCAGCATGTCGTGCGGCGACCATCGCGGCGGCGCGTACGGCCGCGCGTCAGGTCACGGCGTCGCGCGCCTGCAGGTAGCGCTGGCGTTTCTTCGGCGATATGCGCGCAAGATCGACTTCGATCAGACCATCGATGCTGTCGCTGAAATCGGGATCGACACCGAACGCGAGGAAGCGCGCGCCGCCGGGTTCGCACAGTTCGGTGTACTGCTTGTACAGCACCGGCACGCTGGCGCCGTGCGCGGCGAGATTCGCGCGCAGCACGCCGTATGCGGTGTCGGCGTCGAGATCGCCGAAGTCCGGCGGCGTCGCGACGTAGCGGAACGGCCGCAGCGACGCCGCGGCGCCGCCGCCATCGCCGTAGTAGCGCGAGTAGTACGCGACCAGCTGTTCGCGCGCCTCGCGCGGCAGCGCGGCGCTGATCGACACCGCGCCGAACAGCCAGCGCACCTGCGGATGCCGGCGCAGGTAGGCGCCGATGCCCTGCCACAGGTAGTCGAGGCTGCGGCTGCCCCAGTATTCGGGCACCACGAAGCTGCGGCCCAGCTCCAGTCCCTGCGCGATCCGCGGCAGCGCCTCGTCGGCGTAGTGGAACAGCGACGCGGTGTAGAGCCCGGCGAGGCCGCGGCGGGCCAGCAGCGGCGCGCCGCGGGCGACGCGGTAGGCGCCGGCGATCTTCGTCGCCGCCGCGTCCCACACCAGGATGTGTTCGTAGTCGGGATCGTAGGCGTCGACGTCGCGGCTGCGGCCGGTGCCCTCGCCCACCTCGCGGAACGTGCGCTCGCGCAGGCGGCCGATCTCCGCCAGCAGCGGCGCGTCGGCGGTCACGCGCGCCAGCCGGATCTCCTTGCCGTCGCCGGTGCGGCCCAGCAGCTCGGTGCCGGCGATGGCCATCAGCAGCGTGGCCGGGTCGACCGGCTCGGCCAGCGGCGCCGGGCCGGGCGCGGGCCGGCGGTCGCGGCCGAGCGCGTACAGCGCGCGGCGGACGTCGCGCAGGCTGTCGGCCGGCGACGCTTCCGGGTCCAGCCGCATCGTCCGCCCGACATGCAGCGCGATCGGACGCGCGCGGCGGGCGAACATCTCGCGCGCCAGCAGCGCCGTGCCCGCGGGCCGGTACAGCGCCGACGCACCGTAGAACAGCGCCGAGTTGCGGGCGACGATCCGCACCGGCAGCACCGGCGCCCCGGTACGGCGGGCGAAGCGGACGAAGCCGGCGCGCCAGCGGCCGTCGCGCACGCCGGCCAGCCCCAGTCGCGAGACCTCGCCGGCGGGGAAGACGATCACGCACTCCTCGCGTTCCAGTGCCGCCTCGATCGCGCGCAGGCTGTCGGCGCCGGCCTGGCCGCCGAACACCTTCACCGGCAGGAACAGCCCGGCCATCGGCGTCAGCAGCGACAGCAGGTCGTTGGCGACGATCCGCACGTCGCGGCGCACCCGGCCGACCGCGTGCAGCAGCGCCAGCGCATCCAGCGCGCCGGACGGATGGTTGGCGACGATCAGCAGCCGGCCGACCGCGGGGATCGCGGCCAGGTCGCGGTCCGCCACCCGGTAGCGCAGGCCGAGGAAGTCCAGCGCCGCCGGCAGGAAGTCGAAGTCGCGCCGGTGGCCCTCCCGGGCGAGGAAGGCCTCGATCTCGTCCAGCCGCGACCAGCGGCCGAGGCCGCGGAGGACGGACCGGGCGACGCCGGCGCGGCGGCCGGCGAACCAGCGGGGATGGCGGGCCTGGAGGTGGCGTTCGAGCGCTTGCATGGGCAGGTCCGGTCGGCCGGGATGGCCGCCAGCCTGCGTCGGTTTCGCGACAGTCCCGTGGCGCCGGCGCGGCGGCGGCATGACAGCCGCCCGGGTCCGGCCGCCCCCGTCACCGCCCCCGCCCGCCCCGTGCCGCCGCCCGGCCGGGGCAGTCATGCAGCGGTTGGCCGGGGGGTGTATCATGCGCGCCCATCTTTTCATCCCGATCGAGGGATGAATCATCCGACAACCCAAAAAGGAAGCCCCGTCGATGTCCAGCTATCTCTTCACCTCCGAATCGGTGTCCGAAGGCCATCCGGACAAGATCGCGGACCAGATCTCCGACGCCGTGCTGGACGCGATCCTCGCGCAGGACAAGCGCGCGCGCGTCGCGTGCGAGACCATGGTGAAGACCGGCGCGGCCATCGTCGCCGGCGAAGTCACCACCACCGCGTGGGTGGACATCGAATCGCTCGCCCGCAAGGTCATCAACGACATCGGCTACAACAACTCCGACGTCGGCTTCGACGGCCACACCTGCGCCATCATCAACATGCTGGGCAAGCAGTCGCCTGACATCGCCGCGGGCGTCGACGGCACCGACAAGAAGGCGAAGAAGCCGGAAGAACAGGGCGCGGGCGACCAGGGCCTGATGTTCGGCTACGCCTGCAACGAGGCGCCGGAATTCATGCCGGCCCCGATCTACTACTCGCACCGTCTGGTCGAGCAGCAGGCCAAGGTCCGCAAGAACGGCAAGCTGAAGTGGCTGCGCCCGGACGCCAAGTCGCAGGTCACCCTGCGCTACGGCAACGACGGCGCGATCCTCGGCCTCGACGCCGTGGTGCTGTCCACGCAGCATGATCCGGGCATCAAGCACAAGGACCTGGTCGAAGGCGTGCGCGAGCTGATCCTCAAGCCGGTGCTGCCGAAGAAGTGGTTCGACGCGCTGCCGAAGAACAAGGTGCACATCAACCCGACCGGCATCTTCGTGATCGGCGGCCCGGTGGGCGACTGCGGCCTGACCGGCCGCAAGATCATCGTCGACAGCTACGGCGGCATGGCCCGCCACGGCGGCGGCGCGTTCTCGGGCAAGGATCCGTCGAAGGTCGACCGCTCGGCCGCCTACGCCGCGCGCTACGTCGCCAAGAACATCGTCGCCGCCGGCCTGGCCGACAAGTGCGAAGTGCAGGTCAGCTACGCCATCGGCGTGGCCGAACCGACCTCCATCTCGGTCACCACCTTCGGCACCGGCAAGATCGAGGACGCGCAGATCGAGAAGCTGATCCGCGCCCACTTCGACCTGCGCCCGTACGGCATCGTGAAGATGCTCGACCTGATCCACCCGGTGTACCAGGCCACCGCTGCCTACGGCCACTTCGGCCGCAAGCCGAAGGAAGTGACCTACACCGACGCCGCCGGCAAGTCGCAGACCGCCACCGCCTTCTCGTGGGAGAAGACCGACAAGGCCGACGAACTGCGCAAGGCCGCGAAGCTGAAGTAAGCGCTTCGCGACATCGCGGATGCAATGAAACGAAGGGCGCCGCGAGGCGCCCTTCGTCGTTTCACGCAAGAATGTCTGCGGGCCGCGCGGGAGCGGCCGTCATGCCAGCGTTTCGATGAAGCGTGCTTCGCCGAGCAGTTCGATGCGAAGAGCCCCTGCGGCGATGTCGATGCGTACGCCCGAGACCAGTTCGCACGCGAAACGAACCGGACCGGAGATCGCCAGCGGCACCGGCAGGAGGCCGTCGAACGATCCATCCGACGTGTCGAGCGCGCCGTCCCAGATCGCGAGCGGCAGCTCGATCGGCACCGCCGCATCGATGGCCCCGGCCAGACGGAGGTCCGCATCCTGCGACCATCCCGCGCCGTCGCGATGCACATACGCGGGACGCAATTCGAGGACCAGCGCGTCGCCTTCGCGGCGCATCGCGGCAAGGGTCGAGTCGTGGAGTTCGATGGCGTGGATCGCCGGCATCGGCTTCACTCGCGGTAGAACCCGTGGGGTTCGCCATCGATCAGGATTTCCTTCGGCGGCCCGCGTTCACCGAAGCGGATGCGGTTGCCATATTCGGGATCGACATCGTCGTAGACGATGGCGTCCCGCACGACCTTCGGTTGGTAGCCGTCCACATGGCTGTAGCTGCCGAGGTAGGTCATGTCCCGGCGAAACACGAAAAGTCGCTGGGTACCCCGGCAGCTGATCCCCGAAACCGTCGAGACGAAGACGACATGCCAGCGCTTGCCGGACGCCAGACGGACCTGGCCGAGATAGCGGAATTCTTCGTGGTTGAACGCGTACCGCTCGAAGGACGGACTGCCGCGCACGGCCATCGCATGCAGCCGCGTGACCAGCGGTTTCGGGCCGATGAGGGTCCGCTTGCGTACCTGCACACGGCAATCATCGGAGGCCGATGCCGCACAGGCCATCGCCGCGAACAGCATCGCGGCGATGGCAACCCGCAGGCGTCTGCGCGTGGCGACGTGCATCCGGCCCTCAGGTCTGCGTCGACGCTTCCGTCTTCCCCGCGTCGGCCGGCTTGGCTTGTTCCTGCGGCGCCGAAGCCGGCGCGGCGGCGGTGTCTTCGGCCACCGCTTCCACGGTGATGCGCAGCAGCACCTTCATGTCGAAGCCCCAGTCCTTGCCGGCGTCGATGCCGAACTGGTCGCGCAGGAACGTGGCGGTGGCGTCGGCGCCGCAGACCTCGCGCTTGAGCATCGGGTGCGGCATGCACTTGAAGCTGCCGATGGTCAGCGTCACCGGCTTGGTGATGCCCTTCAGGGTGAGCTGGCCGTCGACGCGGGTCGGCTTGCCGCCGCTGAAGCCTGCGAGCGTGCCGACGTAGTGCGCCTGCGGGAATTTCGCGGTGTCGAAGTACTGCGGGCCCTGCATGTGCTCGTTCAGCACGTCGTGGCCGAAGTCGATGCTGGCGGTGTCGATCAGGATGTCGACGCTGCCGGTACCGGTGACCTTGTCGAGGACGATGCGGCCCTCGCTCTTGTTGAACTTGCCGCGCCAGACCGACAGGCCGCCCATGTGGTCGGCCTCGAAACTGGGATAGGTGTGGCCGGGGTCGACGACATAGGTCGCGGGGGCGGCCTGGGCGGTGCCGGCGAGCAGCGCGGACAGGGCGAGCGGAAGCGAAAGCATGGACAGGCGCATGGCGGACTCCTTTCGGGGGTGGGCTTGCCGAAGACGACGAACGGGCGGGGCCGGAATCGACATGATGCCGCGATCGGGCGCGCCGCGATCCTGCACGATCCGTCAGGTCCGCGCCGCGGCGGCGACCGGCACGCGCAGGTCGGTCTCGCCGAGGAAGACGCCCTCCGGCCCGAATCGCCGCTCGACGATGCGGGTGT
This sequence comes from Lysobacter sp. DMC97, assembly GCF_056313745.1. Taxonomy (NCBI): domain Bacteria; kingdom Pseudomonadati; phylum Pseudomonadota; class Gammaproteobacteria; order Lysobacterales; family Lysobacteraceae; genus Lysobacter; species Lysobacter sp. DMC97. Next base: position 135,301 of record NZ_JBQUZR010000003.1, on the reverse strand, counting down.
GGTCGTCGGCGACCAGCACCACGGTGCTGGCGCGGGTGCCGTAGCGTTCGCTGCGGATGAACGCGGACGACAGGAAGCGTTCCAGATCGAGGCCGACGCCGGTGTCCGGCAGCGCCGTGTCCGCGGCGATGGCCGGATCGGCCAGCGCGTCGAACAGCGGCGCGAGGTCGGGCGCATCGCCCTGCCCGGCCGGCGACCCGCGCCAGGCGTCGAGCCGCGCCGCCAGCGCTTCGGTCTTCGGCCACGGCGCATCCAGCGCGCCGTTGGACATGCCGTGCAGGCCGGGCGTGAGCAGGCGCGTGGCGAACGCGCGACCGTCCTCGCCGTCCGCGGGCACGCCGGGCAGGTTGGTCGCGAAGGCCAGCGTGTCGCCGTCGTGCACCAGCAGGTTGAACGGACGGAAGCCCGGTGCATCGGGCGCGAGCGCATCCAGCGCCTGCGTCGCGGGCGCATCCGCACGCACGAGGTCGGCGACCAGTTCGCCGCGGCTGCGGCCTTCGCGTTCCGGCGGACGGCGCACGTTGGTCACCGCGACCAGTCGGTGGCCGCGCAACGCCAGCCAGCCGCCGCCGTGCAGTGCGTCGCGGCCGCCCAGCACGTCCGGCGCGTCGGCCCACGGCGCCAGCGGCAGCGTCGGCCGGTCGTGGAATTCATCGCGGTTGGCGGCGAGGACCAGGCGGTAGCGCGGATGCGCCTGCCACAGCAGTGCGATCAGGCACATGGACACGACGTCCGGAAGGCGGGCCGGCAGCATAGCCGAGCCCCGCCGCAGGCATGCGCCGCTTCAGCCGCGACGCAGCGTTTCGGGCACGTCGAGGGCTTTGAGCGAATCCACCAGATCGTGTGCCAGCGCGTAACGCTCCACCTTGCGATACGCCGCGCGCATCCGCGCAGGATCGCCACGCGCAACCTCGTTCTCGAACAGGGCGGCCAGGATCCTGAAACGGGTGTAGGGCGATTCCTTGCCCGCCTCGTCCTTGCCCAGCAGCCAGTGGCCCAGCGCATCGCAGGCATCGAAGTGGCCCTGGCGGGTGAAGATCGTCAGCAGCCCCAGGAAGTCGGCCATCACGTAGTCGTTCCCGGGGCCGAACACCGCCATGTTCTCCGAGATCCCGAGGCGAAGCTGCAGGTCGGCGTCGTCGACACGGTCGAAGTGCAGCAGCACGCTGGCGTATTCGTCGCGGGCGTAGCCCATCGGCAATCCCTGGCGCACGCCGATGGTCAGGGCGTCGTCCATCAGGGCCGCGGCCTCGCGATAGAACGCCTCCCGCCGCGACGCGTCCCGTTCCTGCTCGGCGCGCGCGACCAGCGTCAAGGCGAGATCGGTGCGGCGCTTGAGCGTGGCCTCGTGCTGGGGACCGTAGGCGCGCTCCAGCAGCGCCAGGGCACGACGCGCATCGCCGAGCGCGCGCGCCATGTCCCCGGCCTCGAAGGCGGCGGCGCCCCGGTACACCAGCGCCTTCGCGAGATCGGGGTGGTCGGGTCCGACCTGCACGCTGATGATCTCGATCGACCGGGCGATGGCCTGCTTCGCTACGGCGGAATCCACGTAGAACTGCGTGGCGCCGTAGCCCAGCCAGGCGCGACCGGTTTCCGGGTGATCGGGGCCGAAGATGCGCAGACTGTCCTCCAGCGCCTGCGCCGCGACGCGGGCCGCGCCGTCCCGGTTCCCGGACAGCCCGAGCGTGTCGGCCAGGTACAGGCGCAGGGTGTTGGCGACCGCCGGGTTGCGATCGCCCAGCACCGTCAGCCCGCGACGCAGGTCGTCGGAGGCCTTGTCCAGCTGGAACAGTTGCATGTGGCCGTAGCCGCGCTGCGCGAGCAGTTCGGCGAGCGCGGGCGCGCCCTCGGGCCCCATGCGCGAGGCGGTCGCCACCGCCTCGTCGAGGATCGCGAACGCCTGCTTCGTGTCGCCGCGCCCCCAGCGCGCCACCGCCAGCTGCATGCGCAGGTCCAGCCGCACCAGCGCCGCGGGCCCCTTCGCCGCCGGCCCGTCCGCCGCAGGCAGATCGTCGAGCCCCTCGTGCACCAGGCGTTCGGCGTCGGCGAAGCGCGCGCGCAGGTTCGCCAGCTGCGCGAGCACCGCGTCGGTGCGCGCCGCCTGCAGGTCGTCGTCGATCGCGAGCGCCTTGGCCTCGCCGGCGAGGTGGTCCGCCTTCGCGTAGTCGCCGGCGGTCATGCTGGCGCGGGCGAGCGTGGTCAGGCCGCGCGCCAGCAGGTGCGGACGGGTCGTGCCGGCTTCGGCGCGCAGGCTGCGTTCGACGTCGGCCTGCAGCGTGCGCGACGCCAGCGGCGCGTTGCCCAGCGACGACAGCACGGCCACGCCGAGCGTGTGTTCGAACAGATGCCCGAGCGCTTCGGCATCGCGCGCTTCCTCGGCCGCACGCTGTTGCTGGTGCACCTGCGCGAGGCCGACGATGCCGACCGCCAGTCCGCAGGCGGCGAGCAGGCCCGTCGCCAGCGCATTGCGGCGCACGAAGCGACCGGCACGGTAGCCCCAGCCGTTGCCGCGCGCCGCCACCGGCCGCTGCTTCAGCCACGCCTGCAGGTCGGCCTGCAGCGCACCGACGTCGACGTAGCGCTGCGCCGGGTCGTCGTGCACGCAGCGCAGGGCGATGGCGTCGAGATCACCGCGCAACGCATGCGCCAGCGCCGCCGCGTCGCGCAGCCCGCGCCGCCGCGCGACGGCGTCGGTGCCCGCGCGCGCCAGCACGCTCGGCGCGCGCGGTGCCGGCAGGATCGCCGGCAGAGCCGCCGGCAGCCAGGCCGTGGTCGGCGACGGATGCCGCGGCCAGTCGTCGCACAGCAGCCGGTACAGCATCACGCCGAGCGCATGCACGTCGATCGCGATGCTCGGCGCCGCGCCGCGCAGCACTTCCGGCGCGGCATAGGCCATGCTGACCCCGACGCGCGGACCGGTGCGACCCTCCGGCGGCGCGAGCAGCGCCGACAGCCCGAAATCGAGCAGGCGCACGCGGCCGTCGTCGGCCACCAGCAGGTTGGACGGCTTGATGTCCTGGTGCAGCACGCCGTGCGCATGCGCGTGGCGCACCGCATCGCAGGCTTCGATCATCAGCGCCACGCGGGTGCGCAGGTCGGCATCGCGCGCGTCGCACCAGGCGTCGACCGGTTCGCCGCGCACGCGCTGCATCGCCAGCCAGGGCTGCCCGTCCTCGGCGAGGCCGGCGTCCAGCAGCGCGACGATCGCGGGATGTTCCAGCCGCGCCAGATGGCTGCGCTCGCGATCGAACGCCTGCATCACGCCGGGCGAGACCAGCTCCGGGCGGATGGTCTTGATCGCGACCTCGCGTTCGTACCAGCCATCGGCGCGCTGCCCGGCGTAGACCACGCCCATGCCGCCGATGCCCAGCACGCCGTCGATGCGCCACGGGCCCAGGCGCACGCCGCTGCGCCAGATCGCGGCACCGTCGGTGCGCGACGCGGCGTCGTCGGCGCCGCGCGACGCGATCCAGCCGAGCGGCGAGACGAAGGCATGCGGACTGGCGTCGGCCTCCAGCATCGCCGACAGCACCGCGCAGACGTCGGGGTCGGTGACTTCCAGCGCGGCCAGCGCCGGCGTGCGCTCGGCATCGGACAGGTCCGCATAGCGATCGAACAGGCTCATCGCGCGGGCGGCGATGGCATCGTCCTGGGTCATCTCCCGGTCTCCGGCGTCCGCCGCGGAACGTCTCCGGCGCCGCTCGCCGGAACCTGCGGCACCGTCGCTATTCTCGGGATCGCGCCGAAAGCGGACATCGCGCGATGACCCCGGAGCCTGCGCGCCCGTCCCCGGGCGCCGCTCATTCGCGCAGCGCCGCCGTGTCGTCGAGCTGCGTGAGCAGGAACGCGCGCGCGCGCCGCCAATCGCGGCGGAGGGTGCGATCGGTCACGCCCAGCGCTTCGGCGATCTCGGCTTCGTCGAGGCCGCCGAAGTAGCGCATCTCCACCAGTTGCGCGAGGCGCGGGTCCAGCCGCGCCAGGCGATCCAGCGCCGCGTCCAGCGCGATCATCTCGGACAGCGCCGCGTCGTGGCCGGCATCGGCTTCTTCGTCCAGCGGGACCGCGCGCTGGCCGTCGCCGCGCTTCTCGGCCATGTCGCGGCGCACTTCGTCCATCAGCACGAAGCGCATCGCGCGCGCCACCAGCGCGGTGAAGTGGCGGCGGTTCTCCACGCTGAAGCGGGCGCCGTTGAGGCGCAGCCAGCTTTCGCTGACCAGCGACGTGGCCGAGATGCGGCCGTGGGCGCGCTGGCGGATCTGGACGTGGGCGATGCGGTGCAGCTCCGCGTAGAGCAACGCGTAGACGCGATCCCAGGCGATGTCGTTGCCCGACTGCGCTTCGGTCAGGAGCCGGGTGATCGACTCCGTTGGCTCCGGCTCCTGGCCGGCGGTCTGCAGGGCCATGGCGTTGCTCCATGTCCGGAAATGGGTCCCGGCCGCGAATAGCGACCCAAGTAAAGCACAGCCGCCCGGGCGGCGCACGGCTCGCGGACGCGATTCGCGGGCCTGGATCGCCGCACGGAACGGAATCCCGTCACGGAAGGACAGGCAGGGAACGCATGTCGACAGTGCAGGACCGCAGCAGCCATCGCCACGCGCACGTCTCCGGCGCGGAGGTCGGGCGTCGTCGCGTCCGTCCGCACCGTCCATCGGCGGGAGCGCGGCGATGACCGGGTCGCCGCTGTATCGCCGGGAAGTGCTGGCCTCGCGGCACAACCGCTGGCTGGGACCGCTGCTGCTGCGCCAGCCGGTGTCGCACTGGATCGCGACCTGGGCCGCGATCGCGCTGGTCGCGGCGCTGGTGGCCTATCTGTGCGTGGGCGAGTACGCGCGCAAGGCGCGGCTCGAAGGCCGCGTGGCCATCGCCGGCGGCACGCCGCGGGTGGAACTGGTGGTGCCCGAACCGCTGCTGGGCTCGATCGCCACCGGCAATGACGTGTGGCTGCGCTATCGCGCCTTCCCGCACCAGCACTACGGTCGTTACCGCGGCCGGGTCGTCCGCATCGCGGCGCAGGCCGCATCGCCGGGCGGCACGCTCGATCCGCACGCGCCCACGGTCTTCGTCGCCACCGTCGCACTGACCGACACCCGCGTCCGCGACGACCGCGGCCGCACCCGCGCGCTGCTGCCCGGCCTCGGCGTCGACGCCGATGTCGTCGTCGACAGGCGCCCGCTCTACGCCTGGCTGTTCGAACCGCTCGCGGGACTGCGCGGGCGCGCTGCCGAACGCCCCGACGCCCCCGCCTCTTCCACCGCTTCTTCCACCGCCTCCGCCTCGAACGGACCCTGAGGAGCCTCGCCATGTCCACGTCACCCACGCCCGCCCCGCGCAAGACCGTCCTGATCCACACGATGCCCGACGACTGGCACGCGATCATCGCCGCCGAGGCCCTGCGCCAGCGCGGCCACACCGTGGTGCGCTACTTCGGCTCGGATTTCCCGGCGCTGGCCGACATCGAATTCCGCTACGGCCGCGACGGCGAGTCGCTGCACCTGCACACGCTCGACGGCAGCCATGCGCTGTCGGACTTCGACGTGGTGTGGAACCGGCGGATGATCGGGCCGGTGGTCCCGGCGAACGTCGACAAGCGCGATCGCGAGTACGTCGCGCAGCAGATCCGCTTCGGCGATGCCGCGCTGCGCAGCCTGCTGCGCGAAGCGTTCTGGATCAACCCGCACGACGCCGCGCGCAACGCCGACCACAAGCCGAAGCAATTGCAGCTCGCGCTGCGCAACGGCCTGCGCATCCCGGAGACGCTGGTGAGCAATCGCCCGGAGGCGATCCGCCGCTTCCTCGACGCGCATCCGGACGCGATCCACAAGCCGCTGGTCGGCGCGTGCTGGGAAGAGGACGACAAGGTACTCGCCACCTACACCGCGCGCGTCCGCCACGAGGACCTGCCGCCGGATCCGCTGCTGCGCGCCGCGCCGGGCATCTTCCAGGCGAAGGTGAAGAAACAGTACGAGGTCCGCGCGCAGTTCTTCGGCACCAGCTGCTTCGCGCTGAAGATCGATCCCTCGCGGATCGAGTACGGCGAGATGGACTGGCGCCTGCACCAGAACGGCGACATGACCGACGGCAGCGTGGTCCTGCCCGACGCCGTGCACGCCGCATGCGTGCGCCAGCTGCGCAGCCTCGGCCTGGTCGCCGGTGCATTCGACTTCATCGTCACGCCCGAGGACGAGTGGATCTACCTCGAAGTCAACGAGGCCGGCCAGTTCATCTTCGTCGAGCAGTGGTGCCCAGAGCTGCCGGTGTTCGATGCGCTGTGCGCGTTCATCGAGAGCGGCGATCCTGATTTCGTCTACCGCAAACCGGTGCAGCCGATGGCGCTGGAAACGCTGCGCGAGGCCGCCGATCCCGACCGCATCTGCGCGGAAGACCGGGCACGCCGCGCACCGGCGCCCGCCGAATCCGAACCCGCACCGGCCGAGACCGCGAACGCCACCTGACCCGACACGGATTGCCGGACGCCCGGGTCGACGAGCCGGCGTCATCGCGGACGGCGCCGTCCGCGCTGTCCGGACGCCTGGCGACAGGCGCCCGCCACGAATTCGACCCGACACATCGACAAGGACACCACGTCATGAAAGAGCAAGATCCACGCGTCCTCGGCCGCGTCCTCGCGATCGAGGAAATGAACGTCGTCTCCGGAGCGAGGACGCTCCCGGAGAACGACAGCATCCTGCTGCCCGCCATCGTCTCGGATACCGGCACCACCGCCGACAGCGGCACCCTCTCGGACAGCGGCACCACCGCCGACAGCGGCACCACGGCGGACAGTGGCACCACCGCCGACAGCGGGACCACGGCGGACAGCGGCACCACCGCCGACAGCGGCACGGCGACCGACACCAGCCCCAACCCGCTGTTTGCCCGCGACGCGCCCTGACCGGCCGTCGCATCCCTCCGGTCCACTCTCGAAGGACTTCCACATGAGCGACAACACGACACGCATCCTCGGCCGCGTCCTCGCGGTCGAGGAAATGAACACCGTCTCCGGCGCTGTCACGCCGAAGGGCGCCACGATGGTTCTCGTCGGTTCCGACACCACCACGGCGAGCGACAGCGGCACCACCTCGGAAAGCGGCACGCTGGCCGACAGCGGCACCACCGCGGACAGTGGCACCACGTCCGACAGCGGCACCACCGCCGACAGCGGGGCGTCGGCCGACAGCGGCACCACGTCGGACACCAGCGTGCGCACCGACAGCGGCACTGCGGTCGATACCAAGGTCGGTCCGCTGATCGACATGGTCTGACGTCGTCGCGGCGCACGCCGACGACGACATCGACCTCCACCTTTCCACCCTTCGTTTCTTTCACGGGAGTACGTTCCATGAGCAAGCACGACACCCGCATCCTCGGCCGCATCCTGGCCGTGGAAGAACTGGACAGCGTCTCCGGCGCCCGCTGCACGCTGCCGGACAACGACACGTCCTGCCTCGAAACCACCGTGACCGCCGACAGCGGCACCACTTCCGACAGCGGCACGACCGCGGACAGCGGCACGACGGCCGACAGCGGCACCACCGCGGACAGCGGGACCACGTCCGACAGCGGCACCAGCGCGGACACCGCACCGATGCTCGATACCAAGCCGGTCTTCGACGCCGTCATCAGCATCTGAACCGGCACGCGATCCACCGTTTCACACGATCCATGCACCACGGCGGCGCGACCCGGTCGCGCCGCCGCTCGCGACACCACCCACCCCCACCGCACAAGGAGTGCACGCACATGCATCAGCCGAACACCCGCATCCTCGGCCGCCAGCTCGCCGTCGAAGACCTCGCCCTCGTGACCGGCGCACGCGGCGCCGGAACGGAAGGCGCCCTCCGTCCGCCGACCTCGGCCACCAAGCCGTGGCTCGATACCAAACCGGTGCTCGACTACGTGGGCCCCTGATCCGCATTGCACGCGCCGCGTGCAACCCGGGGCGCGCTTTGCGTGCCCCACTCACTCGAAAGGAGCTTCACCATGGATACCCCCTCGAACCGCATCCTCGGCCGCGTGCTCGCCGTGGAGGAACTGCACGACGTCTCCGGCGCCTGGACCCTCGCCAGCGCCGGCGACACCGCGCGTTCCACCGACACCGGCGCGTATCAGGTCGACTCGACCAACGTGCTGCTCGATCCGATCATCAACCCGGCCGGCTCGCGCTGACCGACTGCGCCGTGCGCCTTCGGGCGCACGGCGTTTCCCCTGTCTCCCTTCCACCGGAATTCCCGCATGCGCCGCGTCCGCAGCATTCTCCAGACCGAATCCGCCCAATGCGGGAACGCCTGCCTGGCGATGGTGCTCGACTACCACGGCTACGCCATGGACGGGCTGGCACTGCAGCGCGAATTCCCGTCCTCGCTGCGCGGCACCACGCTCGCCGACCTGGTGCAGACCGCGCACGACCGAGGCCTGCAGTGCCGGGCGATGCGGATCGAACTGGAGGACGTGCCGGAGTTGCAGACGCCCTGCATCCTGCACTGGAACATGGACCACTTCGTGGTGCTGGCGAAGACCGGCAAGCGCGACGTCGTGATCCACGATCCCGCCTGCGGCGTGCGCCGCATGAAGCTGCATGACCTCTCGCCGCACTTCACCGGCGTCGCGCTGGAACTGTGGCCGACGACGACCTTCGTCCGCCGCGGCCTGGGCGCGGACATCTCCATCCGCCACCTCGCCGGCCAGGTGTCGGGCCTCGGGCGCTCGGCCGCGCAGATCCTCGTCCTGTCGCTGATCCTGCAGCTGTTCGGCCTGCTCTCGCCGTTCTACCTGCAATGGATCCTCGACGACGTGCTGGTCACCGGCGACCGCGACCTGCTGTGGCTGATCAGCGGCGGCATCGTGCTGTCGATGCTGGTCACCGCCGCGGTCGGCGCGCTGCGCAGCTGGAACCTCGCGTATCTCTCGGCGCGGGTCAGCCTGCAGTGGTTCGGCGGCATCCTCGCGCACCTGCTGCGGCTGCCGATGGACTACTTCCAGAAGCGCCACCTCGGCGATGTGGTCTCGCGCATGGACGCGGTGCACGCGATCCAGAACACCATCAGCTCGCAGTTCATCGAGGCGCTGCTCGACGGCATGATGGTGGCGGTCGCGATCGCGGTGATGGCGTCCTACAGCTGGACGCTGCTGGCGATCAGCGTCGCCGCGATCGGCCTGTACCTCGCGCTGCGCTGGATCACGTTCCCCACCCTGCGGCGCCTGTCGGAGCAGCAGCTCGCCGTCGGCGCGCGACAGAGTTCGCACCTGCTGGAAAGCATCCGCGGCGTGCAGGCGCTGAAGCTCAACAACGCCGAGTCGATGCGCCGCGCCACGTTCGACACGCTGATGGCCGAGACCACCAACCTCGGCCTCGAAACCCAGCGCTTCTCGCTGCGCGTGGGCTTCGGCAACCAGATGATCTTCGGCATCGAGCGCGTGGCGGTGGTGGCGCTGGCCGCCTCGCTGGTGATGCGCGGCGACATGAGCGCGGGCATGCTCGTCGCCTACCTGTCGTACAAGGACATGTTCACCGGCGGCGTGAGCCGGCTGATCGACACCTGGATCTCGTTCCGCACCCTGCGCGTGCAGGCCGAGCGCCTGGCCGACATCGTGCTGACCGAACCCGAGCCCGATGCGCCCGCCGACGCCGCGCCGCTGCCGGAGGACCTGCCGCTGGCGATCGAAGTGAAGAACCTGCGCTACCGCTTCGATGCGCAGGGCGACTGGGTGATCGACGACTGCAGCTTCCGCGTGGCGCCGGGCGAGACCGTCGCGCTCGTCGGCCCGTCCGGCTGCGGCAAGACCACGCTGATGAAACTCATGCTGGGCCTGCTGACGCCCGAAGCCGGCCACATCCTCGTCGACGGCCGCGACATCGCCGGCGTGCGCCTGCGCGACTACCGCCGCATCGTGGCCGCGGTGATGCAGGACGACCAGCTGTTCGCCGGTTCGATCGCCGACAACATCGCCTTCGGCGACGAGGCGCGCGACGACGCGCGGATCGAGGAGGCCGCGCGCATGGCCGCCGTGCACGACGACATCGCGCGCATGCCGATGGCCTACCAGACGCTGATCGGCGACATGGGCACGGCGCTGTCGGGCGGGCAGAAGCAGCGGGTCATCCTCGCCCGCGCGCTCTACAAGCGCCCCAACCTGCTGTTCCTGGACGAAGCGACCAGCCATCTCGACGTCGAGTCCGAACGCGCGGTCAACGCGGCGGTCAGGGCGTTGCGCATCACCCGGATCGTGATCGCGCACCGGCCGGAAACCATCGCCAGCGCCGACCGCGTGCTGACCATGGCCGCCGGCCGGATCGAGCACGTCGCGCGCCTGCCGGCGACGCCGCCCGAGGTGCCCGCGCCCGCGGCGCCCCTGCGCGCCCGGGTGTCGGTCCTCTGAGGCCGGCCCGGCGCCGCAGCCGCCCGGCGCCGGCGTTGTTGCGTCGCAGCATCTAGGCAAGCCGCCCGGCCCGTGCTATTGAATCCGTCAACGATCCGTTCAGGGAGCCGGGCACCGGATGACGGGGGATGCGAGGCAGAGCCAGTCGATGGCCGCGACGTGGGGCACGTCGCGCTACGACGAGATGCACGACGCCGACGGCGTCGCCCGCGCGCATTACCGCGCCTTCGACGACTGGTTGCAGGGCACGCCCGAACCGGTGCTGCGACACAAGCGCAGCGAGGCGGAACTCGCGTTCCATCGCGTCGGCATCACCTTCTCGGTCTACGGCGAAGCCTCGGGCGACGAGCGCCTGATCCCGTTCGACATGGTCCCGCGGATCGTACCGGCGGCGGAATGGCGGATGCTGGAAGCCGGCCTGCGCCAGCGCGTGCACGCGCTCAACCTGTTCCTCGGCGACGTCTACGGCGAGCAGCGCATCCTGCGCGAAGGTCTCATTCCCGTCGACCTGGTCCTCGACAACCACGAATTCCGCAAGGAAATGCGCGGCCTGCGCGTGCCGGGCGGCATCTACTCGCACATCTCCGGCATCGACCTGGTGCGCGCCGGCGACGGCCTGTACTACGTGCTGGAAGACAACCTGCGGGTGCCGTCGGGCGTGTCGTACATGCTGGAAAACCGGCGGATGATGGCGCGGCTGATCCCCGAGCTGTTCGCGCGCCAACAGATCGCGCCGGTCGAGCACTATCCCGACGCACTCCTCGACACGCTGCGCGCGGCGGCGCCGGAGGGCATCGACGATCCGGTGGTCGCGGTGCTGACGCCCGGCTCGGCGAACTCGGCGTACTTCGAACACGCCTTCCTCGCCCAGCAGATGGGCGTGGAGCTGGTGGAAGGCGCGGACCTGTTCGTGCGCGACGACACCGTGTACGCGCGCACCACCCGCGGCCCGCAGCGCGTGCACGTGATCTACCGTCGCATCAACGACGACTATCTCGACCCCACCGTGTTCCGCCCGGAATCGGTGCTGGGCATCCCCGGCGTGTTCGGGGCCTACCGCGCCGGCCGGGTGACGCTGGCGAACGCGCCCGGCACCGGCGTCGCCGACGACAAGTCGGTGTATCCGTACGTGCCGGACATGATCCGCTTCTACCTCTGCGAAGAGCCCATCCTGCTCAACGTGCCGACATGGCAGCTGCGACGCGAGGACGACCTGCGCTACGTGCTGGACCACCTGCCGGAACTGGTGGTGAAGGAAGTTCACGGCGCCGGCGGCTACGGCATGCTCGTGGGCCCGGCGTCGACGAAGGCGGAGATCGAGGACTTCCGCCAGCGCATCCTCGCCCACCCGTCGAACTACATCGCACAGCCGACGCTGTCGCTGTCGACCTGCCCCACCTTCGTCGAGAGCGGCCTCGCGCCGCGCCACATCGACTTGCGCCCCTACGTACTGTCGGGCAAGCGCATCGTCGCGATGCCCGGCGGGCTGACCCGCGTCGCGCTGCGAGAGGGCTCGCTGGTGGTGAACTCGTCGCAGGGCGGCGGGACCAAGGACACCTGGGTTCTGGAGGCCTGATGCTCTGCCGCACCGCCGACGATCTGTACTGGGTGTCGCGCCACATGGAACGCGCGGAGAACACCGCGCGCCTGCTGGACGTGACCGCACGCATCGCCATGCTTCCCGAGCGCCTCGACCGCGGCAAGGCGCAGGCGGCGCCGTGGCGGCGCGCGCTGGACGCGCTCGGCGCGGCCGACGCCTGCCTGCAGCGCTACGGCACGATCGACGCCGACAGCGTGATCGACCACCTGCTGCTGTCGCCGGAGAATCCGTCGTCGATCTACGGCTGCCTGCGCGCCGCGCGCGAGGCCGCACGGGCGCAGCGCGTGGCGATCACCGCCGAGATGTACGAGGACCTCAACGCCTCATGGCTGGAGATGCGCGGCCTCGACCGCGAGCGCATCGGCCGTGATGGCCTCAACAGCCTGCTCGAACGCGTGAAGAGCCGCTCGGCCTCGTTCCGCGGCGTCACCATCGGCACGCTGGGCCGCGGTGAGAGCTACCAGTTCATGCAGTTGGGCGTGTTCATCGAGCGCGCCGACTGGGCGATCCGCCTGCTCGACGTGGTCGGCAGCGACGCCGGCCCGCGCGAGGACGGCAGCGCGCGCGACGCCGCGGACTACTTCCAGTGGAGCGCGCTGCTGCAGTCGCTGTCGGCGTTCGAGACCTACCGCCGCCTGCACCGCAAGACCGTGGACCCGGCCGGCGTCGCCGAGCTGATGCTGCTGCACGAGGCCAACCCGCGCTCGCTGCAGACCTGCGCGCACACGCTGCACGAGGTGCTGCGCGGCCTCGCCGGCGATCCCTCGCTGGAGGTGGTGCGTCAGGCCGGCGCGCTGTCGGCGCACGTGCGCTACGCGCGCATCGACGAGATCCTCGCCGAGGGGCTGGAACCGTGGCTGCAGAACGCGATGGCACGGCTGGTGCGACTGGCCGACACGATCCACCGCCAGTTCATGAGCGCGGCCGACATCGCGCCGCCGCGCATCGCGGCCTGATGCGCCCGGCGTCGCCGCGCTTCCCCCGGCGGCGGCGGAGGGCGCAGAATGTCCGTCGCTGCCGCGTGCGCCACCGACCGTTTCCATGACCTACTGCATCGGACTGAATCTCGACCAGGGCCTCGTGCTGGCGTCGGATTCGCGCACCAACGCCGGCCTCGACGACGTGCGCCGCACCGGCAAGATGCGGGTGTTCGCCTCGCCGGGCGAGTACGTGGTCGTCACGCTCTCTGCCGGCAACCTCTCGCTCACCCAGAACGCGCTGAACCTGATCGAGCAGCGCGGCCGCGGCGGCGGCCCCGACAGCCTGGCCACGGCAACCTCGATGTTCGACGTCGCGCGCCTGATCGGCGATGCGCTGCGCGAGATCCGCCAGCGCGACCAGGCCTACCTGCGCGACAGCGGCGTCGACCCCACCGGCAGCTTCATCGTCGGCGGCCAGGTGCGCGGCGAGGCGCCCCGGCTGTTCCTCGTCTATTCCGAGGGCAACTTCATCGAAAGTTCGCCGGAGATGCCGTACTTCCAGACCGGCGAGAGCAAGTTCGGCAAGCCCATCCTCGACCGCGTCATCACCCCGCAGACCTCGATGACCGAAGCCTGCAAGTGCGTGCTGGTGTCATTCGACTCGACCATGCGCTCGAACCTCTCGGTCGGCCCGCCGCTGGACCTGCTGCTGTACCGCCGCGACAGCTTCAGCGCCGACCTGCGCCAGCGCCTGGACGAGAACGACCCCTACCTGCGCACCATCAGCCGGCAGTGGAACGAAACCCTGCGCCAGGGCGTCCGCGACCTGCCCGGCCCGGCGTGGCTGGACGACGTGGCGCGCTGAGCCGCGCCGCATCGGAACACACGCTCAACCGCCCCCGAGGAACCGCAGGCCCACGCCCGGTTCGGTGGCGATCCAGCGCGGGGCGGTGGCGTCGTCGCCGAGCTTCTGCCGCAGTTTGCCGACGAGGATGCGCAGGTAGTGCGTGTCCTCCTGGTGCGTCGGGCCCCACAGTTCGCGCAGCAGCTGCGGCTGGGTGACGAGGCTGCCTGGGTGGCGCATCAGTGCCAGCAGCAGCGCGTATTCCTTGCGGGTCAGCGCGACCGGCGCGCCGTCCAGCGTCACCAGCCGCTGCGCCGGGTCCACGCGCAGGCGACCGTCGTCGTACACCGCCGCGGCCGCCGCGCCGCCGCGCCCGCGCAGGCAGGCGCGCACGCGGGCCATGAATTCCTGCACGCCGAACGGCTTGGTCACGTAGTCGTGGGCGCCGGCGTCCAGCGCGGTGACCTTGTCGCGTTCGTGGTCGCGCACGGTCAGCACGATCACCGGCACCTCCGACCACGTGCGCAGTTCGCGCAGCGCGTCCAGGCCGTCGCGATCGGGCAGGCCCATGTCGAGCACGACGAGGTCGGCGCCCTCCAGCGCCAGCGCCTGCAGCCCTTCGTCCGCGGTTTCCGCCAAGCGCACGGCGTAGCCCTGCGCGCGCAGGCCGATGTCGAGGAAGCGGCGGATCTGAGGTTCGTCGTCGATCACCAGCACGCGGGCAGGCGCGACCGCGGTGCTCGGCGGGGTCGTCGGGCTCATGCGTCGGCCTCCTCTTCGGGCGGGGTCTCGGGTGGCAGGGTCAGGTGCATGCGCGTGCCGGCACCGCCGTCGCCGGGCAACGCGACAAGGCAGCCGCCGTGCGCCTCGACGATGCCGCGCGCGATCGCCAGCCCCAACCCGGTGCCGTCGCGGCCGCGGTCGCCGCGTTCGGCGGTGTGGAACGGATCGAACACGCGCTCGCGCTCGGCGTCGGGGATGCCGGGGCCGGCGTCGATCACGTCGAGCCAGGCACCGCCGTCATCGCCGGTGCCGGCGACGACGCGCACGGATGCGCCGCGCGGCGAGAACTTCACCGCGTTGTCCAGCAGGTTGCAAAGCGCCTGCTCGAACAGGGCGGGATTCACGCGGATGAGCGCCGGCGCGCGCGCCAGGTCGACCGCGAACGTCGCGCCCGGGCGATAGCGGCGCAGGCGCACGGTGGCCGCGCCGACCAGTTCGTCGACGCCGATCCATTCGCGCTCCGGCGACAGCGCGCCGTGGCCGATGCGGGTCATGTCGAGCAGGTTCTGGATGTAGCGGTCGAGGCGTTCGCCTTCCTCGCGCACGGTTTCGAGCAGCGCGCTGCGCTCGCCGGCATCGAGCTGCGCGCCGTAGGTCTCCAGCGCACCCGCGGCGCCGAGGATCGCCGCCAGCGGCGAACGCAGGTCGTGCGACACCGACGACAGCAGCGCCGCGCGCAGGCGTTCGCGCTCGTGCGCGAGGCGGGTGGCGTCGAGCGCGCGCTGCAGACGCACGCGGCGCAGCGCGCCGGCGACGTCGTCGGCCATCGCCCGCGCCAGCCGGCGCGGCGCGTCTTCGAGCCGATCGATGTAGGCGGGGAATTTGAGGCCGAGCATGCCGACGCGATCCGCGCCCTCGCCCAGCGGCAGGAACCACCAGCCCTGCGCATCGACGCCGCGATCGGCGCGGGGTGCCGCACCGTCCTCCAGCCGCAGCCAGGTGTCCGCGTCCAGACTGCCGCGGAACACGTCGACGGCGATCGCCGTCACCGCCGCTTCGTCCTCGGCGGCGGACAGGCGGCGCACCAGTTCCTCGCGCGCCTCGGCGTGACGGCGCGCGCGCGCCATCGCGTCGACCTGCATCGCCAGCCGCGAGGCCAGGCTGCCGGCCAGCAGCGCCGCGGCGAGGAACAGCAGCACGGTGGCGATGCCGTGGCGCGCGTCGATGTAGAACGTGTAGCGCGGCGCGATGAAGAAGAAGTTGTAGGCGAGGAAGCACAGCCCCGCGGTCGCCAGCGCCGGGCCCAGGCGCGTGCGCGCCGCGACCAGCACTACCGCCAGCATGAACACCAGCGACAGGTCGCGCAGGCCCAGCCAGCGCTCCGCGAGCGAGGCGACCCCGACCGCGCAGGCGGACGCCACGACCGCCAGCAGCCAGCCGGCCAGCAGGTCGAAGCGTTGCCGGTATTCGAGGTGGCGGGCGGGTTCGGTCATGCGCAGGCCGCCATTGTGCCGAAGGACGCCGCCGCCTGCGGACCGATCCCGTGCGCGGCGCGGACCGGGCCGGGATTCGTGCGGGACTCGCGCGGAATTTACGCGGAATTTACGCCGGACCCGGGATCGCCCGCTTCCGACTTTACGCACCGCGGCGGGAGACTGCGCGCCTCTCCCGCCACGCGCCGCCATGGACATCGCCCCTTCTCCGCAGGCCACCGCGCCCGCCGCTCCGCGCGACGGGCATGGCGGCCGCTTCGGCGCCCTCATGCTGGGCGCGATCGGCATCGTCTACGGCGACATCGGCACCAGTCCGCTGTACACCCTGAAGGAAGCCTTCTCGCCGCACTACGGCGTGGCAGCGGACGCCGCCGGCGTCTGCGGCATCCTGTCGCTGATCTTCTGGTCGCTGGTCGTGGTGGTCACGGTGAAGTACGTCACCGTGATCATGCGCGCCGACAACGACGGCGAGGGCGGCATCATGGCGTTGACCGCGCTGGTCGCGCGCGGCCTGGCGCCCGGCTCGCGCGGCGCCTACGTCGTCGGCCTGCTCGGCGTGTTCGGCGTGGCGCTGTTCTTCGGCGACGGCGTGTTGACGCCGGCGATCTCGGTGCTGTCGGCGGTCGAGGGCCTGGGCGTGGCCGCACCGGGCCTCTCGCATTGGGTCCTGCCGGTCACCGTCAGCGTGCTGGTGCTGCTGTTCCTGCTGCAACGCTTCGGCACCGAGGTCGTGGGCCGTGCGTTCGGCCCGGTGGTGCTGGTGTGGTTCGCGGCGCTGGCGGCGATCGGCGTGCACAACATCATCGGCCATCCCGAGGTGCTGCAGGCGCTGGACCCGCGCTGGGGCGCGCGCTTCTTCGCGGCGCACGGCTGGCACGGGCTGATCATCCTCGGCGCGGTGGTGCTGGCGGTGACCGGCGGCGAGACGCTGTACGCGGACATGGGCCACTTCGGCCGGCGCCCGATCACCGTCGCCTGGAACGCCATCGTGCTGCCGGCGCTGACGCTCAACTACTTCGGCCAGGGCGCGCTGCTGCTGCGCGATCCGTCGGCGGTCGCGAATCCCTTCTACCTCGGCGTGCCGGCCTGGGCGCTGTATCCGATGATCGGCCTCGCCACCGCGGCGACGGTGATCGCCTCGCAGGCGGTGATCAGCGGCGCCTACTCGGCCGCGCGCCAGGCGATGCTGCTGGGCTACCTGCCGCGGATGGGCGTGCGCCACACCTCGCGCGAGACGCTCGGCCAGATCTACGTGCCCGCGGTGAACTGGCTGCTGATGATCGCGGTGATCATCACCGTGCTGGGCTTCGGCGACTCGACGTCGCTGGCCACCGCCTACGGCGTGTCCGTCACCGGCACGATGCTGATCACCAGCCTGCTGCTGATCGTGCTGGTGCGCATGCGCGGACAGGTGGCCGCGTGGGCGTTCTGGCCGGCCGCCGCGCTGTTCCTGCTGGTCGACCTCGCCTTCCTCGCCGCCAACCTGGCGAAATTCAAGGACGGCGCGTGGTTCCCGATCGCGATGGGCGTGGCGATGTTCGCGGTCATGCGCACCTGGGCTCGCGGCCGCGCGATGCTGCACGCCGAGCTGCGCAAGGACGGCGTGCCGCTCGCCGACTTCCTGCCCGGCCTGCGCCTCTCGCCGCCGGTGCGCGTGCCCGGCACAGCGGTGTTCCTCACCGGCACGCCGGGCATCGTGCCCAAGGCGCTGCTGCACAACCTCAAGCACAACAAGGTGCTGCACGACCGCAACGTGCTGCTGACGGTCGAGACGCTGCCGATCCCGGTCGTGCCGATCGCCCGGCGGCTGTCGTTCTCGCGGATCGACGACGATTTCCTGCGCGCGACCGTGCGCGTGGGGTTCATGGAATCCCCGGACGTGCCGCTGGCGCTGATGCGTTCGTGCGACCGCGGCGGGCCGGCGTTCGATCCGATGGACACCACCTTCTTCGCCAGTCGCGAGAGCGTGCTCGCGCCGCCGCGTCGCGGCATGCCGCAATGGCGCGACCGCGTGTTCGCGTTCCTGCATCGCAACGCTGCGCCGGCCAACGAGTTCTTCCGCATCCCCGCCACGCGGCTGGTGGAGCTGGGCACGCCGGTGGAGATCTGAGCGGATCGCACACCCGCATCCGCGTTCACGCGGGCATCGGCAGCATCCGCTCCAGCGACGCGGGCCGGCCGAGGTAATAGCCCTGGCCGTATTCGACGCCGAGCCCGGCCAGCGCCCTGAGCTCGCGTTCGGTCTCCACGCCTTCGACGACGATGGTGGCGTTGGTGCCGCTGGCAAAGGTCTGGATCGCCGACACCAGCGTCTGCCGGCGCAGGTCGCTGTCGATGCCGCGGGTGAGCGAAATGTCGAGCTTGATGATGTCCGGCGACACGTGGAGGATGTGCCGCAGCGAGGCGAAACCGGCGCCCGCGTCGTCGATGGCGACCATCACGCCGCGCGCCTGCAGTTCGCGCAGGCTGGCGCACAGCCGTTCGTAGTCGGCCACGGTGGTGTGTTCGGTGATCTCGACGATCACCCGCTCGGCGGCCTGACCGGACATCAGCGCGCGGAACTCGTCGGAGACGATGGTGTCCGGCGACGCGTTGATCGACAGCCGGCAGGGCTGCGGCACGTCTTCGAGCCGGGCCAGCGCGAGGCGCACGGCCTCCATCTCCAGCGCCAGGCCGAGGCCGACGTCCGCCGCCTGCGCGAACCAGACATCGGGCGTCGGCGTGCCCGAAGGAAAACGCGACAGCGCCTCGTACGCGAACACGTGCCCATCGACGAGCGACACGATCGGCTGGAAGACCATGTCCAGCGCGTGGTCGCGGATCAGCACCCGGATGCGCGCGGCGAGATCGGACTTCTGCTGCTCGGCCTTGTGCTCGGCCGCGAGATGGCCGCGGTATTCGCTGAGCAGATCGGAATAGCCCAGCGCGTGGCCCAGCGCCGCACCGACCAGCGCCGCCATCATGCGCATGGTGCGCACGTCGGGGGCGCGATAGGCGCGCGGATACGGCGACAGCACCTTGAGCACGCCGAAGGGCTTGTCCTCGTACACCAGCGGCGTCACCAGCATCGAACGCAGGCCGACGCGCCGGCAGGCTTCGCGATTCACGCGCGGGTCTTCTTCGGAATCGTCGCAGCGCAGCACTTCGTTGCGGGCGATGCACAGCCCCGACATGCTGCCCTGCGCACGCAAGCGCAGGCCGACCTGCCCTTCGGCGGAACCGCTCGCGACCCAGTAGACGAAATCCTCGCCGTCGAGGATCTCGACGACGGCACCGGTGGAGCGGGTGAGTTCGCGCGCGCGACGGATGACGGCGTTCACCACCTGGTTCGGATCGTGCGCGAGCAGCACGATCTCGTTCTGTGCCGCGATGATGCGGGCATACAGCCCGCCATGCCGGCCGAGCGAAGGACCCGCATCCGCGCCCTTGTCGTCCTGCGCGGGATCGTCCTGCACGTGCGGATCCTCACGCCTGGGTAAAGACTCCTTGCCCATGCCCTGCCCCGTCCGTCCGCGATGATGGCGCGATTGCGACATCCTTGCGCGACAGATACCCCTTGCCGGAAAGCGCGTCAAGGCATGCGCAGGATGCAATGTGCACGAATGCGTCGAATGATCCCGCAAGCAAAGGCAGCGTCAATGAGGATGGCGCACACGATCGATTCCATGCGCGAATTCTCGGGAAAAATGAACTGCGCTCACGGCGCGATCGACGCGTTCGATGGCGCTCTCGATGGCGCTTTGGATGACGACCTGGATGGCGATTCCGGTGGCGCCCGGAATCGCATCATCGCTTCCAGTCGTCACGCGGCCCTTTCGCCAGCCACGGCCGCGTTTCCCCCATGCGGCGCTTCATGGGCGGCTCGCCCGACAGCGGCGGCCATCCCGTCCGCGACGCCTCCGGATACGTCTTCGACGCATCCATTTTCCATCGCGTGCCAGCCAGCCAGAATCGGAAATGACGCACGAATCTCTTCAGTGGACTCGTCAAGATCTGCATCGATGAATCCTGTTCCCGGCACCTGTTGGCCCGACGAACTCAGGCGGCGACTGCGGGTGCGGAGCGCAGGCCCCGGCGAAGATCGTGCGCGTCGGGTTCATGCGAGTGGATACGCATCCCGCTGATCATGCGCCCGATCCCGGGCCAGCGCGGCCGGTTGGCGCGTTCATTCATGCCCCGTACCGCATCACGACGTACCGTGATCATCCATCGCATGCGCCACGCACCGGACATCCGCACATGAAAGTGGAAAAGCGGCATCGCTACGTGAGCGATTCAGGACCGCATGCGACCCGGCACGACGACACCGTCACGGTGCTCGCGAGCGCGGCGCATGAAGACATGCCTGCATGCTCCGCATCGAGATGCATCGACGTGGCACAGGCGTCCGACACCACCTCACGTGAACGCATTCCGCCGAGCGCGCCGGGATAACATCGGAATAACAATCGGAGGCGCACCCTGCATGGGCATTACGACGCAAGGTCGTAACGGCCACTCAGCCGCGGCGCATCCGCGAACCCCACGCAACTGAGCCTTCATGCCCGCCCTCCTGGCGGGTCGCGGTTTCGGCCGCCCCCGGATCCTGCGCGATCGCGTCCTGCGCCATCGCCGATCCCACTCGAAAGGCCATTCTCGAATGAATACCAACACGCCCACCACCGCCGCCAACGCCGGCGCTGCCGCCAATTCCGGCGCCTCCGTCACCGCCATCGCTCCCGGCAGCCTGAACATCGTCGACACGATCGCCGCGAACGACACGTTCAAGACCTTCGGCACCGCCCTGCGGCAGTCGGGCATGAACGACGTGCTCCGCGGCACCGGTCCGTTCACCGTCTTCGCCCCCACTGACGCCGCGTTCGCCAAGCTGCCCTCGGGCCAGCTCGATCGCCTGATGAAGCCCGAGAACAAGGAAGAACTCTCCTCGCTGTTGAACTACCACGTCGTGAAGGGCCGCAAGCTGGCGTCCGACATCGGCAAGTGGGATTCGGCCCGCACCGTCAACGGCCAGTCGGCGCCGATCAAGCTCACCGACGGCAAGGTCAGCATCGACGGCGCGCAGGTGACCTCGGCCGACATCGGCTCGAGCAACGGCGTCATCCATGGCATCGACAAGGTGAACATCCCCACCAAGTCGTGACCCACGGCGTTACACCAAGGAAAACGGCGGGCATTGCCCGCCGTTTTTTTGCGTGGCCGCCGGGGCGGCACGGGCCGCGCTCAGTGCGCCGCGGCCGGCGTCGCCTCCTTCGCGGGCGCATCGGTCGTGGCCGGCTTCGCGTTCTTCACGAATTCGTCCAGCCATGCGTCGCTTTCGGCGAGCATGTGCAGGATCGATTCGCGGGCGCGGTACGCATGCGCTTCCTTCGGCAGCATCACCAGCCGCGCGGTGCCGCCCAGTCCCTTCACCGCGGCGAACATGCGCTCGCTCTGGATCGGGAACGTGCCGCTGTTGTTGTCGTCCTCGCCGTGGATCATCAGCAGCGCATCCTTGATGTCGTTGGCGTAGTTGAACGGCGACATCGTCTGGTAGGTGTCGCGCGCGTCCCAGAAGTTGCGCTCCTCCGACTGGAAGCCGAACGGCGTCAGCGTGCGGTTGTAGGCGCCGCTGCGCGCGATGCCGGCCTTGAACAGGCGCGTGTGCGCGAGCAGGTTCGCGGTCATGAATGCACCGTACGAATGCCCGCCGATCGCGATGCGGTCGCGGTCGGCCACGCCGCGGCGCACCACTTCGTCGACCGCGGCCTCGGCATCGGCGACGAGCTGCGGCACGTAGGTGTCGTTCGGTTCCTTGCTGCCTTCGCCGACGATCGGCATCGACGGGTTGTCGAGCACCGCGTAGCCGCGCGCGAGGAACGGCAGCGGGCCCCAGTAGCTGATCGCGTTGAAGCGGTACGGCGACCCGGTGACCTGCGACGCGGCCTCGGCCGATTTGAACTCGGCCGGATAGGCCCACAGCAGCGTCGGCAGCGGCTTGTCGCGGCCCGGCCTGAAGCCCGGCGGCAGGTAGAGGTTCGCGGTGAGCTCGACGCCGTCGCGGCGCTTGTAGCGGATCTGCTCCTTCTTCACGTCGCGCAGCTGCGGCGTGGGATGCGGGAAGTGCGTCAGCGCCACCGGCTTCGCCTTGCCGCCGAGGTCGAGGCGATGGAAGTTCACGGGCTCGGTCGGCGACTCGCGGGTGATCAGCACCTGCTTCGCGTCGTCGTCGAGCAGCGCGACCACGTCGCTGTAGGTCGGCGCGGCGGAACGGAACAGCCGCTGCTTGGTGTTGGTGTCGAGGTTCCAGCGATCGAGGAACGGGCGGTCGCCTTCGGGCGAGGCGCCGTCGCCGATGAGGTACAGGCTCTTGCCATCGGACGAGAAGCGCAGGCGCGGGAAGCCGTTGTCGTCGCGCTCGGCGACCGGCGTGCCGGGATCGCCGTAGCGGTCCTCGCTGGAACCCTCGAACAGCAGCGCCGGCGCGGTAGCCGGCGCATCGGGCGCCAGCCGCCAGGTCTTCACCTTGCGCGTCTTCCACCAGAACTCGCTGAGCAGCGCGACGTCGCCGCGGCCCCAGGCGATGCTGGCGACGCGGCTGCCGACCTTCGCCAGCGACACCGGCGGCGCATCGAACGGCGCCGGCTGCATCAACACTTCGTCGCGCACCTCGGCCGGCTTCGCGGGATCACCGCCGTCGCGGGCCTCGGTCCACACCAGCGTGGCCGGCGCATCGCTGCGCCAGTCGATGTCGCGCACGCCGGTGGGCACGGCGTCGTTGCCGCTGGGCAGGCCTTCGAACAGCGGCAGCGTGGCGACGGTGTGCAGCGGCTTGCCGTCGAGATCGAGCACCGCGATGCGGCGCGGGAAGTACTGCCACGGCACGACGTAGGAGAACGGCCGCTCGAGCGTCTCCGCCAGCAGGTGCCGGCCGGCCGGCGACGGCGACAGCCCGACGTACAGGCCCGGTGCGCCGATCTCGCGCACCGCGCCGTCCACGCCGACCAGCGCCGGCTGCACGCGCAGGTAGTGCTCCAGCACCTGCGCGTCGTGTTCGTCGTGCAGCATGTCCTGGTAGGTACGGATCTGGCGCACCGCGCCCTTGCCGCGGGTCTCCTGCGTGTTGGGGCCGGCCGGCACCACGCTGTCCGGCGGCGGTCCGCCCTGGCCCGTGCGCAGGTTCACCAGCAGGTGCTTGCTGTCCGGCATCCAGGTCACGTTGCCGCGCACGGTGTTGAGCGGGCGATCCAGCAGCTTGCGCGCGGTGTGCGCGGCCACGTCGACCAGCCACAGCGTGTTCGCGCCCGAGTACGGGTCCTGCTGGTTCAGCGCGAGGTATTTCTGGTCGGGCGACCACGACACCGCCGCCAGCGACAGCGGCTGCGGCAGCCCCTGCAGGCGGATCTCGCGGCCGCTGGCCACGTCCATCAGCCACAGGTCGCTGGCGAAGGAGAACCGGCTGGGCGCGTAGGTCCGCGGGTTGATGCGCAGCCCGGCCAGGCGCAGCTCCGGTTGCGCCACCAGCGCGATCGACGGCAGCGGCGGCACCTGCTGCAGCGCGAGCAGGTCGCGGTGCGGGCTCAGCGCCACCTGCGGCGCCCGCGGGGCGTCGACGATCGCCTTCAGCTCGGCCACGGGCTCGCGGTAGCCGCCGGCGGGCTGCGCGGCGGCGGCCTGCGCACCGGCGGGCGGCGCGACCAGCACCGCCGGCGCGGCCAGGGCCACGGCCAGCAGCAGCGGCAGGGCGAGCCGGCGCAGCGCCGGCAGACGGACAGGGGACGGACGATGGGGCATGGCGGCGGGACTCCCGGGATTCGGCCTGAGGCGACCGCCCATCCTCGCCGCCGTTCGTCGCCGGGCCATGCGCCACAGGTCATGGCGGCGGATCGATTCATCGTTCCATCGCGAGAAAGCGATAGAATGCCGGCCCTGCCCCCGCCGAGGGGCGCTGCAAGCCCGGCAGGACGCCCGCGCGTCCCGTGTCCGGGATCAGGCTCGGCGGGCGGTCACACCGCAACAACGGCGCCCGTTCACTGTCCCCCCATGGGACACACGACGGAGAACCGCATGAACGCACAGGTCAAACCCATCCAGGACCACAAGGTCGCCGACATCGGCCTGGCCGACTGGGGCCGCAAGGAAATCGAGATCGCCGAGCACGAGATGCCGGGCCTGATGTCGATCCGCCGCAAGTACGCCGAGAGCAAGCCGCTCAAGGGCGTGCGCGTCACCGGCTCGCTGCACATGACCATCCAGACGGCCGTGCTGATCGAGACTCTGAAGGACATCGGCGGCGACGTCCGCTGGGCGTCCTGCAACATCTTCTCGACCCAGGACCACGCCGCCGCCGCCATCGCCGCCACCGGCACCCCGGTGTTCGCGTGGAAGGGCGAGACGCTGGAGGAATACTGGGACTGCACGCTCGACGCCATCACCTTCCCGGGCGGCAAGGGCCCGGAGCTGGTCGTCGACGACGGCGGCGACGTCACCCTGCTGATCCACAAGGGCTACGAGCTGGAAAACGGCAGCGACTGGGTGAACACCCCGTCGGGCTCGCATGAAGAGCAGATCATCAAGAACCTGCTCAAGCGCGTCGCCAAGGAGCGCCCCGGCTTCTGGACCACCGTGGTCAAGGACTGGAAGGGCGTCTCCGAAGAGACCACCACCGGCGTGCACCGCCTCTACCAACTGGCCGAACAGGGCAAGCTGCTGGTCCCGGCGATCAACGTCAACGACTCGGTCACCAAGTCGAAGTTCGACAACCTCTACGGCTGCCGCGAGTCGCTGGCCGACGGCCTGAAGCGCGCGATGGACGTGATGCTGGCCGGCAAGGTCGCCGTCGTCTGCGGCTACGGCGACGTCGGCAAGGGCTCGGCGCACTCGCTGCGCGCCTACGGCGCCCGCGTCATCGTCACCGAGATCGACCCGATCTGCGCGCTGCAGGCGGCGATGGAAGGCTACGAGGTGAACACGGTCGAGGACACGCTGGGTCTGGCCGACATCTACGTCACCACCACCGGCAACAAGGACGTGATCACCTACGACCACATGCTCGGCATGAAGGACCAGGCGATCGTCTGCAACATCGGCCACTTCGACAACGAGATCCAGGTCGACCGCCTCAACACCAGCGGCGCCGAGAAGATCAACATCAAGCCGCAGGTCGACAAGTACAAGCTGCCGAACGGCCGCGAGATGTTCCTGCTGGCCGAAGGCCGCCTCGTGAACCTCGGCTGCGCCACCGGCCACCCGAGCTTCGTGATGTCGAACTCGTTCTCGAACCAGACCCTCGCGCAGATCGACCTGTGGGCGAACAAGGACTTCTACTCGCCGAAGGTCTACATCCTGCCGAAGAAGCTGGACGAGGAAGTGGCGCGCCTGCACCTGGAGAAGATCGGCGTGAAGCTGACCACGCTCACCGCGCAGCAGGCCGAGTACCTCGGCGTGCCGGTGCACGGCCCGTTCAAGCCGGAGCATTACCGCTACTGATCGCGGCGTTTCCTCCGCGATGCTTCACCACGACGGGCGCTTCGGCGCCCGTCGTCGTTTGCGCCCCTTCCGTTTTTCGTAGGAGCGACGTGAGTCGCGACCTCATGGCGCGTCGGGTCGCGACTCACGTCGCTCCTACAAGAGCAGGCAGTCGCCGCCCGTTGGCCTTCGTCCGCCGCGATTCCCGTTCATCCAGAGCCGGCGTCGCCGGTTTCGGTCCGACAGTCGCGGACCGGGCAGCGCATCGAGGGAGGAACGGAATGATCAAGCACGCATCGTGGGCCCACGGCAACGCCGTGGTGACGGAACTGCCGAGCGGCCTGCTGGTCCGCCACTGGGGCTGGGGCACCGAAATGCAGTTCACCTTCAATGCCGGGCAATCGCCGCCGCCGGCGTGGGCGCACATCCCGATCCCGACGCCGGTGATCGTCAATGATGTGCGCCTGAAGGTCCGCACCCTGTTCCTGCTGTTCAAGACCGGCCAGCACGCGGCGATCGACAGCATCCACGTCTTCGACGGCCCGAACCGCATCCACGCCGAGGACTTCGTCAACGGCAACGGCCCCAGCCCGCTGCGTCGCACGGGCAACCATTCGACCGGCATCGACGGCCGCAACACCATCACCCTGGCCGCGGATCACGAAGTCCTCTGGGGCCTGTCGATCGCGTTCAAGATGACCCCGGTCGCGGTCACCGTGTCGTCCCCGCCGGTCGACCCCGAAGGCACCGTGCTGATCACGACCGCCGGCGCGGATTTCTTCTGATCGCGCGGAACACGCTTCGCAATGCGCGGGTCGCGACGTTGCGCGCCGGCCCGCGGCTCACTTCACCCGCCGCTTCTCCAGCTTGCGCGCCAGCGTGCGGCGGTGCAGGCCGAGCCGGCGCGCGGTCTCGGAGATGTTGAAGCCGGTCTCCACCAGCGTCTCGTGGATGCGCTCCCATTCGAGCGTCTTGATCGACGAGGTCTTGCGCACGCCGACCTCGACCTCCTCGTCGCCGGCGGCGCGCTTGAACGCGGCCTCGATGTCGTCGGTGTTCGACGGTTTCGCGAGGTAGTGCATCGCGCCGAGCTTGATCGCCTCCACCGCAGTGGCGATGCTGGCGAAGCCGGTGAGCACGACGATCAGCATGTCCGGATCGTGGGCGTGCAGGTCCTTCACCCACGACAGCCCCGAAGCGTTGCCGGCGAGCTTGAGGTCGACCACCGCGTGCGTGGGCGCGAAGCCGTCGAGCACGGTCGCCAGCGGCTCCTGCCCGGTCGCACTGCGCACCGCGTAGCCGCGACGCTCCAGCGAGCGCGCGAGCGTCCGCGCGAACGCCACGTCGTCCTCGACGATCAGCAGCCTGCGGTCATCGGTCATCGTCGCGGTCCTCGTGCATGCGGCCATCGTGGAGGTCGGCGTCGATCTCGATCGCCGCCAGCGGCAGCGTCACCGTCACCGCGGCGCCGCCCTGCGGCAGGTTGCGCACCGCGAGTCGCCCGCCCAGCGTGCGCGCCACGTTCACCGACAGGAACAGCCCCAGACCGCCGCCGGCGCGCCCCTTGGTCGAGTTGTACGGCGTGCCCAGCCGGTCCAGCACCTCGGCGTCGAAACCCGGCCCGGCGTCGCGAATCTCGATCACCAGATCGTCGTCGCAGCCGGAAACCTCCAGTTCGACCCGCGCCGGCGACACTTCCAGCGCATTGTCGAGCACGTTGAACACCATCTGCCGCAGGCCGGCGTCGGCCACGATCCACGGGTTCGGCGCGACCCGGCGCTGGTAGCGGAAATCGGCAGGATTGCTCAGCGTGCGCCACTGTTCGGCGAGTTCGTCGAGGAAGGCGTGCAGCGTGGTCTGCACCGGCGCCTCGCCGCGGGTCTCGCCAGCGGCGAGCAGGATGTTGGTGACGATCGACTTGCAGCGCGCGACCTGCGCCTGCATCTCGACGAGGTCGTGGTATATCTCCGCTTCCGACGACATCGACGGCAGGTGCTGCCAGTCGCCGAGGATCACCGACAGCGTCGACAGCGGCGTGCCGAGTTCGTGCGCGGCGCCCGAGGCGAGCAGGCCCATGCGCACGATGTGCTCCTCCTCCGCCGCACGCTGCCGCAGCTCGGCCAGGCGCGCGTCGCGCTCGCGCAGGATGCGGCCGATGCGGGTGATGAACACCACCAGCAGTGCCGCGATCAGCACGAAGCAGATCAGCAGGCCCTGCACGTAGAGGTCGGCGAGGCCCTTCGACAGGTCGACGTCGATGCGGGTGGGACTGGGCACCGCGATCAGCAGCGCCACGCTGCACGCGGTGGCGGCGGCGACGATCCAGTTGCCCGGCGGGCGCAGCAGCACGGTCGCCAGCGCGACCTGCAGCAGGAACAGGAACACGAACGGATTGGCGATGCCGCCGCCGAGGTGCAACTGGAACGCGAGCGAGGCGACGTCGACCAGCAGCGCGGCCAGCAGCGCGCCCTCCGAGACGCGGCCCGTACGCCACCACACGAACTGGCTGAACAGGTTGAACAGCGCCAGCGCCGCGAGCGTGCCGAGCATCCAGCCGAGCGGCAGCGCGATGCGCAGCCCGAAGTAGACGATCAGGATCGTGAGGAGTTGCCCGCCCACCGCGATCCAGCGCAACTGGATGAGCTGGTGCATGCCGCGCAGGCCGGCGTGCGCCTCCGAGGGCGTCGCGGACGGCCGCGGCAGCCCGCTGGCGACGGTTTCCGCGGTCGGCCGGTCGGCGGGGATGGGCTGCATGGCGGGGCCCTCTTCGTCAGCGGCCATCTTGCCCCATGCGGCGCCGCGACACGAGCAGCCGCGCGCCCGCCAGCGCCGTGAGCAGCGCCAGACCGAACCAGGTGAGCGCGTAGCCGAGGTGCGCATCGCGGAACTGCACGACGGTGAGGCCGCCGCGCGGCCAGCCGCCGGGCCGCGGGCCGGCTTCGGCGTCGACGAAGAACGGCGCGACCGACGCGGCCGGCAGCGCGCGCGTGCGGGCGATCGCGGCCACGTCGCGCGAATGCCAGCGGTCCTCGCCCGGCACGTTGCGGCGCAGGAAGCCGCCGGCCGGTTCCGACGGGCGCAGCAGGCCGACGATCTCCACCCGGTCCGCGGGCGGCGCAACGGCGCGCGCGCCCTGCGGCACGAAGCCGCGATTGACGAAGACGATGTCGCCGGCGTCGGTGCGCAGCGGCGCCAGCGACCACGCGCCCATGCCGAAATCGGTGACGGCCTGCGTGCGCGCCTCGGCGACCGGCAGGAAGGTGCCGATGACGCGGACGCGGCGGTAGCCGTCGCGTTCCTCGCTCGTGCCCGGCCATGCGGCACGCGGCGGCAGCGCGACCGGCGCGGCGTGGATGCGCGCATCCACGCGTGCGATCAGCGCGTGCTTCCACGCCATGCGCTGCAACTGCCACATTCCGAGCGCGACGAAACCGGCGAAGGCCGTCGCCAGCAGCGCGGAGAGAGCCATCGTCCACGCCGAAGGCCCGCCGCGCCGCGGCGCCGAGCGCGCGTCGTGACGGATCGTGGCGGAGACGGCCGTCATCGCGCTCATGGCGCCGCCTGCATCCCCTGCATCTCGTGGGCACCCGGCATCATGTTGGTGTTGAGGTGATGCATGACCCACAGCGAGCCGCTGAGCACGATGATCACCAGCACCGCGGTGAACACCAGCGCGAGCAGGTTCCAGCCGCCTTCGGAGCGCGCGTTCATGTGCAGGAAGTACACCATGTGCACCACGATCTGCACGGCCGCGAATGCCAGCAGCACCACCGCCAGCGCAGTGGAATTCTGCACGCCCTTGCCCATCACCAGAGCGAAGGGAATCGCCGTCAGCACCAGCGACAGCGCGAAACCGGTGAGGTACTCGCGTGCCGAGACGTGCGGGATGCCGTCGTCATGGTCGTGATCCTGGTGGTCGTGGTGCGCGACGTGCGCGGCATCGGAAGACAGCTGGCTCATGGCAGCACGCCCATCAGGTAGACGAAAGTGAACACGCCGATCCAGACGACGTCGAGGAAGTGCCAGAACATCGACAGGCAGGCGATGCGGCGCATGTTCTCGCGGCTCAGGCCGCGCTGCGCGACCTGCACGCACAGCGTCAGCAACCAGACGACGCCGAAGAACACGTGCAGGCCGTGGGTGCCGACCAGCGCGAAGAACGACGACAGGAACGCGCTGCGCTGCGGGCCGGCGCCCTCGTGGATCAGGTGCGCGAACTCGTACAGTTCGATGCCGAGGAAACCGAGGCCCAGCACGCCGGTCGCGAGCAGCCAGCCGATGGTGCCGTTGCGGCTGCGCTTCTGCATCGCGATCATCGCGAAGCCGTAGGTGATCGACGACAGCAGCAGCACCGCGGTGTTGGCCGCGACCAGCCGCAGGTCGAACAGGTCCGCACCCGACGGCCCCGCAGCGTAGTTGCGCCCGAGCACGCCGTAGGCAGCGAACAGGCAGGCGAAGATCATCAGGTCGCTGAGCAGGTACAGCCAGAACCCGAACAGCGAGCCGTTCTGCGGATGGTGATGTCCGGCGGTGTCGAGGAATACCGGCATCCCATCCTCACGATGCAAGGCGATGGTGTCAGACACGGGCGGCCTCCAGCTGCGCGCTGCGCGCACGTTCGGTGGCGTCGACCACGTCCGCGGGGATGTGGTAATCGCGATCGAGATCGAAACTGTTGCGGATGGCCCACGCGACGGTGGCGAGCAGGCCCGCGATCGCCAGCCACCAGACGTGCCAGATCATCGCGAAGCCGAGCAGCGTGCTGGTCGCGGCGAGGATCACGCCGGCCGAGGTGTTGCGCGGCATGTGGATGGGCAGGAAGCCGCCGGTCGGGCGCACGAAGCCGCGGCGCTTCATGTCCCACCAGGCATCGGTGTCGTGCACGACCGGCGTGAACGCGAAGTTGTAGTCCGGCGGCGGCGACGACGTGGACCACTCCAGCGTGCGGCCGTCCCACGGGTCGCCGGTGACGTCGCGCAGCTGCTCGCGGCGGCGGAAGCTGACGAACAGGCAGACCAGGAACGCGGCGATGCCGATCGCGATCAGCACCGCGCCGAACGCCGCGACCACGAACCACACCTGCAGCGACGGATCGTCGAAGTGGCTCATGCGCCGGGTCACGCCCATCAGGCCGAGCACGTACAGCGGCGTGAACGCGAACCAGTAGCCGGCCAGCCAGAACCAGAACGACACCTTGCCCCAGAACGCGTCCAGCCTGTAGCCGAAGGCCTTCGGGAACCAGTGGGTCATCGCCGCGAACAGGCCGAACACCACGCCGCCGATGATGACGTTGTGGAAGTGCGCGATCAGGAACAGGCTGTTGTGCAGCACGAAGTCCGCCGACGGCACCGCCAGCAGCACGCCGGTCATGCCGCCGACCACGAACGTCACCATGAACCCCATCGTCCACAGCATCGGCACTTCGAAGCGGATGCGGCCACGGTACATCGTGAACAGCCAGTTGAAGATCTTCGCGCCGGTCGGGATCGAGATGATCATCGTGGTGATGCCGAAGAACGAGTTCACGCTGGCGCCGGAGCCCATCGTGAAGAAGTGGTGCAGCCACACCAGGTACGACAGCACCGTGATGCAGACCGTGGCGTAGACCATCGACGAGTAGCCGAACAGGCGTTTGCCGCTGTAGGTCGACACGATCTCGGAGAACACGCCGAAGATCGGCAGGATCAGGATGTAGACCTCCGGGTGGCCCCAGATCCAGATCAGGTTCACGTACATCATGGCGTTGCCGCCGAGGTCGCTGGTGAAGAAATTGGTGCCGGCGTAGCGGTCGAGCGTGAGCAGCGCGAGCGCGGCGGTCAGCACCGGGAACGACACCACGATCAGCACGTTGGTGCACAGCGCCGTCCAGGTGAAGACCGGCATCTTCATCATCGTCATGCCGGGCGCGCGCATCTTGATGATCGTCACCAGCAGGTTCACGCCGGACAGCAACGTGCCGACGCCGGCCACCTGCAGCGACCAGAGGTAATAGTCCACGCCCACGCCCGGACTGAACGCGATGCCCGACAGCGGCGGCATCGCCAGCCAGCCGGTGGTGGCGAATTCGCCGAAGAACAGCGACATCATCACCAGCACGGCGCCGCCGACGGTCATCCAGAAGCTGAAGTTGTTGAGGAACGGGAACGCCACGTCGCGCGCGCCGATCTGCAGCGGCACGAGGTAGTTCATCAGCCCGGTGACCAGCGGCATTGCCACGAAGAAGATCATGATCACGCCGTGGGCGGTGAAGATCTGGTCGTAGTGGTGCGGCGGCAGGTAGCCGAGGTTGTCGCCGAACGCCATCGCCTGCTGCAGGCGCATCATCAGCGCGTCGGCGAAGCCGCGCAGCAGCATCACCAGGCCCAGCACCATGTACATGATGCCGATCTTCTTGTGGTCGATGCTGGTGAACCAGTCCTTCCAGAGCGTGCCCCAGAGGCGGTATTTCGTGATCGCGCCGGCGACCGCAAGGCCGGCCAGCAAGGTGCCGATGAAGGTCGCGAGCACGATGGGCTCGTGCAGCATGGGGATGTCGGCCAGCGACATCCGCCCGGTCAGGGGCGCGTAGGTGGCGGTGGCAGAGGGCAGCGACATCGTGATGTTCCGGAAGCGAAGGCGTTGTGCGGAATGGGCAACGGGATCAGGGCGCGAGCGCGCCGCCGAGGCTGCTGGGCACGTGCCGACGACGCGCTTCCGGCGTCTCGCACACGCCCGAGGCGACATAGGCACCCAGGCGCGGATCGCCTCGGCGCGGCATCGCGATCTGGCGCAGACCGTCCATGCCGAGGCCGCCGCCGGCATCGATCGCCATCATCTGGTTCGCGCACAGACGCGCCGGATCGACGCAACGGTTCACGATCGCGTCGAACAACCCGCGCTCGACCGCGCCGTAGCGGCGCACGGGTTCACGCTGGCTCGGCTTTTCCAGTTCGAGGTACGTGCCGCGATCCAGCGTCGCGCCGGCCGCGCGCTGCGCGGCGATCCAGCGATCGAAATCGGCGTCGGCGAGTCCGCGGAAACGGAAGCGCATGTGCGAGAAACCGGCGCCGCTGTAGTTGGCGGAGAAACCGACGTGGTCGCCCGGCGCGTTGATCACCGCGTTGAGATCCGACTCCATGCCGGGCATGCCGTAGATCATCCCGGCCAGCGCGGGCACGTAGAACGTGTTCATCACCGACGACGCCGTGATGCGGAAATGCACCGGACGATCGACCGGGACCGCGACTTCGTTCACCGTCGCCACGCCCTGCTCGGGGTAGACGAACAGCCACTTCCAGTCGAGCGCGACCACCTGCACTTCCAGCGGTGTCGTGCCGGCCGGCACCGGCCGGTCCGCGGCGATGCGATCGAGCGGACGCGCGGGGTCCAGCAGGTGCGTGCTGATCCACGTGACCGCGCCGAGTGCGATGATGATGAGCAGCGGCACGCCCCAGATCACCAGTTCGAGCTGCGTGGAATGGTCCCAGTCCGGCGTGTAGGTGGCGGCGCGGTTGGACGCGCGGTAGCGCCACGCAAACCAGAACGTGAGCGCGATCACCGGCACGATCACGATCAGCATCAGCACCGTCGCGACGACGATGAGATCGGCCTGGCGGCTGGCGATGTCGCCCGCGGGATCGAGCACCTGCAGCCGGCAGCCGGAGAGCAGCGCGGCCGACGCCAGGGCGACGGGCAGCGGCGAACGGAGCCTGTTGCGCATGGAAGGGGGAGGAATCGCGACCAAAATTGATCACGATCAATATAGGTGCGCCGTTCGGCGGGCAGGATTGGACGTTTTGTCCCATGGTCCGCGCACCCGGGCTCTGTCAGTCTGTGTCCTGCGGCGATTCCGGCCGCATGCTCCCTCGACTGATCCCCGTCATCCGACGCCGCGACCGATGAACATCGCCACAGGTCCCACCGCCTCCACCCACGACCACGGCACCCGGGCCCATCCCGACGTGGCGCCGGGCGAAATCGCCGTCGGCGTGGTCATCGGCCGCGCCTCCGAATACTTCGACTTCTTCGTGTACGGCATCGCCTCGGCGCTGGCGTTCCCGTCGGTGTTCTTCCCGTTCGCGGACGGGCTGCGCGGCACGCTGTATGCGTTCGCGATCTTCGCGCTGGCGTTCGTCGCGCGACCGTTCGGCACCATCCTGTTCATGTCCGTGCAGACCCACTGGGGCCGCGGCATGAAGCTCACGATCGCGCTGTTCCTGCTGGGCACCGCCACCGCGGGCATGGCCTTCCTGCCCGGCTACGCGACGCTCGGCGGCACGTCGATCGCGCTGCTTGCGCTGCTGCGCATCCTGCAGGGCATCGCGCTCGGCGGCTCGTGGGACGGTCTGCCGTCACTGCTCGCACTCAACACGCCGAAGGAACGCCGCGGCTGGTACGCGATGCTCGGCCAACTCGGCGCGCCCGTCGGTTTCATCGTCGCCGCATCGGTGTTCGCCTTCCTCCACGCCAGCCTGACCGAGCGCGACTTCCTCGACTGGGGCTGGCGCTATCCCTTCTACGTCGCGTTCGCGATCAACGTCGTCGCGCTGTTCGCGCGGCTGCGCATCGTGGTCGCCGAGGAATACCAGGGCAGGATGCACGAACTCGACCTCGAGCCCACGCCGATCCGCGAACTCGTCGCGGAGAAGGGCCAGCACGTGGTGATCGGCGCGTTCGCCGCGCTCGCCAGCTACGCGCTGTTCCACATCGTGACGATCTTCCCGCTGTCGTGGATCCGGCTGTATTCCGACCAGTCGATGAGCGCCTTCCTGTCGATCCAGATCGTCGGCGGCCTCGTCGCCATCGGCGGCGTGATCGCCTCGGGCGTGGTCGCCGACCGCGTCGGCCGCGCACGCACGCTCGGCGGGCTGGCGATCGCCATCGCGATGTTCAGCGGCTTCGCGCCGACGCTGATGGGCGGCGGCAGCGCGGGCCAGGCCGCGTTCGTGCTGATCGGCTTCCTGCTGCTGGGCCTGTCGTACGGCCAGGCCGCGGGCGCGGTGACCGCGAACTTCGGCAGGCGCTACCGCTACACCGGCGCCGCGCTCACCGCCGACCTCGCGTGGCTGATCGGCGCTGCGTTCGCGCCGCTGGTCGCGCTGGGCCTGTGCGCCACGTTCGGCCTCGCCTGGCTGGGCGCCTACCTGCTCTCCGGCGCCGTCGGCACGCTCGCCGCGCTTGGCATCAACCGGGCGTGGAAGTACAAGAGCTGATCGCGCGGGCAAGTGACAAGCACGCGCCCGGCATCGACAACGAATCGCGCCGAGTCGTTCGCATTCGTTTCCGCAAGCGGCACTTCTGTAGGAGCGACGTGAGTCGCGACCTGATGACGTTCCGGGTCGCGACTCACGTCGCTCCTACAAAAGGCAGCATCGACCACAGCCGCCATTTCTCACTGATCGATATCCGGGCATAAGCCGATGGATACGGCCTGCGAAAATCTTCTCATGGCTAGTGGCAACCGATCGCTTGCGCATCGCTGCAAGCGCCGATGATTGCATTTTCCAAACCTTCTTCACCAGAGCGCGTTGCATCATGGACCACTGCCTTGATCAAGCATGATTAGGTCATTTCTTGCCATATCCGAATTTCAAAAACAGGCCAAGGCAATCGCCGTGAATAGAACTTTCCCACGGCTTTCCGAAAATCTTGAAACCGTTTTTCTCAAGAACATTTACCATAGCCGGATTGGCTGATACCTCGGTCGAAGCCATTAAATTCCCATCGCCAAACTCTCTCAAAAGAATTTCCACCATGCGCGACGAAATCCCAAGACCGCGACACGAATTTTCTACATAGAGATATCCCAGTTCCCACTGGAACTCAGAACTTAGCGCAGGGACCCCAGCCTTACGATTCTCGAAGTCCGAATCCGTCTTCCTTTTTACTCCACCAATCGCAACAGCATTTCCATCAACACTTGCAATACAGATTATTTTGCATCTATCAATCTTGGTTCTTGTGTCTCCGCGAACCTTCCCTTGCTTTTCAAGAAGACTTGCAAATATCTCTTTTTTCTTGACATCTGCCACCTGAGGCGAGAGCACTTCGTATTTGATTTTCATGACCGCACCTTTTTCAGAAGCCCTCGCAGCACACGAAATTTTGGGTTCTTCACCCCCGCCATCCCGCATGCCGCTCCCAGAACTCGACCGCGCGCCGGTACGCCTCGCGGTCGATCGGCACGCCGGAGCCGCCCTCTTCCACGCCCAGTGCGTTGCGCAGCATGGTGATCGGGGTCATCGGGGTTTCCTCGGGCGTCATCGTGTAGAGGCAGCCGACGATGCCCCAGTCGGCGTCGTAGGGCGTGCCTTCCTTCGCCATCTGCTCGCGGTCATAGAGGATCGCGATCAGGTATTCGGCCACCGGCGGCTCCACGCCCTCGAACCAGCGCACCAGCACCGGCAGTTCGCTGCTGTTGCGGGCCTCGTAGCCGCTGCGCAGCAGGTGGCGATTGCCGTCGTCGATCGGGATGGTCATGCACCGCGTCGACGTCCAGTTGCGGTGCACGTGCAGCTTGCAGAACGGGGCGTAGCCGTCGAGCACCGCGACCGGCGGCTCGGCGTTGAGCCGCGCCACGAACTGCTCGGGCGTGCAGTCCTGGATCGTGTTGCGGCGGGGTTCGCGGGGGAACAGGCGGGGGCGGGCGAAGTCGGTGAGGACGATGGTCATCGGGCAGGCGCGGGACAGGATGGGCGGCAGCGTACCGCCTCGGCCGGCGGCCCGGACCATCGCCCCCATATACATCCATCGCGATAAAGAGATATGATGGCGACCGACCCGCCAGGACGCTCGTCATGCCCGCGCATTCGCCCGCCATCTCCTTCGAGTTCTACCCGCCCAAGACCGACGAACAGCGCGATCTGCTGGACCGGACGGCGAAGAAGCTGCGGACCCACGGGCCGGAATACGTGTCCTGCACCTTCGGCGCCGGCGGCTCGACCCTGAGCTACACCTCGGAGACGGTGCGCCACCTGAAGCAGACCCACGGCTTCGACGCCGCGCCGCACCTGTCGTGCATGGGCGGCAGCCGCGAGGAGATCCGCGAACTGCTGTTGCTGTACCGCGCGCTGGGCTGCCGGCGCATCGTCGCGCTGCGCGGCGACCTGCCCTCGGGCATGGCCCGCATGGGCGACCTGCGCTACGGCTCGGACCTGGTGGCCTTCATCCGCGCCGAGCACGGCGACCACTTCCGGATCGAGGTCGGCTGCTATCCCGAAACGCACCCGCAGGCCGATGATGCCTTCGCCGACCTGCAGCACTTCAAGGCAAAGGTCGACGCCGGCGCGGACGCGGCGATCACGCAGTACTTCTACAACGCCGACGCCTATTTCCGCTTCGTCGACGACGTGCGCAGGCTGGGCGTGGACGTGCCGATCATCCCCGGGATCATGCCGATCTCGAACTTCAGCCAGTTGCGCCGCTTCTCCGACGCCTGCGGCGCCGAGATCCCGCGCTGGGTGGCGAAGCGCATGCAGGCGCTGGGCGACGATGCCGACGGCATCCGCGAATTCGCCGCCGACCTGGTGGCCGCGATGTGCCGCCGCCTGCTCGACGGCGGCGCGCCGTCGCTGCATTTCTACACGCTCAACCTCGCGAAGCCGACGCAGTCCGTGCTCGCCCGGTTGGCGTAGGGCCGCCCGCCTCGGCAGAGTGCGCACTGCGCTCGGCGGCCACGAAGTGCCCGGTCAGCCCACGTGCGCCGTCGGGCCAAAGGGCACCCACAGCGTCCGCGGCGCCCGCGGCGCCCGGCGTGTGGATGCCCTCCCCTGACCGATGGGTCAGGCGCACCGCGGGATCGGGATCAGAACGTGTATTCGATCTCGATGACGCTCATCACGCCTTCGACGATGGTCGTCCACTGGCCGGTGAAGCGCGCGCCGTAGGACGCGGCGATGTTCGGGCCGAGCTTCTGCGCCTCGTCGTTGCTCCAGATCGGACCGGCGAGCACGTTGGTCTTGTAGGTGTGCGAACCCGACGGCTGGGTGTTCAGCTCGACCTCGACCACGCTCATCTCGCTCGGGACCACGGTCGTCCATTGCCCGGTGAAACGTCCCTGGTGGGCCGCCGCGATCCGCGGGCCGACGGCCTGCGCTTCGTCGTTGCTCCAGAGGGGACCGGCGGGGATGTTGACTTTGAAGGTGGACATGTTGATTGCTCCTTGCGTTGGGCAGTTGGACTGCGCGATGGAAGTGATCGTGTGCGTGCTCACGGCGATGGCGTCAGGACAGGCCCGTTGCGCTGCGCTGCCTGATCGCCCCCGCAGCCAAAGCTTGCGCCGCGGCGTTCGTGCCGGTGAGGCCTTCCGGGTGTGCGCCCGGTGCCGTTCCGGTGTCACTTCGCGGGTCGCGGCCGAACGGCACGACAACCGCGTCCTCGGTGCGCAGCATCTGCATCACCGGCACCTCGAAACACCGCGCGAATTCGCGGGCGATGCGGAAGCGCACCGGGCGACCCAGCTCCGCACGCTTGATGGTCGTCAGCGAAAGCGGAATGTTGCGGCGCCAGCAATCGTTGGCGAGGTCCTGCTGGCTCATCATCCGCGCCTGGCGCAATTGCCTGATCAGCGTCCGGTCGAGCAGGACCTGCCCGCGCTGCAGACGCGCCATGGCCTCTGTCGCGCCCGCCGCCACCGCCACCGCCACCGCAGGCGCGGGCGCAAACGCGAGCGCGTCATGCGCATCGATCGGGTGACACGAAGAGGCGCGATCCTGAAGTGACGATTCGTGAAGTTCCATAGAAGTCCCGAGAGGCTGTAAGAGGAAAGGAGGCGCCATGACGAAGGGGGCCATGGCCTGCCTGTCCGCCTGCGCCGGTCCCGGTGGTCAAGACACCCTCGCGCCCGGCGGCAGACGTGCTCGCGATGCATTCCCGGGACCGCTGAAAGCGACGGATCAGGGACCGGGGCGACACCGCGTGCTGCAGCCTGGGGCGAGGGCGCGCCCGGCGCCTTTCGGAAACATGATGGAATGCAAGTGGTTGGTTTCCATCGACAAATCAGGACGTCGGCCCGAGCGCCGCCACCGCGGGCCAGCGCTTGGCAAAAGCGGTTCAAAGCAGTCTGCGAGGCCCGCCAGTGAGGGCGGCGGCGACACGCCGGGCGGGCATGCGATCCGTGACGCGACGGATGAGGGGCAAAGTCGCCCGGAGTGATGTCGGACAGGCGACTCGAGACGCGCGGGTCGTGTCGGCACGCTTCGAGTGCATTGCGTCGCGATGCGGCGACGTCCGCGTATGCCTCGCGCAGCCCCCGTCGCGCGGACGACCCGCGCGCTCGCCTCAGCTCACCCAGCCGGCGACGACGAACAGGGCGAGGATCACCAGCCACAGCAGCAGGATGCGCCAGACCAGACTCATGGCGTCGCGCAGCTCGGGCAGCTCGCCCAGCTTCGCCCAGGCGTTGCCCGGGGATGCGCCTTCCTCGATGAATTCCTGCGCTTCCTCGGCGACTTCGCCGCGCACGCTGGCGCGGGCGGCGGCACCGAGGTGGGCATGGTCGAGCCGCCACGACGCCCCGCCCTGCTCGCGCCACACGCCGAGCACGGTGTCGAAGTTGCCGACCAGCGCCAGCGAGAGCGTCATCGCCTGCGCCACCGGCCAGTTCAGCAGCGCGAACAGGCGACGGGCGCCGTCGCGGGTGGCGTCGGGCAGCACCGCAGCGGCTTCGTCCTCGGCCGACAGCGCGGCGAGGCGGTAGAGCACGGCGCCGGTCGGCCCCAGCGCGAGGAACCACGCCAGCACGCCGAACCAGCGCCGCAGCGCGCCGGCGAACACGCCTTCGACCAGCGTGCCGGCATCGGCGCCGTCGCCGGCGCAGGCCGGCGACAGGCGCGCGGCCGCGTCACGGCGCGTCGCGCCGTCCGCGGCATCGACCACGGCGGCCACGTCGGTATCCAGATCGCGCGGCCCCCAGGCCCAGAACAGCACGGCCAGCGCGAACGCCAGCCCCAGCACGCCCGCGAGCGGCGTGTGCAGCGCCCACTGCAAGGCGGCGACCAGCAGCACCGGCGGCAGGATCGCCAGCACGATGCCGCCGCGACCGCGCCAGAACGCCGGCCGCGTCGCGAACTGCGTCGACAGCCAGCGCAGCCAGTGGGGATAGGCCTCGTGGCGACGCACTGTCGCGGCAAAGCCGGGCGCGAGGTGCCCCAGCGCCAGTGCGAAGATGACGGCGATCAGGGTCGCGGACATGGCCGCAGTCTAACAGCCCGCCCGAAGGCGACCCGGGGTCGGATCAAACCGCGCGCACCGCGGATCGATGCGGCCACGGCGATCGCGGCGTCAGCCGGCGGCTTCGGCGTGCCAGCACTCGATCAGCCAGCGCGAGATCGAGACCGACGGCGACAGCAGCAGGCCGTCCGGGCCGCTCTCGCCGCGCAGCGCGGTGCCGACCTCGTCGCGCGAATACCAGCGCACGTCTTCCAGTTCCTGGTCGGCCTGCGGCGGATCGGGTTCGGCCTGCGCGACGAAGCCCAGCATCAGCGACGACGGGAACGGCCACGGCTGCGACGCCAGGTAGCGGCTGGACAGCACGCGCACGCCGGATTCCTCCATCACCTCGCGGGCGACGGTCTGCTCCAGCGTCTCGCCCGGCTCGACGAACCCGGCGAGCGTGGAATAGCGCCGCGGCGGCCAGCTGGCCTGCCGGCCCAGCAGCAGGCGCTCGCCGTCGGTGACGGCGACGATCACGGCGGGATCGGTACGCGGGTAATGATCGAGGCCGCAGGCATCGCAGTGCCCCTGCCAGCCGCCGCGCTCGAAACGCAACGCGCCGCCGCAGGCACCGCAGAACCGGTGTCGCGCGCGCCAGTGCAGCACCGCACGGGCCTGCGCGAACAGCGTGGCCTCGAACGCCGGCCACTGGGACGCGGCGGAACGCAGGTCGATGCGGCCGTCCTGCACGCCGGCGGCCGAGAACGCGGCCGGTGCGGCGCGGCCGGTGCCGGCATCGCCGGCGCAGGCGAACCACGCCGCGTCGCCCTGCATGCCGAGGAACACGGCATCGTCAGGCGTGTCCGCCAGCGTGCGGCCTTCGGGCGCGTCCAGCACGCCGTTCGCGTCGACGCGGGTGCGGCCGTCGGCGTCGACGATCACCACGCGGGCCTCGGGCCAGTAGGCACGTAGCGCGTCGGGCTTGTCGCGCAGGGCGTCGGCGCGGTCGAGCGCGCCTTCGACGAAGGCGAAACGGGGCGGAATCGGCAGCATCGCGGACCTCAGGCGCTGAAACTGCTGCCGCAGCCGCAGGTGGTCTTGGCGTTCGGATTGCGGATCACGAACTGCGCGCCGTGCAGGCTTTCGGTGTAGTCGACCTGCGCGCCGACGAGGTACTGCAGGCTCAGCGGGTCGACGACGAGGGTGACGTCGTCGGTGACCAGCGCGAGGTCGTCCTCGCTCTGCTGGTCGTCGAACTCGAAACCGTACTGGAAGCCGGAGCAGCCGCCGCCCTGGATGTAGACCCGCAGCTTGAGCGCGGGATTGCCTTCCTCGCGGATCAGTTCGCGCACCTTCGCGGCCGCGGCGGCGGTGAAGTCGATCGGCGCCGGCGCGTCGTCCGCGGCGGGCAGGGGGGAAACGGGCATGTCCATGCATACAGGATGCGGTGCCCCGGGCGCGGGTTCAAGCGCGCCGGCGTTCATCCACCGGCGACGGAATGCAGTGTTTCGGGCCACGGGAACGACTGCTCGACCGCCGCCCCGCCCTGCGGCACCAGCCGCACCGTCACCCGCAGCGGCTTGAAGTCCACCGGCAGCAGGATCTCGCCTTCCAGTTGCTGGAAATACTTGAACGAGTACTCGGCGCCCGGCGCGTTCGGCTGCTTGCGCAGCGTCGTCCACGACAGCCGCTCCATGCGGTCGCGGCGGGTGCCTTCGATCGACAGCGTCAACCGGCCGCTGTTCACCGCGCCGCGGTTGACGTTCTGGGTGAGCGTGGCGACGAAGTGCCAGGCATCGCCGTCCTGCCGGCGCATTTCGAGGTCGTGCACGCTCAGGCCGCGGCGCTGGCCAGTGGCGCCGACGAAGCGCTCGTAGAACGCGATGTCGGCGCGCAGGCTGGCGATCTCCTCGTCACGCTCGGCGAGGGTGCGTTCGAGGTCGCGGTTGGCGTCGCGGCTGATCTGGTCGGAGCGGCGCAGGGTCGAGACTTCCTGGCTGAGGCGGTCGCTGCGCGTGCGCAGCGCGGCGAGGCTGGTGCCGCTGCCGTCGCCGCCGGAGAAGAACACGGTCCACACGCCCCAGACGCCGAACCCGAGCGCGGCCACGAACAGGCCGACCGCGAGGTAGACCCAGTGGTGCGGCACCGGCGCATGCGCCGCCGCGTGGGCAGCCGGCGGTGCGGGTGGCAGCGCATGCCCGGAAGCGAACGCGTCGTCGTCGTGCTGCGCGACTGCGTCGCCTTGTCGATCATCGCCGTGTTGATCGTGGTGGACCTCGCCGTCCTCGTCCCGGTACGCGGACGGCGGCGTCTCCGGACCATCGCCCACCACCGTCCACGCCGACGTGACGTCGTGCCAATCGGAGATCGGGGGGGCCGGTTCGGCTTCGGGCACCGGTTCCGCTTCGGACGGAGCTTCGGTGTCGACGGGAGGCGCTGCCGTGATCTCCGGGGCGGATTCGACGTCGATCGCGTCGACGAGGACGACCGGGGTTTCGACGGCGTCGACCCTCTCGACGGTGACGGGCGCCTCGGCTGCCGGCCTCTCGACCGGCACGTCCGCGACGCCCTCCGGCGCAGCCGAGGCCGCCTTATCGCCCCGGCGTTTCGATGGCGCCTGCGCAAGCGTGGGGGCGGTCGACGGCGGGGGCGTCCTGGCACGGCCGCCGCGGCGGCGCGGCCCCCTCGCGGCGGGCGTCGCCGCACCACGGACTTCGACTTCCCGGGCTTCGACTTCCGGGACTTCGACTTCCGGGGCCTCGGCCTCCGCAGCCTCCGCGTCGAGCGCGGCGGGATCGGGATGCAGCGCCTGTTCGAGGATGACCTGCACCGCCGGTTCGGCCGACGGCGTCGCCGCGGGCGCCTTGCGGCGACGCTTGCGGCGTCGGGGGGCGGTGGTGTCGGACGGATCGCTCATCGCCGTCCATCCTACCCGGACGACCTTAAGCCTGCGTCAAGCCGCCACGCTGATACTCTGCGCCCGTGCGGCCGGACCGGCCGCCACCGCGCCCGGCCGCGTGGCCGCCGGGAGGGTCGGGGGGGAACACCGATATGTCCGAAGCCCATGTGTTCGCGATCGGCATCCTGCTGGCCTGGCTGGCCGGGGTGCGCGCCTATCTCACCGTGTTCGGGGTCGGCATCGCCGGCTACTTCGGCTGGCTCGACCTGCCGCCGGCGCTGGAAGCGACCACTTCGCCGTGGGTGCTGGGCGTCTCCGGCGTGCTGGCCGCGGCGGAATTCTTCGCCGACAAGATCCCGGGCGTCGATTCCGGCTGGGACCTGCTCCACACCCTGCTGCGGATCCCCGCCGGCGCCTTCCTCGCCGCGGCGGCGATGTCGCCCGACGGCCATCTCGCCGGCGGCATGCTGGCGGCCGGCGCCGGGGTCGCGCTCACCAGCCATGCGCTGAAGGCCGGGACCCGGGCGCTGCTCAACACCTCGCCGGAACCGGTCAGCAACTGGACGGCGTCGATCGTGGAGGACACCGCGGTGGTCGGCGGCCTCGCGCTGGTCTGGGCGCATCCGTGGATCGCACT
The DNA here is from genome assembly GCF_056313745.1 of Lysobacter sp. DMC97. NCBI lineage: Bacteria > Pseudomonadati > Pseudomonadota > Gammaproteobacteria > Lysobacterales > Lysobacteraceae > Lysobacter > Lysobacter sp. DMC97. The sequence goes on along the minus strand of NZ_JBQUZR010000003.1, from coordinate 92,234 downwards.
GTTCCTGGTCGTCGGCATCGGCCTGACCGCGGCGCTGGTGGTGTGGTGGCTGTGGCGGACGGTGTATCGCGGTCTGTCGCGCCTGTTCTCGCCGGGCGCTTCGCCGGCGAGGGCCGTTTCCGCGTCCGACGGCGTCGATCCGCTCCTCTGAAAGACACGCGTCGCCGTCCGTCTTCCGCGGAACGGCGCTTCCCATCCCCGGACGAACCCGCATAATGCGGGTTCACGCCCGGAGTCGCGATGTCCTTCGTTCCGCCCGACCGTTCCGCCGTTGCCGGCGCCCCTCCGGGCGGCGGCGCAGGTGGCGTCCGGGCAGAAACGCCGCCCGCCGGCTACTGGCGGCGCTGGTGCGCCGACGCACCGCCACCGGAAGCACCGACCACCGCGCAGGCCGCCGTGGCCGAAGCCGCGCCCGCCGACCATCCGCCGCAGGTGGTGCCGACCGAACAGGGCGAACCGCCGTATCGCATCCTGATCGTCGAGGACGATCGCAGCCAGGCGCTGTTCGCGCAGAGCATCCTCAAGGGCTCGGGCATGGACACGGAGGTCGTGGCCATGCCCGGCGAGGCGATGGCCGCGATGGATCGCTTCCAGCCCGACCTGCTGCTGATGGACCTGCACATGCCGGGCATGTCAGGCACCGAGCTGACCACGAAGATCCGCAGCCACGGTGGCTACGCGCACATCCCGGTGGTGTTCCTGACCGGCGACACCGATCCCGAGCGCCACCTCGAAGTGCTCGACAGCGGCGCCGACGATTACCTGAGCAAACCCGTCCGCCCGCGCCACCTGATCGCGGCGGTGCAGAACCGTGTCCGCCGCGCGCGTGCGCTGCGCCAGCAACGCGAGCAGGAAGTGCGCCGGCATCCGGCCACCGGCCTGCTGACCCGCAATTACATGCTGCAGCAGCTGTCGTTGGCGTTCCCGCAGCAGACCGCGGGCGCCGTGCATTTCGTGGTGATCGAAGGCACTTCGGCGCTGCGCGACCATTACGGCTACGCCGCGCTGGACGCAATCCTGACCGAGGCCGGCAAGCTGGTCGCGGCGATCGCCGGCGAGCGCGCCGCCTCGCGGCTCAACGACAACACCTTCGTCGTCTACTGGCCCGGCCTGCCGCCGGACCGCCAGGCGGTGTGGGCGCGGCAACTGCGCGACGCCTTCCTTGGGCGCACGCTCGAGGTCAACGGCGACACCGTGCGCCTGCGCGCCTGCGTGGGCTACGTCGACCTGGCCCACGGCTTCCCCGATGCCGGCGCCGCGCTCGGTGCGGCGGAAGAAGCGCTGCGCCTGGCACGCACCGAATCCGCCGGCATCGCCGCCTACCGCCCACCGGCGGACGCGGTGTCGGAACAGTCGGCGAAGATGCTGGTGCAGTTGCAGGACGCGCTGGCCAACGAACGCCTGGAGCTGGCCTTCCAGCCGATCGTTTCGGTGGTCGGCAGCGACCAGGAGCAGTACCAGACCCTCGTCCGCCTGCGCGACGCCGAAGGCCGGCAGCACACCGCCGCGGAAATCGTGCCGGTCGCCGAACGCGCCGGGCTGGTGCACGAGATCGACCGCCGGGTGATGACCCGCGCCATGGCCATCCTCGGCGAACAGCTGCGCGGCAGCCGCCGCGCCCGCCTGTTCGTGCCGCAGGCCGCGCGTACGCTCGGCCAGGACGGCTACAGCCAGTGGCTGCTGGACGCGATGAAGGACCTCGGCATCGAGGGCCGGCTGCTGGTCGTCGACGTGCGCCTCGGCGACGCGCTGGTCCATTCGGTGCTGCTGCGCGAGTTCTGCGAGCGGATGATGAACGCCGGCGTGCGCCTGTGCCTGAGCCAGTTCCAGTCGAACCCGGAAGCGGACGCCCTGCTCGCGCAGTTGCCGCTGAGCTACCTGCGCCTGTCGCCGCACTACGCCGGCCGGATCGAGCAGCAGGCGGTCCATGACGAGATGCGGATGGTGATCGAGCGCGCCCACCTGCAGGGGCTGCAGGTGATCGGCCAGCACGTCGAGGACCCGCAGACCGCCGCCAAACTCTGGCTCAGCGGCATCGATTACATCCAGGGCGACTTGGTCCAGCGCGCCGCGGATGCGATGGACTTCGATTTCCAGCACGCCCTGCTCTAGCCCGACCGGCGGCTTCCGCGCCCGTTTTCCTCCGTTCCGGGGCTGATCGAAGCCGCCGCGCTGGCCAAGCTGCACGGCGCTGGGGCATCATCGGGGTTCCGGCCTGCCCCGGAGGGGAGCATCGCGGCCCTGGAAGGACCCCGATGCGGATGCCGCTACAGCCAGGTACCGCGCCTTGAATCACCCGAAGCCTTCGCTGCTGACCTTCCGCTGGCTGGCGCTGGCGACCGCCATCGGCGCCATCCTCGTCCTCGCCGTGCACTTCATCTTCCCGGGCGGCCCCTGGCTGATGATCGGCGTCGCGCTGGTCGCGATCACCGCCGGCATCGCCGGTTACCTGGCCTACGCCTCGCGCAACTACGAGCGCCACATGCGCGAAGCGGCGGAGATCGCCGCGCGCAGCGACGCCGAGCGCGCCGAACTCGAACTCGAACTGCAGCGCCGCGGCGCGCTGGAACAGCAGCTGCGGCAGGCCAAGCAGGACGCCGAATCGGCGGTGATGGCCAAGGGCGAGTTCCTGGCCACGATGAGCCACGAGATCCGCACCCCGCTCAACGGCATCGTGCCGATGCTGGACCTGCTGATGCATGCGCGCCTGCCGGCCGACCAGGCCGAGATGGTGCACACCGCCTTCCTGTCGTCGCAGCAGATGCTGCGCATCGTCGACGACATCCTCGACTACTCGAAGCTGGAAGCGTCGAAGCTGCAGCTCGAATCCACCACCTTCAACCTGCGCGACACGCTGGAATCGGTGATCCAGCTGATGGAGCGGCCGTCGCAGAGCAAGGGCCTGCGCCTGAACCTGCAGATCGACCCGTCGGTGCGGCTGCCGGTGCGCGGCGACCCGGTGCGCCTGCGCCAGGTGCTGAGCAACCTGATCAGCAACGCGGTGAAGTTCACCGAGCGCGGCGGCATCACCGTCAGCGTGCGCAAGATCGGCGAGACCAGCGCCCAGCACCAGTTGCGCTTCGAGGTCCGCGACACCGGCATCGGCATCTCGCCGGCGGCGCAGGAGCGGCTGTTCCAGGCCTTCAGCCAGGCCGACGCCTCCACCACGCGGCTCTACGGCGGCACCGGCCTCGGGCTGGCGATCTCCAAGCGCATCATCGACCTGATGGGCGGCCGCATCGGCGTGGAATCGGAATCCGGGCAGGGCTCGACCTTCTGGTTCGAAGTGCCGCTGCTGAAGGTGCAGGGCGACATCAGCACCACCCGGCCGGTCGAACCCGGCAACGGCCGCGTGCTGCTGCTGACCGGCGACCAGCGCCTGCGGCTGCGGCTGAGCATGCTGCTGCCGAACTGGGGCCTGCGCATCACCGCCGTCGAGACCACGCAGGAAGCGCTGGAACGCATCCGCGGCGCCCTGCACCAGGGCCCGACCTGGGCGTTCACGACCGTGCTGGCCGACCTCAGCAGCGTGCGCAGCACCGCGGTCGCCCTGCTGCGCAACCTCGAACGCCAGAACACCTACGGCCAGGTCCGGCTGGTCTGCCTGCAGGGCGACGAACCGGCGCCGGAGGAACTGCTGCAGTCGGCGACCGTGCTGCCGCGGCAATCGCCCGATGCCGATCTGCGCGCTGCGCTCATCGGCGCGACGGTGGAGAGCAGCGGATCGGCGTCGCAGGCCGAATCGATGCCGATGTTCGTCGAAGGCGGCGCGCCGCTGGCGATCGAATCGTCGCTGCCCTCGCCCTACGAACAGGCCGGCCCCGTGCCGTACGCGCCGCCGGCGCCCGCGCCGGTCGCGCCGCCCGAGGACGAGCCCGCGCCGGCACGACCGCTGCGGGTGCTGCTGGTCGAGGACAACCCGGTCAACCTGATGGTCGGCCAGCGCCTGCTGGGCGTGCTCGGCACCTCCTGCGACAGCGCCACCAACGGCGAGGCCGCGCTGCTGCGCATGTCGGCCTCGCGCTACGACCTGGTCCTGATGGATTGCCAGATGCCGGTGATGGACGGTTACACCGCCACCCGCCGCTGGCGCGAACACGAGGCCGTGACCGGCGGTCGGCGCCTGCCGATCGTGGCCATGACCGCCAATGCCATGGCCGGCGACCGACAGAAGTGCCTCGACGCCGGCATGGACGATTACCTCGCCAAACCGGTCACCCGCGGCGAACTGGAACGCTGTCTGTTCCACTGGCAGCAGGTGTCGGGGCAGCAGGCCTCGGCCGAACGCGCCGGGGCCGCCGCCGCGGCGAGTCCTGCCGCGCCCGCACCCGCTCCGGCGGCGACGGTCGTGCCTTCGTCGCCCGACGCCACCCTGGAAGCCGCCGCCAACCGTCCCGTGTTCAACTCGAATCCTTTCCTGCCGCCCCCGCCGACGGCCACCACGAAACCGGCACAGCCGCCCGCCGCCGCCCAACCGCCGGCCCCCGCCCCGGCTGCACCGCCCGCCGCCGCCGCGCCCGCGGAACCGCCGTCGCCGATCCTCGACGACAGCGTGCTCGAAGAGCTGCGCAGCATCCTCGGCACCGAGGTCGACCGCCTGATCGAGGTGTTCCTCGACGACAGCCCGCGGCTCATCGCCGCGCTGGAAGTCGCCGCGACCGGCCCGGACCTGGACATGCTGCGCAACGCCGCGCACACGCTGAAGTCGTCCAGCGCCAATCTCGGCGCGATGGCCCTGTCCAACGCCGCCCGCAAGGTCGAGCTCGGCGCCCGCTCGCAGACGCTCGAACGCCCGGCCGTGGCGGTGGCGCTGATCGCCAACGAGTTCGCCCGCGCCCGCCAGGCCCTGCGCGCCAGCATGGCCAAGAGCACCTCCCAGCCGGGCTGAAGCGCCCGGCCGGACAGGCGGGCGATGCGGTTTGCTCGACACCCGTGTCGGTTGACGCGCAACGGCACCCTGGCCGGACCGATGTCACATTAAGACGCACCGGCGCGGTTTCCGATCGAATGCATCGATCGGAAACCGCGTGACCCGTTGATTTTCCGAAACCCGCTCGCGCCCTCTGTCGCGTGACGACGGGCACGCTTCTTGCCTGTGATGGCTCAAACATCCATCAGACAAGGGGGGCACGTGGGATTCCTGGATTTCTTCAAGTCGTTCGGCTCGAAGGCGGAGCGCGACAAGGCCCAGCAGGACGTCGGCAAGGCGCTGACGTCGCTCGACATCGACGTGGCGATCGGCGCACACCAGAACTGGAAGGATCGTCTGGTGGTCTACCTCGACGGCAAGTCGACCGAGGACCTGCGGCCCGAGGTGATCTGCCACGACGACCGCTGCGACCTCGGCAAGTGGATCCACTCCGACGGCCAGAAGCAGCTCGGCCAGTACGCGATGTTTTCCGAGCTGCGGGCGGTGCACAAGATGTTCCACCAGCAGGCGTCCAGCGTGGTCGCGCTGCACCAGTCGGGCAAGCGCACGGACGCCAAGGCGTTGCTCGATGGCGAATACACGAAGACGTCGGACCGGATCGTGCGCCGGCTGAAGGATCTCAAGCTGTTGAACGAGAGCACCGGCGGCTGACGCCGGAGGCCCGTTCTCCTGCCGGCTCGGCGGCGAAACGCTCAGCCCGGGCCGGATTCCCGCCCCGTCGCCGGCCGTACCGGCCCGCGACGCCGGCCGCGGGGACGCATCCAGCGCATCGAATCGCCGCCCAGCGGCGGGATCGCCTCGCCCGCCACCTGCCGCGCGTACGGCGCCAGGTGGTGCAGCGCGTGGGCGTAGACCGAACGCTTGAAGTTCACCACGTGCTCGATCGGGTACCAGAAATCCACCCAGCGCCAGTGGTCGAATTCCGGCGAGTCGGTGAGATCGAGCTTCAGGTCGCTCTCGCTGCCGGTGAAACGCAGCAGGAACCACACCTGCTTCTGGCCGATGCACACCATCCGGTCGTTGCGGCGCACCGCCCGCGACGGCAGCCGGTAGCGCAGCCAGCCCGGCGTGGAACCGATCAGGTCGACGTGCTCGGGCAGCAGCCCGGTTTCCTCGCGCAGTTCGCGATACATCGCCTCGGTGGGCGTCTCGTCGCTGTTCATCCCGCCCTGCGGGAACTGCCAGCCGTCGCGGCGGACACGACGGGCCCAGAACACCCGGCCATCCGGGTGCATCAGGACGATGGCGACGTTCGGTCGATAACCGTCCGGATCGATCACGATGCGGACTCCTGACTTGTTGGCCCGAGGGCCGCTGTCTCCGACTGTGCCACGGCAGGCGGACGTCGACAACCCGCCCGTTCGGCCGGGTGCGAATCGCACGTTCAGGCGTGGACGATCAACCCGGCAGCGTGTCCGCCGGCACCCGCACCGCGCCTTCCATCAGCACCCGCGCGCTGCGGCTCATCACCGCCTTGCGCACCACCCACTGGCCGTCGACCTGCGCCGCCTCGGCGCCCACGCGCAGCGTGCCGGACGGATGCCCGAAGCGCACCGCCGTGCGCGCGCCGCCGCCGGCCGCCTCGCTGACCAGCGTGCCGGGAATGGCCGCCGCGGTGCCGATCGCCACCGCCGCCGTGCCCATCATCGCGTGGTGCAGCTTGCCCATCGACAGCGCGCGCACCAGCAGGTCGATGTCGCCCGCGGCGATGCGCTTGCCGCTGGAGGCCGTGTAGTCGGCCGCCGGCGCCACGAACGCCACCTTCGGCGTGTGCTGGCGCTTCGGCGCCTCGGACACGTCCTTGATCAGCCCCATGCGCACCGCGCCATGCGCGCGGATCGTCTCGAACATCGCCAGCGCCTTCGCGTCGCCGTTGATGGCGTCCTGCAGCTCGGCACCGGTGTAGCCGATGTCGGCCGCGCGCACGAACACGGTCGGGATGCCGGCGTTGATCATCGTGACCTGCAGCGTGCCGACGCCCGGCACTTCGAGATCGTCGACGAGATGGCCGGTCGGGAACATGGCCCCGCCGCCCTCGCCTTCGCCCTCGTCCGCCGGATCGAGGAATTCCAGCACGATCTCCGCCGCCGGGAAGGTCACGCCGTCCAGCTCGAAATCGCCGGTTTCCTGCACCTCGCCGTCGACGATCGGCACATGACAGACGATCGTCTTGCCGATGTTCGCCTGCCACACGCGCACCGGGAAGGTGCCGTCCGCCGGCAGCCGCGCCTTGTCGATGAAGCCATTGGCGATCGCGAACGGCCCCACCGCGGTCGACAGGTTGCCGCAGTTGCCGCTCCAGTCGACGAACGCGGTGTCGATCGACACCTGGCCGTAGAGATAGTCGACGTCGTGGTCCGGCCGGCTGCTGCGCGAGATGATCACGCACTTGCTGGTGCTCGACGTCGCCCCGCCCATGCCGTCGGTGTGCTTCGCATACGGATCCGGACTGCCGATGACGCGCATGAGGAAGGCATCGCGCGCCGGCCCCGGCGCCCGCGCCGCCTCCGGCAGATCGTCGAGCCGGAAGAACACGCCCTTCGACGTGCCGCCGCGCATGTAGGTGGCGGGGATGCGGAGTTGGGGACGGATGCTCATGCTCAGGCCACCTTGCTCGCTTCGAGGAAATCCTGCGCGAAGCGCTGCAGGACGCCGCCGGCTTCGTAGATGGAGACTTCCTCGGCGGTGTCGAGGCGGCAGGTCACCGGCACTTCGACGCGTTCGCCATTGCGGCGATGCACGACCAGCGTCAGCGTGGCGCGCGGGGTGCGGGCGCCGGTGACGTCGTAGGTCTCGGTGCCGTCGAGGCCGAGGGTGAGACGCGTCGTGCCGGTTTTGAACTCCAGCGGCAGCACGCCCATGCCGATCAGGTTGGTCCGGTGGATGCGTTCGAAGCCTTCGGCGACGATCGCTTCCACGCCCGCGAGGCGCACGCCCTTCGCCGCCCAGTCGCGCGAGCTGCCCTGGCCGTAGTCGGCGCCGGCGACGATGATCAGCGGCTGGCCGCGCTCCATGTAGGTCTCGATCGCTTCCCACATGCGCATGACCTGGCCTTCCGGCTCGACGCGCGCCAGCGAGCCCTTCTTCACGCTGCCATCGGCGTTGCGCACCATCTCGTTGAGCAGCGTCGGATTCGCGAACGTCGCGCGCTGCGCGGTGAGATGGTCGCCGCGGTGCGTCGCGTACGAATTGAAGTCCTCTTCCGGCAGGCCCATTTTCGCGAGGTATTCGCCCGCGGCGCTGCTGGCGAGGATGGCGTTCGACGGCGACAGATGGTCGGTGGTGATGTTGTCGCCGAGCACCGCGAGCGGACGCAGGCCCTGCAGCGTGCGCGGCTTGGCGAGCGCGCCTTCCCAGTACGGCGGGCGACGGATGTAGGTGCTCATCGGGCGCCAGTCGTACAGCGGTTTCACCGGCGCGCCGTGCTCGACGCGCACGTTGAACATCGGCTCGTAGACCTTGCGGAACTGCTCGGGCTTCACGCTCGCCTTCACGATCGCGTCGATCTCGGCGTCGTTCGGCCACAGGTCCTTCAGCGTGATCGCATTGCCGGCAGCGTCGAAGCCCAGCGCATCCTTCTCGATGTCGAAGCGGATGGTGCCGGCGATGGCGTAGGCGACCACCAGCGGCGGTGAGGCGAGGAACGCCTGCTTCGCATACGGATGGATGCGGCCGTCGAAGTTGCGGTTGCCCGACAGCACTGCGGTCGCGTACAGGTCGCGGTCGATGATCTCCTGCTGGATCTTCGGATCGAGCGCGCCGCTCATGCCGTTGCAGGTGGTGCAGGCGAAGGCGACGATGCCGAAACCCAACGCTTCGAGATCGTCCGTCAGGCCCGCTTCGTCGAGGTACAGCGCGACCGCCTTGGAGCCGGGCGCGAGCGAACTCTTCACCCACGGCTTGCGCACGAGGCCGGCGCGGCGCGCGTTGCGCGCGAGCAGGCCGGCGGCGATGACGTTGCGCGGGTTGGAGGTGTTGGTGCAGCTGGTGATCGCGGCGATGATCACCGCGCCGTCGGGCATCAGGCCTTCGGCTTCCTGCGCCTTGCCCGCCTGCAGCTTGGATTCGTCGGCGATGCCCTTCGCGGCGAGATCGCTCACCGCGACGCGCGCATGCGGATTCGACGGGCCGGCCATGTTGCGCACCACCGTCGACAGGTCGAACGCCAGCGTGCGCTCGTACTGCGCGGACGCCAGATCGTCGGCCCACAGGCCGGCGGTCTTCGCGTAGGTCTCGACCAGCGCGACCTGTTCGTCGCTGCGGCCGGTGAGCCTGAGGTAGTCGATCGTGTTGCCGTCGATGAAGAACATCGCCGCGGTCGCGCCGTATTCCGGCGCCATGTTCGAGATCGTCGCGCGGTCGCCCAGCGTGAGCGCCGTCGCGCCCTCGCCGCGGAATTCGAGCCAGGCGCCGACCACCTTCTGCTTGCGCAGGAACTCGGTGAGCGCCAGCACGATGTCGGTCGCGGTGATGCCCGGCTGCGGCTTGCCGGTGAGTTCGACGCCGATGATGTCGGGCAGGCGCATCCACGACGCGCGACCCAGCATCACGTTCTCGGCTTCGAGGCCGCCGACGCCGATCGCGATCACGCCCAGCGCGTCGACGTGCGGCGTGTGGCTGTCGGTGCCGACGCAGGTGTCGGGGTACGCGACGCCGTCCTGCGTGCCGATCACCGGCGACATCCGCTCCAGGTTGATCTGGTGCATGATCCCGTTGCCCGGCGGGATCACGTCGACGTTGCGGAACGCGAGCTTCGTCCAGTCGATGAAGTGGAAGCGGTCCTCGTTGCGGCGATCCTCGATCGCGCGGTTCTTCGCGAATGCATCCGGATCGAAGCCGCCGCATTCGACCGCGAGCGAGTGGTCGACGATGAGCTGGACCGGCACGACCGGATTCACCTGCGCCGGATCGCCGCCCTGGTCGGCGATGGCGTCGCGCAGGCCGGCGAGGTCGACCAGCGCGGTCTGGCCGAGGATGTCGTGGCAGACCACGCGCGCCGGGAACCACGGGAAGTCGATGTCGCGCTTGCGGTCGATGAGCTGCGACAGGAAGGCGTCGAGGCGCGCGGGCTCGGCGCGGCGGACCAGGTTCTCGGCCAGCACGCGCGAGGTGTAGGGCAGGCCCACCCAGGCGCCGGGCGACAGGGCCTCCACCGCCGCGCGGGCGTCGAAATAGGCCAGGGAGGTGCCGGGCAGCGGCTTGCGGTGGGCGGTGTTCATGGGAGGCGGGGTCCGGGGCCGTGGGTCGCGCAGCTGCGCCACGGGCGGATCATCGCCATGCGTCGCGCGGACTGCGGTGGGGGGGAATCAGATCCCCGATTATCCGGAACAGGCCGCCCCGCCGTCATCCGCACATGGGAGTGGTTGACGAGTGTCCGCACGGCAAGGACAATATCCGGCTTCGTGGCTATGTAGCTCAGCCGGTTAGAGCACAGCACTCATAATGCTGGGGTCGGTGGTTCGAGTCCACCCATAGCCACCACCGCTTTCCGTCCGCCCCCGGGCGCGACCGACGACCCGCCGGCAGGCGGGTTTTTTCGTTTCCGGCCTCCGCACGAGGATCCCGCCATGGACATCTTCAAGGTCTTCACCCTCGAAGCCGCGCACCGCCTGCCGCACGTGCCGCCCGGCCACAAGTGCGCGCGGCTGCACGGCCACTCGTTCCGGGTCGAGATCCACGTCTCCGGCGAGATCGACCCGCAGACCGGCTGGGTGATGGACTTCGCCGACATCAAGGCCGCGTTCAAGCCGCTGTACGAGCGGCTGGACCACCACTACCTCAACGAGATCGAAGGCCTGGACAACCCGACCAGCGAACGGCTGGCGGTGTGGATCTGGGACCGGCTCAAGCCCGATCTGCCGCTGTTGAGCGAGGTCGTGGTCCACGAAACCTGCACCTCCGGCTGCCGCCACCGCGGCTGAAAACCGGTCGGGATCGGCCGGAAAGGCCGGAAAAGCGTCGCAACTTGTTGATTTTCGCTGGAATCCTGAACAGGGAAGGCGCCGCTCGTCGGCCTCATGTTGCAATGCAGCAAAAGCGGGCCTATGTTGCACTGCACAAACCGGCACTTCCTGCCGGCATCCCGCCCAGGAGTTCTGTCATGTATCCGCAGTTCAACGATCAGTTCGCCAAGTCGGCCCGCCAGTTCGCGGACACCACCGCGCAGGTTGGCCGTCTGACCCTCGAGAACACCGAAGCCGTCTTCGGCCTGCAGCTCGCCGCCCTCGAAGAGAACATGAACGCCACCTTCGCCTTCTGGGGCGAGCTGGCCGACGTGCGCGACTTCGACGGCCTGAAGGCCGTGTGGCCGAAGGGCGCACAGGTCGCCCGCGAAACCGTCGAGCGCAGCATCGGCGCCGGCCAGGAAGCCTTCGGCCGCACGCTGAAGACCAACGAAGCCATCGCCCAGATCGCCAAGTCGCAGTTCGAGACCGCCGCCGCCACCGCGCAGGCCGACGTCGAGAAGGTGGTCAAGGCCGCTTCGGCCCGCAAGGCCCGCTGATCCATCGCGGGAAAGGCGCCGCCCCCTCCCCGGCGCCTGTTGTCTCTCTCTTCCGGCCCGGTCGCCACGTGCGACCGGGCTTTTTCTTGCGCGCCTTTCCGGCCGCAACGTTCCGGCCCGCCGCGGGCCTCAGCCGGCGGCGGCCTGTGCGGCCGCGGCCTGCGCCTTGGCCTGCCGGCGATGATGGTCGCGGCCGATCAGCAGGTACATCACCGGCACCACGAACAGCGTGAACACGGTGCCGATGCCCATGCCGCCGACGATCACCCAGCCGATCTGGTTGCGCGCCTCGGCGCCGGCGCCGGTGGCCATCGCCAGCGGCAGCGCGCCGAGCACCATCGCGCCGGTGGTCATCAGGATCGGGCGCAGGCGCAGTGCGGCCGAGTCGATCACCGCCTGCAGCTTGGTCCGGCCCTGCTCCTGCAGCTGGTTGGCGAACTCGACGATCAGGATGCCGTGCTTCGCGATCAGGCCGACCAGCGTCACCACGCCGATCTGCGAGTAGATGTTCCAGCTGCCGCCGGTGAGTTTCAGCGCGAGGAAGGCACCGAACATCGCCAGCGGCACCGCCAGCATGATCACCAGCGGGTCGACCCAGCTCTCGAACTGCGCCGCCAGCACCAGGAAGATGAAGGCGATCGCCAGCGCGAAGATCAGGCCGAAGTCGCCCGAGGATTCCCGGAACTCGCGGCTCTGGTCGGACAGGTCGTACTGCGCCTCGGGCGCGACCTCCTTCAGTGCCGCCTCCATCCACGCCAGCGCCTCGCCCATCGAATAGCCGGGCGCCAGGCCCGCGATGATCGTCGCCGAGCGCAGCTTGTTGAAGTGGTTCAGCTCCTTCGCCGCCACCGTCTCGTTCACCGCGACGAGGTTCGACAGCTGCACCATCTGGCCGTCGCCGGCGCGGACGAAGATGTTGTCGAGATCGCCCGGCGTGCGCCGGTCGGTGTCCTCGACCTGCACGACCACGTCGTACTGCTCGGAGCCGCGCTTGAAGCGGGTGACGTTGCGGCCGCCGAGCATCGTCTCCAGCGTGTGCCCGACCGTCGCCACGTCGCTGCCGACGGCCGCGACCTTGTCGCGGTCGACCTCGATCTTCAGCTGCGGCTTGTCGAGCTTGAGATCGGTGTCGGGGTTGGTCAGGTTGGGGTTCTCGCGCATCTTCGCCATCATCTTCCGCACGGTGACGCCCAGTTCGTCCCAGGTGCCCGTGCTCTGCACGACGAAGCTCACCGGCTGGCCGAAGCCTTCCTGCCCCAGCGGCGGCGGCAGCGTCGGGAACGCCATGATCCCGGGGATGCCCATGAACTGCGGGAACAGCTGGCCCTGCACCTGCGGCGTCGAGACCTCGCGCTGGTCCCAGTCCTTGAGCATGACGAAGCCGATCGTGGTGGTGATCGACGGGAAGCCCACGATCTGGAACTGCCGCTGCAGGTCGGGCAGTTGCCGGAACTGCGCTTCCATCTGCCGGGCGTACTTGTCGGTGTAGTCGAGGGTCGCCCCCTCCGGAGCGATGCCGATGCCGATGATGAAGCCTTGGTCCTCCTGCGGCGCGAGTTCGCGCGGCAGGCCCGTCCACAGGAACGCGGCGGCGGCGAACACCGTCACGGTCGCACCGACGACGATCCAGCGCCACGCCAGCAGGCGTTCGAGCAGGCCGCGGTAGCCGCGGTCGACGGCGGCGAGCGCGCGTTCGCCGGCGAGGTAGAAACGCCCCGGCTTGTCCTGGTGGCGCAGCAGCTTCGACGACATCATCGGCGACAGCGTCAGCGCGGTGAAGCCGGACACCAGCACCGCGCCGGCGAGGGTCAGCGCGAACTCGACGAACAGCTTGCCGGTGCGGCCGGTGGAGAACGCCAGCGGCAGGTACACCGCGGCCAGGGTCAGCGTCATCGCGACGATGGCGAAGCCGATCTCCTTGCTGCCCTTCAGCGCCGCCTCGAACGGCGGCATGCCTTCTTCCACGTGGCGGTAGATGTTCTCCAGCATCACGATCGCGTCGTCGACCACCAAGCCGATCGCCAGCACCATCGCCAGCAGCGTCAGCGTGTTGATGGTGAAGCCGAAGGCGTACATCAGCGCGAACGCGCCGACCAGCGACACCGGGATCGTCACCAGCGGGATCAGCGTGGCGCGGCCGCTGCGCAGGAACAGGAAGATCACCAGCACCACCAGCGCGATCGCCTCGCCGACGGTCTTGTAGACCTCGTCGATCGACTTCTCGATGAAGATGGTGGAATCGTAGGCGATGTCGACCTTCACGCCTTCCGGCAGCGTGCGCTGGATCTCCGGGATCATCGCCTTCAGCGCCTCGGAGATCTCCAGCGGGTTGGCGACCGCCTGCTTCACGATGCCCAGCGGCACCGCGTCCTGGCCGTTGTAGCGGGCGCGGAAGCGGTTTTCCTGGGCGCCGAGTTCCACCTTGGCGACGTCGCGCAGGCGCACGAGGCTCTGGCCATCCTTGCGCAGGATGATCGCGCCGAATTCCTCGGGCGTCTTCAGGTCGGTCTCGGACAGCACCGTGAACTCGCGCTCGCGGCCCTCGACGCGGCCCGCGGGAATCTCGACGTTCTGCGCGCGCAGCGCGGCCTCGACGTCGGCGGGGGTGAGGTCGAACCCGGCCATCCGCTGCGGCTGCAGCCACACGCGCATCGCGTAGGACGGGCTGAACACCTGCGCCTGGGCGACGCCGGGGATGGTCTGCACGCGATCCTTCACCAGCCGCTCGGCGAGGTCGGACAGCTCCACCTGCGAATGCCGCGGCGAGGAGAAGGCGAGGTAGATGATCGGCTGCGCGTCGGCTTCCTGCTTCTGCACGATCGGCTCGCGCGCTTCCTGGGGCAGGAAGTCGCGGGCCTGGCCGACGCGGTCGCGCACGTCGGACGCGGCGCCGTCGGGATCGCGGTCCAAGCGGAAGCGGATCGTGACCTGGCTGGACTGTTCGCGGCTGACCGACTGGATGTACTGGATGCCTTCCACGCCCGACAGCGCGTCCTCGATCGGCTGGGTGATCTGCGATTCGATCACCTGCGCGCTGGCGCCGGGGTACGTGGTGCTGACGGTGACGACCGGCTCGTCGACCTTGGGGATCAGGCGCACCGGCAGGCGCTGGTAGGCGATCAGGCCGATCAGCAGCACGACGAGGTTGATGACCGTCGCGAAGACCGGCCGCCGGATCGAGAGATCGGAGAGCACCATGGCTCAGCCGCCCTGCTTCGCGGCCGGCGCGGCGCCCGCCTCGGGTTTCGCGGCGCCGCCAGGCTTCGTGCCTGCGTCAGGCTTCGCGGCACCGCCGGGCGCCGGCGCGGCGCCGTCCGGCGGCAGCACCGTCACGGCCATGCCGTCGTGCATCATCGGCTTGGCCTGGCCGGCGGTCATCACCACCGCGCCCGGCTGCAGGCCTTCGATCACCTCGACCTTGCCCGGCACGCGCAGGCCGGTCTTGATCTCGGTCTTCTTCGCCTTGCCGCCGACGACGGTGTAGACGAAGCGGGTGTCGCCCTCCTGCATCAGCGCCTGCTCGGGCACCAGCAGCGCCTGCGCATCGCCGGCGGATTCGAGCTGCAGGCGCGCGAACTGGCCCGGGCGCAGGCGCCCGTCCGGATTGCCGATCTGCGCGCGCAGCTTCACGCTGCGGGTGTTGGCGTCGATGCTGGGGTCGATCGCGAGCACGTGGCCGCCGAAGCGGTCGCCCGGGAAGGCGTCGACCTCGATCCGGATCGCCTGCCCGCGCGACAGCTGGGTCAGCGCGCGCTCGGGCACGCTGAAGTCGACCTCGATCGGATCGACGCGGACCAGCGTGATGAGTTCCTGCCCGGCGGTGACGAACGCGCCGATGCTGACGTTGCGCAGCCCGACCTGGCCGGAGAACGGCGCGCGGATCGTGTACTTCGCGAGCGTGGCCTGCGCCGAGTTCACCCGCGCCTCGTCGACACCCAGGACGGCGCGCGCCTTGTCGTAGTCGGCCTGCGCGACCAGCTTGCCGACCAGCAGCTCCTTGGCGCGCGCGGCGGCGCGGCGGCTGTTCTCGAGGTTCGCCTGCGCTTCCTTCAGCGCGGCCTCGGGCAGGCTGGCGTCGAGCGTGAACAGCGGCTGCCCGGCGACGACGTGGCCGCCTTCCTCGAAATGGATGCGGGTGATGCGCCCCGGCAGTTCCGCGCGCACCGAGACCGCTTCGTCCGCGCGCAGGCTGCCGACGGTCTGCAGGCCGGAGGACAGCGGCTGCGGGGTCACGGTGACCGCTTCGACCGGCAGCGCCATTTCGCCACCGGGCGGGCCACCGCCCTCGGCGCCCTGGCCATCCGCGGATTTGCCGCCACAGGCGGCGAGCGTGAAGGTGCAGGCCAGCGCCAGCAGCACGGGAGAACGTCGAAGACGCATGGCGACCTCTCGGCAACGGGATCGGCGGGCCAGTCTAGCGCGCACGACATCGATGTCGCCGTGCCGAAAGTGATGGGCGCGGCCGTGGCGGCAAGATCGCCGGCCATCGTGCACGTCGCATGATCGCGTGCGCCTATGGCAGCGTCAGATGCCGCGCGCGCTCCGGCGCCGACGCCTCCGCATGGAACGGCAGCACGCCCCAGCACGGCGCCGGCAGATGCCGCGCAAGCCACGCGAGGTTCTCCTCGCGGAACGGCATGTCCGCCTCGATCTCCGACACGATCCAGCCCGCGAGCGCGCAGCCGTCGGCGGCGATGGCGCGCGCGGTGAGCGCGGCATGGTTGAGGCAGCCCAGGCGCAGGCCGACCACCAGCACCACCGGCAGCGACAGCGCGCGCACCAGATCGGCCTGCGAGAACGCGTCGTCCAGCGGCGCTTCCCAGCCACCGACGCCTTCCACCAGCACGCGGTCGGCCTGCGCCGCGAGCCGCGCGTGCGCGGCGAGGATCGGCGCCGGGGTGATCGTCGCGCCGGCCGCGCGCGCGGCGAACGCCGGCGCGGTGGCGGCCGGCAGCGCCCACGGATTCACGTCGTCGTAGCCCGGGCGCGGATCGCTGGCGGCCTGCAGGCGCAGGGCATCATCGTTGCGCCAGCCGTCGGGCGTGGCGTCGCAGCCGCTCGCAATCGGTTTCATGCCGATCGCGCGCAGGCCGCGCGCGCGCCAGGCGTGCAGCAGCGCGGCGCTGGCGACGGTCTTGCCGACGCCGGTGTCGGTGCCGGTGACGTAGAGACTGCGGGCGGCAGGCGATGCGGTCATCGTCGGGACTCCATGCGCGGACACGCGGGCGCCCGCGCGGGGAAGGCATGGTAAGGCGCGGCGACACCGCTGTTACACTGCATGCATGAGTTTCGCCGCCATTCCGCTCACCGGCGACAAGCCGGAACAGTACGCCCAGCTCGCCGCGCAGGCCGACGCCCTGCTCGCCGGCGAACACGACCGCATCGCCAACGCGGCGAATCTCTCGGCGCTGGTCTACCACGCGCTGCCCGACCTCAACTGGGTCGGCTTCTACTTCTTCGACGGCACCGAGCTGGTGGTCGGCCCGTTCCAGGGCCTGCCCGCCTGCGTGCGCATCCCGCTGGACCGCGGCGTCTGCGGCGCGGCGGCACGGACCCGCGAGACCCAGCGCATCGCCGACGTGCACGCCTTCCCCGGCCACATCGCCTGCGATGCGGCCTCGCGTTCGGAACTGGTGGTGCCGCTGGTGCGCGACGGCGCGCTGCTCGGCGTGTTCGATCTGGACAGTCCGGTTCCGGACCGATTCGGCGTTGAAGATCAGGCAGGGCTCGAAACGATCGCGGCGCTGTTCGTGCGCAGTCTGCGCACGGACGGTTGAGCCGCGACGCCACGATTTCATTTCGCGATCCCATCCGCCCATGGCGACGTCCATCAAACTCCGCAACATCGGTCCGAAAAGCGCGGCCTGGCTACGCCAGGTCGGCCTGCGCACCGAGGAAGACCTGCGCGCGATCGGCGCGCTGGAAGCCTTCATGCGCGTCAAGCGCGCGGGCTTCAAGCCCAGCCTCAACCTGCTGTACGCGCTGGAAGGCGCGCTGATGGACTGCCACTGGCAGGACGTCCCGGCCGAACGCCGCAGCGAACTGCTGGTCGCCGCCGACGCCGCCATCGCCCTGCTGCCGCCGCCGCGCGGCCGCCCGGTCGCCTCGCCGGTGACCACCACCCACACCGTCCGCGAAGAGGCCGCCCCGGCCTTCCGCCTGTTCGACGAGCCCGACAGCGGCGATTGAGCCGCCTGCCCGCCCAGCTCGGGGCGATCGGCTACACTGCGCGCGCTTCGCGGTGATCCTGAGGCGTTTCTTCGCCACGGGATTGAAACGGGAAGCCGGTGGGTTCCGGAACATCTCCGGAACGATCCCGGCACTGCCCCCGCAACGGTAAGCGCGTCAAATCGTCGCATCCGCCACTGTGGTCTCCACGGGAAGGCGCGACGACCGAACGGATCCCTCCGTTCGCGCGCGAGTCCGGAGACCGGCCACGAAGCCACACGGTTGCGATGCGGAGGGCGTCGCGGCGATGTCGCCGTCCGCGTCCGCGCGGCCCGCCGCTCGCAGCCTGTCCTCCGTTCGCGACTTCCCGCCTGATGTCTCGCCGCGCGGGTGCGCGCGATGGAGTCCCGAATGTCTTTCCGCAAGATCACGCTGGCGCTGGCCGTTTCGGCCGCGCTGTTCTCCCCTTCCGCCTTTTCCGCAGAGACCGGCGACGATGCCGATGCGCTCGACACGGTCGTCGTCACCGCCACGCGCACGGCGGTCACCGTCGATGCGGCGCTGGCGCCGGTCGAAGTGGTCGACCGCGACGCCATCCAGCGCAGCCAGGCCAGCTCGCTCGGCCAGCTGCTGCGCGGCCGCGCCGGCATCAACCTCAGCAACCAGGGCGGCGACGGCAAGCTCAGCACGCTGTTCGTGCGCGGCGCCGAATCCGACCACGTGCTGGTGCTGGTCGACGGCGTGCGCATCGGTTCGGCGACGTCGGGCCTGGCCTCGTTCCAGGACCTGCCGATCGCGCTGATCGACCGCATCGAGATCGTGCGCGGCCCGCGCTCCAGCCTGTACGGCTCCGATGCCATCGGCGGCGTGATCCAGATCTTCACGCGTCGCGACCAGGGCGCGGCGACGTTCCGCTTCCACGCCGGCGCCGGCAGCCACGGCCGTCGCGAAGGCGGCCTCGGCTTCGGCGGCGGCAACGACCGCGGCTGGTTCGGCTTCGACGCCGGGCTGGTGACGACCGACGGCATCGACGCCTGCCGCGGCGCGGGATTCCCGGTGTTCGCCGGCTGCTTCGTCGACGGCCAGACCGATCGCGACGGCTACGAGAACCGCGCGGTGTCGGTGCGCGGCGGCGTCGCGATCGGCGATGACGTCACGCTGCAGGCGCACGCGCTGCACGTCAGCGGCCACAACGACTACGACGGCAGCTTCGTCGACAACTCCGACATCGTGCAGCAGGCCGTCGGCGCGCAATTGCAGTGGAAGGCGAGCGATGCGTTCACGCTCACCGTGTCCGCCGGCAGCAACAAGGACAGTTCCGACAACTTCCTCGGCGACGCGCCGAACGGCTTTTTCGCCAGCCGCCGCGACACCGCGTCGGTGCAGGCCGATTTCGTGCCGGCCGAAGGCCAGACGATCACCGTCGGCGCCGACTGGCTGCGCGATCGCGTCAGCAGCGACACCGTCTTCGACGACAACCGCCGCGGCGACCGCGCGGCGTTCGCGCAGTACCAGGGCCGCTTCGGCAAGCACGACGTGCAGCTCGCGCTGCGTCGCGACGACAACGACCAGTTCGGCGGCAAGACCACCGGCAACGCGGCGTGGGGCCTGGGTTTAGGTGACGGCTGGCGCGTGACCGCGGGCTACGGCACCGCGTTCAAGGCGCCGACCTTCAACGAGCTGTACTACCCGTTCTTCGGCAACCCGGCGCTGCGTCCGGAAGCCTCGCGCACGGCCGAGGCCGGGCTGGCGTGGCGCGGCGACGCCATCGGCGTGCATCTCGATGCGTTCGAGACGCGCGTGGATGACCTGATCGCCTACGACGCCTCGCTGGGCCTGCCCAACAACATCGACGAGGCCCGCCTGCGCGGCGCCGAGCTGCGCGCCGACGGCACGCTGTACGGCTGGAACGTGAACGGCGCCGCCAGCTGGCTGGATCCCGAGAACCGCGCCGCCGGCCCGAATCGCGGCAAGGACCTGCCGCGCCGTGCCCGCGAGACCGCGCGGCTGGACGTCGACCGCGCCTTCGGCGCCGTGCGCGTGGGCGTGACCGGCATGGCCGAGGGCGCGCGCTGGGACGACGTGGCCAACAGCCGCCGCCTCGGCGGTTTCGCCACGCTCGACCTGCGCGCCGAGTACCGCCTCGCCGACGCCTGGACGCTGCAGGCCGGCGTCGCCAACGTGTTCGACCGCCGCTACGAGACCGCGGTCTACTACAACCAGGCCGGCCGCACGTGGACGGTGGCGGTCCGCTTCGATCCGGGCCACTGACGGCCCCGGCGTCCCGGGCGGAAGGCCCGCCCGGGATGGCCGGCAGGCGGCTGAACGGCGGAACCTCCGCCGTCACGTTTTTGGCGTATCGTTTCCACGACGCTCGTCCCGAAATCGCGCCCTCCGCCGTCCCGCTCCGGCAACCGCCATGCCGACCCCGTCCGAACAACTCAATCCCGGCCTCTTCGTGGTCAGGCCCGCGGCCGCCACCGTGCCCGCGAAGAAGGCCGCGCGCGCATCGATGCCCGATCCGGCCGAACGCCTCGCCGACAAGGCGCAGGTGGAGCCCCTCGCCGGGCCGACGCCGGGCTGGCTGGTGCGGCTCAAGCGCCGGCCCCGCAGCGTGCGCGCCGGCTGGACCAGCCTGCACCGGCTGCTGGGCGATGCCTACGTGGTGCTGCCGGCGCTGGTCGACGACGCCGGCCGCCCGCGCTATCCCACCGGCCTGCTCTCGCTGCGATTCGGCAACGACGCCAGCGAAGACGCATTGCGTGAGATCGCTTCGAATTACGCTCTGGAACTGGTCGGCAGGACCAAGTTCACGCGCCAGCAGGCGCTGTTCCGTCCCGCCGCCGGCAGCGATGTGTTCCTGCCCGACGTGAGCGGCCGGATCGAGCGCGACGAGCAGGTCGAGGCCGTCTGGTTCGATGCCGAAAGCGCGTTCAACCGGACGTGATCCCGCGCGGCCCAGGCCGCGGACGCTGCCCGCACCGCCGTTCCCCCGCCACAGGAAGTGAGGACGCCCCCATGGCCGTATTGCCCGATACCGAGGCCGTCGCCGCCCCGGCCACCGTCGAGATCGCCCCCCTCGCCGACCTCGGCATGCGCATGGCCGATGGCGACTGGGTCGGCCTGGAATCGCTGCCGCTGACGCTGGAGGCCATCGACGGCACCACCGTCGCCCAGTTGTCGGGCACGCCCACCGCCGCCATGGCCACCGCGCGGGTGATGCGCGCGGCACAGGCGTTCTTCGAACTGCCGTCGCATGCGCCCCTCGCCGCGCCCGCGCCCGCGCGTCCTTCCGCCGCGGCCACGCGCACCGCCTCCGCCGTGCGCGCGAGGGCGGCCACGCGCGCACTGGGCGACGTACTGGGACGCAAGACCATCAGCGCGTACCTCGATCGCGAGACGCAGCTGATGCGCATCCTCTACAAGCAGGTCGTGCTGCGCTTCAAGCCGGGCACGCCGCAGAAGGTGCGCAACGCCATCATCCGCGAGAGCGGGCTGCGGCTGTTCGCGGAGAATCCGCTCGCGCCCGGCCAGGTGACCCTGAGCGACGATGCAGGCCTGTTCCCCGGCGAAGCGCTGGTGCGGCTGGC
Organism: Lysobacter sp. DMC97; assembly: GCF_056313745.1. Taxonomy (NCBI): domain Bacteria; kingdom Pseudomonadati; phylum Pseudomonadota; class Gammaproteobacteria; order Lysobacterales; family Lysobacteraceae; genus Lysobacter; species Lysobacter sp. DMC97. Next base: position 71,044 of record NZ_JBQUZR010000003.1, on the reverse strand, counting down.
CGCGAAGCTGTCGGCGCTGGACGAGGTCGCGTTCGCCGCGCCGGATTTCATCTCGCAGTACCGGCGCAGCGCACCCGCGGCCGCCGGTGCGCCGTCGGCGAAGCAGTGGCACCTGAAGCTGGTCGGCGCGACGCAGGCGTGGAAGCTCACCCGCGGCAAGCGCGACATCGTGGTGGCGGTGCTCGACGACGGCATCGACGTGGAGCATCCCGAACTGCGTGCGAATCTCTTGCGCAATCCCGATCCCGACGAGCCGCGCGACCTGTGCGGCCGCGATTTCTACCTGCCCGATGACGACGCCGACCATTTCAATCCGCGACCGAAGCGCTTCCGCGCACCGTTCGAGGAAATGGCCGGCAACGACATCCATGGCACCTGCTGCGCGGGCGTGGCCGTGGGCCGCGGCCCGAAGGCCTACGGGCTGGCGCCGAACTGCCGGCTGCTGCCGGTGAAGGTGTTCCACGCCGACGACCTCGCCAGCGACAGCCGCGTCGCCGACGCGATCCGCTACGCCGCGCATTTCGCCGACGTGATCTCGTGCTCGTGGGGTGGCGCGAAGAGCCCCGACATCGAGTACGCGCTGCGCGACGCGCGCGCGATCGGGCGCAAGGGCCGCGGCGCGGTGGTGGTGTGCGCCACCGGCAACGACGAACGCAAGCAGGTCGACTATCCCGCCTCCGACGTCAACGCGATGGCGATCGGCGCGTCCACCGACGCCGAGGACCTCGCCTGGTACTCCAACACCGGCGCGCAGGTCTGCGTGGTCGCGCCGTCGAACGGCGGCACCCGCGGCATCTTCACCACCGACGTGTCCACGCCCGGCCGCGGCTTCAACATCGGCGCGGTCGCGGCCGGCGGCGCCGATGGGCTGTTCGCCAACGACTTCGGCGGCACCTCGTCGGCCACGCCGCTGGTCGCCGGCCTCTGCGCCCTGATCCTGTCGCTGAAGCCGGAGATGACGCCCGACGACGTGCGCGGGATCCTCATTGCCAGCGCGAAGAAGATCGGCCCGGCATCGGCGTACAAGGCCAACGGCCACTCCAACCGCTTCGGCCATGGCCGCATCGACGCCGCGAAGGCCGTCGCACTGGCGAAGGCGTGGAAGAAGCCGGCGGGTTGATCGCGATGTCACCGCAAGCGCCTCGTAGAGCGGAGCAAAGCTCCGCTGCCCCGGCTCCGGAAAGGGGGCAGCGGAGCTGCGCTCCGCTCTACCGAAGCAGGTGTCAGGCGTCGGGGAACAGCGCCGCCTGCGGCGGCAGCAGCGTCTCGCGATCGCGGAAATTGCCCAGCCCCACGCCGACGAGGCGATAGCGCGTCTGCGGCGGCAGCTCGACGCGCTCGCGCAGCGACAGCGCGATCGCGGTGAACTGTTCCAGCGATGCCGGCGGCGCGTCGGGCGTGTGGCTGCGGGTGAGGATGCGGAACTGCGCGGTCTTCAGCTTCAGCACCACCGTGCGCCCCACGCGCTCGACCTTGCGCGACGCCGCCCACGTCTTCTCGGCGAGCGTGCGGATCATCGGTTCGATCTCGTCGAGCAGGACATCGCGCGGGAACGTGTCCTCGGACGAGATCGACTGCACGGGCTGGTCGGGTTCGACCGGTCGCTCGTCGATGCCCTGCGCGCGCTCGTGCAGGCGCACGCCGAAGCTGCCGAAGGCCTCGTGGAGCACCGCGAGATCGACGCTGCGCAGGTCGCCGACGGTCTTCACGCCCAGCGCCTCCAGCCGCTGCTGCGCGACCTTGCCCACGCCCGGGATGCAGCCCACCGGCAGCGGCGTGAGGAAATCGAACACCTGGTGCGGACGGATCACGAACAACCCATCGGGCTTGCGCCAGTCGGAGGCGATCTTCGCCAGGAACTTGTTCGGCGCCACGCCCGCGGATGCAGTGAGCTGCGTCTCCTCGCGGATCTGCGCGCGGATCGCCTGCGCGACCTCGGTGGCGGTGGCCTGGCCGCCCTTCGGCACGGTGACGTCGAGGTAGGCTTCGTCGAGCGACAGCGGCTCGATCAGGTCGGTGTGGCGCGCGAAGATCTCGCGCACCTGCCGCGACACGGCCTTGTAGCGCACGAAATCCGGCGGCACGAACACCGCGTCCGGGCACAGCCGCTCGGCGCGGATCGCCGGCATCGCCGAACGCACGCCGAACGTCCGCGCTTCGTACGACGCCGCGCACACCACCGAGCGTTCGCCGCGCCAGGCCACCACCACCGGCCGGCCGCGCAGCGACGGATCGTCGCGCTGCTCCACCGACGCGTAGAAGGCGTCCATGTCGATGTGGAGGATCTTGCGCATGGTCTCGACGGAGCGTTCAGGCGCGGCCATCTTGGCGCGAAACGGCCGGCGCCTGCGCAACCCCGCGGCGTGCCATGTTGCGACGCATCGGACGCCATGGCGGCGGAAACACCGGAAAAACCGGTTTTTCCCGCTGCTTTTCAGGGGTTTCCCGCATCATTAGGGCAACATTAAGCGCCGAATTACCGAACCGTAATCTTTCTCGTTCGTGCGCGGGAAGTCCAGTTTCCTGTACCGGACCGGCGCCGATCGACGCGGCGAGTCTACGAATCCTGCGCCCACGAGAAGAATTCTCGTTTGCATCCTGCATGCGACGCGCACGGGCACCGAATCCCTGCCCGCGGCCAATTGAGCGGCACGGATCGCGTTGCTAGCCTCGATCTGCGCTCGCACGGAATGCCCGGCGCATCGCTGAATCGCCACTCCGCCCGCTTCGCGTCCACGCGATGCGCGGTGAAGTGCGGCCCGTGCGCATGCGCCGTTGCCCGCGACCGCGTCGTGTCTCCGCTATCGCCCTGATCCGCAGCACCACACCCACCTCCAGAAGGAAGACGACCCGCGATGTCCACGAAACGAAACCGGTTCATCCCCCGGATCCTGTCGCAGGGCGCCCTCGCCGCGACGGCGACGGCCCTGTGCGCCACCGCGTTCTCCGCGGCTGCCGCCCCCGCGCAGCCGGAACGCAACCCGTACGCGCCCGCCTACCAGCACGGGTATCGCCACGGCGCCGTGCCGACCCGCGAACTCCAGGCCGCGATGAAGCAGTGGCAGGTCCGTTCGATCATCGGCAAGGCCACCTCGACCAACACGCTGTACTACCGCGGCGGCACCGGCGGCGTCGGCGTGCTCAGCGGCCAGTCCAAGGTCTACCTGGTTTTCTACGGCAGCCAGTGGGGCACCTCCACCACCGACGCCAACGGCTACCTCAACTTCAGCAACGACGCCGCCGGCGCCGGCCCCGCCGCGCAGAAGATGTTCAAGGGCATCGGCACCAACGGCGAACTGTGGTCCGCCGAACTGACGCAGTGGTGCGACGGCCCGGGCGTCGCCACCGGCGCCAGCAGCTGCCCGAGCACCGGCACCATCGCGCGCATCCCGTACCAGCAGAACGTGCTGGCCGGCGTGTGGTACGACAACTCGGCCGCGTCGCCCGCCGGCGCCACCGCCGCGCAGCTGGCCGCCGAGGCCAACAAGGCCGCCGCACACTTCGGCAACACCACGGCCGCGTCGAACCGCTACACCTACTACGTGATCCTCTCGCCCACCGGCACCAACCCGGACAACTACAAGAGCCCGACCAACGGCTACTGCGCGTGGCACGACTACGTCGGTGACCCGGGCATCTCCACGCCGACCACCTACGGCCCGCTCGCCTTCAGCAACCAGCCGTACAACATCGACGTCGGCAGCTCCTGCGGCACCAACTTCGTGAACTCGGGCACCGCCGGCAAGCTCGACGGCTACACGATGACGCTGGGCCACGAGTGGCACGAAATGATGTCCGACCAGTTCCCGGCCGGCGGCTGGACCGCGAACAGCGGCTACGAGAACTCGGACGAATGCGCCTGGATCGCCGCGGGTTCCGCCGGCGGCGCCGCCAACGTCGCCTTCAGCACCGGCACCTTCGCCCAGCAGGCCAGCTGGTCGAACGACACGAACTCGTGCGCCATCTCGCACGCGATCGTGACCGGCGGCAGCACCAACACCGCACCGGTGGCGAACTTCACCACGACCTCCAGCGGCCTGACCGCGACCTTCACCGACACGTCCACCGACGCCGAGAACAACATCAGCACGCACAGCTGGACGTTCGGCGATGGTTCGACCTCGACCGCGACCAACCCGAGCCACACCTACGCGGCCGCGGGCACCTACTCGGTCAGCGAGACGGTGACGGACACGGGCGGCCTGAGCAGCACGAAGACGGTCTCCGTGACGGTCTCCGGTGGCGGCGGCAGCTGCGGCGGCACCGTGCTGTGCAGCGGCACGGCCGTGACCCTGCCGTCGGTGGCGAAGAGCGCGTGGTCGCCGATCTACACGATCGTCGTTCCGGCCGGCAAGACCAGCGCGGTGTTCACGATCTCCGGCGGCACCGGCGACGCGGACCTGTACGTGCGGATCGGCAGCGCGCCGACCACCACGACGTACAACTGCCGTCCGTACACCACCGGCAACGCCGAGACCTGCACCTTCAACGCGCCGACCGCGGGCACGTACTACGTCGGCGTCCGCGCCTACGCCGCGTTCTCGGGCGTGAGCCTCAAGGCGACGATCTCGCCGTAAGCCTGCGACACGCGGTGCCGGGGAACGCCCGTCCCCGGTGAACGCCACGGCACCGCTTTTGGCCCCGGCTTCGCGCCGGGGCCATTTTTTTGCGTCTTCCCGACGATCGCACAGCAGAACAGGACGGGAGCGCGAGATCGGCGAATCAAGCGCGGCCACCGGCCGCATGGTCGGACGGCCGCAATGACGATCCTATCAGGTGGTCGCGAGCGCCATCGGCCGGATCGTCTCTTCGAATTCGTCGGCGAAACCGTTCACCACGCTCAGGATCGCCCTGGCCGCCTCGGCGGGGAAATGGCAATCGCCGCGGTGTTCATACCATTTGCAAAGCAGCCTGATCTTGTCCAGGCCCACGCCGTGGTCCGTATAACTGATGGCGCCACGCTCTTCTTCCACGTCGTTGAGCAGCGTCAATGAAATCTCCCGCTTCGTGTCGGGCCTCTTGACGCGGGCCCAGTCGATCGCCTTCTCGCCGAGGCGGTCGAGATTGTCCAGCATGTAATGCACACGCCAAGTCCCGTCCCTGCAAGGTTGGCACTTCCCGCATGAGTTGCCTTGGTAGAAGTCGCCCAGTCGCCGCGCGACATCGACCATCGATGTCCTTTCGGAAAACACCATCACGACGCCGCTCGCGAGGTCGCCGCGGAGCTCCCTCACGCTGTCGTAGTCCAGCGGCGTGTCCAGGTATACCGCGGCCATCAGGGTGCCACTGACGCCACCCACCATCGCAGCCTTGAATGACCGCGCCTCCGACATGCCGCCGGCCGCAGCGATCAAATCGCGCAGCGACGTCCCGAACGGCAGTTCGTAGAGCCCAGGATGCTCGACTTCACCGACGACCGAAAACACCAGTGTCCCGGTGCAATGCCGCGTCCCGGCCTCGCGGAAGTGCTCCGCACCATGCCTCAGCGCGTAGAACGCCTGCAGCACCGTTTCGAGGTTGTCGATCGCCGTGGGCTCGCCGTGCAATCCCGATTTCGTTGGCATCGGCGGTTTTCGGCTCGGCCTGGCCGGACGGCCCTCGATCACTTCGATCAGCGCCGTTTCCTCGCCGGCAATATAGCCGACCGTCGACCTGCAGACGCGTATATCGGGAACGCCGGTGCCGCTGCCGATCAGGCCTCGGCCCCTTGCGTCCTCGATCGCCTGCTCGAGCAGCGCCTGTTCCTGCTCGAGCGAGCTCCCGAGATAAAGGATCGCTACCGCAGCACCGACCACCGCCGCGCAACAAACGCACGCCTCGATCACGCGATGCGGGTTGCGACGGATGATGACACTTTCCTTCAATCCACCTGGTTGCCCGGTGTGTGCGTTGCAGATGAAGTGCACCGTCCGGCCGCTTGATGCCACTTGGCGCCATTTCGCTGCGGTGGGAAAACCACCGCCCGCACGTCCGCGCAATCCTGCAGCCTCCAGCAGGTCGAGTGCCTTTGCCGCGCCGCCATCCGCGAGGACCGGGGCGAACGACGTGTAGCCCCCTGCATCGAGGTAGCCCTGCAGCCCCGCGCCGTTTCCTTGCGAATGGTCACGCAACAGCCTTCCTTCCATGATTTGCGGCGAAACCGGGCTTTCAATGAGCATGTCGAACCTGCCGAGGCCAGCGATAGGGAATGGCGGGAGTGTCGCCATATCCGATCATGGGCGACGTCGTCTCGAGCGAATACAAGGGATCGACGCGCACCCATGCGGGCGAGCCGCCACCGTCGAGGATCGACCGCGATGCGTCGATCAGGAATTTCCTCCCGTTCGCCGAGAACCTGATCGTCATGCCCTCGAAACGCCCAGAAGGGCGGGCGCCGGGGAACACCGTCGTGCCGACGGTCACCAGACCGACATCCGAGATGTAGAAGAAGAGGTAGCCGCGCCCGGTGCGCGTGACCGAGATGCCATCGAGCACCAACGTCTCGTCGACGTAGAGCTTCCCATCCTGCAGGTGCATCCCGGAGGCTTCCCGTTGAGCGGCCGTGGACGCAGGGGCGCCACCCGCCGCACAAACGATCAACACACCCGCGACCATGCTTCGAAGTCGATCCATGCGCAACCCGGGCTCCAGCCTAGAGAGTGGCGACCCCGGGTGAATTTCCGGGGCCGCCGTCCTTTCATCAAGCTCGGAGCCGATCAGGCCGCGCCCGAGCCACCACCACCACCACCACCCGCGCCGCCGGTGCAGCCGCAGCCGCAACCGCAACTGGGATCGACGCTCCGGTCCTGAATACCAACGATTGCTTGAGGATCAAACATGGCTTGTTACTCCTTGTGATGGACCAACAATAGGACGTGCCTGGTCCAGGCACGCTCCGTTCTACCGCTTCCGGACACCACGGATCATGCGCAGGCACTTTCCGTGGAATGGAGCGGGAGCTCGCTGTTCGCCCAGAGGCGATCAATGGCGATTTTCTCAAGGTGCCGGCAGTAGATCTCGTTGTGCCTGTCGAATTCGCGATAGACGTTGTACGCGGTCGAACGGCAGCCGCCGTTGCACAGGTACTTAAGGTCGCAATGGCGGCAAACCGAGAGTTCGTCGACGACCGTCCCCCTCACCTGCAGCATCACGGGGGAGGTGTCGTAGATCTCCTTGATGTCCTTGTCCCTCACGTTGCCGCAGAGGAATTCGTCGAAATGCAGGGTCTGGCAGGGATAGACGAATCCCGCCGGATCCACGCTGAATTCACCGTAGCCGACGCCGCAATGGTTCCTCGGCGCCACGGGTCGCGGCTTCTCGGGAGTCTGCGCCTTGGCTTGGGGCCTCGTCTGCAGGTAGTCGCGGGTGCGCTTTTGCGCCGAGGTCCATTCCTCGATGGTCGGAATCTGCTGCAGGCTCAATTCCTGATGGTCGCCCGCCTGGAACAGGATCGGGGCGAGGCCGTTGACGCCCAGATCATCCAGCGCGAACTGGAAGATCTCCTTCATGAACTCGATGTTCCTTTCGGTAAGGGCAGGCACCACCGAAATGTAGGGCTTGCTCTGCCCGCGCTGATTGCGCACCTCGACCAGCTTGCGAATCCCGCGGATGGTCGGAGCGAACGTATTCCTTCCGCGGTAGTGCTCGTGAAGATGGCGCTCGTGGCCGTCGAGGCTGATGGTGACCATGTCGACCAAGTCGCACAGTCGCTCGGCGACAGGTTGTTTGATCAGGATCCCGTTGGTGAGCACCTCGATCTTCAGGGTCGGGCTGAGCGAACGCGCGTGCGCGATCAGTTCGAGCGCATCCGGCCGCATCAACGGCTCTCCCCCCGTCAGCACAAGATGCCGCAAGCCGCATTCCACCAGCCGCGTGATCAGGTGCTTGCTTTCGTCGGTATCCAGGATCGACGCGATTTTCCCCTGCTTCTCGAGTCGAATCTTGTATTCGCGGTCGCTCTTGTTGTAGCAGTAAGGGCACTTGAGGTTGCAATCGTTCGTCAGATGCATGTAGACGGTGTGTGCGAACTCCAGCTTCCCGAAGCTGATGCGCTCCCTCTCCTCGTACTGGTTCTTGTGGAGGAAGCCGGCTTCGAGCATGTTATCGACGAAGGCATCGACAGCGGAGCGCGCCTTGTCCACGGGAAGCCCGAAGTGCTCGGCCGCTTCTTCGGCGATCGCTTCGATCGGCCGGTACTGCTGCAACCTGGAAAAGATGAAATGCCCGGAGGAATTGACCCGCACCCACTCGAAGTTGTGCGGATCGTAGTACAAGTGCCAATCACCTTCTTCCCAAACCCGCGTCCTCGGCGGAAGCATCACCATGTCCATGTCGTTCTCCTGAGGTGGGAATCCTTGTTGAGGCAAATCGCCTACGATGCAACCGGGCCCGGCTCCTTCACGACCTGCGACTGGAACTGCTGGTGGAAGAGACGGGCGTATGCGCCCCGCGAGGCGAGCAGCGATTCATGGCTGCCCTCCTCCACCAGCACGCCGTCTTCGATCAGCACGATCCGTTTCGCGAGCAGCAGCGACGACAGCCTATGGGCGATGACGATCGTGGTCCTTCCCCGGATCAGGGATTGGAGCGATTGCTGTATGAAGGACTCTGACTGGGAATCCACGGCCGAAACCGCTTCGTCCAGGATGAGGATCCTCGGATTGCGCAGGAACATCCGCGCGAGCGCGATGCGCTGGCATTCACCACCCGACAATGTCATCCCCCGCTCACCGACCTGGGTGTCGTAACCGTTCGGCAGCGCCGAGATGAAGTCGTGTGCGTGGGCCGCCCTTGCCGCGGAAATCACGTCCTCGATCTCTGCACCGGGGCGTCCCAACCGGATGTTCTCGAGGATGGTACCGGTGAAAAGGAAGGTCTGCTGGTCCACGATCCCCACTTCGGCGCGGAGGTGCACGAGATCGATGTCGCGGACATCATGGCCGTCGATGAGCACCGCGCCTTCGTCGGCTTCGTAGAACCGGAGTAGCAGGCGCACCAGCGAAGTCTTCCCGGCCCCGGAGTGCCCGACGAGTGCGATCGTCTCGTTCGGGCTGATCGAAAGGTCGAGATCGCGGAAGATCGGTCTGCCCGGCTGGTATGCGAAGGACACCTTGCTGAAGCGGATACCGCCCTGTTCGATCCTCAACCCCCGGTCGATCGACGACTCCGTCGGCTCGTCGAGGAATTCGTAGACCCGCTGTAGCGCAGTCGTCGCCTGCTGGATGCTGATGTTGGCGGCAACGAGCGTGTTGATCGGGACGTAGAGGAAATTGAGCAGAGACAGGACACCGACGACCTCGCCGAGCGTCATCGAGCCTGCGTTCACGCTGTTGACGCCGTACCACATGACGAATGCGATGCTCAACGACGACACGAGGCTCGTACCCACGGTACTGACGATGCCGTAAGTGTTGGTCTTGATGTAGACGTCCTTGAGCTCGCCGAGCTGCTGGGTCACGATCCCGGCCTGCGCAGCCTCCTGGCCCAGGGCCTTGATCGTGGCGATCCCGGCCAGGCGCTCACTGACGGTGGCCGAGGCCGCCGCCTGCTTTTCCTGCATTTCCTTGCTAAGGTCGCGCATCTTCTGGTTCGCGTAGTAGCGGATGTACGCGAAGGGGACCACCGCGAAGATCAGAACGAAACCGACCTTGATGTGGATCGCCAGGATGATCGCCGCGCCGATGAGGAACGTCAGGACATTGATCGCGACGGTGATGACGGTCCTGACCAGCGCGCCTTCGATCGCGCGCGAATCATTCATCATCCGCGACTGCAGATAGGTCGAATGCTTGCTGGAGAAGAAGCTCAGCGGTAGCGACTGGATGTGGCGATACATCCTCGATTGGACTTCCAGGATCACCGTCTCCTTGAGACGGAGGGTGAGGCCTTCCTGGATGTACGAGAAAACGTGCCGCAAGACCACGAGCGTGACGAGCACGAGCGAGAGTTGATTGATGACGCTCTGTCCACGAGCGCTGACGGCGGCGTCGATGATGCGCATGGTCAGGAGCGGGGCCGGCAGTTGCAAGAGAACGGCCAGCACCATCAGCACCGTGGCCTTCACGAAAGAAGCCTTGTGCGGCCCCATGAAATCCCGCCAGAAGGCTTTCAGGAGCGTCGCGAATCCAGCGGCTGCACGCTCGGAGCCGGCTTTCTTGCCGGGGATGCGCGCGGATTTCGTGCTGGCAGAGCGTTTATCCATAAACCCCCCAATGCCGGGAGCATTTAGTGCAGCCGTCAATGGGTATGTCAAGTGCCTGCTGCATCCATGAGCATGCGAAATCTATCGATCGATTTTCCCTTTGTATCGAGCCATTCGATCGATTTCATCAATGAAAATCCTGCTTGCGGCTCGACCAGACCAACCGATGGTCATCGCGGCTTGCTGCACTGCAATACATCGAGCACATGCAAGTGCTCATTCTAGGTGTGGGCCCCGACCTTGCGCCGGGGCCATTGTTTCAATGAAGGGGAGCACGACGCAGCGCGGTGTGCGCCGCGCTGCGCCTCACTCCACCGTCACGGCCTTCGCGAGGTTGCGCGGCTTGTCGACGTCGGTGCCGCGCGCGAGGGCGGCGTGGTAGGCGAGCAACTGCACCGGGATCGCGTGTACGATCGGCGACAGCGTGCCGACGTGGCGCGGCGTGCGGATCACGTGCACGCCTTCGGATTCGCTGAAGTGGCTGTCGGCGTCGGTGAAGACGTACATCTCGCCGCCGCGGGCGCGCACTTCCTGGATGTTGGACTTCACCTTCTCCAGCAGGCTGTCGTTGGGCGCGATCACCACCACCGGCATGGCCGCGTCGACCAGCGCCAGCGGCCCGTGCTTCAGCTCGCCGGCCGGGTAGGCCTCGGCGTGGATGTAGGAGATTTCCTTGAGCTTCAATGCGCCTTCGAGCGCGATCGGATAGTGGATGCCGCGGCCGAGGAACAGCGCGTGCTGCTTCGGCGCGAAGCGCTCCGACCACACCGCGACCTGCGGTTCGAGGTTCAGCGCGTGCTGCACGCTGCCGGGCAGGTGGCGCAGGTCCTCGATCAGCGCGGCTTCCTCGTCCGCGGACAGGCGGCCGTGCAGCTTCGCGACCGTCGCCGCCAGCGCGAACAGCGCGACGAGCTGCGTGGTGAAGGCCTTCGTCGAGGCCACGCCGATCTCGGCGCCGGCGCGGGTGTAGAACACGAGCTTGCTGGCGCGCGGGATCGCGCTCTCGGGCACGTTGCAGATCGACAGCGTGCGCTCGTGGCCCAGCGACTTCGCGTACTTCAGCGCCTCCATCGTGTCGAGGGTTTCGCCCGACTGCGAGATGGTGGCGACCAGCTGGCGCGGATCGGCAACGACCTTGCGGTAGCGGTATTCGCTGGCGATCTCGACCGTGCACGGCAGGCCGGTCATGGCCTCGAACCAGTAGCGCGCGGTCAGGCCCGCGTAGTAGCTGGTGCCGCAGGCGAGTATCTGCAGCCCGGAGATGTCGCGCAGGATCGCCTCGGCATCGGCGCCGAACAGGTCGGGCGCGAACGCACCGCGGTCGACGATCGCCTCGATGGTGTCGGCGATGGCGCGCGGCTGCTCGTGGATCTCCTTCTGCATGAAGTGCCGGTACGGGCCCAGCTCCAGCGACGCCAGCGACACGCCGGAGACGAAGGCGTCGCGCTTCACTTCGGCGTCGGACGCATCGAACACGCGCACGCCTTCGCGGGTGACTTCGGCGGTGTCGCCCTCTTCCAGGAAGATCACGCGGCGCGTGGCCTGCACGATCGCCGACACGTCGGACGCGATGAAGTTCTCGCCCTCGCCCAGGCCGATCAGCAGCGGACAGCCCATGCGCGCGCAGACCATGCGCGAGGGATCGTCGCGGCTGATCACCGCCAGCGCGTAGGCGCCGTCGAGTTCCTTCACCGCGCGCTGCAGCGCGGCGAGCAGGTCGTCGCCCTGCGACAGGTAGTGGTGGATGAGGTGCGCGATGACCTCGGTGTCGGTCTGCGACTCGAACACGTAACCCAGCGCGTGCAGGCGTTCGCGCTGCGCCTCGTGGTTCTCGATGATGCCGTTGTGCACCAGCGCCACGCCCTGGCTGATGTGCGGATGCGCATTGCCTTCGGTGACGCCGCCATGCGTGGCCCAGCGGGTATGGCCGATGCCCAGCCGGGCGGAGAAGCCTTCGGCGGCGGCGGCGTTCGCCATCTCGGCGACGCGGCCGGTGCGGCGCACGCGGCGGACGTCGCGACCACCGTCGGCGTCATCGACGACCGCGATGCCGGCCGAATCGTAGCCGCGGTATTCCAGACGTTTCAGACCTTCGACCAGCACGGGGACCACATCGCGATCCGCGATCGCGCCGACAATGCCACACATGGATTCTGCAGACCTCTCGGGGTTCGGAACGGATCGCCGGGCGGCGCGTCCGGGGCGCGGCTAGTGTAACGGCGAAACCCCGGACAAACGTCCGCGCGGACACGTCCGGACAGCCCGCGGACAGTCCCGTCCACATGCAAAACCCATCTGGATCAATGGGTTGCGATTGGCACGCGGCTTGCGTTCCATGGCGTGAACACACTGCCCGACACGCCATGAGCATTCGCGACACCGCCGCCCAGGACCGCGCCCTTTCCGCCACCGGCCAGACCCGCCGCCGCCGGCGGACGATCCTCCTCGTCGTCGCGGGCATCGCCATCGCGACCACGGCCGTCGTCGTCGCCTGGCGCGGCGGCAGCCGTTCGGTCGACGCCGAGCGCGTGCGCATCGCCGAAGTGCGTCGCGGTGACCTCGTCCGCGACCTGTCGGCCGAAGGCCGGGTGATCTCGGCGAACAGCCCGACGCTCTACGCGATCTCCGGCGGCACCGTCACCCTGCGCGTGGTCGCCGGCGACACCGTGAAGAAGGACCAGGTGCTGGCCGAGATCGACAGCCCCGAGCTGCGCAGCCGCCTCGCGCAGGAAGAAGCCACGCTGGCCGGGCTGGAGGCCGAAGCCTCGCGCGCCGAGCTCGACGGCGCGCTCACCCGCGCCAACGCGCGCAAGCTGCTGGACCAGGCGAGCGTGGACCGCACCGCCGCCGCGCGCGACCTGGAGCGCAACAAGCGCGCGTTCGACGGCGGCGCCGTCGCCCAGATCGACGTGGCGCGGGCGCAGGACACGCTGAAGAAGTCCGAACTCGCGCTGGCCGCGGCACAGCAGGAATTCACGCTGCAGGGCCAGGGCGCCGGCCTCGACAGCCGCAACAAGCGGCTGCAGGCCGACCGCCAGCGCGCGGTGGTCGCGGAGCTGCAGCGCCAGGTCGATGCGCTGTCGCTGCGCGCGCCGTTCGACGGCCAGGTCGGCCAGGTGCTGGTCGCACAGCGCGCCAACGTCGCCGCGAACGCCGCGGTGCTCAGCGTCGTCGATCTCTCCGAGTTCGAAGTCGAGATCAAGGTGCCGGAAAGCTTCGCCCGCGACCTCGGCATGGGCATCCCCGCCGAAGTCACCGGCAGCAGCGGCACCTTCCCGGCCGTGATCTCGGCGGTGTCGCCGGAAGTCGTGAACGGCGAAGTGTCCGCCCGCCTGCGCTTCAAGGGCACGCAGCCGCCCGGCCTGCGCCAGAACCAGCGCCTGAGCGCGCGCATCGTGCTCGACACGCGCCGCAACGTGCTGATGGTCGAACGCGGCCCGTTCGTGGAACAGGGCGGCGGCGCCATCGCCTGGGTCATGGAAGGCGACGTCGCGACGAAGCGTCGCATCCGCGCAGGCGCCAGCAGTCTCGACGCCGTGGAAATCCTCGAAGGCGTCAAGCCGGGGGATCGCATCGTGATCTCCGGCACCGAACGGTTCGGCGACGCCGAACGCATCCGCATCTCCGGAGAATGATCATGTCCATCCCGGCCCCCGACAGCCCCCCCTTCGTCGCGCAGTGGGACGCCGAAGCGCTCACCGACGTGATGCTGCGACTGCGTCCGCCGCCGCTGCGGACCGTCGTGTTCGCGCCGTCGGCCAACGACGCGGAACACCATCGCCCGCATCGCACCGGCAGCTTCGCGCCTGCGCCGGCCATGCCACCGCACTTCCGCATCGGCGGCTGACCTGCATCGCCCGCACCGATCCGCACACTGACTCACGGAGTTCCCAATGTTGCATATGCAAGGCGTCACCAAGGTCTATCGCACAGAGCTGGTGGAAACCCACGCACTGCGTTCGCTCGATGTCGAAGTGAAGGAAGGTGAGTTCGTCGCCGTCACCGGACCCTCCGGCTCGGGCAAGACCACCTTCCTCAACATCGCCGGGCTGCTGGAGGACTTCAGCGGCGGCACGTACCTGCTCGATGGCGAGGACGTGAGCCGGCTCGGGGACGATGCACGGTCGCGGCTGCGCAACCGCAAGATCGGTTTCATATTCCAGGGCTTCAACCTGATCCCCGACCTCAATCTCTTCGACAACGTCGACGTGCCGCTGCGCTACCGCGGCATGGCCGCGTCGGAACGCCGTACGCGGATCGAGGACGCGCTGTCGCGCGTCGGCTTGGGCTCGCGCATGAAGCACTTCCCGGCCGAACTCTCCGGCGGCCAGCAGCAGCGCGCAGCGATCGCGCGCGCACTCGCCGGCAGCCCGCGCCTGCTGCTCGCTGACGAACCCACCGGCAATCTCGATTCGCAGATGGCGCGCAGCGTGATGGAACTGCTGGAGGAGATCAACGCGCAGGGCACCACGATCGTGATGGTGACCCACGACCCGGAACTCGCCGCGCGCGCGCAGCGCAACGTGCACATCGTCGACGGCACGGTCACCGACCTGCAGGCGGACCCGGGCCTGGCGCGACAGGTCGCGACGACCGCCACATCCCTGCCCTGAGGGAATCGCCATGTTCGCCTACTATCTCAATCTCGCCCTGCGCAGCCTCCGGCGCAACAAGGCGCTCACGCTGCTGATGATCCTCGCGATCGCGCTCGGCATCGGCGCAACCATGACCACGCTTACCGTCTATCACGTGCTCTCGGGTGACCCGATCCCACAGAAAAGCGGCGTGCTCTTCTATCCGCGGATGGATCCAAGGTCGAAGTCAGGATTCACCCCGGGCGACGAGCCCGAGCAGCAGATGACCCGGTACGACGCCGAGGCTCTGCTCCGCCAGAAGCGCGGCGACCGCCAGGCGGTCATGACCGCAGGCAGCGTGATCGTCGACATGGAGAACAGCAGCGCCAAGCCGTCATCAGAGCAGGCGCGCTACACATCGGCCGACTTCTTCGCCATGTTCGACGTGCCCTTCCTCCAAGGCAATGCGTGGAAAGCGTCCGACGACGACGCCCGCGCGCGCGTCGCGGTGATCTCGAAAAAGCTCAACGACCGCCTTTTCCAAGGCGGGAACAGCGTCGGCAAGACCTTCCGCATCGCACGCAATGACTTCCGCGTGGTCGGCGTCCTCGACACCTGGCAGCCGAACCCGCGCTTCTACGACCTCACCAATCAGCGCTATGGCGGCGAAGAGGACGTCTACCTCCCGTTCTCGACGTCGCGCGCGCTGAAGCTCGGGACGCAGGGGAACATGAATTGCTGGGGCAATGCGAACCTCGACAGCGAAGGTTCGACCGGTCTCAACGCACCCTGCACTTGGCTGCAGTACTGGGTGGAACTGGACTCGCCCGAGAAGGTGGCGAAGTACCGCCGCTACCTCCAAGGCTATTCCGATGAACAACGCAAGGCCGGACGCTTCGAAAGACCGACCAACGTGCGCCTGCACGGCTTGATGGACTGGCTCGAAGTCATGAACGCGGTCCCTGCGGATGTCCGCCTGCAGATGTGGCTGGCGTTCGGGTTCCTCGGCGTCTGCCTGCTCAACACGGTGGGCCTGCTGCTGGCGAAGTTCCTGCGACGCGCCCAGGACATCGGCGTGCGCCGCGCACTCGGCGCCTCGCGTCGGG
Organism: Lysobacter sp. DMC97; assembly: GCF_056313745.1. Taxonomy (NCBI): domain Bacteria; kingdom Pseudomonadati; phylum Pseudomonadota; class Gammaproteobacteria; order Lysobacterales; family Lysobacteraceae; genus Lysobacter; species Lysobacter sp. DMC97. The sequence continues at coordinate 55,184 of NZ_JBQUZR010000003.1, read as the reverse complement.
CCATCTTCGCGCAGTGCCTCATCGAAGCGGGTACCGTCGGGCTGATCGGCGGCGCGCTCGGTCTTGGGCTTGCTTGGGTCGGACTGTGGGCGGTGCGACAGCAACCCACCGAGTACGCGGCACTTGCCCACCTGGATCCGGCGATGCTCGCGCTGTGCTTCGTCCTGGCGCTGGTCGCAAGCCTGCTGGCCGGGCTGCTGCCGGCATGGCGAGCCTGCCAGATCGCGCCCGCGATCCAGCTGAAGTCGCAGTAGGCGCACACGCAGCACCGCGTCGCGCTCCGCATATTCCCCCGCGGCCTTCTGTCGCCCCAACCGGAACACCGCCATGGACCTCCGTCCGATCCTCTCCACACTGCTTCGGCACAAGACCGCCGCCGCATTGATCGTGCTCGAGATCGCGCTCAGCTGCACGATCATCTGCAATGCCATGTTCCTGATCTCGGACCGTATCGGCCGCATCAACCGCGACAGCGGCCTGACCGAGGACCAACTCGTGCGGATCCAGGTCAGCAGCCTCGACAGCGAAACCGACGCCACCGCGCGCATGAAGACCGACATCGCCGCGCTGAGGGCGATCCCCGGCGTCAAATCCGCTTCCAGCATCAACCAGATCCCCTACGGCGGCTCCTCCTGGAACAGCGGCGTGCGCCTCACGAAGGACCAGCAGAACTCGGATTTCAACGCCAGCACGTTCCTGGGTGACGAGGAGATGCTGGAAGCCTACGGGCTGCGGGTCACGGCCGGCCGGGATTTCACCAAGGACGAATACCTGGAATGGGAGGCGATGAATCAACCCGGCAGCGCGCTCTCGTTCCCCGCGGCGATCGTGACGCGCGCCTTCGCCGACAAGCTCTGGCCCGGCAAGAACCCGCTGGGCAAGACCTTCCTCGTCTGGGGCGAAGAGCCCACGCGCGTCGTCGGCATCGTCGACCACGTCCTGCGGCCCAACGACACCGGCGACACAGGAGAAGGCGGCTATTCGGTATTCCTCCCGGTGCGGATGAGCGTGGGCCTCTACGTCCTGCGCACGGACCCGCAGAGGCGCAACGAAGTGCTGAAGGCCGCGGTGGACACGCTCAACCGGATCGATCGCAATCGCGTGATCAACAATCAGGAGCTGCTGACCGACATGCGCCAGGACTACTACGGGCGCGACCGTTCCGTGGTGTGGCTGCTGACGATCGTGTGCATCGCGCTGCTGACGATCACCGCCTTCGGCATCGGCGGACTGGTCAGCTTCTGGGTCCAGCAGCGGACGAAGCAGATCGGCGTCCGCCGGGCGCTGGGCGCGACGCGCGGCCAGATCCTGCATTACTTTCAGGTCGAGAATTTCGTCCTTGTCTCCGCCGGTATCGCGCTCGGCATGCTCGGCGCCTTCGCGCTCAACCAGTTGCTGATGGCGCACTACGAACTCCCGAGGCTTCCTGCAAGTTTCCTGCCGATCGGCGCGATCACACTGTGGGCACTCGGGCAGCTCGCCGTGCTGGGGCCGGCGAGGCGCGGCGCCGCGGTTCCGCCAGCGGTCGCCACACGAAGCATCTGAAGCCGCGCATCGCGACTCCTGCTAGGCTTCCGCCATGCCCACGATCCTCGTCATCGACGACAACCCCGCGGTCGCCACTGCGCTGGAGACGCTGTTCTCGCTGCACGACATCGATACGCGCACGGCGGCGACGCCCGCCGAAGGCCTCGCCGCGCTGGAGGAAACGCCGGTGGACCTCGTGGTGCAGGACATGAACTTCGAGGCCGACACCACGTCCGGTGCGGAAGGCGAAGCCCTGTTCCGCGAGATCCGCGCGCGCCATCCGGACCTGCCGGTGATCCTGCTGACGGCGTGGACGCACCTCGGCTCCGCGGTGGATCTGGTGAAGGCCGGCGCCGCGGACTACCTCGCCAAACCGTGGGATGATCGCCGCCTCGTCGCGACGGTGAACAACCTGCTGGAGCTGTCGCAGACGCGGCAGCAGCTTGCGCGACGCGACGCCGGCGACCGGCGTCGGCGCGAGGCGCTGTCGGCGTTCGACCTGCGCGGCTTCGTGCATGCGGACCCGCTCACCGGTTCGGTGCTGCAGCTCGCCGGGCAGATCGCACGATCGGATCTGCCGGTGCTGGTCACCGGGCCCAACGGCAGTGGCAAGGAGCGGCTGGCCGAGATCGTCCACGCGAATTCGTCGGTGCGGAACGGCCCGTTCGTCGCGCTCAACTGCGGCGCGCTGCCGGCGGATCTCATCGAAGCCGAACTCTTCGGCGCCGAGGCCGGTGCGTACACCGGCGCGAATCGCGCCCGCGAAGGCAAGTTCGAGGCCGCGGACGGCGGCACGCTGTTCCTCGACGAGATCGGCACGCTGCCGCTGGCCGGCCAGGTGAAGCTGCTGCGCGTGCTGGAGACCGGACGCTTCCAGCGGCTCGGCAGCAACCGCGAGCGCGAGGTGAAGGTGCGCGTGGTCAGCGCCACGAACGCCGACCTGCCGGCGCTGATCGCTTCGGGCCAGTTCCGCGAGGATCTCTTTTACCGGCTCAACGCGATCGAACTGCGGCTGCCGCCGCTGGCGCAGCGCCCCGACGACATCCTGCCCTTGGCCCGGCACTTCCTGCCGGAAGGCCGCACGCTCGACGCCGCGGCCGAGCGTGCATTGCTGGGCCACCGCTGGCCGGGCAACGTGCGCGAACTGCGCAACACCATCCAGCGCGCCGCGCTGCTCGCGCCCGGCACGCGCATCGGCGCGGCCGATCTCGGCCTGCCGCCACCGCCGCCGGTGTCCGCAGCGGCGACGGACACGATCGAACCGGATCGCGTGACGATCGAGGCCGCGCTCGCGCGCGCCGGCGGCGTGCTCGCACAGGCCGCGCAGGAACTGGGCATGTCGCGGCAGGCGCTCTATCGCCGCATCGAACGCCTCGGCATCGCCCGCGACTGACACGCGCCGCCATGCACATCCTCCGCATGCTGCCGCTGGCCATTCGCCTGATGATGCTGGGCGCGCTGTGCGTCGCACTCGCCGCGGCCGGCACGGCGGTACTGGCGCGCTGGCTGCCGGACTGGGGCGCGGCGCTGCTGTCGGCGCTGGTCGCCGGCGCGCTGCTCGCCGCGCTGCTGTGGCGCACGCTGTCGCCGATGCGCGCGCTGTTCCGCGCGCTCGCCGGCACCGTCGCCAGCTATCGCGACGGCGACTTCAGCTTCGGCATCACCTGGGACAAGTACAGCGACCTCGTCGAACTCGTCGGTGCGCACAACGCGCTGGGCGACGCCCTGCGCGAACAGCGCGTGTCGCTGGTGCAGCGCGAACTGCTGCTCGACACGATGGTGCAGAACACGCCGGTGGCGATGGTGCTGCTGGAACCCGCCGGCCGCGTCGTGCTGGGCAACCTCGCCGCGCGCAAGCTGCTGGGCGAAGGCCGTCGTCTGGAAGGGCAGACCTTCGATGCCGTCCTCGCGCGCACGCCACAGGCGCTGCGCGATGCGTTCGAGCGCGGCGGCGACGGCATCTTCGCGGTCGGCGACGAGGACAACGAGGACATCTTCCATCTCTCGCGCCGCGGCTTCCTGCTCAACGGCCGCCGGCACGAACTGATCCTGCTGCGCCAGCTCACCGCAGAGCTGCGCCGGCAGGAAGTACAGACGTGGAAAAAGGTGATCCGCGTGATCAGCCACGAGCTCAACAACTCGCTGGCGCCGATCGCGTCGCTCGCGCACTCCAGCGCCGAACTGATGAAGCGCGGCCAGCTCGAACGCATCCCGAACGCGCTGGCGACGATCGAGGAACGTGCGCGCCACCTCGAAGGTTTCATCCGCGACTACGCGCGCTTCGCGAAACTGCCGGCGCCGCGGCTGCAGTCGCTGGAGTGGTCACGTTTCCTCGCGCAGCTGCGCAGCCAGGTCGAATTCGCGTGGGACGGCCAGCACGGCGACGGCGTGTTCCAGGCCGACGCCGCGCAGTTCGAGCAGACGCTGCTGAACCTGGTGAAGAACGCGCACGAATCCGGCTCGGCGCCGCAGGACGTGCAACTGCGGCTGCGCCGCCAGCCCGACGCCTGGCGCATCGACATCCTCGACCGCGGCAGCGGCATGAGCGATGCCGTGCTCGCGCAGGCGCTGCTGCCGTTCTATTCCACCAAGCGCCACGGCACCGGCCTCGGGCTGGCGCTGTGCCGCGACATCATCGAAGCGCACGGCGGCCGCATCTCGCTGCAGAACCGCGAGGGCGGTGGCCTGTGGGTGGGGCTCACGCTGCCGGCACGGTGATCGGACGTCCCGCATGGGACGACGACCGGGTCCCCGTCATTGGCTCAACACCCGGAGCGGCAGTGATTCCGTGTAGCGGTGCTCGACGGCGGCGAGCTGCTTCGTCAGCGCATGGCGCCTGCCGTTGAGGACCAGCGAGATCGCGATGGTGATCCTCTCGTTCGGCACGCAGGGCACCGGCGTCGAACCGAGCTTGTTGTAGTTCGGGTTGTCCTGCATCCAGAAATAGGAATCGTAGTTCTCGATCAGCACCACCGGCGGGCGCCCCGCCTGCCGGTACGAGAACGATTCGATGCGAATGGACGAGACGTTGGGGTTGGGACCGGCGGCCTGGTGCCGGTCCTTCACGTACACCTGGAAATACACCGATTCCGGCGTGCGTTCCGATTTGTACAGGAACGGGATGCCGAACGTTTCCCGCGCAAACCACGACGGGTAGGTCGTGATCTCCAGTTCGTTCTTTTCGTCCAGCGGGACCAACAGCGGTTCGTACTCGTACATCCGGATTCTGGCGCAGCCGGCGAGCACGGCGACCAGCACGGCCGCGAACACCGCCTGGCGCCACGCCCGCCTCATTTCGGTTTCTTCACCGGTCGCTTCCAGCCATCGATCCCGACCTGCCGCGCGCGCGCGATCGCGAGCTTGCCCGCCGGCACGTCCTCGACGATGGTGGAGCCGGCGCCGACGGTCGCGTTCGCGCCGATCGTCACCGGTGCCACGAGCGCGGCGTTGGAGCCGATGAAGGCGCCGTCCTCGATCGTCGTCGTCGACTTGTTGGCGCCGTCGTAGTTGCAGGTGATGGTGCCGGCGCCGACGTTCACGCCCGCGCCGACCACGGCATCGCCGAGATAGGTCAGGTGGTTCGCCTTGCTGCCGGTGCCGAGCCGCGCGTTCTTGGTCTCGACGAAGTTGCCGACGTGAACGCCGTCGGCGAGCACGGTGCCCGGGCGCAGTCGCGCGAACGGGCCGATCTGTACCGCGCCTTCGGTGCGCGCGCCGTCGAGGTCACAGTGCGCGCGCACTTCGGTGCCGGCCGCGAGCACGACGTCCTTCAGCCGGCAGAACGCGCCGATGCGCACGCCGTCGCCAAGCGCGACCTCGCCCTCGAACACGACGTTCGCGTCGATCTCCACGTCGCGGCCGACCGTCACCGTGCCGCGCACGTCGACGCGGTTCACGTCGGCGAAGCGCGCGCCGTCGGCGCACAGCGCGCGCACGCGGCGCAGTTGCATCGCGCGTTCGAGCTGCGCGAGCTGCCACGGATCGTTGGCGCCCTCGGTTTCCATCGGATCGTGCACCGTCACGATTTCGGCCGGCACGAATTCGTCGGCGGCCATCGCGAACACGTCGGTGAGGTAGTACTCGCCCTGCACGTTCTGGTTCGACAGGCGATCCAGCCACGGCACGAGGGCATTGGCATCGGCGGCGATGATGCCGGTGTTGATCGAGCGGATGCGGCGCGTGGCCTCGTCGGCGTCCTTGTGCTCGACGATCGACGCAACGCGACCCTGCGCATCGCGCACGATGCGGCCGTAGCCGGTGGGATCGGCGACTTCGGCGACCAGCACCGCGAGGCGTCCGGGTGCATCGAGCAGCCGGCGCAGGGTCTCGGCGTGGATCAGCGGCACGTCGCCGTACAGCACCAGCACGCGCGCGTCATCGGGCACGCCGGGCATCGCCTGCTGCACCGCGTGGCCGGTGCCGAGCTGCTCCGCCTGCTCGGCCCAGCGCAGGTCCGGCTGGTCGGAAAACGCGGCGCGCACGGCGTCGCCGCCGTGGCCGTAGACGATGTGGATGCCGGCCGGCGCGAGCGCACGCGCGCTGGCGATCACGTGCGCGAGCATCGGCACGCCGGCGATCTTCTGCAGCACCTTGGGCAGCGCGGACTTCATCCGCTTGCCCTCGCCCGCGGCGAGGACGACGACATGGAGAGGGGCGGTCATGCGGGCTCCGGGGCCGGGAATGCCGGCATTCTAGCGGGAGCGGCTGCTACGATGCCGGCGCCTCCCTCCCGCGACCCGCGCATGTCCGCATCGCCTGCCGCCCTCGATCCGCCGTTGCCCTCGCGGGCGATGCGCATCGCGCTGGCGGCCGGCTTCGCGGCGACAGTCGCCGGCCTGGTCATCCACGACACCTGGCGCGTGCTGCCGGCCGAGCGCTTCGCGCTGTCGCTGGTGCTCGCGGGGCTGAGCTGTCTCCTCGCGTGGCCGCTGCGCAAAGCCTTCCGCTGCCGCATGGCGACCATGCTCGCCGCGCTCTGGGCAATCGCCCTCGTGATCTACGCCGGCGCGCTGCCGGTGCTCGCGGCGGCGACGCTGGGTGCCGCGGCGATGGGCGTCGGCCTGTGGCTCGTGCCCGCACGCATGCCGGTGCGTGCCGCGATCGCCGCCGCCGTCGGTCTGGTCGCGATCGCGGGAACCACCGGCTGGACGCTGACTTGGCCGATCCATCGCGCGATCGTCTGGTGGCCGCTGCTGCTGATCGTCATCGCCTGGCGACGCCACGCCATCGCCGAAGCCCTGCGCGCGATCACGACCGGCTGGCGCACCACCGTCGGCGAAGCGCCGCGCGCGGCGGCGGCGACCGTGCTGCTGTTCGGACTGGCCTCGACCGCCTGCTGGCTGCCGTCGCTGCAGATGGACGACCTGACCTACCACCTCGGCCTGCCCGCGCAGCTGCGGCTGCACGCGGCCTACGCGCCCGATGCGCGCGTGCAGATATGGGCGTACGCGCCGTGGGCGGGCGACGTACTGCATGGCATCGTCGGCGTGCTCGCGCGACGCGAGGCGCATGGCGCGATGAATGCGCTGTGGCTGCTGCTGATGGCCGGCGCCGCGGCATCGCTGCTCACATCGCTGCACGCCGCACCGCGCGAACGCTGGGCGTCGCTCGCGCTGCTCGCCAGTCTGCCGCCGCTGGTGTGGATGGCCGCCGGGCAGCAGACCGAACTTGCCGCCACCGCGGTCACGCTCGCGCTGGCGGCGGTCATCGTCACCGATGCACCGGGCCGGCTGTTGGCAGGCGCAGCGCTGTTCGCCGGCCTGTTCGCACTGAAGCCGGTGCACGGGATCGCCGCCTTGCCGCTGATTGTCTACGCGGGGTGGCGGCATCGCGGCGCGCTGCCGTGGTCGCGGCTGCCGATCGCGATCGCGCTGTTCGCCGTCCTCGCACTGTCGAGCGAAGTCATGGCCTGGCGCGCGACCGGCAATCCGCTGCTGCCGCTCTTCAACCAGGTGTTCCGCTCGCCGGCGATGCCGGCCGTGCAGCTCGACGATGCACGCTGGCACGCGGGTCTCGCGCTTGATCTGCCGTGGCGCATGGTGTTCGACACCGACCGCTACCTCGAAGGCTGGGACGGCGCGCTGGGCTTCGCGCCGATCGCGCTCGGCGGCGTGCTGCTGCTCGCGCTGCTGCGCCTGCGCCGGCGCGGTCTGCTGCTGTGCGCCATCGCCGCGATGCTGCTGCCGCTGCTGTCGATGCAGTACGCGCGCTATGCGTGGCCCGGCCTCGGCCTGCTGCTGGTGCTGTTGCCGATCGGGATGGAGGCCGCGTCGGGCCGCCGCACGTTCGCGTGGGCGCTGGTCGCGCTGTGCACGCTCGATCTCGCATTTCAGGCGAACGCGAGCTGGCTGCACCACGCGTCCGTGTTCAAGCGCACGCTGCGCAGTCCGTTCGACGACACCGTCGTGCTGCGCGAGTGGCTGCCGGAGCGCCTGCTGCTGCGCCGGCTGCCGCCCGGCGACGACGGCGGCGTGCTGGCGACCGATCCGCAGCGCGGCTTCATCGCCGAACTCGGTGGCCGCGGGCGCACGGTGTCGCCGCATGCGCCGTGGCTGCAGCGCGAGGCACAGGCGGCGGACGGCGATGCCTCGGGCGCGGCATGGCGACGCCTCTTCGCCGCGCACGCCATCCGCTGGACGCTGACCGACGAGGCCGTCGCCTCGCCCGCGTTGCGGGCGAGCCTGCGCGTCGCAGGCGCACGGGCGGTCGCACACGAAGGCACGATGACGCTGTGGCGTCTCGATCTCGCGCCTGCATCGGCAACGTCACCATGAGCCTGTCGCGTCAGGGCGGCCATTACCTGCTCATCGGCGGCCTGCAATGGCTGCTGGACTGGGCCGTGACCGTGGTCGCCAGCCACGGCGGGCTGCCGATCGAGACCGCGAATGTCTGCGGCCGCATCGCCGGCGCGATGCTCGGCTTCTGGCTCAACGGCAAGGTCACGTTCGCCGGCGACGACACGCGTCTCGGCGGCACGCAGCTGCGGCGGTTCGTGCTGCTGTGGCTGTGCACCACCACGATCAGCACGCTGGCGATGGGCGGCGTCGACGATGCCTTCGGCCTGCACGGCGCATGGCTGGCGAAGCCGGCGATCGAACTGACGCTGGGGCTCGCCGGTTTCCTCGCCTCGCGGCATTGGGTCTACAAGCGCTGACACGCGCAGGGGATGCCGGATCGTGCGATCGATCCGGCACCGCCGCGCTAGAACTTCATGCCGCCGCTGCCGTCCCGGACCTGCGACTGCGATTCGGACGGCGACTGCGAGGCGACCAGCGACGGCACCGGCGCGAGCCTGGCGAGGTTCACGCCTTCGGGCGTGTCCATCGCCGTCTTCCCGTCGACGGCGGCGTTGAGGCGCTCGGAGCCGGCATGCTGGCTGGCGATCATGCCGGTCTTGTCCACGCTGAGCATGACCTCGTCGATCTGCTTGAGGCCACGCGATTCCGCCTGCACCGCGAGCGCGGCCGCCAGGTTGCGCAGCTCCTGCGGCGAGTCGGTGAGCTTGTCGCGCTTGTCGTATTCGACCACCTTCTCCAGTGCCTGCGCGAACAAGGGATGGTCCTCCTGCTTCGGCACCAGCGACACCGACGATTTCGGTGCGTCCTTGTCGGCGACCAGCGGGGCGAGCGAACCGAGATCGATGCCGAGGTCGCTCAGGCTGGCCATCTGCACGGCGCCCTTGATCTCGTGCCGGCCGTCCGCGGGCAGGTTGAGCGTGCGGTGCGCCTGCAGACGGTCCGGATCGATGATGTAGCTGCGGTCCTCGAGGTTGTTGTCGGAGTGGATCTTTTCGATCCTGCCCACCAGTTCCATGCCGGTCTTGATCGCTTCCTGCCGGTACATCATGTAATCGCCGTCGATCATCTTGTCGGCGTAGTAGCCCTTCATCGCCTCGACGTTCGCGCCGTTCTTGGGCATCTGGAAGTCCTTGCCCACCTCCAGTCCCGGCTTCAGTGCGTACTTCGCCGGATCGCCGGTGACGCTGATGAAATCGCCCATGCGCAGCGGGTCCACCGCGTAGATCGCTTCCAGCTCCTTGCCCTTCCCGGCCTTGCCGTGCGTCATCACGTACGACGAGATCGCGTTGAAGCCGCCGATGTGCGCCTGGGCTTCTTCCGTCCGCTGGTGTTCGATGTACGTCGCGATCGCGGGGGTGTAGTCGCGCGGGCCCACGCTCGGCGCCGCGGCGATGCGCTGCACCTCGGGGCCCAGCATCGACGTGGCGTGGTTCTGGCCCTTCAGCGAGCGCGCATGGTCGGTCTCGTGGCCGAGCGTGAACATCAGCTCCGCGTAGGCCGAATCGCTGCCGTTGAAACGGGGCCGGACGAACATCGTGCTCGAATGGGCGTTGTAGCCGGCCGCCGCGTTGTCGCCCGGATTGTCGCTGGACAACCGGGTAAGGTAGCCATCGCGCACCGCTTCCACCATGCGCTTGTTGAGGTCCGGCGACAGCAGCAGCACGTTGCGCATGCCCTCGGCCACCTTCGCATGTTCCTTGCCGCCCTTGGCGTAGGTGTCGATCATGTCGTCGAGATCGCGCTTGGGCTTGCCGCTCGGATCGAAGAAGTTCTGCACGCCCCTGAAGAGTTCACTCATGGCGCAGGCCTCCCGCGAAGGTGCCCGTGCCGAGCGCGGCGTCGACCGCGATGCGCGTGACGCGCGGGCGGACGGTATCCGCGGCCGGGTCCTCGGCTTCCACGTTGACGCGGATCTCGACGTCGTCCCGGGTGAACACCTGCCCCCACAGCACGTTGCGCGGACCGAACACCGGGTCGCGCCGGTAGCCAGCGTCGACGAGGGCCCGGGCGACGTCGTCCAGCGCCGGCACCGACGGCGGCAAGGCCGCGTCATCCCCGCCGGAGGCGTCGTATGAGATCACCAGGCGCTTGGGCGGCGCCCCTTCGGCAGCGGGCAAGGCGCTGAGATGGCACATCCAGCCGGGTTCGAGCGGCAGGCCGAAACCGTAGCGCCCGGCGTCCGCGGGATCGTGGCGCATGGCGACGCCGGTGACGCGTTCGATGGCGCCCGGCGCGAGATCGTCCGGGCCGTGCAGGCCTGCGAGGAGTGCGAGCAGACGGGGGCCGAGTTCGGCCGTCGTCGGCTGTGGAACAGCGTGCTGCGTCGTCATCATGGGCATGTCCTTGCGCGATGAGGAAACGAAACGATGCGGGATGCGGATCTCCGCGCTGTGCATCGACCTGCGGTTCGCCGAAGTCCGATCGCCCCTGGCGATGCGGTCCGGACCATGTCCGGTCGCTGGAATCGCCGCGCCTCCGGTCACGGCGCGAGGCCGGGCAGCGACGGCCGAAGTTAAGCACACCCGGCAACGCGCGCTCAAGGAACGCCCCGGATCGAGGCCGTCGGTCACGATCCGCGATCGACAACGCCGATCGAGGCGGACAAGCCGCCCCGTCGCGCCCTCGCCCGCCGGCGACGTGGACGCGAACGAAAAACGCCGGCTTTCGCCGGCGTTTCCGTGTATCGCGAAGGCGCGGGACCTCAGTGCTTGAGGTTCTTGCGCAGGCGCTCCAGCGCGCTCAGCTGGGCGAGGCTCATCGCCAGCTGCGCCTGGGCTTCCTCGGCCGACATCTTCGGGTCCTTGTGCTCCAGCGCGCGCTTGGCTTCTTCCATCGCGGCCTTCACGGCGGCTTCGTCGATGTCCTGCGCGCGCACCGCGGTGTCGGCCAGCACGGTCACGACCTGCGGCTGCACTTCGAGGATGCCGCCGGAGATCGCGAAGTCGAGGATTTCGCCGGCCGCGGTGGTGACGACGACCTTGCCCGGCTTCAGGCGGGTGATCAGCGGCGCGTGGCGCGGCGCGATGCCGAGTTCGCCCTGCTCGCCGGTGGCGACCACGAGCGTGGCTTCACCGTGGAAGATCTCGGCTTCGGCGCTGACGATGTCGCAACGGATGGTGGCCATGGGTTTTCGGGTTCCTCATAGGGTGGGCCTCGGCCCACCGCTCTTGTCGCAACATCAAACGTTCGTGAACGTCCGATGCCTCGCAATGGTGGGCCAAGGGCCCACCCTACCGTGCAGATCAGGCAGCGAGCTTCTTCGCCTTCTCGACCGCTTCCTCGATGCCGCCGACCATGTAGAACGCCTGCTCCGGCAGGTGGTCGTACTCGCCGTCGACGATGCCCTTGAAGCCGCGGATCGTGTCCTTCAGCGACACGTACTTGCCCTTCGAGCCGGTGAACACTTCCGCGACCGTGAACGGCTGCGAGAAGAAGCGCTCGATCTTGCGGGCGCGGGCCACGGCCAGCTTGTCGTCTTCCGACAGCTCGTCCATGCCCAGGATCGCGATGATGTCCTTCAGCTCCTTGTACTTCTGGAGCGTCGACTGGACGCGGCGCGCGGTCTCGTAGTGCTCGTTGCCGATCACGTTCGGGTCGAGCTGGCGCGAGGTCGAGTCCAGCGGATCGACCGCCGGGTAGATGCCGAGCGAAGCGATGTTGCGGCTCAGCACGACGGTGGCGTCAAGGTGCGCGAACGTGGTCGCCGGCGACGGGTCGGTCAGGTCGTCCGCGGGCACGTACACGGCCTGGATCGAGGTGATCGAACCGGTCTTGGTCGAGGTGATGCGCTCCTGCAGGACGCCCATTTCCTCGGCGAGGGTCGGCTGGTAACCCACCGCCGACGGCATGCGGCCCAGCAGCGCCGACACTTCGGTACCGGCCAGCGTGTAGCGGTAGATGTTGTCGACGAACAGCAGCACGTCGCGGCCTTCGTCACGGAAGTACTCGGCCATGGTCAGGCCGGTCAGCGCGACGCGCAGGCGGTTGCCCGGCGGCTCGTTCATCTGGCCGTACACCATCGCCACCTTCGACTTCTCGTGCTCCTCGACGTTGACGACGCCCGACTCCTGCATCTCGTGGTAAAAGTCGTTGCCTTCGCGGGTGCGCTCGCCCACGCCGGTGAACACCGACAGGCCCGAGTGCTCGGTCGCGATGTTGTTGATGAGCTCCATCATGTTCACGGTCTTGCCCACGCCGGCGCCGCCGAACAGGCCGACCTTGCCGCCCTTGGCGAACGGGCACATCAGGTCGATCACCTTGATGCCGGTTTCCAGCAGTTCGGTCGACGAGGACTGTTCTTCGTACGTCGGGGCCGCGCGGTGGATTTCCCACGTGGTGTCGGCCTTGACCGCGCCGCACTCGTCGATCGGATTGCCGAGCACGTCCATGATGCGGCCGAGCGTGCCCTTGCCGACCGGCACCGAGATGGCGCGGCCGGTGTTGTCAGCGATCAGGTTGCGCTTCAGGCCGTCGGTCGAACCCAGCGCGATCGTGCGGACCACGCCGTCGCCGAGCTGCTGCTGCACTTCGAGGGTGATCTCGGTGTTCTGCACCTTCAGCGCGTCGTACACCTTGGGCACGCTCTCGCGCGGGAATTCGACGTCGACGACGGCGCCGATGATCTGGACGATCTTGCCTTGCGTGTTGGAGGTGTTCATGGTGGTTCCCGATTCGAAAATGTCGTGTTGCATGAGTTCCGATCCGTATCGTCGCGTCGTCAGACCGCGGCCGCGCCGCCGACGATTTCGGAGATTTCCTGGGTGATCGCCGCCTGGCGCGCCTTGTTGTAGACGAGGTTGAGCGTGCCGATCAGCTTGGTCGCGTTGTCGCTGGCGGCCTTCATCGCCACCATGCGCGCCGCGTGCTCCGACGCCACGTTCTCCATCACCGCCTGGTACACCAGCGATTCGATGTAGCGGGTCAGCACGTGCTCCAGCACGGTCTGCGCGTCGGGTTCGTAGATGTAATCCCAGTCGTGGTGCGCGACGGCCGTCTCCGACGCCGGCAGCGGCAGCAGCTGGTCGAACGCCGCGCGCTGGGTCATCGTGTTGACGAAGTCGTTGTAGACGAGGAAGACCTTGTCGACCTGGCCGCCGCTGTAGGCGTCCAGCATCGTCTTCACCACGCCGACCAGCTGGTCGACGTGCGGGGTGTCGCCCAGATGCGTGACCGAGGCGAGCATGCCGACGTTGCTGATGCGGCGGAAGAAGACGCTCGCCTTCTGGCCGATGGTGACGACGTCGATGCCCACGCCCTGTTCCTGCCAGCGGCGCATCTCGACGAGCAGCTTGCGGAACAGGTTGTTGTTCAGGCCGCCGGCGAGGCCGCGGTCCGACGAGACGATGACGTAGCCGACGCGCTTGATCTCCTTGCGCTCCACCAGGTACGGATGGTGGAACTCGGAGTTGGCCTGCGCGAGGTGGCCGATGACCTGCTTCATCGCGCGCGCGTACGGACGCGAGGCCTTCATGCGGTCCTGCGCCTTGCGGATCTTGGAGGCCGAGACCATTTCCAGCGCACGCGTCACCTTGCGGGTGTTCTGCACCGACTTGATCTTGGTCTTGATTTCTCTGCCGCCTGCCATCTCTTTCTTCCCGTAGGGTGGGCTTCAGCCCACCGTCGTGATTGCAAACCCGCGTCGGCGATGCGTTGCCGCGATGACGGGCCGGGGCCCGCCCTGCAACATCACCAGGAACCGGTCTTCACGAACTCTTCGATGCCGGCCTTGAAGGTGGCTTCGATCTCGTCGTTCCAGTCGCCGGTCTCGTCGATCTTCGCGATCAGCGCGCCCTGGGTGTTGGCGAAGTGCGCCTGCAGGCCGGCTTCGAACGCGAGGATCTTGTTGACCGGCACGCCGTCCATGTAGCCCTTGTCGACCGCGTAGATCGACAGCGCCTGCTGGGCGACCGACATCGGCGCGTACTGCTTCTGCTTCATCAGCTCGGTGACGCGCTGGCCGCGCTCGAGCTGCTTGCGGGTGGCTTCGTCGAGGTCCGAGGCGAACTGGGCGAACGCGGCGAGCTCGCGGTACTGGGCGAGCGCGATGCGGATGCCGCCCGACAGCTTCTTCATGATCTTGGTCTGGGCGGCGCCACCGACGCGCGACACCGAGATGCCGGCGTTCACGGCCGGGCGGATGCCGGCGTTGAACAGGTCGGTCTCGAGGAAGATCTGGCCGTCGGTGATCGAGATCACGTTGGTCGGCACGAACGCGGACACGTCGCCGGCCTGGGTTTCGATGATCGGCAGCGCGGTCAGCGAACCGGTCTTGCCCTTCACGGCGCCGTTGGTGAACTTCTCGACGTACTCCTCGGACACGCGGGCGGCGCGCTCGAGCAGGCGGCTGTGCAGGTAGAACACGTCGCCCGGGTAGGCTTCGCGGCCCGGCGGACGGCGCAGCAGCAGCGAGATCTGGCGGTAGGCCACGGCCTGCTTCGACAGATCGTCGTAGATGATCAGCGCGTCTTCGCCGCGGTCGCGGAAGAACTCGCCCATGGTGCAGCCCGAGTAGGCGGCGATGTACTGCATCGCGGCCGATTCGGACGCCGAGGCGGCGACGACCGTGGTGTACGCCATCGCGCCGTTCTCTTCGAGCTTGCGCACGATGTTGGCGATGGTCGAGTTCTTCTGGCCGATGGCCACGTAGATGCACTTGATGCCCGAGTGCTTCTGATTGATGATCGCGTCGATCGCGAGCGCGGTCTTGCCGGTCTGGCGGTCGCCGATGATCAGCTCGCGCTGGCCGCGGCCGATCGGGATCATCGAGTCGACCGACTTGTAACCGGTCTGCACCGGCTGCGACACCGACTTGCGCCACACCACGCCCGGGGCGATGCATTCGACCGGCGCGCGGGTATCGGATTCGACCGGACCCTTGCCGTCGATCGCCTCGCCCAGCGCGTTCACGACGCGGCCGAGCAGCTTCGGACCGGTCGGCACCGAGAGGATCTGGCCGGTGGTCTTGGCGGTGTCGCCTTCGCGCAGGTGCTTGTAATCGCCGAGGACCACGGCGCCGACCGAATCGCGCTCGAGGTTCAGCGCGAGCGCGGTGGTGTTGCCCGGCAGCTCGATCATTTCGCCCTGCATCACGTCGGCCAGGCCGTGGATGCGCACGATGCCGTCGGACACCGAGGTCACGGTGCCTTCGTTGCGCGCTTCGGCGGCGAGCTTGACCTTTTCGATGCGGGTCTTGATCAGTTCGCTGATTTCGGACGGGTTGAGCTGGGTGCTGGCCATGGTGGTTCCCTTGTGCCGGCGTCGCCGCCGACGATGAAATGAAAGCGTGTGTGGGACGGGCGCGTCAGTGGGCGAGCGCCGACTGCAGGCGGGCGAGCTTGCTGCGCAGCGAGCCGTCGATCACCACGTCGCCGGCGTCGATCACCGCGCCGCCGATCAGGGCCTCGTCGACCGCGGTCTCGAGCGCGACGTCGCGGCCGAAGCGGCGCTTCAGCGCAGCCTTGATCGTGTCCAGCTCCGCGGCGGGCAGCGCCGTCGCCGAGGTCACCTTCGCCTTGACGATGCGCTCGGCCTCGGTGCGCTGCTCCTCGAACAGTCCGGCGATCTCCGTCAGCAGCGGCAGGCGACGGTTGTCGGCCAGCAGCGCGAGGAAATTGCGGAAAGGTTCGGAAGCACCGTCCGGCGACAGCAGCGCGACCGCGTCGTCGCGGCCGAGCTGGGGATGACCGAGCAGCGCGTGCACGCGCGGATCCGCGGCGACGCGCGCCGCGAAGGCGAGCGCGTCGGACCACGGGGCGGCGGTACCGCTCTCGCGCGCGATCGCATAGGCGGCGCGGGCGTAGGGGCGGGCGAGCGTGAGGGCCTGGCTCATCGGAGTCTCCGTGCCGTCAGAGCTGGGCGGCGAGTTCGTCGATCAGCGCCTTGTGGGCGTTGGCGTCGATTTCGCGCTTGAGCAGCTTTTCGGCGCCCGACACGGCCAGGGCGGACACCTGCTTGCGCAGGTCTTCCTTGGCACGGTTGGCGGCGGCGACGATCTCGGCCTCGGCCACGGCCTTCTGCCGGTTGGCCTCGGCGATGGCGTCGTTCTTGGCCTGGTCGATGATCTGGTTGGCGCGCTGGTGGGCCTGCTCGATGATCTCGTTGGCCTTGGCGCGGGCGACCTTGAGCTCCTCGTTGACCTTCTCTTCGGCCTGGGCGAGGTTCTTCTGCGCGTTGTCGGCGGCGGCGAGACCGTCGGCGATCTTCTGCTGACGCTCCTCGATCGCCTTCGTCAGCGGCGGCCAGATGAACTTGACGGTGAACCAGATGAGGATCGCGAACGAGATCATCTGGCCCAGCAAGGTGATATTCGGATTCATGACGTGCCCTGCGGAAGCGAGTCCTGCGAATCGGCGCCCACCGCGGCCCGGGGCCGCGATGGACGCAAGCGGTGGCGCGGCGCCGCGACGGGCGCCGCGCTGGTGCCGATCAGCCCGCGGCGTTCTGCAGCGCGGCCAGCAGCGGGTTCGCGAACGCGAACATCATCGCGACGCCGACGCCGATCAGGAACGCCGCGTCGATCAGGCCGGCGAGCAGGAACATGCGGCCCGACAGCATCGGGACCAGTTCCGGCTGGCGCGCGGCGGATTCGAGGAACTTCGAACCCATGATGCCGATGCCGAGCGCAGCGCCGAGCGCGCCGAGACCGACGATGAGGCCGATGGCGATGGCGGTGAAGCCCTGGACGTTGGCGATGAATTCCATGGTGAACTCCGGATTGAACGAGATGGATGGGAAGCGTGGAGGGTTGAAGCGAAGATCGGGAAAGCGTGACTCAGTGGTGCTCGTGTGCCATCGACAGGTACACGACGGTCAGCACCATGAAGATGAAGGCCTGCAGCAGGATGATCAGGATGTGGAAGATCGCCCAAGCCGAGTTGATCAGCACGCCCGGGACAAAGGTGGCCCACGAGGCGAAGAGGCCGGCGATCAGCATGAACAGCAGCTCGCCCGCGTACATGTTGCCGAACAGTCGCATGCCGAGGCTCACCGGCTTGGACAGGTATTCGACGAGATTGAGGAAGAGGTTGAACGGGGCCAGGATGATGGCCATCACGCCGTGGCCGTGGAACGGGGCGGTGAACAGCTCCTTGGTGAAGCCGCCGAAGCCCTTGGCCTTGATCGAGTAGAAGATGATCAGCAGGAAGACGGTGATCGACATGCCGAACGTGGTGTTCACGTCGGCGGTCGGAACCACGCGCAGGTAGGTGTGGTGCGCGGCTTCCTCGCCGGCGGTCCAGGCGATGATCCGGCCCGGCAGGTCCAGCGGCAGCAGGTCCATCGTGTTCATGAACACGACCCAGACGAAGATCGTCAGCGCCAGCGGGGCGATGAAGCGGCGGTCGCCGTGGAAGGCGTCCTTGACCTGGCCGTCGACGAACTCGACCACGATCTCGACGAAGGCCTGGGCCTTCGACGGCACGCCCGAGGTCGCCTTGCGCGCCTGGGACCACAGCAGGAAGCAGGCCAGCAGGCCCAGGGCCAGCGAGATCACCCACGAGTCGATGTGCAGGCTGTGGCCGGCCACGTCGATCTTGTTGTGGGTCAGGTGATGGACGATGTATTCGGTCAGCCCGCCGCCACTTTTCTCAGCACTCACGCCGTCGCCCTCGTTTCCACGGGATGTCCCGCAAGGTTCGCCGCGAGGAAGTTCGCGACGCTTCGGTCACACGTTCCGTCCGGTCCGGCCCGCCCCTCAGGAGCGCAACCCGGACCTCGCGGTGAACAACACGCCGGCGGCGGCCGCGGCCGCTCCGACGAGCGCCGGCACTGCCGGCAGTTTCCACACGGCGATCGCGAGCCAGAGCCCCGCGGCCACCACGATCCATTTCGCCGCCAGCCCCAGCAGCAGCCGGCCGAACGCCATTTCCGCGCCGACCACGCTGCCCGGGAACGCGCCCCAGGCAGCCAGCGCCGTGCCGAGGGTCATCGCGGCGCCTCCGACCAACGCGGCGAGCGCGGCCGTCCCTCCGAACGTCAGACAGGCCGCGGCTGCGATCGCGACGGCCACGGCCTGGGTCAGCACCGTGCGTCGCGCCAGTCGCCGGCCCGCGGCGACAGAATTCAGCACGCGGCACCCGGGAAATTGGCGGAGACGACAGGCCGGCCCCGGCGCCGATGGCAGCCGAAAACCGTCCTGCGAAGCCGAAAAAGTATAGCAGCCGGGCATTTTCCGGGGCAACCGCGGCCATGGTCGTAGCCAGAGCCGGCCGAAGGCCGGGATTCCGCATGCAACCCCATGACGGGAAAGGACTTTCCGACGGATTTTCCGGCCGCCGTCACATTCGCGGGGGCGATCCGGGCCATCGGCGGAACTTCCGCCGCGCCTGCCGGTCTCTTCCTGCGTCCTGCGCGAGCGATGCGGCCGTCCCCCGGCGGCCCAGCAGGCCCTCGAAGCCCCGGCTCTCCCCGGCCGGGGCTTCGTCTTGTCCGCCCTCAGCCGTCAAGCGCCCAGTCGGCGGTATCCTCGGCGTGGATGCGCGCGGTGTCGAACAGCGGCACGTCGGCATCGCCCTCGCCCACCAGCAGGCCGATCTCGGTGCAGCCGAGGATCGCGCCCTGCGCGCCGCGCGCGACCAGCGCGGCGATGATGCGGCGGTAATCCTGCCGCGACGCTTCGTGCAGGCGGCCAAGGCAGAGTTCGTCGTAGATCACGCGGTGCACGCGCTCGCGATCGTCGGCACCGGGCACGAACACAGCGATGCCGGCGGCCTCGATGCGGTCGCGGTAGAACGCCTGCTCCATCGTGAAGCGCGTGCCGAGCAGCGCGACGCGATCGAGTCCCGCATCGTGCAGGCGACGCGCGGTGGCATCGGCGATGTGCAGCAGCGGCACGTCGACCGCAGCTTCGATCGCCGGCGCAACGCGATGCATGGTGTTGGTGCACAGCACGATCGCGTCCGCGCCCGCGGCGCGCAGTCCGCGCGCGGCGTGTGCGAGCAGCGCGCCCGCGTCATCCCAGCGATCGGCATGCTGCAGCGCTTCGATCTCGGCGAAGTCGACGCTGTGCAGCACCAGCTTCGCCGAATGCAGGCCGCCGAGGCGTTCGCGCACGCGCTCGTTGACGATGCGGTAGTACGGCAGCGTCGATTCCCAGCTCATGCCGCCGAGCAGGCCGAGGGTTTTCATGCAACGTTTCCGTTGATCGGTAGAGCGGCCTTCAGGCCGCTGTTCTCTGGTCTGGTTCAAAAGCAGCGGCCTGAAGGCCGCTCTACCGTAAAGCGATGGCTACTTCTTCTTCGGGATGTACAGGTCGGTGATGGTGCCGTCGAAGACTTCGGCGGCCATACCCACCGATTCGCTGAGCGTGGGATGCGGATGGATGGTGTGGCCGATGTCCTCGACCTCGCAGCCCATCTCGATCGCGAGGGCGGCTTCGGCGATGAGATCGCCTGCATGCACGCCGACGATGCCGGCGCCGATGATGCGATGGCTGGCGTCGTCGAAGATCAGCTTGGTGAAGCCTTCGGTGCGGCCGATGCCGATCGCGCGGCCCGACGCGGCCCACGGGAACTTGCCGACGCCGATCTTCAGGCCCTTGGCCTTCGCCTCGGTTTCGGTGACGCCGACCCACGCGATCTCCGGATCGGTGTAGGCGACCGACGGGATCACCCGCGCCACCCACTCCTTCTTCTCGCCCGCGGCGACTTCCGCGGCGAGCTTGCCTTCGTGCGTCGCCTTGTGCGCCAGCATCGGCTGGCCGACGATGTCGCCAATCGCGAAGATGTGCGGCACGTTGGTGCGCATCTGGCGATCGACGGCGATGAAGCCGCGCTCGCCGACGGCGACACCGGCCTTCTCCGCGTCGATCTTCTTGCCGTTGGGCGACCGGCCCACCGCGACCAGCACGCGATCGTAGGTATCGCTCGCGGGAATGCTTGCGCCGTCGAAGCTGCAGACGATGCCGGCCTTCGTCGACTTCGCCTCGACGACCTTGGTCTTGAGGTGCACGGCGACGCCCTGCTTCTTCAGGCGATCGGCGAGCGGCTTGATCAGGTCGGTGTCGGCGCCCGGCATGATCTGGTCCATGAACTCGACCACGGTGACCGCCGCGCCCAGCGCGCGGTACACCGTCGCCATCTCCAGGCCGATGATGCCGCCGCCGACGACGAGCAGCGACTTCGGCACGTCGGCCAGCATCAGCGCGTCGGTGGAATCCATCACGCGTGCGTCGTCCCACGGGAACGCGGGCAGCTTCACCGGCTGCGAACCCGCGGCGATGATGCACTGTTCAAAGCGCACGAGCTGCGTGCCGGCATCACCGACGACTTCGATCTCGTTCGGCGACACGAACTTGCCGGTGCCCTGCACCACCCGCACCTTGCGCTGCTTCGCCATGCCGGCCAGGCCCTTGGTGAGCTGGCCGACGACCTTGTCCTTGTAGCCGCGCAGCGTGTCGAGCGCGATGGTCGGCGCACCGAAGTCGATGCCGTAGTCCTTCGCGTGCGCCGCTTCGTCGATCACGTTCGCCGCATGCAGCAGCGCCTTCGACGGGATGCAGCCGACGTTGAGGCAGACGCCGCCGAGCGACGGGTAGCGCTCGACCAGCACGGTGTCGAGGCCGAGGTCGGCGCTGCGGAACGCGGCGGTGTAGCCACCGGGACCGGCACCGAGCACCAGCATCCGGCATTCGACGTCGGCCTTGCGGCCGGTGGATGCGGCGGCGGCCGGTGCGGGTGCAGCAGCTGCAGTTGCGGGCGTGGCCGCTGCCGGCGCGGCGGCAGGCGCAGGCGCCGCGCTTTCGCCCCTTCCCCCGCTCGCGGGGGAAGGTTGGGATGGGGGCTGCGACGGCGCGGCCGCATCGGCCGTTTCGAGGATCGCGATCACGCTGCCCTCGGACACCGCATCGCCGAGCTTCACGCGCAATTCCTTCACGACGCCGGCGGCGGACGACGGCACTTCCATCGTCGCCTTGTCGGATTCCAGCGTCACCAGCCCCTGGTCCTTCGCGACGGTATCGCCGACCTTCACCAGGAGTTCGATCACCGGGATGGCATCGAAATCGCCGATGTCCGGAACCTTCGCTTCGATCGTGTTCGCCATGTGTGCGCGCCTTCGGTCAGAGCAGCACGCGGCGCATGTCGCCGAGCAGCTGCGCGAGGTGGGCGGCGAAACGCGCCGCGGCGGCACCGTCGATGACGCGGTGGTCGTAGCTCAGCGACAACGGCAGCATCAGCTTCGGCTGGAACTGCTGGCCGTCCCACACCGGCTTGATCGACGACTTCGACACGCCGAGGATCGCGACTTCCGGCGCGTTCACGATCGGCGTGAAGCCGGTGCCGCCGATGCCGCCCAGCGAGCTGATCGAGAAGCAGCCGCCGCTCATGTCGGCCGGGCCGAGCTTGCCGTCGCGCGCCTTCTTCGCCAGTTCGGAGGTCTCGCGGGCGATCTCGATCACGCCCTTGCGGTCGACGTCGCGGATCACCGGCACCACCAGGCCGTTCGGCGTGTCGGCAGCGAAGCCGATGTGGAAATACTTCTTGAGCACCAGCTTCTCGCCGGTCTCGTCGAGCGAGGCGTTGAAGTCCGGGTACTGCTTCAGCAGCGACACCACGGCCTTCATCAGGAACGCGAGCATGGTCAGCTTCACGCCGGCCTTCTCGTGCTCCTTGTTGAGCTGCACGCGCAGCGCTTCGAGGTCGGTGATGTCGGCCTCGTCGTGCTGGGTGACGTGCGGGATCATCGCCCAGTTGCGGGCGAGGTTGGCGCCGGAGAGTTTCTTGATGCGTGACAGCTCGCGCACTTCGATCTCGCCGAACTTCGCGAAGTCGACCTTCGGCCACGGCAGCAGGTTGAGGCCGCCGCCACCGCCGGCCGCGGCCGGTGCGGCACCGGCGGACGCGCCGCCCTGCATCACCGACTTCACGAAGCCCTGCACGTCCTCCTTCGTGATGCGGCCGCCGCGCGCGGAGCCGGCGACGCGGGACAGGTCGACGCCGAGTTCGCGGGCGAACAGGCGCACCGCGGGGCTGGCGTGCGGCACCTTGTCCGGCAGCACCGCGTCGGCCTCGAAACGCACCGGCGGCAGGCCGGCGCCCATCGGCGCCGCGGCGGGCGCAGGCGCAGGCGCGGACACCGGTGCGGGCGCAGGCGCTGCGGCAGGCGCCGGCGCGGGTGCCGCCACGGGCGCGGGCGCGGGAGCCGGCGCAGGCGAAGGCGAAGGCGCTGCGGCGGTTTCGCCGGCGTCGCTCGGTTCGATCATCGCCACCACGCTGCCTTCGGACACGGTGTCGCCGAGCTTCACCTTCAGTTCGCGCACCACGCCGGCGAACGGCGCGGGCACTTCCATCGTCGCCTTGTCGGATTCCAGCGTCGCCAGACCCTGGTCCTTCGCGACGGTGTCGCCCACCTGGACCAGGAGTTCGATCACCGGGATGTCGGTGAAATCGCCGATGTCGGGAACGCGGGCTTCCTTCGGTGCGGTCATGGCGTGGCCTTGTGCGGGAACTCGGGGGAGGCGACGCGCAGGACGGACACGCGCGTCGCGGAGACGGGCCTATTGTGGACGGGCGGGCCGCGCACGCCAACCGCAACGGGCGGCGAAACGCCGACCGCGGCGCGTGCAGGACGGGAAAACGTATTCAGCCGCAATGCGCCGGCGTACGGTGCAGCGCACCACGCGCGGCATCACGCCGGATCGACGAAACGGATGACGTAGAAGCCGAGGCCGGCGGGATCCTCGATGCGCGCGATGCGTCCCACCTGCGGCGCATCGAACGCCGGGAACACGAGGCGTCCGCCCAGCGCCTGCGCACGCACGGCGACGGCATCGACGTCCTCGACCTGCACGTACAGCGCCCAGTGCGACGGCATCGGGCCCCATTCGGGCGTCATCGCCAGGAAACCGCCGAGCATGCCGTCGGCATTCGCGAAGATGCGGTACACCGTCGGCGGCGACGCGTGATGCGGCTGCACGGTCCAGCCGAGCACGTCGCCGTAGAAGGCCTGCGCGCGATCGAGATCGCGGGTGGCGAGTTCGGTCCAGCACACCGCGCCGGGTTCGCGCAGGGCCGCGGCGCCGGCGTGGCCGCGCGGCTGGGCGAGCAGGAACACCGCGCCTTCGGGATCGGCGCAGGCCGCGGCGCGCAGATGGCCGCCGGCCTCGAACGGCGGCACGATCACACGTCCGCCGCCCGCGACGACGCGCGCCGCCGCGGCGTCGACGTCGGCCACGCGGAAGTACACGCCCCAGCCCGGCGGCACGCCGTGCGCGCGCAGCGCATAGGCGCCCGCCACCTCGCGCCCGCCCAGCCGGAAGACGGTGTAATCGCCGGCGATCGCCGAGGCGTCCGCGGTCCAGCCGAACAGGCCGGTGTAGAAGGCGTCGGCGCCCGCAGGATCGGGCGTGGCCAGTTCGAACCAGTGCGGGGCGCCGTTCGCGTGCGCGCTGTTCATCGGTAGGCTCCTGCGGGAAGGTCGCGCCACGTTACACCGCAGGCGCGCGCCGGGCATGGTGCGCCGCCGCAGACGACGAAGCCCGGCGCGGGGCCGGGCTTCGTGCGATGCGGGACGGTGGCGGACGCGATCAGCGTTCGTCGCCGACCACGCGCAGGCCGAACACCATCGAGGCGAATGCCACGTTCTGCGAGAACCCGCTGATGTTGAGGCGGATCTTCGTCGGCTTCTTGAAGAACTCCTTCGCCTGCGCGTCGGTCAGGCCGTAGTTCTCGATCAGCGCCTGCTTGGACACGAAGCCGGCCATGCAGACGGTGGAATCGCGGGTGCGCTCGGTGACGGTCTGGCCGGCGTTGAGCGGCATGACGAGGATCTCGCTGGAGGTCATCGAGGTCAGCAGCTTGCCGCCGAACGGCACGCCGGTGGTGGGATCGATCAGCGCCGGGTTGTCGAGCACCGGGTTCTCGATCGTCAGCGTCGGGTTGTAGCGCAGGCGACCCAGCGCCGGGGTGGCGCCCGGGTTGCTGTAGGTGACGGTGAGCACCGGCGAGAACCAGTAGCACAGCAGCGAGTTCGCGGACTTCGCCGGCAGGTAGATGTGCGCGGTGTCCTCGAAGGTGAAGCTGGTGGTGGCCGGCGCCGGATTGACGACCTGGCAGTGCTCGTCCGGATCGGCCGGATCGGTCGTCGGGCAGGTGTCGCTGAGGGTTACGAAGGCGCTGGTCAGGCCCAGCCAGACCACGTTGCGGCCGAAGGAATCGACGTCGTACACGTCGTCGACGGTGGGCGCGGCCTTGGCGACGCCGGTGACCTTGGCCGCGGCGGCGCGGGCGCCGAGCGTGGCGGGCGCGGGGGCGCGCCAGCGGGGGAGATCGGAGGAGACGGCCTCGGCGATGTCGTGCTTCGACGGCGCCCGCTGCTGCGCGTAGGCGCCGAGCGAAGCGAGGGCCGCGACGACGGCGAGGCCGATCAGATGCTTGCGTTGCATGGTGGTGCGCTCCGGAGGTTGGGCCGACGGTGGGACGGCACCGACGAGAACGCAGCCCCCCGGCCGGAGCGGACAGCCCGGCCGGGGCGCATCGACCGAACGCGGCCCGGCCGCCGCGGGCGGCGGCGGCCGGCGTCGCGCACGGGTCAGTCGCCGACGACGCGCAGGCCGAACACCATCGACGCGTTGGAGATGTAGCGCGTGCTGCCGGTGATGTTGAGCTTCACCGTCATCGGGTTGGCCATGAAATCGTCCGCCTGCGCCGGGGTCAGGCCGTAGTTCTCGACCAGCGACTTGTAGCTGATGAAGCCGGCCATGCAGACGTTGGAATCGCGCTCGCGCTCGTTGAGGGTCACGCCGGCTTCCAGCGCCTGCTGCACGGTCTCGCTGGAGGTCATCGAGGTCTGCAGCACGCCGCCGAACGGCACGCCGGTGGTCGGATCGATCAGCGAAGGATCGGCCAGCACCGGGTTCTCGATGGTCAGCGTCGGCACGAAGCGCAGCTGGCCGATCACGCGGCTCGCGGTCGGGTTGCTCCAGGTGTAGGTCAGCACCGGCGAGAACCAGTAGCACAGGATCGAGTTGCTGGCGTACTTCGGCAGCTTGATGCGGGCGGCGTCGTTGAAGGCGAAGCTGGTGGTGGCGCCCGGCGTGGTGTTGAGTTCCTGGCAGTACTCGTCCGGCGTGGTCGGCTTGGGGCAGCCGCTCTGCACGTTGATGAAGGCGCTGGCCAGGCCCAGCCAGCGGACGTTGCGGCCGAAGGAATCGACGTCGTAGACCTCGTCCGTGGTCACCGGGTACAGCGGCGGGGCCAGCTTGGTGGCGACAGCGGTACGCCCGGCCGGCGCGATCTTGCCCTGGGCGGCGCGCTTGGCCAGCAGGCGCTGCTGGGCGTAGTTCTGCAGGTCGGCGGCCACGCCGCGCGGCGGATCGGCACGCAACGGGGCCCGGGACTGGGCGGCATAAGCCACGGCAATGGTGCCGGCGGCGGCCAGGCCGAGGACGAGGGCGGACTTGGCGAACGGAAGCTTGCGGGACATCGGCGGAACTCCGGAGGTCGGTGGGATGGCGTGACAACCGGAGCAATACGCAGGACGGGCGGCGGGGCGGACAGCCGCTCAGGGGTGTTCGGCCTCCAGGTGCACCCGCTCGCGGTGCAGCAGGTACAGGCCGCTGGCGACGATGATCCCCGCCCCCACCCAGGTGATGCCGTCCGGCAGCACGTGCCACAGGCCGAAGTCGAGCAGCACGCCCCACAGCAGCGCGGTGTACTCCAGCGGCGCGATCGACGACGCCTCGCCGAGGCGGAAGGCCTCGGTCACGAAGTACTGGCCCAGCGCCCCGGCCAGGCCGACGCCGGCGATGATCCACAGGTCCGACGCCGCCACCGGCACCCAGTGCGGGAGCGCCAGCGCGCCCGACCCGGCGGCGATGCTGACCAGCAGCCACACCACCATCGCCTGGCTGCTGTCGGTGCGGGTCAGCACCCGCACGGTGATCGCCGACACCGCGTAGCCCAGCGCCGACACCAGCACCGCCAGGCCGGCCAGGGTCAGCACGCCCTCGCCGGTGGGCCGCAGCACCACCATCACGCCGAGGAAGCCGACCGCGATCGCCGCCCAGCGCCGCGGCCCGACGTGTTCGCCCAGCACCGGCACCGACAGCGCGGTGATCATCATCGGCGCCACGAAGAACAAGGTGTAGGCGGTCGACAGCGGCAGCGTGCGCAGCGCGTAGACGAAGGCGACCATCATCAGCACGCCCAGCGCGCCGCGCAGCAGGTGCAGCGGCCAGCGGATGCGCAGCAGCCGCCCGGGCCCCACCGTCGCCAGCGCCCAGACCAGCACGAACGGCAGCGACGACGCGCCGCGCAGCGAGGCCACCTGGAACGGCGGATACCGCGCCGACAACAGCTTCAGGCCGGCGTCCATCAGCGCGAACGCGCCGACGGCGGCCAGCATGCGCAGGGCCGCCGCCCAGGGATGACGGGCGGGAACAGGGGGAGAGGACATCCGCACAGGATGCCCGCCGCCGACACCCCGCACCACCCCGCCACGATGGAACACCGTATCCGCCCGGCCTGCCGGCGGCCGGTTCGCCGTTCTACACTCCGCCGGTCCGCCCGACCTGCCCGTCCCGATCCGTTTCCTGCCGGAGCCCCGCCCCATGTCGCCGAATGCCGCGCGCGCGCTGTCGCTGTCCTGCCTGCTGTCCTGCCTGCTCGCGTTGCCCGCCTGCAAGCGCGAGGCCCCGGCGCCCGAGGCCGCCGCGCCCGCCGCAGCCCCGATGACCGCCCCCGCCGCCGAACCCGCGCCGGCCCCCGCCGCACCCGCCCCGGCCGCCGACTTCGACCCGGCCAGCGTCCCCGAGAGCACCGCCACCCTGCCGCCGTTCCCGTTCTTCGCGATCCCCGAGGGCATGGAAAGCACCTACGACGAGAAGGACAAACTGGTGAACTTCGACCGCCAGTTCTTCCTCGCCGGCGGCAAGGCCGTGCCGGTGGAGGGAAAGATCTTCCACGACCGTTTCAATCTCGCCGGCGGCAAGCGCACGTACACCGAGACCGAATTCCTGCGCAATTACGAGAACGCCGCGCTGGCGCTGGGCGCGAAGAAGATCAACGACACCCAGTACACCTACCCGGTGATGGACGCCGCCGGCGGCCGCGACGCGCTGGAGAAGGTCAACTATGCCGCGCCGCAGGTGCCGGACTACCACCACGACACCTACCTGCTGCGCCAGGGCGGCAAGGAATGGTGGATCGACGTCAGCACCGGCGTGTTCCCGGTCCACGGCTTCGTCGTCGTGCTGGAGAAGGAAGGCATGAAGCAGTCGCTGGGCTTCCTCGACGCCGCGGCGATGAAGCAGGCGATCGACAAGGACGGCCACGTCGCGCTGCACATCAACTTCGACACCGACAAGGCGACCCTGCGCCCGGATGCGCAGCCGATCGTCGAAGAGATCAACAAGCTGCTGGCCGCCGATCCGGCGCTGAAGCTGTCGATCGAAGGCCACACCGACAACACCGGCACGCCGGCGCACAACAAGGACCTCTCCGCCGCCCGCGCCCGCAGCGTGCTGGGCGCACTGGTCGGGCTGGGCGTGGACCCGGCGCGGCTGGCGTCGCAGGGCTTCGGCCAGGACAAGCCGGTCGCCGACAACGGCACCGAGGACGGCCGCGCGCAGAACCGGCGGGTGGAGCTGGTGAAGCGCTGACCGTCGGGCGGGCCTTGGCTCGCCGTTGCGGCCCGGACGATCCGTAGGGCGGGCCCTGGCCCGCCGTTGCAGCTTTTCCAATCGCCGCGCAAGGTGATTGGAACCGCTTCGATCATCGTTCGAGACAATCCGATACGCCGCGATGGCGGGCCAAGGCCCGCCCTACATCGGCTAACCTGTGCGCCCCACGACCTGCGCACATCGCCATGCCCTCCTTCGACATCATTTCCGAAGTCGACGTCCACGAACTGACCAACGCCGTCGACCAGGCCAACCGCGAACTGGCCAATCGCTTCGATTTCAAGAACGTCGACGCCAAGTTCGTGCTCGACGACAAGCTGATCACGCAGTCCGCGCCCAGCGAATTCCAGCTGCAGCAGATGACCGAGATCCTGCGCGCCCGGCTGATCGCGCGCAGCATCGACGCGCGCTGCCTCGAATTCGCCGACATCGAGACCAACCTCGCCGGCGCGCGCCAGAAGATCACGGTCAAGCAGGGCATCGAGCGCGACCTCGCGAAGAAGATCCAGACCGCGATCAAGGACGCCAAGCTCAAGGTCGACTCGCAGATCAACGGCGACAAGCTGCGCGTCACCGGCAAGAAGCGCGACGACCTGCAGGCCGCGATCGCGCTGCTGCGCGGCCAGACCTTCGAGCGACCGCTGCAGTTCGACAACTTCCGGGATTGAGCGTGGACTCCGCAGCGACCGGCGACGCCCCCGAAATCGCCGCCACCCGCCGCTGGCTGGAACGCGCGGTGATCGGGCTGAACCTGTGCCCGTTCGCCAAGTCGGTGCACGTCAAGCAGCAGGTGCGGTTCGTGCTCAGCGACGCCGAACTCGAAGACGATCTGCTGGAGGAACTGGCCGAGGAACTGCTGCGCCTGCGCGACACGCCGGCGGACGAGATCGACACCACGCTGCTGGTGCATCCGCGCGTGCTGACCGACTTCCTCGACTACAACGACTTCCTCGACCGCGTCGACATGGTGGTCGAGGCGCTGGACCTCGAAGGCGTGCTGCAAGTCGCCAGCTTCCATCCGCAGTACCAGTTCGCGGACACCGAGCCCGACGATCCGGGCAACGGCACCAACCGCGCGCCGTACCCGACCCTGCACCTGATCCGCGAGGCCAGCCTCGATCGCGCGGTCGCGGCGTATCCCGACCCGGACGCGATCGTGCAGCGCAATCTGGAGACGATGGCGCGCCTCGGCCTCGACGGCCTGCAACGGCTGCTCGACGCGGAGTGATGCGCGACGCGGCGCGCGGCGTGCGCTACGCTAACGCGACCAGCGCGTAGGCCTCGGCCAGCGACGCGGCGATGCGATGCCCCAGCGCGCGCGTCGTGTCGTCCGGTGGCACGAGGTCGGGCACCTGGATCGGCGTCATCCCCGCCGCGAGCGCAGCGCGCACGCCGACCGACGAATCCTCGAACACCACGCAGCGCGCGGGGTCGACGCCGAGCGCGGCCGCGGCCTTGAGATAGCCTTCGGGCGCCGGCTTCGGGCGTTCGACGTCGCTGCCGGTGACCACGATCTCGAAGTAATGTGCGATCCCGCAGGTCGCGAGCTTCTGCGTCGCGCGTTCGCGCCGCGTGGAGGTGACCACCGCGCGCGGCAACGCACGACGCGCCACGTCGTCGAGCACGTCGCGCACGCCGGGCATCAGCGGCAGGCCGGCATCCACGCGTGCGTGGTAGCGGACATAGCAGCCCTGCTGCAGCGCGCGAACCTCGTCCGCTTGCAGCGTCTGCCGCATCAGCGCGACGCAGTCGGTGTCGTGCAGGCCGATCATGCGCATCCACAGATCGCCTTCGACCGACAGCCCGAGCTCGGCCGCGGCCTCGCGCCAGCAGGCGAGGATCGCGCGTTCGCTGTCGATCATCAGCCCGTCCATGTCGAACAGCAGCGCCGCGGGCGCGAACGGCAGGCCATGCGGGCAGGAGGCGGGCGTCATCCCGCGATGATAGCAAGCGCCCCCGCCCTGCCCTGCGGTGGCGCCCGCTCAGCGGGTGCGGACCGGATAGCTGCAGTTCGCGTAGAACACCTTGCAGTGCTGGGTGTGCTCGGCGCAGGCGCTCAGCGCCAGCTGCGAGGCGTCCTCGAGGTCTTCCGAATTCGCGGTGTTGTAGTAGTCGTCGCCCCAGGCAATCACGCCGCACTGGTTGTCGTAGGACACCTCGATGCGGCAGGTCCTGCCACCGCCGTTGCGGCGGCACGCCTTCAGCGCGGTCTTCTCGGCGGCGGAACGGCTCTTCATGTCGCTGGCCACGCCGATCCCGCCCGCCGACACCTGTGGGTCGATCGCGATCGCGCCCCAACGCGTTTCCCAGACCGGCCCGGACGGCACGGCATAGTCCTCGGGCGGCAGATCGGCGCAGTACGGAATGCCGTCGCCCAGATCCGGGCCGGAACCGATCCGGCATTGCGCGTGCGCAGCGCCGGCGACGAGCAGGCAGGCCGCGAACGCGAAGAAGCGACGGCGCGCAGACGTGTACGTGCGGGCAACGCGTGGGGGCATCACGATCATGCGCCTCCTGACTTGGGCGGCTCGCCGGACTCGCTGCGACTTGCCGCGAGTCCGACCTTCGAAGCGCCGGCGGGATCGGCACCGGCGGACGTCTTGATGCTGTCGCCGGCGAGCGTCTCGCCACGGGTCATCGAGGCTTGGCGGTTGAAGACATGCGGAAGGTTCTCACCGCCGGAAGGGCGGCCGTGGCCTTCCTGCGCGCCGCGGCCCTGCGACATGCCGCCGGGCGGCGCGGGCATCGCGCCGGGCGCGTAGTGCGGCGCATACCCCGTCGCCCCCGGGGCCCGCACACCGTGCCCGTGGGCGTGGCCGAATCCGCCGAATGCATTGACCTGGCTGAACTGCCCGAGCGTGCCCTGGAAGAACGAGGCCGCCATCGGCGGCACCGTCACCATCAGCATCGTCATGACCAGGCCCAGCCCGCCCTGCTGCAGCGCCATGCTGCTGACGCCCTCGGTGTTCGTGCCGACGAACGAGCCGATCCAGAACTGCATCGCGACCGCACCGACGATGTCGAGCGAGAGGCTGACCATCACGCTGAGCACCGCCAGCGAGAACATCGTGCCGATCCCGAACATCAGCCATTTTCCGAACAGGAACTTGGTCTGGTCGAACATCAGGCACATGATGAAGATCGGGCCGAAGCCGACCACCAGCGACATCGCGATGCGGTTGAGCAGCAGCAGCGTGCCGCCGATCAGCGCCGGGCCGCCGATGCCGACGCCATTGAACAACTGCGCGCGGGTCTTGGCCGACTCCAGACCTTCGTTGTCGCTGGCGTCCAGCAGGTCGATGCTCATCATCGCCAACTGCATGTAGCCGAGGTTCTTGTCGATCGCGGCATAGGGATCGTCGCCCATGTCCTTGCCCGCCACGACGCCATAGATGGCTTCCATGGTCGAATCGGCCATCACCTTGACGATGGGCGTGCCGCCGGCGGCAACGCCGGTCGCGACCGACAGGATCAGCGTGATGCGCAGGGCGCTCATCACCAGCGCCGTCATCGAATCCTGGCTGCGCCCGGTGACGATGCGGAAGCCCTTCATCAGTACCCAGATCGTCGTCAGCACCAGCGCCGACAGGCTGACGACGGACATCGTGCGGCCCAGCAGCCGGTCGGTGAACCGGTCGATCCGGTAGATGATGAATTCCTTGATCTCGTGGAAGAAGAACAGGTTGGTGACGTCGCCCAGCACGCCCGACACCAGGCCCTTGCCCATGCCGTGGCTGACGGACGTGAGTGCAGCGAGCAGGGCGGCGAGCGCTGCGTCGATCGTGTGGAGCATGTCCATGGGGCGTGGATCCGTGGGGAAGCGTGCGGGCAGGCGTCGTGGACGGTCAGTCGTCGTTCTTCCGCGCTTCGAGCGCCTCGTGCAGCAGCACGCCCTGGACCGCCCCCGTGATCAGGTCCGGCTGCTTGCCGCGCAGGGCCCGCGTCGCCAGCCGCTGCTGGTACTTGTTCAACTGCTCGATGTAGTTGTTGTAGGCGACGATCGTCGCCTGCCAGTTGTCGAGGTCCATCTTCGCCGACTGCTGGTAGCGCTCGATGTCGTAGCTCAGCGCCTGCAGCTTGCCGGGCTCCTTGCCGACGGACGCGCGGCGCGCGTCGAGCGCCTGGATATCCTGCTGCCGGCGGTTGAGCAGATTGAGGTAGCGGACGGTCTCGTTGTACCGGGTGTTCTCGGCGCGGACGATGCGCCGGCAGATGTCGACCTGCTGGTCGAGGATCTCCTGGTTGGGATCCGGGCGCATCAGCGCCAGCAGCTCGTCGACGGGGCCGGTGTTCTTCTTGCGGCAGGCGTCGTCCACGCCGTAATCGGGATCGACGGTGGGCAGGGTGCCGTTCTGCGAGGTCAGCTTGCTCGCGCTGAAGTTCATCTGCGAGAGATTGATCAGCTGCATGCGGTACTGCTCGGCGGTCGCCTGCCAGCGCTTCGCCTGCTCGGCGAATTCGGCGATCTGCTTGGCCACCGCGGTCGGATCGAACACGATGTCGCCGACGCCGAAGATCGCGGCCGCGTCGCCGCAGACGAAGAGGGTGCAGAGCAAGGCCGTCGCGGTCGCCTTCCTGGCGTGGCGGCGGAAGCCCGCCGTCGTGCGATTCCGATCCGTGGCATGCATGGTGGACTCCTGTCGGACGATTCCTGTCGGGGCGATGGTTCGATGTCGGTACGGCGATGCGCACCACAGCGTCGTCCGGGCCGCACGTTCGCGGTACCGGCAGACCCCATGCCCCCTGCATGGATCGCGACTCGGGCGGGATCACACCATCGCGGCTCGCCGCAAGTCAAGCACGCGCGCCGGCTCATTGAAGAAAACAATCGACACCGGGAAAAACCTGCGGCCCGTGGGCTTTTCGGCGGCAGAATTCGACCGTTCGTCGGTCGATCGCGATCAGCGCATCAGCAACCGTTCGCATTCGCAGGCGTCGACGGGACGCCACTGCGCGGGCGCGAGGTCGCCCAGCGCGAGACCGCCGATGGCACTGCGATGCAGCGCTTCGACGTGGTTGCCGACCGCGGCGAACATGCGCCGCACCTGGTGGTAGCGGCCTTCGTGCAGCACCAGCCGCGCGCGGCCGTCGTCGAGCACGGTGAGTTCCGCCGGCAGCAGCGGCTTCGTTTCGGATTCGAGCATCAGCGTGCCGCTGGCGAACAGCGCGGCCTCGTCGCCGCGCAGCGGGTGCGCCAGCGTCGCTTCGTAGACCTTCGGCAGCTCCGCCTTCGGCGAGATGATCCGGTGCAGCAGCGCGCCGTCGTCGGTGAGCAGCAGCAGGCCGCTGGTCTCGCGATCGAGCCGGCCCACCGTCGACAGCAGCGGATCGCGCAGGCGGAAGCGCGGCGGCAGCAGGTCGTACACCAGCCGGCCCTGGTCCTTGGTCGAACAGGTCACGCCCACGGGCTTGTGCAGCATCAGCAGCAGGCCCGGCGCGGGATCCAGCGGCTCGCCGTCGATGCGCACGTCCTCGTGCCGCGCGTGCACGTCGAGTTCGTCGTCGGCGTACAGCACGTCGCCGTTCGCATCGGTCACGCGGCCTTCGCGGAACAGCGCCGTGACCTGCTTGCGGGTGCCGTAGCCGAGATTGGCGATGCGGCGCAGGAGTTTCATCGGATCATCCTCAAGGTCGCGCCCTCAACGTCTTGTCTTCATCGTTTGATCGCCTCGATCACTTTGAAGCCCTGCGCCTGCGCCACCGTGCGCACGCTGGCGAAACGCGCGCCGAGCGCGTCCTCATACGGCAGATGGCGGTTCGCCACCAGCCACAATCGTCCGCCGGCCTGCAGCGCATCGGCCGCGGCGGCGATGAACGCGCGGCCGATGTCGGGACGATCGGCGCGGCCCTGCGCGTGGAACGGCGGATTGGTGACGATGACGTCGTAGCGCGCGGGCAGGCCGGCAGTGACGTCGTGCCAGTGGAACGCCACCGGCACGCGCGCGTAGGCGAGATTGCGGCGGGCGAGTTCGAGCGCACGCGCCTCGGCCTCGTACAGGTCCAGTGACACGATGCCGGGACAGCGCGCCAGCAGTTCGGCCGCGAGATAGCCGTAGCCGCAGCCGAGATCGGCGGCGCGTCCGGCGAGATCGGCCGGCAGGTGCGCCACGAGCAATGCCGACGCGGCATCGATGCGATCCCACGCGAACACGCCCGGGCGACTGACGAAGCGGCCGTCGGCGATCGCGCGCGGCGCATCGAGCGCGGACCACGCATCGAGCAAGGCGCGATCGATCGTCTCGACATCAATCTGCGACCACGCCACGCGGCAATGATGCTTGGACAGCATGCCGGACAGTCCGGCCAATCGCTTCAGATCGCCTTCCAGCGTTTTCGCGCCTTCGTCGTTGGTCGCGCAGACCACCACGATGCCGCCGGGTGCGCAGGCGCGCATCGCGCGGGCGAGCAAGGCGCGCGCCTCCTCGCGCTGGCGCGGCGGCAGCGCGAGCACCAGCGGGAAGGTCGTGATGTCATCGTCGCCGGGATCGCGCACCGTCCAGCCCGAACGTTCCAGCGCATCGGCCTGCGGCCGGAAACCCTGTTCGCAGACGAGACCGTCGCGCGCGACGGCGCGCAGCGGCCAGCCGTCGCGGGCGCGCAGGAACAGCGCGCCGCCGGTCGCCGGCCACGCGAGATCGCCCGCGGCGAACGGCAGCATCAGGACTTCGAGCGCGGGATCGCCATGGTCAGCGGCCATAGCGGCGAAACGGGATGGACATGCGCGGATTGTAAGTGCTCGGCACGGCCTCCGGCGCCGTGCGGGCACGTGCTCCGCGCGCTTGACGCTCCCCGTGGCCGCTCGCATGCTCCGGCGGGTGGACAGGACGCCCGCGCGCCCCCACCGGCGCATCCCTCCGCAAGCATGCCCCGCCGCGACGTCAGCGAATGGACGCGGCGATCGACGCGAGGCCACCCATCGCACAGGGACCAAGGAGCGCTCCATGTACGCACCGTTCGATCCGGCCGCGGCACAGGCCATTTCCGATCGCATCACGCCCGACTACCTGCAGGACATCCTCGACGGCTACGTGAACGCCGGCGTGATCCCGTCGGAGGAAGCCCGCGACATCGCCCGCCAGCTCGAACCATTGCTGGGCGTGATCCGCGGCCCGCTGCGGGACGAGCCGTTCTGGGAGGCGTTCCAGCAGCAGTTCGGCTTCGCGCGCGCCACGCCGAAGATCGTGCCGATGAACGCGGCCAACCTCTGCCCGGAGCCCGACGCGCTGATCAACGCGTCGAACCGGCTGCGCAACTGGTACAACATCAACGTGGCGCAGCAGGTGCGCACCGCGGGCGGTGCGCGCGTCGTGCAGATGGAGGCCCTGCGCGCCCGCATCGCGAGATCGCTCGGGCTGGGCGCGCCGCATGACCTCGCGCTGATCCGCAACAGTTCCGAAGGCAACAACGCGATCAGCGCCGGATATCGCGGATGGCGGCAGGACGACGCTGCGATGCCGCGCGACAAGGTGGTGGTGTGGCGCGAGAACCATCCCACCAACCTCGAATCGTGGCGCCTGCGCAGGGACTGGCATCGCGGCACACGCGCACCGGACGACGCGCCGCGGAAGGGCGATCCCTTCCAGTTGATCGTGGTCGATTTCCCGAGGCGCGCGGACCCGGAGGACATCGCGAAGGCCTTCACCGACCACATCGACGCGGACACGCGTTTCGTCGCCTACAGCGACGTCAGCAACGACAGCGGCATGCGCATCCCGGAACGGACGGTCGCGCTCATCTGGGAGAAGGCGCGACAGTTCGCGGAATGCCACGTGCACATCGACGGCACCATGAGCTGGGGCGCGCGCCGCGTCGACCTCGGCAACGCCCATTGCCACAGCTTCGTCTCCAGCGCGCACAAGTGGTTCCTCGGCCCGAAGGAGACGGCCATCTTCCACATGCGCAGCGACAAGGCCGCCAATTTCGCGCCGGGCATCTTCGCCTACGACTACCGGATCAGGATCGACCCCTGGGACCAGATGCCGAAGAATGCGCTTCGCTTCGAACTGCTGGGCCAGCGCGACGACGTCAACCTGTTCACGCTCGACCTGACCCAGGCCGTGTGGGATGCCATGGCCTTCCGCGATCCGCCTGGCCGCGTGCTGCAGCTCGCGGAACGGCTGCTGGAGGCACTGAAACCCCGATGGACGCCGGTCACGCCCGATCGGCCGGGCTATCACCTGGGCGTCGTGCGCGTGGAAGCGCCGCGGAAGACCACGCCCGGCACGCCATCGCTCTACGAGTGGATGTACGCGGACCAGCGGCGGCACCGTTTCGGAGGCTCGGGCGGATCGGAAGCGCCGGACAGGCAGACCTTCCGGCTCTGTCCGCACGTCTACAACACCATGGACGACATCGGGCATGCGGTCGCTTCGATGAACGCGTGGCGCGATCGCCACGGCGCCTGAGCGGGCGAACGGCGGCGGCGGGGTGTGAGGTTTCCCCCGCCGCCGCGAATCATGTGAGCATCCTCCGCTTCCGATGCCCGCCGTGATCGCCGCCGATGCCCCCATGGACGTGACCCGGACCCGCTTCGCCGACCTGCTCGACACGCATCGCGGCATCGTGTTCAAGGTCGCGAACACCTACTGCCGCCATCCCGACGATCGCCAGGACCTGGTGCAGGAGATCGCGGCGCAGCTGTGGCGCGCGTTCCCCGGCTACGACCCGGCGCGATCGTTCACCACCTGGATGTACCGGATCGCGCTGAACGTGGCGATCTCGCACGTCCGCAGCGACGCGCGCCGTGCGCCGCAGGAGTCGATCGACGACCACGACGGCCATCCGGCGCTTGCGGTGGAAGACAGCGAGCCCGAGGACGAACGCGTGCGCGCACTGTACGCGGTGATCGACCGTCAGCCGCCGCTGGACCGCGCCCTGTTGCTGCTGTGGCTGGACGAACGCAGCCAGCGCGAGATCGCCGACGTGCTCGGCATCACCGAGAGCAACGTCTCGACCAAGCTCAACCGACTGAAGCAGCGCATCCGCGAGCAGCTCGCGGACGACGCCGCCTGACCGCGCCGGTCATGACCCCGCCGGCCTCGCCCGGACACTTTCCAAGGCAGACACCCACGATGGATACCCTCATGGAACTCGACGAACTCAAGCAGGCGTGGAAGACCCTCGACGCCCGCCTCGCCCTGCAGAACCAGCTGCAGCTGGAAGCCCTGCGCGAACGCAAGGTCGGCCGCATCCGCGCGCGACTGCGCCCGCTGTTCTGGGGACAGATCGTGCAGATGCTGTTCGGCGTGTGGTTCATCGCGATCGGCGTCGACGTGTGGACGCACGGCCGCGACGTCCTGCACCTGCTGCTGGCCGGCCTGTCGATCCACGCGCTGGGCCTGGGCATGCTGATCGGCGGCGGCGTGATCTGCGGCGGTATCCAGCGCCTCGATCCCGCGGCGCCGGTCCTCGCGCTGCAGCGCAGGTTGGCGCAGCTGCGCCGGGCGCACCTGCTCGCCGGCATGTGGGTCGGCCTGCCGTGGTGGGTGATGTGGGTGCCGTTCGTGATGGTGCTGGCGAAGTCGGCGACCGGCGTCGATGTCTATGCCGTGGCCGTCGCGTCCTCCGGCGCGATGAACTGGCTGACCATCAGCCTCGGCGTGGGCGTACTGGGCTTGCTCGCGACCTGGGCCTTCCATCGCTGGACGCTGGACCCGCGCCGCGCCGCGCTGCGTCGCAAGCTGGACGACGGCGCCGCCGGCGGCAGCCTGCGCCGCGCGCAGGCCGAACTCGACGAGCTGGCACGCTTCGCGGAGGAGTGAGGCGCGCGGCGATGCTTTGGTAGAGCGGCCTTCAGGCCGCTGGTTTTCGCTTTTGCGCTGGAATTTCGAAAGAAAAAGCAGCGGCCTGGTGTTCAACCGCCGACTGGCGGGTCAGGCCGCTCTACCAGGCAAGGAAGAACGAGGTGCCGATCAGGCGTCGAGTTCGCGCAGCGTCACCGACGGCGCCACGTCCAGCACGCGGCGCGTGGCGAACAGGCCGGCAACCAGCGCCGCGAGCAGGCCGAGGCCGGCGCCGGTCGCGGCCATCGCCCAGTCGATCTTCCACGGCAGGTCGAACACGCGGGTCGCGACGACGCCGGCCAGCACGCTGGCCGCGACCGCGGCCACGAGCCCGGACAGCAGCCCGATCGCCGCGAACTCCGACGCCTGCGCCAGCCGCAATTGCCGGCGACTGCCGCCCAGCGCGCGCATCACCCCGCCTTCGCGCAGGCGCTCGTCCTGGCTGGCGCTCACCGCCGCCATCAGCACCAGCACGCCGGCGGCGAGCGAGAACCAGAACACCACCTGCACCACCGTCGCCACCTGGTCGCCGATGCTGCGCACCTGCGCCAGGATCGCGTCGACGTCGATCACGGTGAGGTTCGGGAAGCGTTCGACCAGGCCGGCGGTGAAGTGCGGCACGGTCGCCGGCACCTTCACCGCGGTGATGTAGCTGGCGGCGTAGCCGTCCAGCGCGCCGGGCGAGGCGACGACGAAGAAGTTCGGGCGGAAGCTTTCCCACTCGACCTTGCGCAGGCTGGTGAGCGTGGCCTCGAAGCGCTGCCCGGCGATGTCGAAGGCGACCTTGTCGCCGAGCTTCCAGCCCAGCGATTCGGCGAACCGCTCCTCGACCGAGATCTCCGGCTTCGCGAGTTTGCGCGGCGGCCACAGCTTGCCGGCGACGATGGCGTTGTCCTTGCCGAGGCCGTCGGCCATCGACAGGTTGAACTCGCGTTCGGCCATGCGCTTCGCCTGCTCGCCGCGCGCGGCGAAATCGGCGCCGGTCACCGCGCGGCCGTTGTAGCCGACGAAGCGCGCACGGATCATCGGGTACAGCGTCGGCGGCGCCATGCCCTGCCCCGCCACGTACGCGCGCAGGTCGGCGATCTGGTCCGGCTGCACGTTGATGACGAAGCGGTTGGGCGCGTCCGCCGACAGCGACACGCGCCAGCGATCGAGCAGGTCGGTGCGCACGAAGGTCAGCAGCAGCAGCGCCATCAGCCCGAGGCCCAGCGCCGACACCTGCGCGATGCTGGCGCCGGCGCGGCGGCTGACGTTCGCCAGCCCGTAGCGCAGGCTGCCGCGCAGGCGCGAGCGCAGGCGGCGCACCAGCAGGATCAGCGCGAACGCGATGCCCGCCAGCGCGCCCAGCGTCAGCGCGATGCCGGCGAGCATGGTCAGGCCCAGCACGGCCGAGCCTGCCTGCCACCACAGCAGCGCGGCGAGACCGGCGAACCCGGCCAGCGCGACTGCCCACGCCGCGGGTTCGGCGGCGTCGAGGTCGCGGCGCAGCACGCGCAGCGCCGGCACGCGACGCAGCGCCAGCACCGGCGGCGCGCCGAACGCGAGCAGCACCACCAGGCCGACGCCCAGGCCCTGCAGCGCCGGCGCGAACCCGGCCGGCGGGATCGCGACCTTCAGCGCATCGGCCAGCCACGCGCCGACGGCCCACTGCAGCGCGAACGCGATCGCGACGCCGACGAGGCTGGCGATGACGCCGAGGATCGCGAGTTCGCCGACGTGGATCGCCACCAGCGTGCGCTGGCTGGCGCCGAGGCAGCGCATCACCGCCGCGCCGGAGAGATGCCGTTCGCTGTGCCGACGCGCGGCCATCGCCACCGCGACCGCGGCCAGCACCACCGACACCAGCGCGGCGAGGCCGAGGAAGCGGCCGGCGCGATCCAGCGCGGAGCGGATTTCCGGCCGTGCATCGGCGATGGTCTCGAGCCGTTGCCCGCGCCCGAGCGCAGCGCGCGCGGCGCGGGTGAAGCCTTCGACCGCGGCGGCGTCGCCGGCGACCACCAGCCGGTAGTCGATGCGGCTGCCCGGCTGCACCAGCCCAGTCGCGGCAAGATCGTCCATCGCCACGAACACCTTCGGCGCGACGTTGAAGTAGTCGATGCCGCCGTCGGGTTCCTGCAGCACCAGCGCGGCCAGCGTGAATTCCGTCTTGCCCAGCGCGACGACGTCGCCGAGGTTCGCGCCCAGCGCATCGGCACCGGCGCGGCTCAGCCACAGCGCACCCGGCCCGGGGCCGTGTTCGACGGTGCGCTCACCCGCGGCGTCACGGATGCGAAAACTGCCGCGCAGCGGGAAGCCGGCGCCGAGCGCGCGTAGTTCGCCGAGCTTCAGTTTCGCGGCGTCGCCACGGCCGAGGCGGATCATCGTCGGCAGTTCGGCAAGGTCGGTGCGCTTGAGCCCCGGCGCGGCCGACGCGGCGCGGATCTTCCCGGCGATCGGCGCGTCGCCGCGCACCACCGCGTCGCCGCCGAGCAGGCGGTTGGCCTCGATCGCCAGCGCGCGTTCGGCGCGATCGGTGACGAAACCGACCGACGTCACCGCGGTGACCGCCAGCACCAGCGCGGCGATCAGGATGCGGATGTCGCCGGCGGCGAGGTCGCGGCGCAGCTGGCGCCACGCGAGCGCCAGCGTCCTCATGCCGACACCAGGCGGCCGCCGTCGAGGCGCAGCGCGCGATCGCAGCGTTCGGCCAGCCGTGCATCGTGGGTGACGAGCACCAGCGTGGTGCCGGCCTCGGCGTTCAGCCCGAACAGCAGGTCGACGATGGCCGCGCCGGTGCGCGTGTCGAGGTTGCCGGTGGGCTCGTCCGCGAACAGCAGCGCCGGCCGGGTCACGAACGCCCGCGCCAGCGCCACGCGCTGCTGCTCGCCGCCGGACAGCTGCCGCGGATAGTGGCCGAGGCGTTCGCCCAGGCCCACGCGTTCGAGGATCGCCCGCGCCGGCGTCTCCGGGTCGGCGTCGCCGCGCAGCTCCAGCGGCAGCATCACGTTCTCCAGCGCGGTCAACGACGGCAGCAGCTGGAAGCTCTGGAACACGAAGCCGACCTTCTCGCCGCGCACCTTCGCGCGGCCGTCCTCGTCCAGCGACGACAGCGGCGCGCCGTCCAGCAGCACCCGGCCCGAGGTCGGCGTGTCCAGTCCCGCCATCAGCGCCAGCAGCGTGCTCTTGCCCGAACCCGACGCACCGACGACCGCGATGCGCTCGCCCGCGGCGATGCGGAAGTCGACGCCGTCGAGGATGGTCAGCTCGCTGCCCGGCAGCTTGACCCGCTTGCCGAGGCCCTCGACGGCGAGCGCGGGCGGCGCGGAAGCGGCTGCCGCTGCGGCAGGAGCGGGGGCGATCGTGATCGAAGGCATGCGGGGGCGCCGTGGGGGACGAACGGGGGTCATGGGGCCATACGGCGGCTGAAGCAAGGCGGATGCGGCCACGGCGGTCCCAACGGATGGCAGGGTGACGCGACGACAGCCCCACAACGAGCAAGCCCGGGTCAGGCCCGGGCTTGCCGTGATCGAACGAATGCGATCGGTCAGGAAATGCAGGGACCGCCCGCGATCGGGCAGGCGCGCAGGAACACCCACGTGGGGGTCCGGCACTGGTAGTAGTAGCGATAGGCACCGGAGACGACGTAGACGACCGTGCCGTTGAGGCTGGGGGTGCAGGCGATGTTGGGGCCGGCCGCGCTGGCGGTGCCGGCGATCGACATGGCCGCGGCGAACAGCGCGACCGCAACGCCCTTGGTGATTCCCTTCGTGATTCCTTGCTTCATGACGTGTCCTCACTCGTTGCGAATGATCTCGCCGGGCAGGGACTGGCTTCCGGTGCGTCGCGGGGGCTGGCCCCCGGGCACCGGAGGCAGGCGGGACAGCCGGCGAGGTCCATCCCGCCGGCCGAGTATCCGCCCCCCGCCACGGGCCGGCATAGGCCCGGGCGACGAACGGCCCGCGTCGCGGCGGGCCGCCGCCGGCGCCGCGTCACTCCACGCGCACGTCGTCGATCTCGAACGCGAACGCGCCTTCGGCCTGGCTGGCGGTGAAGGCGAGGCCGCGGACGCGGGCGAGGTCGGCGCCGGCGAAACCGGCCAGCGGCAGGCGCACCTCGACCCAGTCCCGGCCAGCGACGAACGGCTGGATCGCCGGCATGCCCGACAGCTGCGCGCCGGAGAACAGCATCGCCGCGTAGGTGCGGCCGTCGCCGCGCACGCGGAACACCAGCGTCTTGCGGCTGCTGAAGTCGGCCGGTGTCATCGGCTGCGGGCCGGGGAAGAACATCGCGCCGGCCCACGGCATCGCGAAACCTTGCTTCAGTTCGCCGCGCAGCGACAGCACGCCGTGGTCGCGCGCCAGCGTCACCTCGGAATGGCCGCCGGCCATCTGGTCGGTGGTCGCGGTCCAGCCGGCGCCGAACTTCGCCGGCGTGGTGCCGCCGGTCGCGGTCGCGCTGCCCTCGAAATCGTCGATGCGGCCGTCGGCGGGGATTGCCGCGCCGGCCGGCGCCGTCACCGCCTTCGGTTCGACGCGGGCGACGGCGTAGCCGTTCTTCCACACCGTGACGATGCGGCGCGTCGCGAGGATGTCGGTGGCGGGATCGCCGTCGACCAGCACGAGGTCGGCGCGCAGGCCGGGCGCGATGCGGCCGCGGTCGTCGAGATGGAAGCGCCGCGCGGGCACCGACGTGGCCGCGGCCAGCGCCTGCACCGGCGTCAGGCCCGCGCGCACCAGCAGATCGAGTTCGCCGTGCAGGCTGGCGCCGTGCGTGGTGCCGGGATTGCCGGCGTCGGTGCCGGCGAGGATGTCGACGCCCGCAGCGTGCAGCGCGCGCACGTCGGCGATGGCGTCGGCCAGCACCTTCGGATGCGGCGTACCGCTGCCGAAGCCCGCACGCAGCGCGTCGCGCTGGGCGTCGGCGAGCCACGGCTTCAGCGCCGCGTCGTCGGCGAGGCGCGCGCCTTCGCCGGCGCGGGCGATCGTGCCGAGCACCGACAGCGTCGGCACCACGAACGCGCGATGGCGTTTCGCCGCGTCGACGAACGCGGCGTCGACCGGTTCGCCGACGATGTGCACCAGGCCGTCGGCGCCGGCGTCGATCGCGGTGCGGGCGTCGCGCAGGCGCGAGACGTGCACCACCGCGAGCTTGCCGCGGGCGTGCGCGGCGGCGATCGCGTCGCGCGTCTGCGTCGCATCGAGCGTGGGCAGGCGATGCGTATCGCTGTAGGCGCTGAAGTCCTCAAGGATGATCTTCACGTAGTCGGACCCTTCCGCGACGCGCGCGGCGACGAAGGCGTCGGCGCGCTCGCCGGGCGCCAGCGTCGGCACCTTGATGCCGTATTCGGTGCCGTGGCCGCCGGGCGCGGTGACCGCGGCGCCGGCGCTCCACAGGTCGGCCTCGTCGGTGCGCGCCAGCGATGCGCGCTGCGTCTTCAGCTCGGGCAGGCGGTTCCAGTCGCCCATCATGTCGAGCTCGCTGGTCACGCCGAAGCGCAGCGCGTCGCGGCGGGCATCGCCCCAGCTGTGGGTGTGGCTGTCGATCAGGCCGGGCAGCAGCGTCTTGCCGCGGCCGTCGAGCACCGCGACGCCGGCCGGCGCGGCGAGCTGCGCGCCGACCGCGGCGATGCGGCCGTCCAGCACCAGCACGTCGGCGGCGGGCCGCAGGCGCGTGCCGTCGAACACGCGGGCGTCGCGGATCAGGACGTCGTTCGCCGGGTCGGCATCGCGCGCGGCAGGCGCAGCGGCGTGGCCGTGGCCGGAGAGCACCGCGGTCGCGATGGCGACGGCGATGGCGAAAGAGGCGGCGCTGCGCGCCGGGCGGCGCGATGTCGTGGTCGGAAGCGTGGTCGGAGTGCGCATGACGGGTTCCTCGGGGTGGAAGGCAGGGACAAGGGCACAGGACGACCCGGGGCCGCGGATGTGACCGCGACCGGCAAGGGTCGAACGCTGCGGAAAGGAAAGGCCGGGGCCGGCGATCAGCCGGCGGGCGGTCCGGTGCGGGTGGGTGTCGGGTTCACAGCCAGCCCTTCTGGCGGGCGAGGCGGTAGGCCTCGATGCGGTTGCCGACGCCGAGCTTGCCGATGGCCTCGGACAGGTAGTTGCGCACGGTGCCGTGAG
The DNA here is from genome assembly GCF_056313745.1 of Lysobacter sp. DMC97. Taxonomy (NCBI): domain Bacteria; kingdom Pseudomonadati; phylum Pseudomonadota; class Gammaproteobacteria; order Lysobacterales; family Lysobacteraceae; genus Lysobacter; species Lysobacter sp. DMC97. The sequence continues at coordinate 11,362 of NZ_JBQUZR010000003.1, read as the reverse complement.
AGAGATTGAGCTGCGCGGCGATCTCGTTCGCCGACAGCCCTTCGCCGGCGAGGCGCAGCACGCGGCGTTCGCGATCGGTCAGCGGGTCTTGCTCGGACCACGCTTCCAGCGCGAGCTGCGGATCGATCGCGCGGCCGCCGCGATGCACCTTGCGCAGCGCTTCGGCCAGTTCCTCGGCCGGCGCGTCCTTCAGCAGGTAGCCGCAGACGCCGGCGTCCAGCGCGCGGCGCAGGAAGCCGGCGCGAGCGAACGTGGTCACGATCACCACCTTCGTCGGCAACTCGTGGCGCTGCACGCGCTGCGCGAGTTCCAGCCCGGTCAGGCCGGGCATCTCGATGTCGGTGACCAGCACGTCGGGCTTCAGCCGCTGCAGCTCGCGCCACGCGGCCTCGCCGTCGGCGGCGGCGCCCAGCACTTCGATGTCGGTCTCCAGCGACAGCAGCGCGGTGAGCGCGCCGCGCACCATCGCCTGGTCCTCGGCCAGCAGGATGCGGATCATGCGGCCACCTCCGCGCCGGTCGCGGGTGTGTCGGGCGCGGGCGATGCCGCGAACGCGTGCAGCGGCACCCGCGCCTCGATCCGGGTGCCGCCGCCGCGCGGCGATTCGACGACCAGGCGACCGCCAACCGCTTCCAGCCGCTCGCGCATGCCGGTCAGGCCGTTGCCCGGCGCGTCGGCGCCGCCGCGGCCGTCGTCGGACACGCGCAGCACCGCCGCGTCGCTTTCGATCGCCAGCACGGCGCGGGCGCTGCGGGCGCGGGCGTGGCGCTGGATGTTGGTCACCGCTTCGCGCAGCGTGAGCGCCAGCGGCGCCTCGGCCGCGGGCGGCAGCGCGCCGCCGTCGAGGCATTCGGCGGCGATGTGGCCGTCGAACGCCACGCCGTCGCTTTCCAGCAGCAGCTTGGCCGACGCCAGCTCGGCGGCGATGCCCGCCGCGCGGATGCCGGTGACCGCGGCGCGCACCTGCGCCAGCGCCTCGCGCGCGACCCGGCTGACCTCGTCGATCTCGCGCCGCGCGGCCTCGCGCGCCTGCGGCGCATCGCCGCGCTGCAGCAGCTTGCCGGCGAGCTCGCTCTTCAGCGCCACCAGCGACAGCGTGTGGCCGAGCAGATCGTGCAGGTCGCGGCCGATGCGTTCGCGCTCGGCCAGCGCGGCGAGCCGACGGACTTCGTCGTGGCTCAGGCGCAACGCGGCGTCGGCCTGCATGCGGCGGGCGAAGCTGAGGTTCATCAGCCCCACCGCCAGGCCGACCACGCTGCTGCTGATCAGGAACACCACCGGAATGCCCAGCCACAGCCATTCCACGGCGTACAGCGCATGCAGCGCGACCATCGTGATCACCGCGCGCCGGCCCGGCAGCGTGAAGCCGAGGAAGGCGCAGGCGTAGATCAGGAACCCCTGCGCGCCGGGATTCCACGGCGTCAGCGCGAACGCCAGTCCGCCCATGCCCAGCGCCAGCGCGTACAGATGGCCGCGATCGCGGAAGTACGCGCGCCAGTACAGGACCAGGAACACCGCGTAGGCGGCCAGCGTCGGCGGCAGCCAGGTCAGCGACGACAGCCCGGCGTACTTCGGCGTGAGGAAGATCCAGATCGACCACACCAGCATCAGCAGCGGCAGCCACTGCGGCCGGGCGCGGCCGCCCGGGCTGCGTTCGTGCAGCAGCGCGGTCTCGCCGGGGCGGAACAGGTGGGCGATCAGGCGGGCGATCACGGCGGGCACTCCGGTCGGAGAGGAGGTCATGGCACGGCTCGGTATCGTCGCCCGCGGCTCACGCGCGCGCCAGCCGGCGCCGCGCGATGGCGAAGCAGGCGACGGAGAACGCGACCAGCACGGCGAGGTGCACCGCGGGCGACAAGCCGCCGTCGGCCAGACCGACCACCCGCAGCGCGAGCTGGGCATGGTGATACGCCGGCAGCAGCGGCGCGAGCTGCGCGATCCACGCCGGCAGCAGCTTCAGCGGCAGCCACAGCCCGGACAGGAACGCCATCGGCAGGTACAGGATGTTCACCAGCGCCGGCGCGCCCTGCCCGCCGACCAGCGACCCGACCAGCAGCCCCAGCGCGGCGAACGGCAGCACGCCGACCACGTCGACCAGCCACAGCAGCGCCCACTGCCAGGCCGCCAGCGACACCCCGCCGGCGGTCGCCGCCAGCAGCGACAGCAGCAGCGCCACCATCGCCGCGAACAGCACCGCCATCGCGGCCTTGGCGAACAGGTAGGCGCCCGGCGGCATGGGCAGCGCGCGCTTGTAGACCAGCAGGCCCTTGTCGCGCTCGATCGCCACGGTCACGCCGAACGCGAACAGGCCCACGCCCATCACGCCGAAGCTGCCGTAGGTCGCCAGCAGGTAGCGCGCGGCGTCGCCCTTGCCGTGGTTCAGCAGCACGCCGAACAGCAGGTAGAACATCGACGGGAACAGCAGCGTCGGGATCGCGTACGACGGCGTGCGCAGCAGGCGCAGGAATTCGCAGCGGGCTTCGAGCAGGTAGCTGCGCCAGACGCCGTGCGAGGCGGCGGCTTCGGCGGCGGCGGGGATGCGATCGGTGACGGCGGTGTTCATGCGGCCTCCTGCAGGGCGGCGCGCGCGGCGTCGTCGCGGGTGATTTCGAGGAACGCGTCGGCCAGGCCGGCGCGGCGGACTTCCAGATCGCTCAGCGCGGCGTCCTCGGCCAGCAGCCGGCGGACGATGGCCACGGCCTCGGCGTCGTCGGCCACGATCTCGATGCGCGCCGGATCGCCGCCCGCGCCGCGCACGGCGCTGCGCACGCCGGGCCAGGTCGCGACCTGCGCCACGTCCAGCGCGGAGAAGCCGCCGATCCGCCGCTGCGACACCAGCGCGCGCACCTCGGCGAGGCGCCCGGCGGCGGCGACGCGGCCGCGGTCGAGCACGACGACGCGGTCGGCCAGCGCCTCGGCTTCCTCCAGGTAATGCGTGGTCAGCAGCACGCCGGTGCCGTCGGCGACGAGGGCGCGGATCGCCGCCCACAGCGCCTGCCGGGCCTCGATGTCGAGGCCGGTGGTCGGTTCGTCGAGGAACAGCGCCTGCGGCCGGCCGCAGAGCGCCAGCGCGAACTGCACCCGGCGCTGCTGGCCGCCGGAGAGCCGGCCGTAGCGGCGATCGAGCAGGCCATCGAGCCCGGCGAGGGCCACGCACTCGGCCACGCTGCGCGGCGCCGGGTAGTAGCTGCGGGTCAGCGCCAGCAGTTCGTCGACGCGGGCGTTCTCGGGCAGGCCGGCGGACTGGAGCATCACGCCGGTGCGGCGCCGGGCCGCCAGCGCGCCGGCCGGCTGGCCGAACAGCGTGGCCGTGCCGGCGTCGGGCGTGCCCAGGCCCAGCATCAGCCCGACCGCGGTCGACTTGCCGGCGCCGTTGGCGCCGAGCAGCGCCAGCACTTCACCGGGACGGAGATCGAGGTCGACGCCATCGAGGGCGACCACGGCGCCGTAGTGGCGGCGGACGCCGCGCAGGGACGCGAGGGGGGACGGATCGGTCATGCCGGGACTCCACGGGAGGATGGGGCCATCCTCCGCGCCGGCGCCGGCATCGTGCAGTCTGCAGCGTCAGCCACCGACCATGACATCCGTCAGCTGACGACCGGCGGCCGGCCGGGTACTCTGTGATCGCTCGCGCAGTCCACGCGGCCGCCTCCACCCCCGAACCCGCCCCTCCCGACCCGCCTCACGGTTGGCCGATCCCCGGCTTCGGGTCACACTTCGCGGCCATCGCACGTCCCGGAAGACCATGAACACGAATGCCGATCTGCTGAAGGAACTCCGCATCGACCGCAGCGCCGCCTCGCCACCGCCCTCGCGCCGGGGCCTGTGGATCGGCCTGGCCGCCGTGGCGGCGGTGGCCGTCCTGTCCGTCGCGGGCTGGGCCCTGTTCGGCGGGAAGGGCGGCGTGGAAGTCCGCACCGCGACCGCCACGCCCCTGTCCAGCGGCGGCGGCAGCGCCGCCTCGGTGCTGGACGCGACCGGCTACATCGTGGCCCGGCGCACCGCCACGGTCTCGGCCAAGATCACCGGCAAGGTCCGCCAGGTGCTGATCGAGGAAGGCATGCGCGTCGAGGCCGGCCAGGTGATGGCCACGCTCGACCCGATCGACGCCGACTCCGAACGCAGCCTCGCCCAGTCGCAGCTCGAGGCCGCGCGCAGCCAGGTCGGCAGCGTGCAGGCGCAGTTGAAGGAAGCCGAGACCAACGCCGGCCGTCTCGGCCAGCTGGTCGGCCGCAAGCTGGTCTCGCGCCAGCAGTACGACCAGGCCGTGGCCCAGCGCGATTCGCTGCGTGCCCAGCTGCTCACCGCCCAGCGCAACGCCCAGGTGGCGTCCGATTCGCTGCGCATCGCCGACAACGGCGTGGACAACACCGTGGTGCGCGCGCCATTCGCCGGCGTGATCATCGCCAAGGCCGCGCAGCCGGGCGAGATCGTCTCGCCGCTGTCCGCCGGCGGCGGCTTCACCCGCACCGGCATCGGCACCATCGTCGACATGGACTCGCTGGAGATCGAGGTCGACGTCAACGAGGCCTACATCGGCAAGGTCCAGCCGCAGATGGCGGTCGAAGCCACGCTCAACGCCTACCCCGACTGGAAGATCCCGGCCGAGGTCATCGCCATCATCCCCACCGCCGACCGCAGCAAGGCCACGGTCAAGGTGCGCATCGCGCTGAAGCAGAAGGACCCGCGCATCGTGCCCGACATGGGCGTGCGCGTGAGCTTCCTGGAGAAGCCGCAGGACGCCGCCGCCGCAAACGCCGCCCCCAAGGCGGTCGGCGTGCTGGTGCCGGCCGATGCCGTGGTGCAGCGCGCCATCGACGGCAAGGACACCGACGCGGTGTTCGTCGTCGAGCAGGGCAAGGCCGTGCTGACGCCGGTGAAGCCCGGCGAGACCCGCGGCAGCGAGCGCGTGATCGAGACCGGCCTGGCGCCGGGCGACAGCGTGGTCCAGGCGCCGCCGGCCGACCTGCAGGACGGCGCCGAAGTCCGCGAGAAGACCGCGCAGTGACCGCCGGCGGCCACCGCGGCCGCCCGCGTCCGTGAGTGACACCCCTCCGACGATCTCCCCCGATTCCACCGAAGCGCCAGCACGAGAGAACGCCATGTCCGCACTGATCACCATCCGCGACGTCACCAAGACCTACACCCGCGGCAAGCAGCAGGTGGAAGTCCTCCACGGCATCAACCTCGAGATCCCGAAGGGCGATTTCGTGGCGTTGATGGGGCCGTCCGGCTCGGGCAAGACCACACTGCTGAACCTCATCGGCGGCCTCGACCAGCCCACGAAGGGCGAGATCAGCATCGACGGCAAGCGCATCGACAGCCTCGGCGCCGGCGAACTGACCCGCTGGCGCGCGTCCAACGTCGGCTTCGTGTTCCAGTTCTACAACCTGATGCCGGTACTCACCGCGCAGGCCAACGTCGAGCTGCCGCTGCTGCTGACCGGCCTCAACGCCGCCCAGCGCAAGCGCAACGCCGAGATCGCGCTGCAGGTCGTCGGCCTGGCCGAGCGCGGCAAGCACAAGCCGCGCGAGCTGTCGGGTGGCCAGGAGCAGCGTGTGGCGATCGCCCGCGCCATCGTCTCCGACCCCTCGCTGCTGGTCTGCGACGAACCCACCGGCGACCTCGACCGCAAGACCGCGGACGAGATCCTGACCCTGCTGCAGACGCTCAACCGCGAACACGGCAAGACGATCGTCATGGTCACCCACGACCCGCTCGCCGCCAGCTACGCCAAGCACACGCTGCACCTGGACAAGGGCCTGCTGATCGAACAGACCGAGCACGCGGCCTGATCGCCGGGAGACGGATATGACCAAGACCGGATTCGTCGTCGCCAACCTGTTCCGCAAGAAACTGCGGACGTGGCTGACGCTGCTGTCGATCGTCACGGCCTTCCTGCTGTTCGGGCTGCTGCAGTCGATCAACGTGCTCTTCAGCTCCGGTGCCGACTTCCTCGGCGCCACCCGCGTCATCACCCAGGCCCGCGTCTCGTTCACCCAGCCGCTGCCGCTGCGCATGCGCGCCGAGATCGAGCGCGTGCCGGGCGTCGCCGCGGTCACCCAGTCGCAGTGGTTCGGCGGCGTGTGGCAGGGCAAGGACCAGTTGATCGCGCTGGCGGTCGATCCGCTGCGCTTCCACCAGGTCTACCCGGAATGGGACATGCCCGAGGCGCAGTGGAAGCAGTTCGCCGACACCCGCACCGCGATGGTCGCCGGCCGCATGCTGGCCAACCAGTACGGCTGGAAGGTCGGGCAGAAGATCCCGATCAGCTCCAACATCTTCCCGATGAAGAACGGCAGCAAGGACTGGACGTTCGACCTCGTGGGCATCGTCGACGGCAAGGACGACGAGTGGAAGCGCCGGGCCAACCAGGTCTGGATCAACCACGCCTACTTCGACGAGGAGAACCAGTTCGGCCAGGGTTCGGCGGGCATCTACCTGGTCCTGCTGAAGAATCCGGACGACGCGCAGAAGGTGTCGCGCATCATCGACGCGAAGTTCGAGAACTCGTCCGACGAGACCAAGACCCAGACCGAGAAGGACTGGAACCTCGGCTTCGCCAAGCAGATCGGCGACATCGGCCTGATCGTGCGCTGGATCCTGTTCGCGGTGTTCTTCACCCTGCTGCTCGTGGTCGGCAACACCATGGCGCAGAGCGTGCGCGAGCGCATCCCGGAGATGGCGGTGCTGAAGACGCTGGGCTTCTCCGACGCCAGCGTGCTCGGCTTCGTCATGGCCGAGACGGTGGCCCTGTGCGCCATCGGCGGCGCGCTCGGCCTGGCGCTGGCCACCGCGGTCGGCATCGGGGTGCAGAAGACCATCGGCGCGCAGCTGCCGCTGAACGTGGACTGGCGCGTGTGGAGCGCGGGCCTGGCCGCCATCATCCTGCTGAGCCTGGTGGTCGGTCTGCCGCCGGCGCTGCGCGCGAAGCGGCTCAAGATCGTCGACGCCCTCGCCGGCCGCTGACCGCACACTCGGAGAAGCATGATGTTCTCGCAGATCTTCGCCATCACCGGCGTCAACCTGAAAAGCATCCCCGAACGCTGGGGCCCGTCGCTGGTCATCGTCATCGGCCTGGCCGGCGTGGTCGCGGTGTTCACCGCGCTGCTCGCCATGGGCGAGGGCTTCAGCTCCACGCTCGCGGCCACCGGCCGCGACGACGTGGCGCTGGTGATGCGCGGCGGCTCGCAGGCTGAACTCAACTCCGGCCTGTCGCGCGACGAGGCCAACCTGATCAAGCTCGCCCCCGGCGTCCGCAAGGGCAGCGACGGCCGGCCGCTGGCGTCGGGCGAGATCCTGGTGATCGCCGAACTGTTCAAGAAGGGCGAGACCCAGAACGGCTCGAACATCACCGTGCGCGGCGTGGAGCCGGCGGCGTTCCCGCTGCGCCCGAACCTGCGCATCGTCGAAGGCCGCATGTTCAAGCCCGGCCTGCGCGAGATGCTGGTCGGCCGCGGCGTGACCCGCCAGTTCGACGGCGTCGAAGTGGGCAAGACGATCCGCATGCGCGGCTCGCAGTGGACGGTGGTCGGCGTGTTCGAATCCGGCGACGCCCACGAGAGCGAGCTGTGGGTGGACGCCGAGGTCGCGCAGTCCAGCTTCGGCCGCAACGGCTACAGCTCGATCCTCGCCGGGCTGGAAAGCCCGAAGTCGATCAAGACGCTGGAATCGGCGCTCAAGGCCGATCCGCGCCTCAACGTCGACGTGACCACGCAGCAGGCGTACTTCAGCGCCCAGACCGAGCAGTTCCGCAAGACCATCGGCACGCTGGCGGTGGTGGTGACCGCGATCATGGCCCTCGGCGCCATCTTCGCCGCGCTCAACACGATGTACGCGGCGGTCGCCACCCGCTCGAAGGAAATCGCCACCCTGCGCGCGCTGGGCTTCGGCGGGCTGCCGGTGCTGGTGTCGGTGATGCTGGAAGCGGTGGTGCTGTCGCTGCTGGGCGGCCTGATCGGCGCGATCATCGCCTACGTGCTGTTCAACAACGTGTCGGTGTCGACGCTCGGCGCCAACTTCACCCAGGTGGTGTTCGCGTTCAAGGTCACCCCGGCGCTGGTCGGCATGGGCCTGGTGATCGCGGTGTCGGTCGGCTTCATCGGCGGGCTGCTGCCGTCGATCCGCGCCGCGCGGATGCCGGTGACCACGGCGCTGCGCGCCGCCTGACGCACCTGCTCCTCGCGTCCTGCGCACGAACGCCCGGCTCCGGCCGGGCGTTCGCTTTCCGGGCAGGCCGGCGCCCTCAGGCTGCCCGCGCCGCGCGTGCGCGGCGCAGGCTGTCGGCCATGAACACCGCCAGCGCCGACCAGATCAGCGCGAAGCCGATCGCGCGGTCGACGTCGAAGGGTTCGCGGAACAGCAGCACGCCGATCAGGAACTGCATCGTCGGGGCCAGGTACTGCATCAGCCCGATCGTCGACAGCGGCACGCGCCGCACCGCGAACGCGAAGCCGATCAGCGGCAGCGCGGTCAGCGCGCCGCCGACCAGCAGCAGCGCGTCGATCGCCGCGCCCCAGTCGCCGAAGAAGCCGCCCTGCCCCGTGGCTTCGGCGAAGGCGACATAGCCCAGCGCCGGCAGCAGCAGCACCGCGTTCTCCACGCCGAGGCCGACGATGGGATCGACCGCCGCAAGCTTGCGGATCAGTCCGTAGATACCGAACGACAGCGCCAGCGTCAGCGCGATCCACGGGAAGCTGCCGTAGTTGAACGTCAGCCACAGCACGCCGGCACCGGCGATCGCCACCGACACCCACTGCACCGGCCGCAGGCGCTCGCGCAGAAACAGCGTGCCGATCACCACGTTGAGCAGCGGATTGATGAAGTAGCCCAGGCTGGTCTCGACCACGTGGCCGGCGTTCACCGCCCAGATGTAGAGGCCCCAGTTCACGCCGATGCACAGCCCGCTGAGCGCGAGCAGCCGCGCCAGCCGCGGCTGCGCCAGCACCTTCGCGAACCAGCCGCGGCCCTGCGTCCAGCCCAGCCACGCCGCGACCAGCAGCGCGCTCCAGACCACGCGATGGGCCACGATCTGCAGCGACGGCACCGCCTTCAGCAGATGCCAGTACAGCGGCATCAGGCCCCAGACCACGAACGCCGCGAGCGCCACCCACAGCCCGCGCCGCGCCTCGGCCGGCGACACCTCGGCCATCATTCCCGTGGCCCCGCGGGCAGCGCCGGCGCGCGCGTCTTCGCACGGGTGATGACCACCACGCCGGCGAGGATCACCGCCATCGCGCCGAGGTCGTGCAGGGTGAAGCGCTCGCCGCCCAGCCACGCGCCCAGCAGCACCGCGATCGGCGGGTTGACGTAGGCGTAGCTCGACGCGAGCGCCGGCCGCACGTGGTGCAGCAGCCAGATGTAGGCGCCGAAGCCGCCGATGGAGCCGGCCAGCGCGAGGTACACGAGCGCCGACGTGCCCTGCAGCGTCGGTGCCGCCGGCAGGCGTTCGCCGAATGCGAGGCCCAGCACGATCAGCATCACGCCGCCGCACAGCATCTGGCCCGCCGCGGCCATGAACGGCGACGGCAGGTCGCGGCCGCGCGACCACACCGAACCGAACGCCCACGCGATCGGCGCGATCAGCAGCAGCGCCAGCCCGCGCGGCGTCGACGCCAGCGCGCTGCCGGCATTGAGCCACAGCACGCCGAGGAAGCCGATGCCAATGCCCAGCCATTCGGCGCGGCGCGGCCGCTGCCCGAACAGCAGGCCGAACAGGCCCATCCACAGCGGCATCGACGCGATCGCGATCGCGGCCAGGCCCGAAGAGACCTCCTTCTCGGCCAGCACCACCATGCCGTTGCCCAGCAGCATCAGCAGCAGGCCCATCGCGGCGAGCGTGCCCCACTGCGCGCGCGTCGGCGCGGCCACGCCGCGCAGCCGCAGCACCGCGAACAGCAGGCCGCCGGCGACCAGCATGCGTCCGCCGGACACGGCCAGCAGCGCCGGCCAGCCACCTTCGAGCGCGAAGCGGATGCCGAGATAGGTCGAGCCCCAGATGACGTACACCGCCGCCAGCGCGAGGCCGATGGCGAAGGCGGAAGCAGGGCGCGGGGCGGCCGCGGAGGGAGCAGCCATCGCAATCCTCGAGGGCGAAAGACGAGCGGGGAGAGAGGGAAGACGCGCATCGCCGCGCAGCGCGGGCGAAGCGTCATTCTACGCGCGGCACCTGCGCGCCGGCCGCCGCGATTGCCGTGCCCGGTGGAACGCCGTCGTTCCGTGCACGCCGCAATGCACGCGCCGCGGCGGCGTCATGCCGCGCGTTCGCGATCCAGCAAGCGGCGTTTCAGATCGAGGCCCCAGCGATAGCCGCCGGGCGAACCATCGCCGCGGATCACGCGATGGCAGGGCACCACGATCGCCACGCGGTTGCGCGCGCATGCGCCGGCGACCGCGCGCGACGCCGACGGCGCATCCAGCGCAGCCGCCACTTCGGCGTAGCTGCGCGTCTCGCCCGGCGGGATCTTCATCAGCGCATCCCACACGCGCTTCTGGAACGCGGTGCCGACGAGATCCACCGGCACGTCCGCACGGCGCCCCGCCAATGCCTCGGCGACCGCACGCACGCGCGGCGCGAGGAATTCGTCGCGCCCGGCATCGACCTGCTGCAACCGCGCGCCCGGGAATTCGTCGCGCAATCGCCGCTCCAGCGCATCGCCATCGAGGCCCAGCTCGATCATGCAGACGCCGCGCACCGTCGCCGCCACCAGCGCGGGCCCGAGCACGGTGTCGACCACGCTCCAGCGGATGTCCTCGCCGGCACCGCCGGCGCGATAGGTCGCGGGCGTCATGCCCAGCTTCGCCGCGCCGGTCTCGTACACCCGCGACGGCGACCCGTAGCCGGCGTCGTACAGCGCGCCGCTAACGTCGCGTCCGGCCTTCAGCGCCGACTTCAGCGCACCGAGCTTGCGCTGGGCGAGGTATTCAGCGGGGCTCAGGCCGAAGCGCGCGCGGAACCGGCGCTGGAGGTGCGACGCGCTCAGGCCGACGGCCTCCGCCAGCGCCTGCAGCGTGGGTTCGCCGGCGTCGAGCAGTGCGCGGGCCTGGTCGAGCGGGTCGGGGCGGGCAGTCTTCGTCATGCCCGCAAGGCTACGACCGGCGCCGCGGGGGCGCTATCCGATTCTTGTGCTGGTCACGAAGGGAGTTCGCGCACCGGACGCGAGGAATGGCGGTTTCCAGCCCGCGACATGGATCATTCCATTGCGAACAGCAGAGCTTCCGCGCTGGCGCGCGGGTGACTTTCTTTGGCGCAAAGAGGGTGTTGCCAAAATCCTATAATTCGACACCCCCCCCCAATTGGGCGTCGAGATGGAAGCTCGAATACGCAAAGGCCCGCGGCCGAAGATGCAGCCATCGGAACGGC